>CAZSLI010000017.1:0-48810 GCA_964607705.1 uncultured Eubacteriales bacterium
GCATGCCGCCGGTGCGGGCGTGCTCGAGGATCTCCCAGAAGTTCTTGCGCATCATGGGCTCGCCGCCGCTCATGAAGAGCACGGGCACCCCGGAATCGACCATCTGGTCGACGAGCGCGATGGCCTCCTCATCGGAGAGCTGCTCGGGCTTCATGTGCCCGTCGGCCGCCATGTAGCAGTGGTCGCACAGCAGGTTGCAGCGGTTGGTGATGTTCCAGATGACCTCACTCGGCCTGCCGAGTTTGACGGCCTTGATGGCCTTGTCCTCGACTTCGGCGAGCGGCCCTTGGAAGAAGAGCGAGCGAACGTGCGCCATAGCGAGCTCCTTTGAGGCGCGGCGATCAACATCGTCGCAGCGGGATTCCTGGCCCAGTCTACGCAATGGGTGAGCCAATGTAACTTGATGTAACAACTATGACCTTCGACCACGCCGCGCCATTCTCCTCCCTCGCTCGCCGCAAAGTTCCGACAGACGCCCCAATTAGGCCGTCTACCTGCGGTGATGGCATTGATTTCCTGCCTAGCCGTGGGCTTCCTACTGGGTAAGTAGCAGGCATGCTCGAGCCAAGGGCAAGCACATTGGACACGATGGCCTGCGTTCACAATGAGGGGGAGATCAAATGAGAGATCGGCTTCGCACGATCGTGCCGTTCTTGCTCGGCGTGGTGCTCTTGCTGGGGCTTCTCGCCGGGTGCAGCAGTCAGAGCGGCACGACGGGCAACACGAACACGAATACGAACGCCAATACATCTGCGGGCCGCCCGGATGACATGGAACTCGGGATTGTTCGCGAATGGGCGGAGTCGACTCACGCCGTCCCCGTCACTTTCGCTGCCGAGGAAGACGGCTGCAAGAACTGTCACGATGGCCTCACCTTCTCGCAGACCGGCGGCGGATTCCAGCCGAGGGGGAGCGCTTCGACCGGTTCATCCGGCACCAGCGACTCGACGGCCACCACCGGCTCGACCGGGAAGCGCGACTGGGTCGTGGCGACCGACTGCCGTGCCTGCCACACCGGCGCCGGCGCCCAGATAGCGAACCGGGGAACCGTCGACCAGATTCCGAATATCGACAGCGCGAAGGGCGGCTACGGCGCCGTCTGCATGGCCTGTCACAACGGGTGGCATCCGGCGGGTGCCCAGAACGGTGAGCTGTCAGCGCCTCACCCGTCCACCCAGACCGACATGCTGTACGCCGTGAACACCTTGGGCGTCGGTGGGACAGGTGCAGGAGCCTCCAGCGGCAGCACCGGCACCGGTTCGACGAGCAGCACGGGGACGGGTAGTGCGGGAAGCGTGGAATCGCCGCACCTCAAGGCGACGGACACGTGCGTCGCGTGTCACGTGACCGTGAACAACGGCCAGCCCGATCATTCGTTCAAGGCCAGCTTCAAGCGCTGCCAGCAAGAGGGCTGTCACAAGAACGACATGACCGGCGGTGGCCAGGCCAAGGAGGACTACGACGGCAACGGCACCACGGGCACGCAGCAGGAGGAAGTCAAGGGTCTGCTCGGCAACCTGAGCGATGCGATCAACAAGAGCGCCGGCAGCACCGCGTTCACGTCGCAAGGCGGCCAGGTGGTATTCAAGGGAGCCACGGTGAGCGAGAACGACCCAGCCTACGCCGCGGCGTACAACTACTTCTACGTGGTGAATGACAAGAGCAACGGTATCCACAATCCTCAGTTCACGGTGCAGTTGCTCCAAGACTCGATCTCGGCCGTCTCCAAGTAGTCGGCCAGGGAGGCGTGCTTGGGACCGCGGTTCCGCGAGGGATCGCGGTCCCTTATGCGTCAGGCTCCTCGGCATGCGAGAATCGAGACAGGTCCAGGGAGGAGAGAGCATGGCGCTGCCACCGGTACGTATCGAAGTCACGTGGAACGGTCCCTATGAGGTCTATGGGGGCGTGCCGCTCATACGTGCCGAGATCGTGACCAACGACAAGGGCGAGTCCGTCGGGTGGCGCGAGATCGAGCGCATCGAGACCTCCGGTATGTACCGGTTGTGCCGCTGCGGTCTGTCGGCGACCAAGCCGTCCTGCGACTCGTCCCACTTCGACGGTTTCGACGGCACGGAGACCGCTGGCGGCGACTCGTTCGCCCAGATGTCAGTGGACATCAGTGGGCCGGGCGTCGTCTTGCACGACGCACGTTGCCTGTGCGCCGAGGCACGTTTCTGCGACAGGGCGGGTGGCTTGTGGAACCTCGTCGGCGAGTGTGACGACCCCGAGAAGCGCGCTCTTGCCGAGGAAGAGGCGATGTTGTGCCCTTCGGGCCGGTATGTCCTCTGCGACGCGCGGACGGGCCAGGCCAAAGAGCCCGAGTACGAGCCGTCCATCATCTTGATCGAGGACCCCTCGCTTGGCGTGAGTGGCCCCATCTTCGTCCGAGGCGGGATTCCCATCATCAGCGCAGACGGTGAACCGTACGAAGTGCGCAACCGGGCGACGCTGTGCCGGTGCGGCGCCTCGGCGAACAAGCCGTTCTGCGACGGTTCTCACATCAAGGTGCGATTTCTAGCGGGGGAGTAGCGGGGCGTCGATCAGCCGGCGGAGCCCCCGAAGGTAGCTTGCGGCGGCGTGCGCAGATAGTTAATATACAAACTATCTGGCCCGCACCCGAAGGAGCAACCGTGTCGCCCCAACGCTCGAATGACGTCGGCTACCTCGTCAGCCGATTCGCCAAGCTGCTCAGAGCAAGCATGGCCCGCGAGACCCAGCCGCTCGGTGTCACGCCTCTGCAAGCGGCGGTCATCCTCAACCTCGAACCGGGCCAGGCGCTGACTGCCGGCACCATGGCCGAGTTGGTGGCCAGCGACCGCCCGACCATGACCGGGCTGCTCGGCCGCATGGAGCGCGAGGGCTTGATCCGCATGGAACCGAATCCCGACGACGGGCGTTCGCGCCTGATCGTGCTGGCGCCGAAAGGCAAGGACTTGCGCCGCGAGCTCCGGCTGTCCGCCGCCCGGGCGACCAAGCCGGCATTGGCCGGCATGTCTGCGGAGCAGGTCGAGAGCTTCATGGACCTCCTGCGCACCTCCGGTGACCGGCTCGCAGCTCACCTTGCCGAGGAGCGCTCGTGAGCGGGGTCGTGCTCGTCACCGGCGCGAGCGGGAACGTGGGCAGCGAGGTCGTCGCTCGGCTTGTCGGCCGGGGCGAATCGGTCCGCGCCGCCGTGCGTAAGCCGTCAGCGGGAATCGGCGGCGTGTCAGGTGGCGTCGACTGCGTGCGATTCGACTTTGAGGACCCGTCGACCTTCGCCGTAGCGTTCGACGGTGTAGACCGCGTCTTCTTCGTGCGGCCGCCTCAGATGGCCGACTCCTCGGCATTCGAGCCATTCATCCGTGCGATGCGCGAGGCGGGTGTGAAACAGGTCGTCTTCCTCTCGCTCATGGGGGTCGAGCGCAATCCCGTCGTGCCGCACCACGCGATCGAGAAGCTCATCAAGGCGTCGGGCGTCGGCTGGACGATGCTGCGGCCAAGCTTCTACATGCAGAACCTGTCCACCACGCACTGCGCTGATATCCGCGACCGCTGCGAGGTCTTCGTCCCCGCCGGGAACGGGCGCACCAGCTTCATCGATGTTCGCGACATAGCCGAGGCGGCCGCCGTGGTCCTGTCCGAGCCGGGCCACATCGGCTGTTCGTACACGCTCACCGGCTCTGAGGCGCTGACCTACGGCGAGGTCGCCACGATACTCGCCGAGGAGACGGGCCGGCCCATCCGCTACAGCTCCCCAAGTGGTCGGACGTTCGCGAAGCGCATGACCGAGGACGGCTACGACCGCGGCTTCATCACCGTCATGCGCGGCATCTATCTGGTCGCTCGCCTCCGTATGGCCTCGGGCATCACCGACGATCTCGAGCGCCTCATCGGCCGCCCCCCGATCACGTTTCGGCAGTTCGCCGAGGACAACCGGGCGCTATTCATCCCTGCCTGACGCACTCGCGGTGAGCCGATCGTGTCGCTGGGCCGCCACCGAAGGCCGACGCGCCGTGCAAGGGATTCCGCAACTTTTCTCTTGACTAGTCATAACTTCGTAGTAGTCTGCGTTACAGGTAGTGTGAAGTTAGGAATAGTAGTGACTTGATACGAGTCACTCATATCGCAGGACAACGACGTGAGGGAGGTGAGTCGTGGACGCATCGGATGCCGTGCTTCGCAAGTTCCGCAAGGAGCTCAATGCGGGCACCGTGTCACTCGTGCTGCTCGCGATCTTGGACCGCAGCGGCGAACCGCAGTACGGCTATCAGATCGCCAAGCAGATAGGGGACGCCTGGCAGGACGGGACGCCGGTCAAGCAAGGGACGCTCTACCCGGTCCTTCGCTCGATGGAGGAGAACCAGCTGCTCGCGAGCCGTGTCGAGCCCAGTGTTTCGGGACCGCCACGCAAGTACTACTCGATCACCGATCGAGGCCGAGAAGTCCTCGGCGATTGGAAGCAGGTGTGGTCACAGACCCGTGACTTCGTGGACGCGACTTTGGAGGGGAACGTTGGATAGGACAATCGGGGGATACCTCGCCGAGCTGAGGAAGGCGCTTGCAGGCGCCGACCCCGCGCTCGTCCAGGACGCCCTCTACGATGCGGAGGAGTACCTCCGCGATGCGATCGCCGAGAACGGCGGTGATTCTGCCGAAGCATTCGACGCCGCGGTGGCCGCGTACGGAACGCCGGATGAAGTCGCAGCCGCCTACCGGGACTCCGAGCTGACGGTCGCCCGGGCCCTCCGCGCGCCGGTTCCGTCGGCCCGCAAGAGTGCCAACCCCTTCGCCCGGTTCTTCGGCGTGGTAGCCGACCCGCAGGCCTGGGGCTCGCTCTTCTATATGCTGCTCGCCCTTGCCACGGGCGTCGTGTACTTCACCATCGTCGTGACCGGCATCTCGCTCACGTTGGGGACGCTCGTCCTCATCATCGGCGTGCCGATCGCTCTGCTGACGCTCGCCATCGTACGTGCGGTGTCGTTCGCTGAGGGGCGCATCGTCGAAGGCCTTCTCGGCGTGCGTATGCCGAGAAGGCCGCGAGTCGTGGGCGCGCAGGGCAACCTGTGGGACCGCATCAAGAGCTGGCTCACTGACTACCGCACGTGGGCGACGATGTTCTACATGCTGCTGCAACTGCCGCTCGGCATCGCGTACTTCACCGTGACGGTGACGGCGCTGGCCATGTCGGCGTGGTTCATCGCGGCGCCGATCTTCCAGCTCGTCACGGATTACCCTGTGTTCCAGAACCTCGATTACGGCTACTACATCCAGCTGTGGGGCATGCCCGTCATGATCGTGGGCGGCATCCTCGGGTTCATCCTGACCATGTGGCTCGTCAAGGGCATCGGCGTCCTTCACGGCCAGTACGCCAAGGTCATGCTGGTAGGCCGCGTGGACCAGTCTGCTCCCGAGTGGAGCACGGTCCCGGCTGCTCCGGTCGTCGATCAGGTCATCGCCCCGCCGGCACCCATTGCGCCTCCGGTGCCCCCCGTGAGCGGGCCGTCCGAGGGAGGGGATGCATCATGAGGATCTTCAAGATCGCACTGGCGGCGGCGCTCTGTGCTGCGCTGCTCGGATCGACCGGTTGTATCCTGCGGCGCGAGAGACTGTCGCAGTCGACGAGCACGATCAAGCGGACTGACTCAGAGGCGGTCTCGCTCGACGGGGCAAAGACCGGCGAAGTCGTCGTGATGATGGGCGCTGGCGAGCTCAAGATGGCGGGCGGCGCCTCCAGCGGCAACCTGATCGATGGCACCTTCACGTATGCGCCAGCATCGCTGAAGCCCGTCATCGAGCCGGCCTCCCTGGGCGACTCGCACAAGCAGGTCGTGATCCGCAACGAGCGCTCTGATGGCCTCGGTGATTTCAGGGGACTCGGCGGCGTGCGGCTCGCGAACAGCTGGGACGTGCGCCTCACCGAGGAGGTGCCGGTCACGCAGCTCTCCGTCACCTTGGGAGCCGGCGACAGCGACCTGGACCTTCGCACTGTGGACGTCGAGCGTCTGACCATGAACCTTGGCGCCGGCGACGCGATGATCGACCTGAGCGGTGAACGGTCGCACGACGTTACCGGTGCGATCCAGGCCGGCGCAGGCGAAGTGACCATCAAGGTGCCGAGCAACGTGGGCGTGCGCGTCATGGGGGCGCAGGACGGCCTCGGCGACTGGAGCGCCCCCGGCTTCACCAAGCAAGGCAACTACTACGTCAACGAGGCGTACGCCACGAGCGACGTGAAGATCGAACTCAATGTGCAGCGCGGTGTCGGACAGGTCCGACTCGAGCTGGTGGACTAGCGGCTCAAGCCGAGCGAGGAGGAATCGAAATGGAAGCGCTTGCAGCGTCATTCGGACTGTCGATCGCGATGCTGGTGATGGTCGCTCTGTTGGCCGGCCTGTTGTTCCCGGTGTTCTGGGTGTGGATGCTCATCGACGCCATCATCCGGGAGAAGGCTAACTACCCGAGCGCCGATGAGAGCGAGAAGCTCATGTGGGTGCTGCTGATGGCCTTCATGCAGCCGGTGGCACTCCTCTACTTCTTCATCGTCTGGCGCGCCGGTCGCGCACAGGCGGCCGTTGTCTCCGCGAGCGCCGTGACCGCCTAGGTCAGGCCCCGCGATCACCGACGGCCCCGTGGCCACGACCGGCTGCGGGGCCGTCGCGCGTCGGCCACACAGGTGTAGGCCTAGGCGCCGCCTGCGGTCGCGGTCACCGGAACTCGGATCTCGGCGCCATGGCGCTCAGGTATCCGTGCGTCATCGGGGCTCGTGTAGACCTCCAGCGGCAGGCCGACCGGCGCCAGCGCGTTCTCGGCAGCCCACTGCTCGAGGGCACGGTACGCCTGGCCGACGAACTCGTCAGGCTCCACCCATGCGACGGCCACCGTGTCGGCCTCAACCCGCTTGACGCCGATGCCGTCGCCTCCCGGCAGCGTGTCGCCAGCTCCGCCGGCGATCGGCAGCCACAGCTCCCACTCCGCAAGGGACTCGTCGGTCTCCGGGGTGGTGATGTGCAGGATCTGCGGTCCGGCGGTGGCGACGAGGCCGTAGTGCTCAACGAACGCGGCGGCGCGCTCGAGCGCCTCAGGGACGAGCGTGCGCGGGCCGTGCATGGGAACGAAGACGACGGTCTCAGGGCCGCTGTTCGTGACGTGTGCATCGTGCATGCGATGACCTCCCCGTTGCATCTGAGAAGGTGTACCCGCCTTTCGGCCTGTCGTCGCGCCGGGTGCGATACTGGAGAGACGGTGTCTGACGAGGGGATGGCAGGGTGGCTGAGGCAGGGAACGGCGAGTCGAAGATCGCGGTCATCGCGGCGGTCGTCGCGAACTTCGTGATAGCGGTCATCAAGTTCATCGCGGGTAGCATGACCGGTTCCTCGGCGATGATCTCCGAGGGAATCCACTCGCTCGTGGACATGGGCAATGGCATTCTTGTGCTCGTGGGGATGCGCCGGAGTGACGTTCCCCCCGACGCGTCCCACCCGTTCGGGCACGGCAAGGAGCTGTACTTCTGGACGCTGATCGTGGCGCTGTCGATCTTCGCGATCGGCGGTGGCATGTCGGTGTACGAGGGCATCACGCACATGCAGCACCCGACGCCGCTCGAAGACCCGCTGGTCAACTACATCGTGCTGGGCATCTCGTTTCTCGTGGAGGGCGCGTCTTTCGCGATCGCGATGCGGCAGTTCGGTATCGCGCGAGGCTCGACGCCGCCACTCGAGTTCATTCGCGTCGCCAAGGACCCGAGCCTGTTCACCGTCGTCTTCGAGGACTCGGCCGCCATGATCGGTCTGGTCATCGCGTTCCTCGGCGTCTTCTTCGGGCACTACTACTCGAACCCGTACCTCGATGGGGCCGCCTCGATCCTCATCGGCTTGCTGCTGATGTCGGTGGCATGGCTGCTTGCCCGCGAGACCAAGGGACTGCTCATCGGTGAAGGCATCGAGCCCGAGATGATGGAGCGGATGCGTGCCGCGGTGCTCGCCGATAAGGACGTCGTGCAGGTCGGCGAGATCCGGACGATGTACTTCGGGCCGCATGACTTGCTGGTCAACCTCGACGTCGCCTTCCGCCTGGAGTCGAGCGGCGAGGACGTTCACCAGGCGATCACGCGAGTCGAGACCGCGATCAAGGCGATCGACCCGGCTGTCAACCGGGTCTATATCGAGGCGGAAGCAGTCGCCGACCTGCTCGCTGCGCAGGAGCGTGCGGGGGTGGATCCGGTCTAGCGGCTACTCCCCCGGGCGTAGGACGGTCGCGCCGGTGGGCGAATGCGCGCGAGGCGACGAAGGGGCTAGTATCGGTCCATGCTGCAGTCGATGAAGAAGGCCATCGGACGGTTCGGTCCTGAGGCGAGCGATACTCTGCTTGCGGTCGGGCTCGTGCTATTCGGCTGGTTCCAGATAGGCACACTGCCGGTGTTGTTTCGCGACGGCGGTGGCGGGCCGCGCGGTGGCTTCCGCCCGCCGTTCGAGCATCGCGTGGCACCGCCGACGTGGACGAGCTACGCGCTTCTTGCCGCGGCGTTCCTGCCGCTGGCCCTACGCCGGCGCTACCCGCTGGTGGTGCTTGGCGTCACCACGGTCACCGCTGCCGTGTACGACGCCACGCCCGGGCATCCTCCGGCGATGATGGCGCTCGCGCCGCTCATCGCGCTTTACACCGTAGGTACCGTGCGTGGCCGCCGCACGCTCTGGCTTGCCGCCGTCGGGGCGACGGTCTTCACGCTCGCGTTGACGCTGCCCGACGTCACGAGCGTCCGCTGGTACGCCGAGCTCGTTCGGATAGCCGCGATGTTCGCGTTCGCGGCCGCGCTGGGCGACGCGACCCGCACGCGCCGGGCCTACATCGCCGAGGTCGAGCAGCGCGCCCTCGACGCCGAACGCACGCGCGAGGAGGAGGCGCGTCGCCGGGTGGAGGAGGAGCGCCTGCGCATCGCCCGCGAGCTGCACGACGTGACCGCGCACTCGCTCTCGATCATCGCAGTGCAGGCTGGCGCCGCCGAGAAGGTCGTCGAACGCGACCCCGAGGCCGTCAAGCACGTACTCTCGACGATCCGGACGACCAGCAAGGCCGCGCTCGACGAGCTTCGCGCCATGCTAGGCGTGCTTCGCGGAGGTGACGACGCGACGCCGTTCGCACCTGCGGGAAGCTTGGGACGCTTGGACGAGCTGATTCGTGGCGTGGAAGAGGCGGGCGTCCACGTCGTTCTTGAGGTCGACGCGCAGGCACTCGCAGACCTTCCGGCTTTCGCGGACGTCTCGGCTTATCGCATCGTGCAAGAGGCCCTCACTAACGTCGTACGGCATGCCGGGGCAACGCAAGCCACGGTGCGGGTGAACCGTGAAGGAGCGGATCTCCTGGTCGTGATAACCGATGATGGCCATGGCGTGCAGGGTGCGACTCGAGAGGGGCATGGTATCGCCGGGATGCGCGAGCGCGTCGTGGCGCTCGGCGGGGTGTTCGAGGCCGGCCCCGCGGATAGCGCCGGATTCCGTGTCTCCGCTCGCCTTCCGCTCAAGGGAGTCAACGCATGAGTGAGCCGTCCCGCCTCCGCGTGGTCGTCGCCGATGACCAGGCGCTCGTCCGAAGCGGTTTCCGGATGTTGCTCGAGTCCGCCGAGGACCTCGAGGTCGTCGGCGAGGCCGCGGACGGGTCCTCGGCGATCGAGCTGGCCCGACAGGTCAGACCCGACGTGGTGCTCATGGATATCCGCATGCCGGGCGTCGACGGTATCGAAGCGACCCGGGCGATCGTGGGAGACGAGCGCACGGCGGGCGTGCGTGTGTTGGTACTCACGACGTTCGACCTCGACGAGTATGTCTTCGAGGCGCTCCGCGCAGGGGCAAGCGGCTTCCTGCTCAAAGACACCGATCCTGACGACCTGCTCGACGCCGTGCGGCTGGTGGCCTCCGGTGAAGCGCTGCTCGCGCCGAGCGTCACGCGCAGGCTGATCGCCGAATTCGTGCGGCGTCCGGTGTCGACTGCCCCCGATGCGGCTCAGCTCGGCGATCTCACCGACCGGGAGCGCGAGGTGCTGGCGCTCGTCGGCCGGGGCCTGTCGAATGCCGAGATCGGTGGAGCGCTGTTCATCAGCCCCGCCACGGCGAAGACCCACGTGAGCCGAGTGATGATCAAGCTCGGAGCGCGTGACCGAGCGCAGCTGGTCGTAATCGCCTACGAAAGCGGCCTGGTCCACCCCGGACTGGCCGCAGACTAACCGCGGGGGCGTACGCCGCGAGGCGTAGTCGACCGGCTGAAGACAGGCTCCCAGGCAGACGCGCCGCGCGGCAGGCGAGCGTAGCTTCGAATCGGATCAGACATCGACCGAGGAGAAGACATGCCGCACGCCAATCCCGTCCCTTGCTCGTCGCAACGGGCTGCTCGTGAAGCCGGTGCGCGATGAGCGCTGAAGCTGCGCCGAGGACCGCGAGTCGCAAGCGAAAGACTCGTTGGGCCGTGGCGGCTATCGTCGTGGTCATCGTGGTAGCCGTCGCGATCGCGATGCCCTTCATCCTGAAGCGCGGCGGCTCTGCACAGGCGGCGATGCAGACGGCGACCGCGTCGAAGGCGGATCTGACTGTCACAGTTTCCGCCGACGGTTCCACCGAGGCGATCGACACGACCGAGGTACAGCCGGAGGTCGCCGGGACCGTCGCTGAGGTCTACGTGGAGCTCGGGGACAAGGTGAAGGCGGGCGACGACCTATTCCGGATCGATGACGCCGACCTCCAGAAGGAGGTCAAGACCACACGCAACGCCAAGAACCAAGCGGCCCAATCGGTCTCCCAGGCCGAACAGGCGGTAGCGCAGGCGAAGCTGCAGCAGATGCAGGCCCAGCAGAAGCTCGACAAACTCGAGAGCCAGACGGGCACACGTGCAGCGTCCTCTGACGACCTGGCTATCGCTAAGCAGGAGCTCTCGATCGCCAAGCAGTCGGTGAGCGCCTCGAAGTCTAAGCTGAGCATGGCCGAGAGCGACTATGCGGACGCGGTCGACACCTACGACGAGGCGGTCGAAGCCGCTAAGAACACGGTCGTGAGCGCGCCCGTCGCAGGCACGATAACCGAACTGAACGTCTCGAAAGGCAGCTCGGTGAGCGCAGGTTCCTCTGGCGGCGCTTCAACCGGCGGCTCCTCGGCGGCGGCTTCCTCCGCGAGCGCTTCAGGGAGCGGATCGGGCGCCGCAGCGGTCATCGCGGACACCAGCGAGCTGAAGGTCTCGGTCGCGGTCAACGAAGCGGACATCTCGGCGGTCGAGAAGGGCCAGAAGGCCAACGTCAGCTTTGACGCAGTCGAGGGGCTTGAGGTGAGCGGCACGGTGTCGTGGGTCTCGCCGAGCGCCACCAGCGGCAGTGGGGTCGTCACGTACGACGTCTACCTCACGCTGGCCAAGCAGGATGATCGCCTGAGGCCGGGCATGTCTGCAGTAGCCGACATCGTCACCGAGAGTGTCGATCAGGCGCTCGTGGTGCCCAAGTCAGCGGTGAAGATCGATGGCACCACCAAGTACGTCACGATTGTTGCCGCCGACGGTTCGACCAAGCGCTCGGAGATCAAGACCGGGCTCACCACCGACGACTACGCTCAGGTCCTGAGCGGCGTTGCCGAGGGTGACGTCGTCGTCACGAGTTCCAGCTCGGACACGGCAGCGAGCTCCAACCGGATGGGCGGGATGATGTTCGGCGGACCTCCGGGCGGCGGCGAGCGTCCAAGCGGAAGCGGCAGCTCCCAGCGCGGGGGCAACTGATGGCGATCATCGAAGCCCGCAACCTGGTGAAGGTCTACGTCACCGGCGATACGGCCACGCCGGCCCTGCGGGGCGTGTCACTCGCAGTCGAACCGGGCGAGTTCGTGGCGATCATGGGCCCTTCCGGCTCGGGCAAGTCGACGCTGATGAACCTCATCGGTCTGCTCGACACGCCCACGAGCGGCACCTACCTCGTCAACGGCGTGGACGTATCGTCGCTCGATGACGACGAGCTCGCCGAGGCGCGCAGCCGTGAGATCGGCTTCGTGTTCCAGTCCTTCAACCTGCTGGCGCGCGCGACGGTCATGCGCAACGTGATGCTGCCGTTCGTCTACACGCGGCTTTCCAAGGCCGAACGCGAGGCGCGCGCCATGCGGGCTCTCACGGCTGCAGGCCTCGGCGAGGAGCTGCACCACAAGCTGTCCAACCAGCTCTCGGGCGGCCAGATGCAGCGTGTCGCGATCGCTCGGGCGCTGGTCAACGATCCCGCCCTCATTCTCGCCGACGAGCCCACCGGCAACCTCGACACCGTCACGGGCGAACATGTCCTCTCGACATTTGCCCGCCTGAGGGACGAGGGCCGCACGATCGTGCTCATCACCCACGAGGCCGAGGTGGCGGCGCACGCGGACCGGACCATCCATATCCGAGACGGGCTGGTCACCGAGTCGGGCGGGGTGGCGGCATGACACTCCGCGATCTGCTCAGCGAGACCTTCCTGTCGCTGGCGTCGAACAAGGCGCGGTCGTTCCTGACGGTCCTCGGCATCGTGGTGGGCATCACGTCCGTGATCGTGATGGTCTCCATCGGCCAGGGCACGAAGGCCTCGATCGAGGAGAGCATCTCATCGGTGGGTTCGAACCTCATCACCGTCATGTCGGAGGGCGCGTCGGGAGGCGGGGCGAGCACCGTCACCATGGAGGACGGCGACGCGATCGCCCGCCAGGTCCAGGGCGTCAAGGCCGTCGCGCCCGTGCAGCAGGCATCCTACACGGTGGTCGCCAACTCCGAGAACGCCGACGTGTCGATCCTCGGCTCGACCGCCGACTATCCGGCCATCCGCACCCTCGAGACGTCGCTCGGCGCCTGGTTCGACACACAGGCCGACAGCGACGCCGAGAAGGTCGCGGTCCTGGGCCCCACGACGTCTGAAACGCTTTTCGGCGTGGGCTCGAACGCCGTGGGTGCGCGCATCCGCATCAACGGCGTGCCGTTCAAAGTGGTAGGCGTGGCCAAGTCGAAGGGCTCATCGGGAATGTCCAACACCGACGACATGGTCTACGTACCTCTCGCGACGCTTCAGCGCTATCTGGCTGGCAGCGACGACATCAACTCGCTCTACGTGCAGGCGGAATCACAGGACCAGATGACGTCGGTGAAGCAGGGCATCACCGCTCTGCTCAACGCTCGCCACGACATCACCGACTCGAACAACGCCGACTTCCGGGTGATGTCCCAAGAGGACTTGGCGCAGACCGCGTCCACCGTGACCGGGCTGCTCACGGTGCTCCTCGGCTCGATCGCGGGCATCTCGCTCGTCGTGGGTGGCATCGGGATCATGAACATGATGCTCACCACGGTAACCGAGCGCATCCGCGAGATCGGCCTGCGCAAGGCGGTCGGCGCCACGCGCTCTGACGTGAGCTCGCAGTTCCTCGCGGAGTCGGTCGCCCTCACGGTGACCGGTGGAGTCGTGGGAATCGCGCTCGGCTGGATGATCTCGTTCGCGATCCGCAGTTTCTCGTCCCTCAACACCTCGGTCACACCGGCCTCGGTGCTGCTCGCCGTGGGCGTGTCGACCTTCATCGGCATCGCGTTCGGCTACTACCCCGCACGTCGGGCCGCAAAGCTCGACCCCATCGAAGCGCTGCGCTACCAGTAGCGCGAAAGGAGCGTATCCATGGACAACCAGACCACTCAGTTCCAAGGCGGCCCGCCCGCCGGCTTCCAGGGAGGGGCGCCACCCAATGGCTTCCGAGGAGGCCCGAGGGCCGGAGGGGCGTTCATGCGCTTCTTCCTCATCAACCCCTGGCTCACCCTGGGCGTCGTGATCGCATTGCTCGGACTGATGGCGGTCGCCTTCTACCTGATCTTCAAGAAGGCCGGCTACAACGGGCTCCTCGGCTTGCTCATGGCGATACCGGTGGTGAACGTCGGCTTGATGCTGTGGTTCGCATTCACCGAGTGGCCGTTGCTGAAGCAGTTGCGCGAAGCGCGAGCGATCGCCAACGTCGTGGGCGTTCCGACGGACCAGCCGGTCGCAGTCGACCCGATGGCCTCGCTCGCGGAGTAGCCCCCACTGCTCCGAGCGCTGCCGCAGAAAGGGCGCCTCTGAGGGGCGTCCTTTCTGCATCCCGCCGTGTGGTGGCACCGCCCCTGCTAGCGGACTGTCCGCCACCACCCGGTGAAGTCGCGCACGAAGAACTCGAGCTCTCCACGGTTCAGAAGCTCGCCGAGGAACCCTTTGACCGTCGCGACTGCCAGCCAGTAGCCGGCCGGGTTGTTGGACAAGCGCCGTGTCTCGGAGACGAGCGCGATCGCCTGCTCGGTTGAGTGCTCCACCACGAGACGGTCGAGAAGCAGCGCCTCGATCTCGTGGATCTGCGCGAGGTGGTGGTCGATGTGTTCCTCGGCATCGGAGCGCTCGATGGGGTAGCCGTGCGCCGGAACGATCCAGTCGGAGTCGATCGCGCGTATGCGCTCGAGTGAGGACGAGACCATGCCGGGGTCAACGGCATAGGGAAGCGGGTGACGCTCCCACAGGCTCTTGAGGTACAGGCAGTCGCCGGTGAAGAGCACGCGGTCGGCAGTGATGAAGCCCGAATGGCCCAAGGTGTGACCGGGGAGGGGCACCACAGTCGCGCGGTCGTCGTCCCAGTCTTCGAGGTAGTCGTCCACTTGGCAGGGCATGCCGCGAAACAGCTTCGTCATGAGGAAGTCGCCGGGCTTGGCCCAGGAGAACATGCCGCGGATGTTGATGTCGGGGTTCTCGACGAGCGACGCGTCATCTCGGGCGGCCGACACGCGGGCGCCGGCATCGCGCAGGATGTGCGCGATCGCGAAGTGGTCCGCGTGGCCGTGAGTGATGGCGACCCGCTCGACGGTCACGCCCGCGAACGGCGCCTCGTCCTCGCAGGTATCGATCACGAGGCCGTCGATGAAGCCGGCATTGGTCAGGCCCGGCACCACGTAGGTGTCGCCGGCGATGTGTCGTGTGTTGTATGGCTGTGTGCGCATGGGCGAAGTATAGTCCCGGACGCGACGATCTCCGCATCCGGATCGACGTGGCTCGGCTAGGGAAGCCAGTCCTGAGGGTCGAGGCCGCCGCCCTGCTTCTCGCGGGCATGTTGCTGGTGCGCCTTGCGCGAGTCCTCGGCGAGCTTCTTGACGTAGAGCTCCTGGTACACCTGCTTGAAGTAGGGGTCCACGACAGCGTTCTCGCTGATCGGGTCGACGAGCGACCATGCGAACCTGTACACGTGATGTTGCATCAGGTTCTCAGCCTCGACGGTCTTGACCGTGACGGCGAACTTCGAGTTGAAAGGCTCGAGCGCGGCTGCCTTTCGCGCGAGCGGGATGCGCTCGGCCACGGGCACGGACCTGTCACGGGCGGTATGCCACACCGACGCCGCATACCCGTGGTAGGCGCCGGCCAGAACGATGAGTGCGACGAACACCGCCGCCGCTATGGATTCGAAGTGCTTCACGCCTCCGCGCTTTGCACGAGGCGTGCCGAATCGCCGAGTAGGCGAGGATCAGCCGCGATCACGTCTTTGCGACGGGGAAGCGTACCTCGGTCTCGTACTGCTCGGGCGCTACCAGGTCGGGATCGCTGAGGTAGACCTCCTCGGGCGGACCGACCATTTGGTAGCCGTTCTCCCCGATCCACGAGCCGAGGCTTTCGTAGACCGGCCCGATCTGGTCGTACGGCCCGACGTGCAAGACCATGGCGACCTCTTGGGCATCGAGACGCTGGATGCTCAGGCCCAGCTTGTCGGGGCCGCGCTCGGGCTCCTCCTCGGCGATGGGGGCGCGCAGCTCCCACACCGCGTCGGCCCAGCCGGTCTCCTCCGACGGCGCGGTGAAGTACACGGCGCTGGGCATGCCGCAGGGGCTCCACCCGTTCTCGGTGATCCACGTGTACAGCGTCTCGAACGCCTGCGGGATCTGATTGACGTCCCCTTTGACACGCAGGGCCGCCACCGTCATCGGCTCTGTCTTGATCACCGTAGGCTGCATAGTGAGCGAACGTGCATCGGTCATCCCAACCACCCCCCGCTTCCTATTCCCGACATCGGACGGGTACGCTCATCATGACGCCGAAGAAGGGGGAGCCATGACGGAGCGGGAGCAAGAGTTGCAGCAGGCGCTCGCGGAATCGCGCGCCGAGACGCGAGCCGCATTCGAGAACCGGGCGCTCATGTACGCCTACGTGTTCGAGGAGCTCGAAGGCGAGATCGGCACTGACCGAGCCGCCGAGGTCATGAAGCGCGCCATCTACCGCCGAGGACTCGAGGTCGGCCGCAAGTACCGCGCAGCCGCCGACGCAGGTGATCTTACTGAGGTCGGCCGCATGTTCGTCGAGGGCTCGCCGAGCGAGGGCTCCCTGTTCGAGCCTGCGATCGAAGAGCCCGCCGAGAACGGGCGCACCGTTCTGCGCATGACCGCGTGCCCGCTGGCGGACGCATGGCGCGCAGCCGGCTACGCTCCTGAGCGCGTGGACCTCCTGTGCGAGATCGCTGCAGCGGTTGACGAAGGCACCTTCGAAGCGGCGGGACTCGATCTGCGCTTCCTGGATCGCCAGTGTTGCGGCAGCGGCGACCGCTGCCTGTTGGAGCTGCGGCTTCGAGAGGACTGAGCGTGACCTGCTACATGCGACACATGGACTGGCTGTTCGACGCGCTTGAACTGCAGTGCGACAAGGACAACCGCCGCCGTGTGGACACGGCGCTGCGCCAGGTGCTCGGCATCCCCGAGGGGGCGCACTGCCCCGAGATCTGGGCCGCGATCAAGGGGCTCGAGCCCGCCGAGCGAGACGGGCTCGTTCCCCAAGTGGCCGATGCGCTTCAAGCCGGCTAGGCCGGTTTGACCGCCTGGACGGTGACGCTGCGGAACAGCGCGGCGACCCGGCGGGCCTCTTCGGCGGCGATCTCCGGCAGCTCCTCGGCGACGAATGCCTCGAGCCAAGCGTCGGCCTCGCCGTCCTCCATCGCGTACGCGTGGTCCGCAGCGACTCGCACGTCGACGAAGCCGGCGTCGGTTACGGCGGCGAGGTAGTCGTCGAGCGTGGCGGCGCCGCCCAGGCAGGCGACGTAGGCCGCCATCGAGACCCGGGCGAACTCGGGAAGCGGCGCCGAGGTCACGATGTCGGAGACCGAGATGCGGCCGCCCGGCTTTGCGACACGGAACGCCTCGGCGAAGGCGCGACGCTTGTCCGGCACGAGGTTCACGACGCAGTTCGAGATGATCAGGTCGGCGGTATCGTCAGAGACCGGCAGGTCCTCGATCTCGCCGAGTCGGAACTCCACGTTGCCGAAGCCGGCGCGGCTCGCGTTGCGACGCGCGAGCGCGATCATCTCCGGCGTCATGTCGACACCGATCACGTGCCCTGTGGGCCCCACGCGCTTGGCGGCCAGAAAGCAGTCGATCCCGCCGCCGCTGCCGAGGTCGAGGACCATCTCACCTTCAGCGATGGAGTCGAGCGCGAGCGGGTTGCCGCAGCCCAGGCCCAAGTCGGCATCGCGCGGAATGGTCGCCAGGTCTTCGAGCTCGTACAGCCCCAGGTCGCTCGAGTCTGCCGAGGACCCGCAGCAGCTTGTTGCGGCACTGCGGCAGGAGGTCTTGCGCTCGGCGTGACCGGCGTAGCGGTCCCGCACGGCATCCTTGATGCCGGAAGTATCGGTTGTGGAGGTCATCGCGTGCTCCTTTCGAGCGACTGCCCGCCGAGGACCCGGGCCGGCGACCGGCGCCGACCCGTGTCCTGTTCCCCGGCGGGGACCGAGGGACGTCCTATGCAGCGACCGTGCGGCCATGGTCGGCCACTTCGCCGTCGCGCATCGAGATCGTGCGGTCACACGCGGCCGCGACCTCGGGGTTGTGCGTCACGATCACGAACGTGGTGCCTGTCTCGGCGTTGATGCGGCGCATGAGTGCCACGATCTCGTCGGAGGTGACGGTGTCGAGGTCGCCGGTCGGCTCATCGCCGAGGACGATCGTCGGACGGTTGACCAGCGCGCGAGCGATCGCCACACGCTGCTGCTGGCCGCCCGAGAGCTCGTTGGGCATGTGCCCGGCGCGATCGCCGAGGCCGACGAGCTCGAGCAACTCGACCGCGCGCCTGCGGGACTCGGCGCGTGGGACGCCTGCGTACTCGGCTGCGAGCGCGACGTTCTCGGTGGCGTTCATCGTGGGGACGAGGTTGAAGCCCTGGAAGATGAAGCCGATCTCCCGCCCGCGCAGCCGGGTCAACGCACCGCCGCGCAGGTCGTCCACGCGTCGCCCGTTCACGCGCACCTCGCCGCCGTCAGGAGTGTCGAGGCAACCGAGCAGATGCATCATCGTCGACTTGCCGCTTCCGCTCGGACCCACGATGGCGACCATCTCGCCCGCGTCGATCGTCAGCGACGTGCCGCGCAGAGCGCGGACGACGTTGTCCTTGCCGAGTGCGTACGTCTTCTTGACCGCCACCGCCTCGAGGGCCGGGGCGCAGCACACGCGGGCGCGGCCGGCCTTGCGGAGCGCACGCTCCTCGGCGCTACGGGCGGCGCGGTAGACGACGCCGTGGCGGTCGGTGATGGCCGAGCAGCCGTCGTTGTCGCAGGTCGGGGCGGCGGTGCGGGCCCGCCGGTCGGTCGCAAGCGTCGCGTTCTTCAGAGTGTCGAGCATGTCGGTTCCCCTTTCCGGGAGTCGAATTCAGGAGGTGTGCGTCCGACCGCTACTCGTAGCGCAGCGCACGGACGGGGTTGAGGCGTGCGGCATGAATCGCCGGGTAGAGCCCGGCCACGATGCCGAGGACGAGCGCGAACGCGATCGAGCCGGCAGCCAGGCGCCCGGTGACCAGGAACAGCGTCGTTCCGGATGCCTCGCCTGCGCGGTTCAGCATGAGCGCGATGAGCGCGCCGATCGCCAGGCCACTGAGGCCGCCGGCGAGCCCGATGACTGCCGACTCGGCGATGAACTGCCGGACGACCGCGGACGTACCGGCGCCGATGGCCTTGCGGATCCCGATCTCCCGCGTCCGCTCTGCCACGGCCATGGTCATCGTGTTCACGACCGACATCCCGCCGACGATCAGCGAGATAAGCGCGACGCTGAAGATGATGCCGTTGATGAGCTTCATCTGGTCGCCGACCTGCTTCTTGAAGGTCGCCGGCCCCGCCGCTTTGATGCCGTCGACTTCGTTCTCGAGTGTCGCGGCCAGCTTCTCGGCGTTCGTGCCATTCTCGGGGTAGACCGCGATGCTCGTGCATAGGTCGTTGACGTTCACGCGGCTGCGCACGGCCGACGGAAGGTCCTCGGCGTAAAGCGCCTGGGCGTCTTTGAGCGTCATCATCACGCTGTTGTCCGGAGCAGTGAGCGTCTTGTCCGCGATGCCGACGACCTGGAAGTACTCGCCTCGCACCTTCACACGCTCGCCGACGTCGGCCTTGAGCTTTAGTGCGATGTCGGAGCCCAGCGCGACCTTGCCCTCGTCGCCGGTATGGATGCCACGCCCGTACTTGTAGTCCACGACGAACTTCTCGACGCCGCGCTGGCGGTCGTCGGTTCCCACGATCATGGGAGGGACTCCGACGCTCGCGCCCTGTTCGGGGTCGAGAAGCATACTGAGTGACGCGCTGGCGCGGCGAACGCCGTCGACCTTCTCGACATCCTTCACGCGAGCGATGGACATCGCGCCGCCGAACATCCCGGCCGCGCCGCTATCGGTGACGATCACCTTGTCGCCGTAGTAGCGGAGTCCGCCGTCCACGAGCAGATTCAGTTTCTCTGCCATCGCGCCCATCACCACGAGTGCAAGCACTCCGATGGTGATGCCGAAGATGGTCAGGAACGCCCGCGCCTTACGCCTGAACACGCTTCTTACGATTCCCATGTCCCCGCCTCCGTATCGTTGGTACCTGTTAAGTTATATCCGATAACTTACGACCCATAACTTATGCGGCTTCAGAAACGCTGTCAAGGGGCAATTCGAAAGAATCTTGCGTTTGACTCGGTGTGGTGAACGGCGTTAAGTTACATACGTACATAGGGGACATCGAAAGGCGTGAGAACCATGGCGAGGCCCGCGAACCCGCAGCTGCGTGATCAGATCCTCAAGGCAGCCGCACAGATCATCGAGACCTGTGGACCCGACTGCGTCACCATGCGCGAGGTCGCCGAGACCGTGGGCTATAGCCCGACGACGCTGTACCTGTACTTCAAGGACAAGAGCGCGATCATCCAGGCCGCCGTCATGGAAGCGTTCGACGACCTCAACGACACGTGCCGGCTCGCCATGGTCGGACCCGGCGCGTTGGACATGTTGCGGCAGCGCGCACGTGCCTACGTCATCTGGGGACTCACGCACCCGGGTCACTACTCGTTGATGTTCGAGCTGCCATGGGACATGGACTGGTCCGTCCACCTCACCGAGGAGAACGTCGGCCGCTTCACTCAGGGGCGCACCGAGGACGTCGCGTTGCTCCGGCAAGCCGCGTCCGCCGGCGACATCGCACAGGACTCGGACATCGAAGCGATCGAGGATGCGCTCTGGGCGGCGCTGCACGGCGCGACCGCCCTGGCGATCTCGGGCCGGCTTACAGCGGCCATCCCGCAGGCCCCGGCCACGGAGCGCGTCGCGGTAGCGACCAGGGTCAGCGACACGCTGGTGAACGCTGTCATCGCGTCGGCGCAGGCAAGATAGGGGTACTCTGAACGGCGGACGCCGCCGCGTCTCGATCCGCCGACCCGCCGAGGAGCCAGACCCGTGCAGTCGATCCGATTCAACATCGTCGACGTGTTCACCGACACGCCGCTACAGGGCAATCAGCTCGCCGTCTTCATGAACGCCGTGGGGCTGTCGGACGAGCGCATGCAGTCACTAGCGCGCGAGGTCGGGTTCTCGGAAGTCACCTTCGTGTTGCCGCCGCGGGAGGGCGGTCATGCCCGCGTGCGTATCTTCACGCCCGAGATGGAGCTTCCGTTCGCCGGTCACCCGGTCTTGGGTACCGCTGTCGCGCTCGCGATGCCGTTGCAGCTGACGCTCGTGAAGCTTGAGACCGGCAAGGGGATCGTGCCCGTACTTCTCGAGCGCGAGGGCGCCAAGATCGTCTTCGGCGTCATGGCGCAGCCGGTCCCCACGGCCGAGCCCTTCGATGCCGCCGGCGAGCTGCTGGCGGCGATCGGTACCGGCTCGCACGCCGGTCTGCCGGTCGAGGTCTACGACAACGGGGTACGTCACGTCTACGTCGAGCTACCCGACGAGGCGGCTGTCGCGGCGCTGCGCCCTGACCCGTCACGGCTGCGTGCCGTCGTGGGAGACATCGGCGTGAACTGCTTCTCGGTCGACGGGCCACGCGTGAAGACTCGCATGTTCGGCGCCGGCATGGGCATGGCCGAGGACGCCGCGACCGGCTCCGCCGCCGGCCCGCTTGCCGTGCACCTTGCGCGCCACGGGCGGATCGAGTGGGGCGACGAGATCGTCATCTCGCAGGGTGCCGAGATGGGTCGGCCGAGCACGCTGCGCGCGCGGGCTCAGGGCGACGCCGAGGGACCGACGCAGGTAGAGGTCGGCGGAAGCGCTGTGGTAGTGGCCAAGGGCGAGTTCGGGATCTAGGAGCGGGCCATGTGCGACAACGCAAAGGAATGCGACGCCGCCAAGAAGCACGGCTGGGGGACACCGCCCGCCCGTTTGGAAGGGCGTGCGTGGCCGGCTAGGACCGGCGTCGTGCGCGAACTCTCGCGGCCCGCATGGGACCACGACGAGCCAAGCGCTTCCGATCGCGCTGCCGGCTACACAGCGCCCGATTCAGACCAGTAGCTTCGAGGTGCCGATCGAGCAGCCTTAGACGGTCGCTCCTCAGAATCAAACCGCCGTTTGACATTCAAGCGGCCGTTTGACTAACCTTGCGCCATGAATGCTACCGCCTTCGAGGCTCTCGCCGACGAGAATCGGCTCGCCATCATGAGGTTCTTGGCCGATGGCGAGCACTGTCTATGCGAAATCTCCGAACGACTGGGGATCTCCAACGCCTTGGCATCCCACCACGTCAAGAAATTGCGCGAGGCCGGTCTGGTGGACTGCCGGCGCAAGGGCGTCTGGCTGCATTGCAAATTGAATGACGAGGCGCTTCTCACGCTAGCCGAAGATGTGCGCGCGATGGCTAGGGCGGGTTCTCGGCAGGCAACCGCTTCGTCCGCCTGCTGCGTGCCGGCTCAGGGGGTGGAGCTGTGAGCGAATGCTGCGGACCCTCGACACCGTGCTGCGCCGGCGCCGCCTACGAATACGGCTCGCAGCCGTTCGAGAACGGGGCCGTTGACACCTTCGCCGGTCCGGTGCCGCGCGTCACCACCGTGCTGACCGCCGCCGACCGTCGTGGCACGCGACGCATGCGGCTGGGGATCGGACGCAGCGACTACCGGGTGAGGCCGGGTCTTTACGCCATCGGCGAGCCTGACGACACGGCGCCGGTGCTCGTCACGGCCAACTACAAGCTGACCTTCGATGTCGTCCGCTCCGAGCTCAGCGGGCGGGATGTCTGGCTCCTGGTGCTCGACACGCGTGGCATCAACGTCTGGTGCGCGGCCGGCAAAGGCACCTTCGGCACCGACGAGGTCGTCAAGCGAGTACGAGACGCGCGCCTCGAGCAGATCGTCAGCCACACGCGACTCGTTGTGCCGCAGCTCGGCGCGACAGGCGTTGCCGCTCACGAGGTCCGGTCGAAGTGCGGGTTCTCGGTCACCTGGGGTCCCGTCCGCGCCGAGGACCTGCCCGCATTCCTCGATGCCGGCATGAAGGCGACGCCCGAGATGCGCCGCGTGACGTTCCCGATGCGGGACCGCGCCGCGCTGATCGGCGTGGAGTTGTCGCTGCTCTGGCGCTGGAAGGTGCTCGCCGGGGCGGCGGCGTTCGTGGCGGCTGCCGCGCTCTTGTCGCTGTGGATGCCGAGCCTGCTCGTGCCGCTCCTGATCGCGCTCGGCGCGGCTGCGCTCGGCGTCGTAGCGGGAGCGGTTCTGGTCCCGCTTCTGCTGCCGTGGCTGCCGGGCCGAGCGTTCTCGCTCAAGGGCGCGATCGCCGGCGCCGGGCTCGGGCTGCTGCTGATCCTCGGCATCTTCGGCACGGACGTGCCGCTGTATGCGTGGGGGCTTCTGGCCGTGCTCTCGGCGGTGTCGAGCTACGTGGGAATGAACTTCACCGGCTCGTCGACCTACACGTCACCATCGGGTGTCGAGTGGGAGATGCGACGAGCGATCCCCGCGCAGATCGCTGCATCAGTCGTGGGCCTGGGCGCCTTCGTCGTCGGCATCGTGATCCGGTAAGGAATAGGTCATGCCCCTGCGCTACATAGAAGAGGTCGTCACGCTCGGGCTCGATGCCGAGAAGTGCAACGGCTGCATGCTGTGCGAGACGGTGTGCCCGCATGCCGTCTTCAAGGTGTCGGAACGCAAGGCCCACATCGTCGATCGTGGCGCCTGCATGGAGTGCGGAGCCTGCCAACGCAACTGCGCGCAGGGAGCCATCTCGCTCAAGCCGGGCGTGGGATGCGCGGCTGCGATCATCAACAGCTGGGTGACCGGCGGGGAGCCGAGCTGCGGCTGCAGTTAGGGATCTTCGACTCCGAAGTGCTCGAGCACCTGCAGCGCCCTTAGCGTGAGCCACTTGCTCGGCTTGCCCTTCTGTTCGACGTCGCCGTACATCTTGCTGTTGAGCGTGTTCTTGAGCGTCCATCGCCACTGCGAGTCGGCAGCCGCCCGCACGTATCCCAAGGCCAGGTCGTATTCCGGTCGCATCGGCTCACCGACCGCCGCCAGCGCCGCCAGCGCCTCGAGCGCGTCCGAGTTGTACGACAGCGGGAACCCGAACCTCAGCCACCCCGGCTTCTCCTTGTAGTTCAGTTCCGGATGCTCGCCGATGAACCGCTTCCGCAGACCCTTCCGCTGCCCGCTCGGCGCAGACCAGACGATGTCGTTGAACGCGCGCGCCTCTTCCGGAAGACAGCGCACGATCTCCTTGTCGCGCAACTTATCCACGCACTCATCGCGCAGCGCTTCGGCACCGTGCGGCCACGCCCCGCGTGGTACCTCGCCGAGGAACAACAACAGCTTGGGCATGACCATGTGACAGTAGCCGTTGAGCTGATAGTCGCTCCCGCCCGGGCAATCGACGATTCCGAGCTTCTCGTACAGACGCGCGCAGTACTCGAGTGCAGCGACCACACGCTCGTCGTCAGCGAAACCGAGCCTCGCCAGGCCGCGACCGACGTTCGCCGTGAGGCAGGGTATCGAGCCGGCGGGTCGGGCGTTCGTCGCGCTCCAGGACCCATCGTCCAGTTGGCGGTCGAAAGCGTAGTTGGCCGCCCTCTGCACTCGCTCATCGCTCGGATCCGCCCAAAGCTCGCCGAGGAGCACGAGCTGCCAGAGCGACCCCCTGTACTTCTGGTAGTCGCGCGAGGGGACGTCGAAGCTGCCGTCCTCGCGAACGGCGTCGAGGATCGCAGCGACCGGGGGGTATTGGTTGCGGCGTGCCCACAGGGCGTTAAGCGCGGGTGACTCCGGCTCGGACGACAGCGTTCGCCGCGTGAGTACGGCGACGGCCGGGTTGTCCTCGGCAGTCAGCCAGGCGAGCGTCTCGTGCGGCACGCGGTCGAGCATGCGTGATGGTCGGCCGACGAGCACCATGGAAACCACCCCCGCGACTCAGCATACCCGCTCGGCCAGCGGCGGCGTCGGGTACCCTCGTAAGGACCACCGCTTCCGAGGAGACGACATGCAACTGGTACCGCACCACGTAGGGATCGTCGTGAGCGACCTCGACCGCTCCAAGCGCTTCTACGGCGCGCTCGGCTTCGAGACCGTTCAGGAGATGTCCGACGAGGCGAAGACGATCTGCTTCATGGAGCTAGCCAACCTGCGGCTGGAACTGTTCTGCTACGTCGAGACTCCGCCTTCGTGCGCGCATACCGCGCGCACGATCGGCTTTCGCCACTTTGCGTTGCGCACGGATGATCTGGACGCGACGCTTGCGGAGCTGCGCGCCGCCGATGTGGTGCCGGCCGACGCCGCGATCCGCGAGGTCGAGGGCCGTTTCAGGCTGCTCTTCTTCAACGATCCGGATGGCGTCGAGATCGAGATCATGCAAGAGGGGTAGCTCCGTCCTGCCCACAAGAGATACCGGCGCGCCACGGCCACCCAATAGGCGCGTGCACTGGGGAGATCCGGCGCACGCGCCTTTTGCATGAGCTGCACTGCTCCTCCTCAGTCCCGGAACCGGCCTTGACCCGGGCGAAGCTGATGCAAGTTGTCACTTGCATCGGCTCCAGTCCTGCGCTACGATGTGCAAGCAAGCAGTTACTTGCATCACCATGAAAGGATTGCCATGAGCGCCGTGCCCGACACCAGGAACCGCATCCTCGAGGCGGCCGCCCAGCTGTTCGCCGAACGCGGGTACTCGGCGACCACCACGCGGCTCATCGCCGAGCGGGCGGGCGTGAATGAAGTCACGCTGTTCCGGCAGTTCAAGAACAAGCGGGGGATCCTCGAGGCACTCGGCTCGGTGTGGCGGGAGAGCATGGCCGGCTTCGCTGTCGGCGCAGTCCCGGAGTCATCGGACACCGTGGGAACACTCGAAGTGCTTGCCGAGATCGAGGTGACTCAGGCGGCGGCGGTCGGTCCCGCGGCGATGCGGCTCGTGCTCGACGCGGCGCACCAGCCCGAGATCGCCGAGGTCCTCGGCAAGGGACCGGAGGACAACTTCGCCGGGCTCGCTGAGTACCTTGCGGAGCGACAGGCGGCCGGCGACGTGCGCGCCGACGTGGATCCGCGCGTCATGGCCGAGGCCTTCTTCGGGCTGACGTCACAGGTCGTGATGTCTCGTCAGGTGTTGCATGGGACGTCGGAACCGCCGTACGGCGTTGCCGCAGCGGATGCAGCGTCGCAGATGCTCGATATCTTCTTCCGAGGGGTGCTCACCAACGCCGACGCGCGGTGAGCGAATCGAAAATGGGAGGTAGCACGATGAAGACATTGGTCGTATACGCAACCGGCACCGGCTGTACCGCCGGGATCGCCGAGAAGATCGGCGAGAGGCTCGCTGCCAGTGGCGCCACCGTCGATGTCGTCCGTGCGCAAGACGCGGGGGCCGCCGACGACTACGACGCCGTCGTTCTCGGCAGTGGTGTTCGTGCGGGGCAGTGGCATGCGCCGGCCAAGAAGTGGCTCGAAGACAACGCCGGCGCGCTCAAGGGCATGCCGGTCGCGTTCTTCACCTGCGGCTTGACCACGGCGAGCGAGCCCGAGAAGGAGGATGTGGTGCGTGCTATCACGGACCCGCTGATCGAGAGCACCGGGGTGACGCCGGTCGATGTCGGCGTGTTCGCCGGGTGGAACGAGCCCAAGGAGTTCTCGTTCATCGAGCGCACGATTCTCAAGGTCATGAAGGCACCGCAGGGCGACTTCCGCGACTTCGAGGCGATAGCCACGTGGACCGACTCCGTGGCGCCGAAGCTCGGTCAGGCGTAACGCCGATGTCGAAGGGGACTCGCGTGACTCTCTACATTCTCGGCGGCCTCATGGCGCTGACGCTGGTGCTCCTCGGCGGGTTCCTGGTTCCGCCTTCGCTGTTCGATGCCCCGCAGGATCCGTCGAAGCCCGTCGCGGCTACCGTGGCGATCCCGGAGCAGTTGCCCGCGCCGGTCGACCGCTGGCTGCGTGCCGAGTACCCGGACGGCCTGCCGGTCGCAGACAGCCTCGTGATGCGGGGGCGCGGCGTCATGCGCATCGGCCCCGTGCCCGTGCCCATGCGACACGTGGTCGAGATCCGCCCGGGAGAGGGCTTTGCGCGCAGGATGGACCTGACCTGGTACGGCATCGCCTTCGCGCACGGCAAGGACACCTACGTCGGCGGCCACGGCAAGATGGTGACCCCGGTGGGCGAGTTCGAAGGCGACAAAATCGACCAGGGCGCCAACATCGTCAACTGGCTCGAGGTGCTCGCGGTGCCGGGCGTGTTGGCCACGAGCGAGGGCGTGCGCTGGGAGCCGGTTGATGAGAACTCGGCGCGCCTGGTGTTCCCGCTCAAAGACGCCGAGGACAGCGTCGTCGTCCACTTCGACCCGAAGACGGGCGCGCCCGCTCAGGTCACCGCACAGCGCTACAAGGACGCCGATGCCGCGGCGAAGAAGCTGCTGTGGACCGCCGGAATGCGCGACCGGAAGGTCCTCGGCGGCCTGCAAGTGTCGGGCGAGGTGGACGCCTTGTGGGAAGGCGCGGACAAGCCGTGGGCGACGTTCGGCTACACCGACGTGTGGGTGAACGCGGCCACCCCGAACTTCGATGCGGCGCTAGCGACGCGCGCAGGAGGTGCCTAAGCATGGCTCGGACCGCAGACTCCGGGCCTTCGTTCGCCGCTGCCCGCCGGCTGTCTTGGATCGTCGCCGCACTACTGACGATAGTCTCGGCCGGAGGCGCCCTTCTCGCCGAGCAGCTCTACCGCGATAACGCTCTTGTTACGCAGGCCTTCAAGGGTCAGGACATCGTCACTCTGTTCGTGGCGGTCCCCGTGCTCGTGGGCGCGCTCCTGCTCGACCGCCGCGGCTCCAACTGGGGTCGGTTGTGCTGGCTGGCGATGCTCTCCTACTCGGCCTACGGCTACCTGTTCTATGCGCTCGGCGCAGCCTTCAACGCGTTCTTCCTGCTCTACGTGGCCATCTTCGCGTGCTCGCTCTACGCCCTCGTCTTCTCGCTGCCGAGGATGAGCGCCGCAACGCTGGCCCGCCCCTTCCGCGGCCGGGTGGCCAAGTGGACGGCGATCGCGTACATGAGCGTGTCGGCCGTTGGTCTTGGGCTGCTTTGGACGGGGATGTCGGCGAGCTTCTGGTTCACCGGCGAGGTACCGGCGCCGGTGGTCTCGAGCGGTCACCCGACGGGCGTCGTCTTCGCGCTCGACTTGTCGATCATCGTCCCGTTGATGGTCATGGGGATCGTCCAGCTCGCGCGTGGTAACGCGTGGGGCTGGGTCATAGCGGCCGTGATGAGCGTCAAAGGGACCATCTATACGCTGGGCCTCGTGGTAGCGACGGTCGTGGCGATGCGGGCGGGCGTCACCGACGGTTTGGAGCTGCCCATCTGGGTCACGCTGACCGTTCTGGGCGCGCTGTCGCTCGTGGCTCTGGTGTGGGACTCCAGGCGGCCCGCGGTGGCGGCGCAGCCGCTCGGCACAGCCGAGTCGCGGTAGTCGGGCAGGCGCCCTCGGGCGTCTGACCGCGCTAACGGGGCGCCCGGCGCTCGACGGCCGCGTGCACCGTCGCCTCGATCCGCTTGGCCCGGGTGTCGGCGCGCTTGGCGGTCATCACCCAGTAGATCGCCTGCTTGCGAGCCGAGGAGGCGATCGCCGAGAACCCCTCGGCCGCCCCCGGCTCGGCGTCGAGAGCGGCGCGCAGGTCGTCGGGTACGCGCTCGGCCTCGACGTCGTTGAGCCTGGTCCACGAGCCGTTCGCCTTCGCGGTCTCGATCGCCGCGAGCCCCTGCGTTGTCATGCGTCCTTCGGCGATCAGCCGAGCGACGCGCACCTTGTTCGGCCCCGACCAGTTGCTGGCGGGCTTTCTCGGCGTGAAGCGCTGCATGAAGCGGTCGGCGTCGAGGCGGTTGACGACGCTGTCGATCCACCCGAAGCAGAGCGCCTCTTCGACCGCCTCGTCGTAGGTGAGGGTCGTGCGCGAGCCGCCCTTCTTGCCCACGGCGAGCCATACGCCCGTCGACTCCGCCGCGTGCTCGGTGAGCCATGCGCGCCACTCCTTGGCGGATGCCGGCTCGAGAAGGTCTCGCTCGCGATCGGATGGTTCGGTCGGTGCCACGGGCGCCCCTCAAGACCCGCATCCGGGTCTGGCGTACCGGTGCTCGGGCCTACAGCTCGAGCTTCATCCAGCGAATCTGCGGGTACGGCATGTCATCGCGGTATTCAGAAGTCTCCCGGTAGCCGAGGCTCTCGTAGAGCCCCTGCGCCAGAGGCATCATCTCGGCCGAAGTGGTCAGAACGAGTGCCGAGTACCCGCGGCTTCGCGCTTCTTCCTCCGCCCGCTTCATCACGGCCTCGCCGATTCCCATCCGGCGGTAGCGCGGCCGCACGAACAGCCGCTTCAGCTCGCCGAAGCGATCGGCGCCGATCTCGGGCACGCGGGCCTCTTCCGGCACCGGTTGCAAGCCGAGGAACCCCGCCGGGTCGTCGTCGACATACGCAAGCACCACCGCGCCACGGGGCTGCGCGTACGGACCCGGCAGGTTGTCGATCTCGGCGGCGAAGTGCGGTGACGCCGAGAGGTCCCAGCCGAGGTCCTCGGCGTACTCGAGCAGGAGCTGGCGGGCGTCCGCGATGTGCCGCTCGGTCTCGGCGGTGATGATGGCGACTTGAGGCATTATCGGAGTCTACCCCGCAAGTGGGGCGTCGGGGAGGGCGCGACCGTCGCGGTCAATGCAGGTGAACGCACCCGATTGCGCCCACGCGAGGGGCGAGTGCGTCATACTGGCGCGCATGAATTCCGCCTACTTCGCCGGCCTCGGGCTCGGCGCTTCACTCATCATCGCGATCGGCGCGCAGAACGCTTTCGTCCTGCGCCAGGGCCTGCTCAAGCGCTATGCGCTCGCGGTCGCTGCCACCTGCGTCGCCATCGACTGGCTGCTCATCGCGCTCGGGGCACTCGGGTTCGGCGCGCTGGTCGAGCGCGTGCCGTCGCTCATGGCGGTTGCTGCGTGGGGCGGCGCACTGTTCCTCGCGGTGCACGGATTCCTCGCGTTCCGCTCGGCGCTTCACCCCGACGGTCTTCATGCCGAGGAGGCGCCCGGTCAGGTGCCCGGACTTGCCGCCGTCTTAGGCGCCACACTGGCGGTCTCGCTGCTCAATCCCCACGTCTATCTGGACACGGTCGTGCTTCTCGGCAGCGTGGCAGCGCAGTATGCGGCAGGGGCCGAGCGGGCGGCGTTCGTCGCCGGCGCCTGGACCGCCTCGGCAACGTGGTTCTTCGGCCTCGCTTTGGGCGCCCGGGCTCTTGCGCCCCTTTTCGAGCGTGCGTCCGCATGGCGCGTGCTCGACGTGATCATCGGGTTGATCATGTGGTGGATCGCTGTCGGCCTCATCTGGGGCCAGATCGCCGGCTAGAACCGCGCGCTACTGGCGCCGCCTGCCCTTGCCTCTCATCACCGAGTCGAGCAGGAGCGGCACGTCACCGCTCCGTATGCGCCCGCGGTACAGATCCTCGCCGAAGAGCTCGAACTTCGGCACCGTCACCAGGCCGTGGACACGCGAGCCGATGCGCTCGAGCAACTCGTCATCGGTCAGCTCGACGTCACTCGCCAGCAGGATGATGTTGCGGCTCTTGTCGGTGACGTCGTCGGAGAATCCGATCGGGAAGACCCAGAGGTTGCGCCAGACGTTGGACGCCGTGCGGTACATGCTTCGGAACGGCTTGCTGTGCGGGCCGTACACCGAGCCGATCACGTTCCACGCGACGACGCCGTCCTCGGTGAGACGGTCTCGCACCTCGCGCATGAATTCCTCGGTGAGCAGGCCGACAGGTATCCGGTCGTCGTCGAAGGCGTCGACGATCACGATGTCGTACGGATCCGGCGCCAGCCGCATGAAGGCGCGGCCATCGTCAACCACGACATTGATGCGCTCGTCCTCGGGCAGAGCGAAGAACGCCCGCGCGACCTCGACGACTTCAGCGTCCAGCTCGACCACGTCGAGGTGCATCCACGGGTAGTCGCGCCACATGCGTTTCACCACCGAGCCGCCGCCCAATCCGACGACCAGCGTGCTCGACGACTTGGGTGCGATCGCCATGGTCAGGTGCAGATAGCCCGGGTACTCGAAGTCGGTCTCGAAAGGGTCGTCGAGATACATCGACGACTGCCGGTTGCGCTCGAAGCGCAGCAGACGGATGCCGTTGTTGTCGCTGATCCGCAACCGATGATAGGGGGAGTCGAATTCGTACACGGGTCTAGTGTGCCACGCGCGCCTTCCATCCGGTCGCATCTATCCAGCGGCCGAGGGGTGCAAGGTCGGGTACGAGCCGACGACATTCGGCGACGTCGGCGCGCTGAGGCTGCGGCTCGCCGCGCTTCGGCCGGGGCGGAGCCGGCATCCCGGGGATGTCGTCGTGCTCCAGCTCGACATCGAGACCGAGTTCTTCCGAGAAGGTCAGCGCCACGTCCGCCATCGTCATCGCATCGCCGGCGATCGCCATCGTCGTCCCGATGAACCGGTCCGGACGCCGGAACGCCAATGCGACGAAGCGCCCGATGTCATCCACGGCGATCAGGTACTGCATCGACTCCGGCCACAGGCTGGTGGGAAGTCTGCCTGCGAGGATCGCCTCCCGGTGCCGGAAGTAGTTCTCCATGAACGTGACCGGGCGCCAAACGGTGCACGGCAGATCGAGTGTCTCGAGGTGTTCCTCGATGTGGTGCTTGGTGACGATCCATCCCGGGCCCTCGCCAGACTCGGCGCCCTGTACCGAGCTGTACACGAAGTGCTCCACTCCGGCGGCCGCAGCCGCATTGGCGATGTTCTTGCCCTCCTGCTCCTCGGCCTCGAAGCCCGCCTGCCGAGGGGTCTGCATGCTGAACACGCCGTAGCAGCCGGCCACCGCGCGGTCGAGCGTGCGCGGGTCGAGCAGGTCGCCAGGCACCAGCTCCACGCCGACCTCGGTCAGGTGCCGCCACTCGGGTGCATCGGGATGATGGGCGAGCGCACGGACGCGCCAGCCATCCTGCAGCAGGTGATGAGTCGCTGCGCCTCCCTGCTGTCCGGTCGCGCCAATGACCAGGATGGTCTTGTCGGCATGTTCCATGGTGCGCCTCCTGACCGCGTCCGCGTGACACACCTACTTACCCGCGGTCGACGGGAGGCATGCGGGGGCTAGCGCCGCTTTCGCACCGGGTAGCGGAGCACTGTCTTCAGCTTCTCCGGCGCGGCACGCCGAGGGTCGCCGAGGTATATCTCGTGGTGCGCGCCGGAGAACTCGAGACCCCGCTCATGGGCGAACCTGCGAAGCGAGGCGAGCGTCGGAGTCTCCGCGCTGTAGGGACCCAGATGCATCATCTGCACGCTCGGACCCTCGGTGAACGTCTGCACTCGGACGTCGCCGAGCCGAGGTGGATCCTTCTTCGCCGCGACCCTGGCCGCAGTGTCCTCGACGAGCTCGCCCGGTACTTCGCTCGGAAGCAGGATCATCAGGCGCCAGGCGAGCCGCTCGGGCGCCTCCAGAGGGACATCGGCCAACGGGCCCTCCTCGGCATCCCAGTACAGGCCCTCGAGCGGCATGACGGGATACGCGAGGTCCAGCGCCTTCTTGGCCGCGAACTTGGTGGCCCAGCTCAGCGCGAACAGCGCGCCGAGCGCTTCTTGGAATCCCTCCGCGCTCTCCCCGATAGGACCCATTCCATCGACCATCAGGAACCGCAGCGAAGGCACGTCGATCACCGACGGCATCTTGGAGCCCGGCTTGTAGAGGGCGCTGTGCTGCTTGCGCAAGTCGAGTAGCGGCATGGCCTCAGTCTACCGCCGCATCGAGAACATCGCTCAGTTGCCGCGAAGGCCGTTCGCTTTCGAGAAGCGGCGGGTAAGTAGCCGCGAGGCCGGAGAAGGTCCGGTCCGAGGCCGAGCGAGAGGAGGCGAGCCCGGTGAGAAGGGGCTTGAACGCGCTGGACTGGATCGCGCTGGGAATCCTGGTGATCGGCGGACTCAACTGGGCCCTTGTGGGGCTGTTCCAGTTCGACTTGGTGGCGACGCTGTTCGGCGGCCAAGACGCATTGGCATCGCGCATCGTGTACATAATCGTCGGACTGTCCGCGGTGTACGTGGCGATAGACGCCTTCTCGTTCGAGAAGCGGACGGCGTCAGAACACCGGATGGCCGGAGTTGCCAGGTAGTTGCTCGACACAAGCGAGCAGCGCGGCCCCGATGCCTCCGAGCGTCGGGGCCGCCCTATGCTCGGGGCGGGTAGCTAGCCCGCGCTCGGGGCGCGAAGTCCGATGGTGTTTCCCTCGGTATCGAGGATGAAGGCGATCACGCCCACGACAGGGCCCATGTCATTGGGAGGCTGCACCACCTTGCCGCCTGCCGCCTCAGCACGCCGCAGCATGCCTTGCATGTCGCCCTTGGGATCGAGGTAGATGCGGACGCCCGAGGAACTGGGCTGGAAGTTGTCGTTCTTCGCGAGATCGAAGCTGATGCTTCCTTCGCCATCGCCTGCAGGCACCGCGACGAAGTCCTCCAGGCCGGGCATGCCTTGCATCTCAACCTGAAGCAGCTCGCCGTAGAACTTCTTGGCGCGCGCCATGTCGAGAACGGGGATGTCGGCCCAGATCAGGGTGTTGGACATTGGGTACTCCCTTCGTGGTTGACGAGAGGGAGTATCCCCAAAGCGGAGCGCTGAGCTTGAACGGAGCGCTGAGCTTGAACGGGCGCTAGCCTCTCTGCAACGGCGAACGCTCGTACGCGTCGCGAACCGCCGACAGCGCAGTCTCGATCTCATCGTCGTTGCGGAGGGGGAAGATGGCCCAGCTGCGCATGTCCATGCCGCTCGGCGCAAAGGGGTGCACGCCATCGATGGCGTAGATGGGCTCGGGGTCGACGCCCGGCCACACGCGCACGGCCAGCCCGTCGTCGGCGCAGAAGCCGAACATCTTTCCGCCGCGAACGAAGCCTCGGTGCCCGAAAGCCAGTTTTGTGCGCACGTCAGGCCACTCGCTGACAGTCGAGTAGACCTCTTCTTGTGCGAATGACAACTTCTCGGACATCGGTGACTCCTACGGGCCGGTAGCGGACGGCCATACGGCCGTGGCGAAGACGATAGATGCAGCAAGCAGGTCGGTGTTCACCGACGGGAGCAGCCCTCACGGGTTCGCGCTGGAAGACCAGTATCTCATGCCTTGCCCATTCGAGCGCTTCTGCCGGAAGCACACACCATCTTTGATACCCCCAAACTCCGCTTCGGCGATTCAGGCGCTGGCGTGCGGACGGGTATCAACTTGGCAGCCCACTCGTGACCGGAGGCCCGCCATCACACACCCCACTCCTGATTTCGCGCCGCGCCGCGACGAGACATCCGCCGAAGGGGCTGCCTGCGCGGGCGTGACGCCAGCGTCACTCGATCAGCTCGACGGTCCGGCGATGCCCGCGTTGTTCCTCGGCCACGGCAACCCGATGAATGCCTTGGCGGACAACGCGTTCACCCACGCGCTCAAGACGCTTGCCGAGGACATGCCGCGGCCATCCGCCGTTCTTGTGATCTCGGCCCACTGGCTCACCGAGCGTGAGACGCGAGTCCTCTGTGCGCCTCACCCGCGCACCATCCATGACTTCTATGGCTTTCCGCCTCCGCTGTTCGAGGTGCAGTACCCCGCACCCGGCTCTCTCGAGGTAGCCGAAGCGGTGGCCGAGCTCCTGGGCGCCGCCCGAGACGCCGAGTGGGGACTCGACCACGCGTCCTGGACGCTGCTTCGTCACATGTATCCCGACGCCGATGTGCCCGTCGTCGAGTTGTCCGTCGACATGGCGGCGCCAGGGCCGGTGCACTTGGAGCTCGGAAGGAAGCTTGCGCCGCTGCGCGATCGCGGCGTACTCGTCCTCGGCAGCGGCAATGTCGTGCACAACCTGCGGGCGATCGACTGGGACGACCCGTCGGGCGGCTACGATTGGGCGGTCGAGTTCGACACGTGGGTTCGCGACGCGCTGCTGGCCGGTGACCATGACGCTCTGGCCGACTACCGTTCGATGGGCATCGCAGCGCACCGCTCGGTCCCCACGCCCGACCACTACCTGCCGCTGCTCTCTGCGGCGGGTGCGTCACGGGACGGCGAGGTCCCCACGTTCCCCTACGAGGGCATGGAGATGGGATCGCTGTCGATGCGCTGCGTCCGCTACGGGTAGAGGGATGGCCAGGGGCCGCCCAGGGCGAATGGGACGACCCCGGCCTTTACGGTCGCGGTGAATAGGGGCACCGCGCCGCTCGAGTTCCGAGTCCGCCAACGCGGGTCACCCGCCGAGCATTCCCACGTCAGCGTCGCTTGCAACGCCTCTGAGTGGTGGGATGTTTGTGCTGGTAAATGCGTCCGAGAGGTACGATGCTTACATGTCTCAGCCTGAAGTCACCGTGCGGGTCCTCGGCAGCCTTCGTCCTTCGCGGACGGAGCGCGGGCTTCCGTACGAGCTGACGATGAAAGTGCCGGCCGGCGGCCTCACCGCGCGGCAGCTTGCCGAGGAACTCGAGCTGCCGATGGACCGCGTCGAGGGCGCCTTCGTGAACCACACGGTCCACGGGCTTGGCATCCAGGTGCATCCGGGAGACCGGGTCGCGTTCGTCCCCAACGACACGCCGGGCCCACACAGGGTGTTTCTCGGCCTCTACTCGGCGGGCAAGGACGACTGCGCCTAGAGCGGTTGCCGGCTACGGCTCCGGATGGCCGAGGATGATCCTGATCGCTGCATGCGCCTCATGCGCCGCGGCCGTCATCACGCGTGACGCCAGCAGCGGTAGGCCCTGCCGCACGTCGCTGTGGAGGTCGCCGACGAGGTAGAAGTCGTCGCCCACCCGCTCGGTCACGATGTCGTTCGCCGAGCGGAATCCCGCGAGGCCGGAAGCCGAGACCACCGGCATGCCAGGCAGATCGCACATGATGACGTTCGCGATGAGCGCCTTGGTCTCTGCGTGGTCGACCGCCTCGAGCACGACGTCTGCGTCTTCGACGAGCCCGACAAGATTCGCTTCCGTGATGCATTCGGAGCGCAGGCGCAGATTCACCTCGGGATCGATGCGCCGCAGGGTCTCCGCGAGTGCTTCGGTCTTCGGCCGGCCGAGCTGGTCGCGGAAGAACAACTGGCGGTTGAGGTTGCTCTCGTCGACGACATCGAAGTCCACGAGCGTGAGCGTGCCGACACCCGAGCGCACGAGCATGTTGGCCGCGTTGCTGCCCAGGCCCCCGCAGCCGAGAACGGCGACGTGGCTGTCGCGTAGCCGTGCGCGCAGCGCCGGATCGTCGGTGGTCTCGATGGGGTCGCCGCAGGGGCAGTCGCCGGTGGGGGACATCTAGCCTCCTGCGACAGGAGGGAAGATCGCGAGTCGGTCGCCGCCGTGCAGTTCCTGGTCATCGGCGGCATGCCGGCCGTTGACGAAGACGACGCGCGGCTCGTCCGGAAGTCGCAGAATGGCGATGACGTCGCCCACCTTCGTGCCGTCCGGCAGTTCCATGGCGCGCGGATGCCGACCGCCTTGCCCGTCAGGCTGGTAGCTGGAGAGATACGCGAATAGTGCAACGTCAACAGTCATGACCTTGGTCCTAGCGACCCTCGTGCCCGAATGAGACGCGCCCGCGCCGCGAGCTGGTGCCGCGGCGCGGGCGCACTTGGATCAACCTCTTACTGCAGGCCCATCTCGCGAGCGGTGTCGTCGACGAAGTCGAACACTGCATCGAGCTCGTCATCGGAGACCGAGAACACCGCGTCGTGCGGAGGCAGCGGCTCGTCGTAGAAGAACTCCGGCAGGCGGTCATCGGCAGCCGTGAAGCCGGCCTGCTTGTTGTACATGCGCTCCATAGTGAGCACCTCGCGGCCGAGCTGCATGAGGTCCGCAGTGTCCCACTTCTCGCCCGTGTGCGCCTCGACCATCTCGTGGATGGCTACGAGTGCCTCGGGGATATCGAGTACCGGGAACGCGACGAAGATGCACAGGCCGAGCGAATCGAGCATTGCCGTGGCGATCTGCAGGTTCTTGGACAGCACCGCCTGACCCTCGGTCTTCAGTGGGTCGACGGTGCCGCCCACAGCGAGGATGTTCGAGGTGATGGTGTAGCCGGCGGTGTGGTCCGCGCCCATCGGCGTGGTCGCATAGGTAACGCCGATGCCCTGGATCGGACGGGGGTCGTATGCGGGGAGGGCTTGGTGCTTCACGACCGGGATGTTCTTCACCCCGTACTTGATGCCGGTCGCCTCGGCGCCGTCCCATAGGACGCGCAGTTCTCCGCCGTCAGCGCCGGCCTTGAGCGCCTTGAGCGCGCCCTCGGCGTCGCCGAACTCGAGCGCGCCGGACGCCATGTACACGCCCATCGTCGCGCCCATCTCGATGGTGTCGAGCCCGAGGTCGCCGCATGCGCGGTCGAGTTCCGCGATCGCGTCGAGGTCCCCGATGCCGCAGTCAGCTCCGAACGACCAGGCGGTCTCGTACTCCGGACCCTTGGTCTTGTAGTGGCCGTCCTTGTCCACCCAGTAGCGCGAGCACTGGATGACGCAGCCCGAGTGGCAGCCATGGCTGTCGTTCTTGCCCTCGCCGCCGCTGCGCTCGACGATCATCGCGCGCTGCGTCTCGCCGCCGATCGCGTCCGCGAACTCGAACGTGCCCGCCGAGAAGTTGCGCGTGGGCAGTCCGCCGGCCTCATTGAGGATGTTGGTGAGCACGTTCGTGCCGTACATCGGAAGGCCGGTACCGGAGACCGCGTGCTCCTTCATCGCTGCGGTGAACTTGCGAGAGGCCGCGGTGAACGCGTCCTTGTCGGCATGCTCGAGCGACTTGGCGCCTGCCGAGGAGACGACGATGCCCTTGAGCCCCTTGCTGCCCATGACCGCGCCGAGTCCGCCGCGACCGGCGAAGCGGTTCGGGTAGCCCTTCGGGTCGGACACTGCGATGCCCGAGGCACGCGCTCCGGCCTCGCCGGCCGGCCCTATGGTGATGGTGGCGAACTTGTCGTTCTCAGGACGGGTCTTGGCGATCTCGTCGTAGACCTCGTAGTTGCCGAGGCCGGCCCACCCGTCCACGCGGACGAGCTTCGCCGTCCGGTCGGCCTCGATCTCGAGCAGGTACCGTGCGTTCGAGTCCTCGGGCACACCTTCGACGACGATGGCCGCCACACCGATCCGGCCGAGGGCGTGCGCGGCCTGTCCGCCGGAGTTCGATTCCTTGATGCCCCCGGTCAGCGGGCTCTTCGCGCCAACGGACAGGCGTCCGCCGTTGGGGGCGGTCGTGCCGCCGAGCGTCCCCGGAGCGAAGACCAGCTTGGCTGCAGGACCGAGCGGATCGGCCGAAGCGGGGACCTCGCTGTAGATGATGGCATCCGTGAGCGCCCGGCCGCCGTACTTGTTCCAGCGGTCAGGAACGGGCTCAAGGCTGGCCGACAAGTCGGTCATGTTGACGCGCAGAAGCTCTCTCATGCATGCCTCCTGACGACGGCGGCAAGGGCTCGAAGCGGTGCCGCGATGGGGCTATTCTTCCACTTTCACGGCTCGATTCATGCAATTCCTCGGGAAGTACATCCGGGTTGGGGGCACCTGGTGTCTGGGGCGGGCGCCACACATGGTTCGCCGGAGCCACCTGTGGCGCCCGCCATGTCTTCGCGGGAGGGTGGCTTAGTAGTACATTAAGGGTCTCGTTAAGGGGGTCGCATGACTGATCCGCGCCGTGCTATCCCAGGGTCCCCCGAAGACCTCGGGTCGAAGTCTGACCGCGAGTCTGAGGCCGCGCGTCCCGAAGATGAAACCGCCCAGTTCGGCATCGGTCTCTCCTACGCGCTCGAGGCCGCTCACGTGGGCGTATGGGATCTCGATCTCGTAGGCCACACCGCGTTCCGCTCCCTCGAACACGACCGGATCTTCGGCTACGACGAACTGCTTCCCGAATGGACGTACGAGTCTTTCATCTCCCACGTCGTCCCAGAGGACCGCGACCGCGTCGACGCCGCCTTCAGGCACGCGATCGATGCTCATGAGAAGTGGGATTTCGAGTGTCGGATCAGGCGCTGCGACGGCGAGATCCGATGGATCCATGCGGCTGGACAACATGTCCCGGACGGCGGTGCCTCGCGGATGGCGGGGATCGTCCAGGACATCACCGAGAGCAAGCGGATCGCGCACGAGGCGCGCATGCTCGAGGCCGGCCGCAACCAGCGGCTGACCTTGCTCAAGGATCTTGCCGACTTCGCTGCCTCTTCGCTCGAAACCCAAGTGGTCGCCCAGCGTTGCACGAGCCTCCTCGGCGAGCGACTGGACGCCCAAGTCGTGCTCTATATGGTCGACGAGAGCGGGCGAGAGCTCTCCCTGGTCGCATCTCACGGTTTTACCGAGCAGCAGCTGGCCGAGTACTTCGGCCCGATAGCCATCGACGGCTCCCGAAAGAGCGCCGAGGTGTTCCGGGCCAACCAGCCGGCCTTCGTCCTGGACTCTTTGTCGGATGATTCGCTGAGCGAGGCGGCCAGGAACTTCAACAAGCAACTCGGCGTGAGGTCGGCGGCTTCATTGCCGCTTGTCGCCGGTGGCATCGAGGTCGGCGTGCTGTCTCTCGTTTGGCCGCAGCCCCAGACGACGGACATCTTCAACCAGCCCTTCCTGGAGTCGATCGCCTCCGAGGTCGCCGCAGCGCTCAACAACGCAGCGCTCTTTGACCGCGAGCGAACGGCTCACAGCCAGGCAACGCGCGAGCTCAATCGCACTCAGCTGTTGCTCCAGACATCTGCGGAACTAGCGAGGGCCGACAGCGTTGACGACGTACTCTCGCGGCTCGCGCAGCTCGTGTTGGAGGCGACCGGCATCGAGCGGGCGTTCGTCAACCTGGTCGATACACACGCCGAGGAACTGATCGTCAAGATCGCGACAAGTGGCGTCGTGGCACCCTCAGTTCCCGCGGTCCCGTTCTCGCGGCTGACCGAGAGGTCCGCCCGTGCCATTCGAGAAGCGCGCACCGCGATCTTGGACTTCGACCAGGCCGACGTGTCTGCTGAGGATCGGCGCCTTGCGGAGTTGAACCATTGCCGAGTAGCGCTCTTCGTCCCGCTCCTCTATCACGGCGAAGTGATTGCGCACATCACCGTTGACGAGCGCGGTCATCGGCACAATTTCACGGCCGCCGAGATCGACCTCGTTGAAGGCATCGCGTCCCAGGCCGCCATAGCCCTGGCGGGTGCGACGCTCCTTGAGCGCGAGCACGAGCGGGCCCGGCTTTCCTTGGCCCTGGCGGACCTCGATGTCGCGGTGCACTCCTCGCTCAGTTCCGACGAAGTGCTTATCCACGCAGCGCGTTCGACCGCTGCCACGTTGGACTCGAGCGGCGCCATCGTCTTCCGACTGGATCACGACGAGTGGCTCGTTCGGAGGGACCACGACTTCAAGAATCCTCGCGAGACGAGACGCGTCCATCGTGACGAGGCGCCATTCGACAGCCTGCTACGCGCCGCGCGCGAACCTTTCGTACTCGATGATCCCGAGCAGGACTTCCGATTCGCGGCGTTCACGGAGATGCTCGGCGACAGCCGCCCGCATACGGTGCTCGGCATTCCCTTCCCGGCCCGCGGCGAGGTGATCGGCTTCCTAGCCATCACGTTCGACGCTCCGAGGACACTCACTGCCGAGGAGCAGGTGTTCGCTGCCGGGTTGGGCCGGTCGGTGTCGCTCGCGCTGGAGAACGCGCGCCTGTACGAGTCCGAGCGGGCCATTGCGCACACGCTCCAGGAGACGCTCATCGTCTTGCCGACTCACGTCCCGGGCATCGCATTCTCGGCGGCTTATGAGACGGCCACGTACGAGAGCGGGCGCGTTGGCGGCGACTTCATCGACCTGTTCCATCTGCACGGGAACTGCGTGGGCATCGCCATCGGCGACGTCGCCGGCAAGGGCATCGATGCGGCCGTCGTCACATCGATGATCCGCAACACGGTCCGGGCTCACGCTCTCGACGGGCTGAGCGGCCCGAACGTGGCCGCCAAGACCAACCGAGTGGCGCTGCGCTTCACGGACGACGACTCGTTCGTGACCATGTTCTTCGGGATGCTCGATACGAAGACGGGGGCACTCAAATACGTCTCCGCCGGTCATCCACCGGTTCTGGTGCTGGCTCCCGACCGCTCGATCGAGGAGCTCGCCACGGGAGATCCGGTGCTGGGTGCGGTTGACGAGGTGGACTTCAGTGAGTGCCACCACTCGCTCGAGCCGGGCTCCAAGCTCATCTTGTACACGGACGGTGTCACCGAGGCGCGGCATGGCCAGCACGGCGGGTTCTTGGAGCTGTCGGGTCTGCGCGAACTTGTGGCGCGCCATGCGGAGGACGACACCTCGCGACTCGCCGACGCGCTCCTGGCTGAGGTGATCGATTTCAGCGAGGGCGTACTTCGCGACGATGCCGCCGTGATAGTCGTGGAGCCGTCGTCGCTTAGGGCAGAGGCACCGGATCATCCCCAACTGGACTTCTGAGACCCCTCTTTCGAGCAACAGCAAGATTTCTCGGGGAAACTGTTTGACATTTCGGTTTCCGGGTAGGAAACTGCACTGAGAACCAGTTTCCACCGCCATCGACCAAGGACGTGCACGTGGGCCAGAAGGAACAGATCGCCGAGACGTTCGAGCGGCACGCCGCGAGCGTGGGATACGTGCGCGCGACACTCGACGATGTCGCCCGCGAGCTGCACATCAGCAAGAAGACGATCTACGTTCACTTCGACGGCAAGCGCGAGATCTACGAGTACATCGTGGCGCGGCAGGCGAAGCAGGAACAGCTGCGGATGAAGGCCGCGCTCGCCGGGCTGCCGAGCAACCGGGAGAAGGTGGAGGCGTTGACGAGATTCGTGGTCGCCTCGGGACGTTCGCACATCGAGGAGACGACCGAGGAAGAGTGGACGCAGGAGTACGAGGTCGCCGCCGATGCGTTCAGGAAGGCGCACGGCGACCTCATGCGCGAGTGGGTTGCCGAAGGAATGGCAAGTGGGGAGTTCCCCGAGGGCGACGCTGCGCTCGTGGAGAAGATGGTCGCCGCCATGGTGCTTGAGTACCTGGTCATCGTGAACGCGACGCCTGCCTACAACCGGGACGACGAGTTGATCGAGCGGATACTCCGCTTCATCGGATAGAGCTGGAACCGCGGGTCGCGAGCCGCGAAGCGGCGGGCGGCCCTTTATCAGGACCTACGGAAACTCCAACGAAATACAGTTTCCACGACAGTGAAGGAGAAACCACCATGAGCACCACATCGACCATCGAGGCCACGACCACCGCCGCCGCCGAGAACGCCACCGCGACCGCCGCCAATGGGGCCGACACGGCAGCCAAGACCGGCGGCTGGGCCACGCAGACGTTCGGCGAGAAGATCTTTTCTGTGACCGTGTTCGGCCTCGCGACGCTGGCGAGCGCCGCCATGGCCTACTACCTGTTCACCGATCCCTCGAAGCTCTCTGAGCTCTACGCTTGGATCCGCTCACTGCCGATCCTCGTGCAGCTCGTCATCTGGCTGCTCTGCCTGCCGTGGATGATCGCCTTGTGGATCTGGAGCATGCCGTGGGCGTTCGCCCTCAAGTTCGTGCTGGTACTCGGCATCCTCGTGTTCACCGAGTACCTGATGTGGCCCGTCAAGTAGCCCTCGCCGAGGAACCCCGGTCACCCAGACTCCTGAGGAGGAGAGACCCATGAAGATGGCATTCTACGGACTGTTCACGATCGGCTTCATCGCCTGTTCGACGATCGGCATCGGAAAGACACTCGAGCGCGCCGGTGGCAGCTGGACCTCGCCGGCGATGCTCGCCGGGATCGTTCTCGGCGTCTGCATACTCGCGCTCGCCGCCGCCTTCGCCACCGGCTTCCGTCCGGCGCCGCTCAGTACCGACCTCTCGATGCTGATCGCGCTCGGCGTGCTGGTGGCCGCCAAGGTCGGGGTGTCGCTCGCACAGGTCGCGTTGGTGTCGGCGCGCATCTGAGCGCTGGGATCCCCCGGTCGAAGTTGGAGTCCCAGATGCAGAACGGCATAGCATTCTGTCTCTTCTTCCAGAAGAAGGAACGGTACTTGCTCTCCTTACACTGAACGACCCACGTCCCAGGGAGAGCTGACTTGCCTGCCCGTCCGAACCTCACTCGCAGAACAGACCTTTTCGACCAAGTGGAGGCGCACGTCCTTCGCGATGGGTTCGAGTCGCTGCGCGTCGGCGCGCTCGCGTCGACTCTCAAGTGCTCTCGTAGCACGATCTACAAGCTCGCGCCGAGCAAAGAGGAGCTCATCGCGCTGATCTTCGAGCGCTACTTGCGAGCTGGGACCGAAGCGGCCCAGACCGCTTCCGCAAATGCCGCCAGCGCCGCCGATGCCTTGGCGGCGTACATCGATGTGATAGACGAGGAACGAGCCCGCGGCTCCGCTCAGTTCTGGCGGGAAGTGGGAGAGAACTCGACTACGTACGAGCTGCTTTGTCAGGCTCATGAACGAGGATACCGGCATATTCTGCAGGTAGTGGAGCGAGGAGTTGCACGCGGGGAGCTTCGTCCCGTAGACCCATCGATCATCGCGGGCCTCGTCATCGGTCTTCGACCGAAGTCCGGCTTCAATGGGTGGCAGCCGCCCCACGAGCACGCCGAGATGGTGCGCCACTTGGCCGAGCTTCTCGCAAAGGACGCCGCGTAAGGCGATCGTCGCTTTCTGGCGACCCCGGCCTCACGGGAGTGTTCGTCGCCGGGTCGGCCCTGCCATGCCGCCAACCGGCGGCGTGATGGTCGGCGCGCGCCGTGGGTAAGTAGGGCGGGAATCCGAACAAGGGAGGACCGTCATGAGCATGTACACATCGGGTGACTGGCATGTGAAGCCGGGCCAGGAGGATCGGTTCGTTGAGATGTGGCAGCAGTTCGCGAGGAGCACGACCCAAGACCTCACGACGCAGATGCCCGCACACCTGTTGCGCGACAGCGAGGACCGGAGTCACTTCGTGAGCTTCGGCGAGTGGCCGGATCGGCAGACCATCGATCAATGGCGCGGCAGCGACGTGTTCCAACAGCAGATCACGCAGTTGAAGTCGCTCACGGACTCGTGGGACATCAAGGCGTTCGACGTCGCAGCCGAATTGCAGCCGGCACAGGTGCGCTAGCGCGCGATCGGTCGCGCTGCATCTCCTGGGCCGTCCATCACGGGCGATGATCGCAAGCCGGGCGCGGCCGCCGAGCAGGCGGCCACACCCGGCTCGCGGTCGGTGCTGCTACATGGTCGCGATGTTGAGGATGTTGCCTTCGCTGTCCTTGAACCAAGCGCTCTTGGTGCCGTCCATCGTGGCGACGCCGTTCTCGGTCTTGAGGCCGATCTCGGGGATATCGTAGTCCTCGAGCTTGACGCCCTTGCTGCGCAGATACTCGACGCAGCCGTCGAAGTCAGCGTCGGGAAGCGGGATGCCAAGCGTGGTGTTCTCAGGAGCGGGCATACCGGGGCGCTCGTAGACCATCAGCATCGAACCTTCGCCGGCCTTGAGCAGGAGCCCGCCGGGGACCGACTGCTCGTCGACGGTGTAGCCCATCACATCCGTGTAGAACTCCTTCGCGCGGTCGAGTTTCTCGGCGCGCAGAACCGCTCCCACCGGGTACTTCGCGAATCCAGCCATCGTCGTCTCCTTCGACGCAGGTACGAGAGGTCAAGTTCGTACCCACCGAGAGCCCTCGCACCGCCGCAGGGCATTTGCGGGATACTCGGCTCATGGGTATCTCTGTCTTGCAGATCGCGATAGGGCTTGTCCTGCTGACCCTGGGCGCCGACCGTCTCGTCCATGGCGCCGCCTCGCTTGCCCTCCGGCTGGGGCTGACGCCGCTGCTCATCGGCTTGACGATCGTCGCTATGGCCACGGGAAGCCCCGAGCTCTTCATCAGCATGCGATCGGCGCTGGCCGGCGACGGCGGCATCGCGCTCGGCAACGTGGTCGGCTCGAACATCGCCAACCTCTGCCTCGTGCTGGGCGCCTCGGCGATCGCGCGCCCGCTTCTGGTGAGGTCGCAGCTCATCCGCAGGGAGATGCCGCTGCTCATCGCCACCACGGTCCTGCTCGTCGTGCTGCTGCAAGACGGCGCGCTGGGCCGGATCGACGGAGCGATCTTGCTCGTCTGCGCGGTGGCCTACACGGTCGGTGCGTACATCAACGCGAAGCGCGAGGTGCGCGATCTCGCCGCCGAGGAGTACGGCGGTGAAGTAGCCCAGCTGCGATCACGCGGGCTCGAAGCGCTCTACCTAGCCGGTGGATTGGCGGCGCTGCTGGTCGGCGCGGGTCTGCTCACGACCGGAGCGGTGGGGTTGGCGACGGCCTTCGAAGTGAGCCCCGCCGTGGTGGCGCTCTCCGTGATAGCGGTCGGCACGAGCCTGCCCGAACTGGCGACCTCCGTCTCGGCCGCGCGCCGGGAAGAGCCCGATGTCGCGTTCGGCAACGTAATCGGCTCGAACATCTTCAACATCCTAGGCGTACTCGGCACCGTGGCGCTCGTCGCCCCCTTCACCGCCGAGGGAGTGCGCGTGTTCGACCTGGGCGTGCTGCTGGCGGCACCCGTCCTGGTCGCGGGCATGATGTCGCGGGGGTGGCGGCTGTCCCGCTGGGAGGGCGTGGCGCTCATCGCCGTGTACGTCGGCTACATCGCATCTCTTGCCAGGTGAGGCGGGCTACTGCGCGAGGTCTTGGCGCTGCTGCTGCACGATCGTGCCCGCTAGGCCGACCGCGAAGGTAAGCGCGACGACTGCGTAGCTGCCCACCGGGAGCGTCTCGACTTTCCCGCCAACCGATCCCACGAGAATCGGCACGATCGACCAGGGATACCAGACGGCCCAGCCGGTCGTTCCGATCAAGTTGCCAGTGAGCAGCATCGCGATCGCGAAGGCGATCGGCGCCATCGAACCCCGACTCCACACGGTCACCCACGCAACAGGCGGTACCAGAAGGTACGCGATTCCGGCAGCCAGCAGCGTGTCGGTGAACATGCCGATGATGACGGAGGCCGACAGCCCCGGAAGTCCCAGCGCCACCCCTACAGCGACAGCCCACGCGAGCATCGCGATCACTGCGGCGAACCACCACAGCGCCGCGACGATGAGCTTGGCCACTGCGAACCAGTGCCGGCCGACAGGCAGGGCGAACAGGTTCTTGGCCGTCTGCTGCTCGTACTCGCGCCCGAACACGTACGCCACGATGAATGCGAGTATCAGCAGACCGGCCGTGCCCACTATCTGTGTGAGAAAGCCGGCGAACGACGGCCATGTTGCGGCGAGACCCGAGACATCCGCCTTCGCGCCGAGGAGGCCGAGTTCCGCGGCGCGCGTGGGCTCCTTGACGATCCACGTGAGTAGCCCGAGTCCCAGCACGCCGGCCATGAGCGCGGCGAGCGTCCCCCACGGAACCTTCGATCGCCGCAACTTGAGAAATTCGGTTACGAGCACCTGGGCGAACATCACTGACCGCCCCCTTCGGACGTGTCGCCCGTGCGCCACAGGAAGTAGCGCTCCAGGTCGGCCGTCAGCAGCGCCTGCTCGCGCTCCTCGGCGGTGAACGCCTCGCCCACGTAGTCGCGGGCGCGCGCGGCGAGCTCCTCCCGCGAGCGCTCCTCGATCAGGCGGCCTTCGTGGATGATGCCGATACGATCCGCGAGGTGTGCGACCTCAGCGAGGATGTGGCTGGACATGAAGATGGTGACGCCCGACTCTTCGGCAAGCGAGCGAAGGAGGGATCGCACTTCGACGATGCCCGCGGGGTCGAGACCGTTCGCCGGCTCGTCGAGCACGAGCACCTCGGGGGCGTGGAGGAGCGCACGCGCGAGCGACAGTCGCTGCTTGTTGCCCAGCGACAGCTTGCCGCTTACACGGTCCGCGTAAGCGCCCAAGCCGAGCCGCTCGATCGCCGTCGCCACGGCCACCTTCGGGGCCCCCGTCAGCCGCCTCTGGATGTCGAGGTTCTCGCGCACGGTGAGGTTCGGGTAGGCCGAAGCGCTCTCGACCAGGAAACCCACGCGCGCGAGCCACCGCTGGTCGCCCTCGCGCACCGACTGCCCGAGCACTCGGACTTCGCCGCCACTTGGCCGGATGAGTCCCAGCAGCATGCGGATGGTGGTGGTCTTGCCGGCCCCGTTCCTGCCGAGGAACCCGTAGATCTCGCCGCGCCGCACGTCGAGCTCGAGCGCGTCGACCGCGGTGACCTCGGCATAGCGCTTGGTGAGTGCGCGGGTGGCTATGACGGTGTCTACGCTCATTCGGGCTCCCCCGTGTAGCCGAGCGCGCGCAACGCGAGCTCCGTGACCTCCGAGATCGCCTCGGACATCTCGGCCGCAGGAGTGTGTGCCCGTTCGATGCTCTGCAGCCCGCCGAGGACGAACCAGGCAGCGGTGTGGGTGTCGCGCACGTTGAAGGTCCGTTCCAGGACGCCTTGGGCCACGATGTCCTCCACGATGACGACGAGTCGCTCTGCCAGCCGCTCGGTGAGCCGGTCGTGCAACTGCAGGTTCTCGGGACGGTGCAGGAAGCCGGCGAGCTCTGTGGCGACGGGATCGTGCTCGAAGCCGCGCAGAGCGTCACGCAACTTGAGAAGCCGCTCGACTGCGGACGCACCGGTCGGCGCCACGTTCGATTCGATCTCCGTGCCCAGCGCCTCGACCATCAGCCGGACTACCTCGAGGACGATGTCGTCCTTCGAATCGAAGTAGAGGTAGAACGTGCCCTGCGCGACGCCTGCCGCCTTGACGATGTCCGAGACGGTGGTGTCGGCGACGCCTCGGTCGGCGAACACGCGCCGGGCCGCGGCTGCGAATTCGGCGCGCTTGGCAGTGCGATCAGCTCTCGGCCGCGGAGTCATGCGGACAGTCTAGCAGGATAACTGACGCGGTGTCATTTATCGCGATGCGCATGAACGCGACGAGCGTTCGTCACTCGAAGAACAGCGATGCAGCGCAGTACACGAGCAGCGCCGCCATCACGGCACTGATCACGGTGTGATGGCGGGCAAGCACGCGCTGGAACGCAGAGCCGAACAGCGCCCAGACGGTCGTGGCGATGAACCCCATCGTAGCGATGAGGACCGCGAAACCGAGGGTCGTCGGCCACGTGCGGTAGTAGGGCGCGACGAACGTCGCCATGATCGTGATCGAGTACAAGATGACCTTCGGGTTCACGAGCTGGAGCAGGGCGCCAGTGGTGAAGCCCAGGCCGGCGCCGTCCTCGGCAGCATGCGCGGACGAGCGCAACGTCTTCCATGCGAGCCACAGGATGTAGGCGGCGCCGACGAACGTCATGTACACCTTGACGTTCGGCATCACTCGATACAGGGTGAGCGAGAAGACGAGCGCGAGAACGGCGATCACCAAGAAGCCGACGAAGACGCCGGCGTTGAAGCGCAGACCTCGGCGGAAGCCGACTCGGCTGGCGTTCGACATCGCCATGATGTTGTTTGGGCCGGGCGTGAACGTAGTGAGAAGCACGTATGAAACGAACGCGAGCGTGTTGGGCATTCCGCGCTCCTGACTGGCGCCGACCGTGTGCAGTACAATAAAACACATGTGCGGTATAACGCACAAGGCGGAGGAACGAGTGGACGAACTCAACAAGCTGGTGGGCGCGAATCTCAAACGGCTCAGGTCCGAGAAGGGCCTGAGTCTGGATGCGGTGTCGACGCTGAGCGGCGTGAGTAAGAGCACGCTTGGCCAGATCGAGCGCGGGGAGACGAGCCCCACCATCTCGACCATCTGGCGCATCGCCGACGGCCTCAAGGTGTCGTTCACGGCGCTCGTGAGCAAGGCGCCGGTCGAGGGTGAGGTCATCCGCTACTCAGATGTGGCGCCACTCGAGGATGACGAAGGCCGCGTGAGGAACAGGCCGGTGTTCGCGTTCGACCCGCAGCGCGGTTTTGAGGTGTACATGCTTGAGATCGACCCGCAGGGTTATCTCGTCGCTGACGGGCACACCGTGGGCACCGAGGAGTTCATCACGTTGACCCAGGGGCGCCTGCTCGTGCGGACAGGTGACGTGGAGGAGACGCTGGAGGCGGGCGACGCGATCCGGTTCAGGGCCGACGTGCCGCACTCGTACCGCAATGTGGGCCCTGATGTCGTGCTACTGAGCATGGTGATCCGCTACTCGGCGTAGGAGGGGCGATGTCAGG
>CAZSLI010000017.1:48910-52381 GCA_964607705.1 uncultured Eubacteriales bacterium
TACAACGTGGGCCTGTTGCTGCTGATGTCGAACTGGCTGGCCGGGTTTCCGCCGCTCCTCACGTTCGCGTGGATGTACCGGCATCGAGTGCGGCGGGAGGAGCGCGTCATGCTCGCACAGTTCGGCGACGAGTATCGCGACTATGCCGAGCGCACCGGCCGGGTGATCCCGGGTGTCGGGAGCGGCTCGGTGGGGTAGGCGGGTGCTTCGCGGATTGGGCGCGGCCCGACGGCAGCGGGATTCCGATCGGACCGCGCGCTACTCGGCGTCGAGTGCGACTTCCGTGACGGCAGCGGGCGCCTCGGCGACCTCGCTGCGCGTAGCCGGCCCCGTTTCGGCGAACACGACCGCTCCCACGATCGCGGCACACGCGGCGAGCTGCACGGGCGAGAGTGACTCGCCTAGCAGGAACCAGCCCGAGATGAGCGCGACGGCCGGCACCAGGTTGATGGCGAGAGCGGCCCGGTTGGCCGGCATTCGGACGACGGCCATGTTGTAGAGCCCGAATGCCCCCAGGGACACGAACGTGCCGAGGTAGGCGACGGCGATCCACGCGCTCGTGGGCGCGGCAGCCCACGATGCCGGGTCGCCTGCTAGGGCGCCGGGCAGGAAGAACACGGTGCCGACCGCGGCTTGCATGCCCGTGATGAACCAGGCGCCGTAGCGCGACGAGAGGTGCTTGATGGCGATCATCGAGCCCGCCGCGGCGAACATCGCCACGACCTCGAGCAGGTTGCCGAGGACGGGGTTGGGTGCCGTCGGCTGCGCTTCGCCGCCCCAGGAGAGCACCGCCACGCCGGCGAGTGAGATCCCGATCGCGATCGCGGACCGGGTGGAGAGCCGCTCGCCGAGGAACAGCCACGCGCCCGCGGCGACCAACAGCGGCACGATCGCGGAGATTACGCCGGCCGCCGATGAGGTCGTGAACTTCACCGCGTAGCCCTCGGCGAGGTAGTAGATGCACGGCATCAGAACCGACACGAGCGCGAGCCACTTGATGTCGCCGGGCCGGTAGTCCGGCTTCGGCAGGAAGAACCACGCGGGCGCGAACACGAGCGAGGCGATCGCCATGCGCAGCCAGATGACGGTCATCGGCGAGAAGTAGCCCAGGGCGGACTTGGTCGCGACGAAGCTCGTGCCCCAGAAGAGGACGGCGCCGGTCAGGCAGAGCAGGGGCACGACGCGCGAGGCGGAAGTGTTGGGTGTCGAAGGCATTGCGCAAGGATAGCGCACGGTTCCCTGCCAGCAGTGGCATCAAGTGTTTCGGCAGTCCTGTTACTTTAGGGGCGGCTCGCGCGTCTACGCGGTGAAGGTCACAACGGCGCAGCCCTGAGGAGCCCCCGTGAACGACGCCCGGTTCGAAGCAGCATGGAGCGCCTACGCGCGGTCCGTGATGCGCTACAGCACCTACTCGACGGGTTCGAGCGAGGCAGCGGAAGACGTCACGGCCGAGACGTTCGCACGCTTCCTCGCCCGCGGTGAACGCGTCACCGCCGAGAACGTCGAAGCGTGGCTGATCCGGGTCGCTCGGAACCTCTGCGCCAGCTATCACCGCGACGCCAAGCGCCGCCGAGCACTCGAGCAGCGCCTCGCGGCCGGGCTGCCGCGGGAGGACTCCTGGCAACGCCCCGACTCGTGGGAGTACGTACGCCGCCTCAAAGAAGCCGAGCGGCTGGTCGTCTACCTGCGAATCGCCGAGGACCGGCCGTTCGCCGATGTCGGGCGCATCGTGGGCAAGTCGGAAGCCGCCGTGAAGATGACCTTCTACCGAGCCTTGGAGCGCCTGCGCCGCGATATGCAGCGCGATGCCGCTCCTACCAACAATCTCGAAGGAGGTGCGGATTATGCCTGATCACGATCCGCAACAGACTCTCACGGCGCTCCTTGCCGAGGACATGCCGCCCGCTCCATCCGATTCTTCGCTCGAGCACGCCCGCGTGCGCGCCATCGCCGAGGGTTCCTCGGCGGCGGTGAGGAGCCGCTCGAGGCGACCGGTCTGGCGGTTCGCGAGCGTGGCCGTGGCGGGACTCGCGGTCGCGGCGGTCGCGTTCGGCGTCCTGCTGCCGCGCGCCGAGACGGCCGCGTTCGCGAGCGAGCAGGCGGCCGACGCACTGCTGATGCAGGTGGGAGCAGGCAAGGCGCTCCACATCGTCATGCGCTATACCGAGACGGGCTGGAACGAGAAGGGCGGGCACGACGCCCGCTTCGACCTAGACCAGACGTGGCAGACGTGGGTGGACCCCGCCGGCAAGCGCTCGCGCGAGGAGTTCACTAACAACGGCGACGACACGCTCGACAACCTCAGCGTGCGCAACGGCGACCACGTGATGGTCTTCGCGAACAATGTGCGCCACGGCACCGGCGCGAAGCCCCAGCTCATCGACGAGGCGAACGTAGAACTCCCGCTGCAAACGGCCGTGGGGACGTCCATCGACTACATCCGAGCCAGGATCGCGGACGGCACGGCCAAGGCGACTGGCAGCAAGACGATCGACGGCGAGGAGTACTGGATCGTCGAGTGGACGCAGGACGGCGAGGCTGGAATCGGCGATGAGATCCGCGTGACCGTGACCATGCGCAAGTCCGACTACCGCCTCAAGACGTGGGCGCAGGACGTGACCTACAAGAACGGCGACGGCAAGGGCGTCCAGAAGGAGCGGTTCTACGTCGACACCATAGAGACTGTCGACCTCGAGTCGCTGCCGGCCGGGACCTTCGACTTCGAGTCGGTGACGAAGCTCGTGCCGCCCGGCGTGGAGGTCGACAAGCGCTAGCGCGAGGTTCCTCGGCAAAGGGGATTGGTGGAAACAGAACGGGCAGGTCACATGGCCTGCCCTTCACTGTTACCTTACCACTTTTCGGCCCTCAAGTCGAGTCCTGCATTCGCCGAGAAGGGGGCGTATATACAGTACGCGAGGTGAGGCGAATGATAGTTCCGTTCGGGCAAGATGCCGACAAGATACAACGCGCCGAGACGATCCGCGAGCTCGAGGCCTGCAACGCGGTGATCGGACGCCATGGGCTCTCGCTGTCGAAGCGAGACGTCGAGGCACTGGTGGTGGGCCGGCTCGAGTCGCTAGCGGTGAGCGAGCGGGTCGAGTTCGGCGGTGGCGTAGCGAAGGACCTGGTGCTGGCGTTCGCTGGGTCGCCCTACGTATCGCAGGCCACGTTCGTGCCCACGGTTCTCGAGCTGCAGGAACTCTTCTACGAGTTCAAGAACGAGTCGCTCGAGCAGGTCCCCGACGACGAGCTGATCGCGAAGATGCGCTCGCTGTTCGACGAACCCGCGCAGGGCGATCTGGAGTACTTCGCCGAGGTGCTGTTCAACGGGCTGGCTCGCCAGGTGCGCGAGGGTTCGGGAATCCCCGAGCCGACCATCGACCAGCTGACTCAGTCCGACCGCATCGACGCGGACGCGGGCCTCGGCTACGAAGACGCCGCCGACCCCGAGGCCGACAACGCGGCCGCCAA
>CAZSLI010000018.1:0-50163 GCA_964607705.1 uncultured Eubacteriales bacterium
TTCCTCACGCGCACGGGCGTGCTGTTCGACCGGCTCGAGGCGCTGGAGTTCTAGGAGCCTCCCTAGCGGTCGCGGCGCGCTTCCAAGCCATCCATGAGCGCGAGCAGACCGGCCTCCATGCCTTGGCTCCAGTCGCGCAGCTCGTACGCGAGCGACGCGGCGATGGGTGCGGCCTCGCGCGCTGCGGCAACCGCCTCCGGGTCCGGCCCGCTCCACGACCCCCCCTGCCCTGAGGCGAGGATGTACCAGCCCGCCGTGTAGGCGAAGATCGCGTGTGCGGCATCTACGAGCGCCTGCTCCTCGAAGCCGGCCGATCGCAGGATGGCGAGCGGCGCCTCGAGCATCTGCAGCGACTCGGCGGTGTTGTACTCCCTCCCCAGGAACAGCCACCCGGCGTTGGGGTGCGCGGCGATCGCACGCCCGGCCGACGCGGGGCCCGAGAGCATGACCGTCTTCCAGTCTTCGGCGCTGTCGACCGGCATGGCCGGACCCGTCTCCTCGATGATGCGAGCCGCCACGCCATCCAAGATCGCTTCCTTGTTGGGGAAGTGGTAGTAGAGCGCCATCGCGTTCACGCCCAGAGACTCGCCCAGCCGGCGCATGCTCAGCTTCTCGGCACCCTCTTCGTCAAGAATCTCGAGAGCGCGCTCGATTATCTTCTCCCTGGTCAGGGGGTCGCGGCCTTCCTGGTTGGGGTGCGGAGTCATCTCTGGTCGCCGGCCTTTCTCGAAATCTCGTGTTGACTTTACGGTGTAAAGGGGTACGATGCTTTACGCCGTATAGTATACGCCGTAAAGGAGAAACTAAACAAGAGGCGTAGCGGCCGAGGGAGGGAGAGCACGATGAACGTCACGACAACTCCTGCATCCAGGTTTGGGTGGCCGGGACAGACCGTCGAGTACACGGTCAGGACAGACGGCGCGACGGAGCTTGTCGCGCCCGCGACGTGCGAGAAGGGGCTGAAGGTCCGCGTGCTCGATACGCGACCTGTGGATGACGGCCTCGAGGCGCGCGTGGCCGTGGATGTTGCGAGCGGCGCCCTCTATTGAAGCGACCTGAAGCTTGAGGCGCGTGCCGCCTCAGGAGCCACCCAGCAGGTGCCGGTCGGCCTCATGGCCGTGCCCGACTGCATGGTCTTCGGCTTCGGCATCATAGGCGCGCTGGCGCTCGCCGGTGCCGTCTTCGCGATCCGCTGGGGAGGCTGGGCTGGCTGGACACTCGGCATCATCGCCGTGCTGGTGGCTCTGGCCGGGCTTGGTTTCCTCGGCTTCGGTATGTGGGGAAGATACGCGGGGTTTCCTTGGGGATTCGGCGCGTGAGGGACGTGTGGAAGGAGAGCGCCATGAGTGCATCGACAATGAACCCGACGACTGAGGCCGCATCGGCGAAGACCGGCCGAGTAGGGATCAAGGAGCTGGTGGGGGCGGGCGACCGGATCGGCAAGGTGGTGCTGCCGTTCCTGCTGGTGGGCATCCCGCTCAACATCCTGCGTCCCGAGTGGTTCTCGGTGGGCGGCCCGTCGGATGCCCTGCGGCTGGTCTCGATCGGCTTGCTCGCTGTGGGCGTGGTGGTCTGGGCGTGGTCCGTGGCGCTCATCCTCACCAAGGTGCCCAAGGGCGAGCTCATCACTACGGGACCGTTCGCGTTGATGAAGCACCCGCTCTACACGGGCGTGTCGCTGCTGGTGCTGCCGTGGCTCGGCTTCCTGCTCAACACGTGGCTCGGGCTCGTCCTCGGCATCGTGATCTACCTGTCCTCGCGTCGCTACGCGCCCGCCGAGGAGCGGGCGCTCGCGGAGACGTTCGGAGCTGAGTGGGACGCGTACGCCGAGCGGGTCGCGCTGCCCTGGCTGTAGGAGGTAACGATGAGTGGATCACTGCAGGCCGACCAGGCCGACCCTCTCGCCGAGGACTCGCGCCGAAAGTTGGTGACCGCGCTTCTCGCGTGCGGGGCGATCGCGTCGGTCATCTACGTCCTGACGGACGTGCTCGCGGCATTGCGCTGGGAGGGCTACCGCTACGCCGACCGCGCCGTGAGCGAGTTGCTGGCAGTGGGAGCGCCCACGCGGGGCTTCGTCGTCCCGCCGATGATCGCCTACAACGTGCTCGTGCTGCTGTTCGGCGTGGGCGTCTGGATGGCGGCAGGCGGAAGGCGGTCGATTCGGATCGCCGGGGCGCTGATCGTCGTCTACTCGATCGTGAGCTGGATGGGACTCGTGTTGTTTCCGCTGCGTCCCGATAGTGCTCTTTCGGCGGCCGGCGAGATGCCGCTCAGCGGCACCCTTCACGTGGCGTCCGCGATGACGCTGGTGCTGCTGATGTTCCTGTTCATCGGCTTTGGTTCCGGTGCGCGTGGTCTTGGATTCCGGCTCTACTCGATAGCGACCATCGTGCTCGTGTTTGCCGGTGGCATGGTGGCGGGCAGCCAGGTGAACCGAGCGGCTGCCGGGCTTCCCACCCCTTGGCTGGGCCTGGTGGAGCGGACCAACATCTACTCCTCCCTGCTGTGGGTCGCCGTCTTCGCCATCGTCCTCATGATCGGGTTGCGGGAGGCAGCTGCCCAGGACGCGACCGCCGCGCAGCCCGTCGGTCGCAAGCGTGTTCTGGTGCTCGTGGGCAGTCCGCATCGCGGCGGAGCCACCCAAGCCGCTGCCGAGAAGTTCGTCGCGAACCTCGCCGCCTACGGGGATGTCGATGCCGAGGTCGTCCGGATCGCCGATTACGACGTCGGCGTCTGCCGGGGCTGCAAGGTCTGCATGGACCGAGCCGAGGAGCTGTGTCCGCTGAAGGACGACCGCGACGTGCTCATCGGCAAGATGCTCGAAGCTGATGGGGTGGTGTTCGCGGCGCCGAACTACTCGTTCCAAGTCGCGGCCGTGATGAAGATCTTCCTCGACCGCCTGGGCTTCTTGTTCCACCGACCGCGGTTTCATGGGAAGAGCTCCTCGGCGATCGTGGTGCAGGGCATCTACGGTGGGCGCAACGTGCGCAAGTATCTCGAGTTCGTGGGCGGTGGGCTCGGCTTCACGGTCGTGAGGGGCAGCGTCATCCGGACGCTCGAGCCGATGACGCCGGAGGCGATTGCGAAGATGGACAGCGTGCTCGCCGATCAGGCGAGGCGGTTCCACGACCAGCTGCTGCGCCCGCCCCTGCGCGTGCCGTCGCTGTTCGAGCTGGCGATGTTCCGCATGGCGCGGACGGCGATGCGGCAGAGCGGGCGTGAGGGCACGCTCGACTACTCCTACTACCAAGACCACGGCTGGTTCGAGAGCGACTACTACTACCCGGTCCGGCTGGGCCCGTTCAGGCGCCTCATCGGCGTGCTGGCTGACTGGCTGGTCCGCCGGATGCCCGCGTTCAAGGTCGACAGCCGGCAGGTTTCCGCCGAGTAGCCGCTCGAGCTCTAGCCTGCCTGGAGCGCCTCGGCAATGACGTCGGCATCCGCATCCGTCTGGATGATCTGCTGCCGCTTCGGTTTGCGGAGGATCGCGCTGCCGTAGGCGTCGTCGATGTCCTCGGCGACGATGAGCACGCCGGTCTCGCCGGGCTCGAGAAGGTCGGCGAGCTTCTCCCCGTCGGCGCGGCTGATCCGCTTGTTCATGTCGTTCGCCACGGCTCCCGCGACCGCGCCTGCGGCGGCTCCGAGCACGATGGATGGCGGGAACAGCACCATGAGGGCGCCGCCCGCTAGCGCTCCCGCACGCGCTCCGCTCCCGCGCACAGTCGCGTCGGTGTCCAGAACCTTGACGCGCCCATCCTCGCTCTTCGAGATCGCGATCGCGTCGTAGCGGCCGATGTGCTTCTGCGCGTACAGCTCCTTGACGTGCCGCAGGTCCTCGGTGGCATCGGCGAGAGTGTCGTATGCGCCGCCATATAGGTAGATGCGCTTGGTGGGAGCCATGTCGATCTCCTCGGTAGTAGGAATCGTTTCCACGTTGAGGAGTACCCGTCGCCGGCCTTCCGAACACTCGTGAAACGGCGTGATCGTTCCGCAGGGCCGAGTTCCGCTGAATCGGGAGCTCGTCCGCTTGATATCCAAAATTTGCATGGTAGTATGCAGTTTCGACGTAAGGCTCGACCAGTGACCGGAAGGAGGGATGACAGGTGAATCCAACTGCACGCGGCACCCGTTGGTGCCATTCGACCCTGCTATTCCGTACTCCGGTGCACCGCGCCGCCTGACGTTTCACCTGCGTCGCGGGCACCTCTTCTGAGGGGAAGACCCGCGATGATTCGCAATGAACTCGTACTAGCTCGGCCCAGACACGCGCTCGATTTGCGCGCTCACACCGCCCACGCGCTTGCGGCCATCGGCGGCCTGGCGCTCGCGGCAGCCCAGGTCGTCGACGATCCTACTCGGCGTGGTTCCAACGCAGGGGTGGCTTCGGCCCGATGTGAGGCGGTCCGCCGCTCGCATCACGCGCGACTCGGCCTGCACGGCGACAACTGGCGGATCCGATGATGGAGTCGGATCCGCCAGGCTGGACCGCCGGCTGCGCGACAGGTTAGTCGCGCGCCGCCTCGTAGCCGTCGAGCAGCACCCGCACGCTGCGCTCGAACGACTCCTCGGCGAACTCCACGCGCGGGACTCCGTCCTCGCCGCCGATCGTCTTGTAGCTCGTGGTGAGCATGGCGTGGCCGAACGACAGCGCGAACACGGCCTCGAAGAGCTGGCCCGCATCGCGGTCGTCGAAGCCCTGCGCGACGAGGAAGCGCAGCGGCATTTCGATATACATGGCGTTCGCCTCCGGTGACGACGGCGGGGTGGCGACGATCAGTGGCAGGATCGCAGGGTGCGTGGTGAGCGCGCGCCGGAAGCCGCATACGGCAGCGAGCACGGTGTCCTTCCAGTCGCTCGGCGACTCCGGAGGAGTGGCTTGCTGCGATGTGAGGGCTACCTCGACCGCTCCCGCCAAGACCGCCTGTTTGTTGGGCACGTGGTGGTAGAGCGACATCGCTTCGACGCCAAGCTCCTTGGCGAGCCGCCGCATCGACAGGTTCTCGGCGCCCTCGGCATCGAGGATCCCCAGGGCAGTCTCGAATATCGCCTGTTTGGTGAGCGGCGTAGGACGACGTGCGGTCATGCGCGAATTCCTTTCAAGAAGGGTGTTGCCCTTACGCTGTATGGGTGTTAGCCTTACGTCGTAAGCCGTACATCGTAAGGTTACCTGTTTCGCCCCGAAAGGACAAGTCCGATGGCCGCTACTCTTCTCACCATCATCAAGTGGGCAGCGATAGTGCTCGCCGCCCTACTGACCGTTCTCGTACTCGGGCTCGTGCTGGTCCCGCCGGCGACCCGTTGGTTCACGGACGGCTGGGGCGCGACCAAGGCCGAGCGCGCAGCGGCTCTCCCTGGCGACGATCTCATCCCGGCCACGCGCGAGATCTCGACTAAGGCGGTCACCATCGACGCGCCGCCTGCGACGGTCTACGCACTCATCCAGCAGATGGGGCAGCACCGGGGCGGCTGGTATGGCTGGGACTGGTTCTACAACGCGACCAACTCGTCGGACTTCATCGACGGGCACTACTCGCGCCGGATCGTCCCTGAGCTGCAGAGCGTGAAGCCGGGCGACAAGATCGACATCAACGACATGGTCGCCTACACAGTCGTGCAAGCCGAGGAACCGCGTTCCTTTGTGCTTGCCACGGGCTCACTCGACCCGATGACGCTGCCACTCGCCTCGATGCCCGAGACGTGGAGCGCGAACACCATGGCCTTCGTGCTTCGTCCGACCGATGACGGCAAGACGCGACTCGTCCTTCGTATGCGCGCCGATGGGACCGAGACCGGATTCGGGCACTGGATGTGGAACGGGCCGCTGAACTTCGGCGGCGCGCTGTTCAGCCACAAGACGATCGTCGGTATCAAGCGGACGGCGGAAGCACTGTAGGAGCGGTGCCCGACGAGGCGGGGAGTGACCCGCCTAGGCCCGCGGTATCGCCGTGCTCACGCTAACGCGGCTGCATCACTCGCGCCGAGAGCAGGCGCGCGAGGTTGTCGAGCGTCATCTGGAGGCCTTCGACCATCTGCATCTCGACGTATGCGTCACGAAGAGCTTGGGAGCCGAATTCCTCGTCGAACGTCATCCGCGTCCTATCGCCGCCCAGGTCCTCGAACGTCAGGGTAGCGATGCCATCAGGCACCGGTGTGCCGGGCGCTTCAACCCTCGCCTCGTTGAGGAGATCCACCCAGCTCGGCGGCATCTCGGCAACAGAGTCCTCGTAGACGAGGCGCTCGGGCCGCACCACTTCCCGATAGGTGCCCGTGCTGGGGAATTCGTTGCCGTCCTCGTCACGCATCACGAGCGTGTACTTGCCGCCGGGACGCGCGTCTATCTCGGCGCGAGGGACGGTCAGCGGCTCCGGCGCGAACCACTGCGCCATCATCCCGGGCGATGTCCATGCCTCCCACAGCATCTCGCGCGGAGCTTCGAACTCTCGGACGATCACGATGCGGGTATCGCCCTGCGAGGTGGCGTCGCGGCGCATCTGCTGGATATCGGTCATCGGTCGCTCCTTTGCGTGTCGCGGTCTCGCCCTTGTGTGTACCCATGCCCCCGTGCGCCCCGCGACGCCCCTGCGAGCCGAGGCGCCGCCGTTCGCGGCGTAGCGTTCGCATGGAGCGCGGCAGGGGCGTAGAGTCTCAAGTGACGGTCGAAGCGTCCGTACGGTCGGGCGCCGGCCGCCCTAGGGGAGGTGGGCACCATGTCCACTGATGGGACCGTTCTGACCGAGGGCGCCGAGGAACCGGGACGCGGCTTCCAGACCAGGTTGCCGTCCACGAAGCTCGGCAAGTGGTCGATGTGGCTGGCCGTGACGTTCTTCATCGGCTTCATCCTCAACAACGCGTTCGTGGGGATCTTCGGCAGAAGCGAAGGCGCGATGCGCCGGTTCAGCGAGACGTACCTGCCGTACTGGGGGATCGCGCTCTTCATGGTCGGGTTCAGCGCGGGCGTATGCGGGCTGATCGCGATCCTCAAGTACAAAGAGCGCTCGGTGGTGAATCTGCTGGCGATAGTGCCCTCGGTGTTCGTCATACTGTTCTTGCTCGGGGAGTTCTTGCTCCCGCACTAGACGACGAGGCGGCCTCAGCTGTACCCCACACCGGAACCCGACCCCCAGGCCGAGAACTGGGAGCTCTGCCACGCCTGTGGCGGACTCTGCTGCTGCCTCTATCTGGCCACCGATGAGAACGGCGACTACTCAGGCGGCGACTGGTTGCCCGCCTACATCGAGGAGTGGCTGGCCAAGTTCGCCGCGAGCGGTGCGCTCGTTCCCGCCGAGGACGCGCCCGGCGGTTACCGAGCGGGCGCGCACGGCGTGGAGCCGTTCCACGACCCCCGACTCAGCCACCAGCCCAGCGCCGAGGGCGCGCGGTACCGCGCATCGCTTCCCGCTTGGGTGGACACTCGCAAGTGCCAGTTCTGTCACCCGGACAGCGGGTGCACGATCCCGCACGAGTATCGGCCGCCCATCTGCGACGATTTTCACTGCGAGCTGTGGCCACGGGCCGATCTCGCCCTTGGCGACGACGACTGACGCTCCACGCCGTCACACCGCCCTGCTATCCTGCCGAGGAAATGTTCGCTCACGACCAAGGAGCATCCATGCCCGTCGCATGCGCCCGCCACATCCTCGTGGCTACCGAAGAGCAGGCTGTCGACCTCAAGAATCAGATCGCGGCCGGTGCCGACTTCGCCGAGCTGGCCCGCCAGAACTCGTCCTGCCCCTCCGGTCAGCGCGGTGGCGACCTCGGGTCGTTCCGTCCGGGCCAGATGGTGCGCGAGTTCAACGACGTCTGCTTCAACGAGGCCGTCGGCGTTGTTCACGGCCCGGTGAAGACGCAGTTCGGCTACCACCTCATCGAGGTCACCAGCCGCGAGGACTAGATCGTCGCACGGCCGGCTCCTCGGCGGGTACGCACTTGAGGGGCGGCCGCCCCGCCCGATGCCGAGGAGCCGGTCATGTGTCGCAACATCCGCACGCTGTACAACTACGATCCTCCGGCCACTGACGCCGAGATCCGCGAGGCGGCACTCCAGTACGTGCGCAAGGTGAGTGGCTACAGGACTCCGTCGGCCGCTAACGAAGCTGCCTTCTCCGATGCCGTACACGAGGTCGCCGAGGCCACCACACGCCTTCTCGAGCGCCTCGAGACCCACGCCCCGCCGAGGAACCGCGAGATCGACGCCGCTCGGGCTCGGGAGCGCGCAGCCAAGCGCTACGGGGCGCCGGGCGCGTCGGCCTGAGGCCGGCCGCCGCGTCGCTGGCGCTCGGCATCGTCGGTCGTCCCGAACCACACGTCCCGCTCGCGAGCGTCCGGCTCCCAGAAGGCCAGCAGCCGCTCGCCTTCCTTGGCGACGGCCTCCCGGTCGCGCTTGGGGAGGCGCGCTGCAACGGTGATCGCCAGGATGCGTCGTTCACCCTCACGCTCGATGCGCCAGACTCCCGAGACGAAGCCGTCGACGAGCAGCGCCCCGTATGAGAAGCGCTGGGTGACCGAGAGCATCCACGCCCGGCGGTCGTCGGAGATGAATCGAGACCGGTCCGCGTGCGACAGCAGCAGGTTGTCGAAGTCGTAGAGGAAGCGCGGGGGCGCCGGTTTGGCAGGATCGGGGCGCGGTGCGCCAGGCACGTCGAACAGCTCGCGACCGTGTTCGTCGGTGCGCACGCACAGGCGGGAGCGCATCCGCTCGAAGATCTCCTGAAGCCCAGTGAGCCCCGACCATACCTGCGCGTCCGCGGGCGTCGCCGGCCCGAAGGCGCCTAGGTAGCGCAGCACGAGGTCTTCCCGCGACAGCCTTCGCTCGAGCGGGCGGCCCAGCCATGATTCGAGCGGCGCATGGGCTGCTGCCCCGCTCGCGCGCCACATGCCACGGGGCGGCACCTGCACCAGCGGTACGGCCACTCGAACGCCCATGACGAGGTTGGACGGGTCCTCGGCGGGCCAGCGTTCGGCGAGCCTGCGGCCGAGTTCTGCGTTTGTGAGCGGCTTCTCCTCGAGCAGCTTGCGGCCAGCGTGAGCGATCTGCTCGAGGCCGTGCTCGCGCAGCTCGGTACGGCCACGGCCCTGCATCGGGCGCTCCACAGCCGGCTGAAGCAGCGGCCTGAGCGCGAGCGCGTCCTCGGCGGTCACGAGGTGAAGCGTCGAGCGCATGAGCGCGATGCGCACGAGCTCGCGCGACTCGAGAAGTCGGGACGCGTCCTCGGCGGCGAAACCCTCGAGACGAGACCACAGTCCCGTGTACCAGGTGGTGGCAGTCTGCGCCTGTATGCCCACGAGGCGCTCGAGCGCGTCGGGCACCTGCAGCGCCGCGCGGGAGAGCAACAATTGCCGAGCCAGGGTCGCGCGGTTGAGCGCCCGCTGCGAGATCACCTGGCCGCTCATGCTGCTGCCTGCCAGACCTCGTGGGGTAAGCCGAGGACCTCGTCGTGGAGCCGGCACTCCTTCGCGCGGATCTTCACTTCGGCCAGCGCCGCTATGTTGGCCTGGACCGGGTCGAACGACTGACGCGCCCGTGGATCACGGTCGGCCAAACACTGATCGAGGTCGATGGGCTTTGCTCGTGACGACATGCCAAAAGGATTCCCCAGCGCGGCGATCAGCACTCAGTACAGATCGATGCCTTCCGCCACCAGGCGCTCGCGCCACATGCCGAGCAGCTCCTCGAGCTCCTCGGCAGCGTCCGTTACGGGATCATCTTCCGTTTCGAGGGTGTCGAGGACCTCGAACTCGAAGGCTTTGCCCCCGAGGCGGTTCCAGTCGGCCTGGAGCTCTCCCTGGGGATGAGAGTTCAGCTCGAGTTGGAACTGCTCCCGGTTGAGGCGCCCTCGGACGTTGGGACTGGCCCCAAGGTGCGTTCGACCCGTCTCGAGGTTGCGCACCGCGTAGATGCCAGGAGGCGGAGGACTCTCCTTGTAGGCGCGTATCAGGTCCTTGCGCTCCGCGGTCATCGCTCGGCCTCCGAGAATGAGGGCATGGCAAGATGACGTGCGTGGTCGCGGACGTCCTCCGGCCATGACTCGGTCTGGTCCCAGAACCCCGTCGCATTCCCCGCGTACAACGAGCGCGTCGCTTCCTCGAAGCCGAGCTGGTCTCCGGCCACTGCGAGCATGAACCGGTAGGTGACGTCCCTTGCCCGCCGAGCCCGCTCCTCTTCTCCGCCTTCGAGCCGAGCATGCTCGACCAGCTTGCGTAGCGTGACCGATGCGCCGCCCGGCTGGGCCGCGAGCCACTCCCAGTGCCGAGGCAGCAAGGTGACCTCCTTGCTCACGACGCCGAGGCGAGGCCGTCCAGGGCCCCGCGGCTCAGGTTGCGGAGCACCGGCCTTCTGCAGCCGTTCGATGACATCGTCGACATCCCCACGCAAGTCGAGCTCGACCGGATTGCTTGTGGTCTGGTCGAAGACGAGGACATTCGCGGATGGATCCGACATCAGCAGCTCTTTGACTGCCACGGCCACGTCGATGATCGGCCCCTTAGCGATGCAGGTCCCGGCAGCGAATGCGATGCAGTCTGGTGATACGGTGCGTTTGTGATCGTCCATGGTGGGGTCCCTCGGATAGGGGATTCGCGTACGCAGAATATACCCGGGTAAAATATTGCGCAATATGACCCGGGTAAAATAGGTACGACATGCGCAACTCGAAGGGGAGACAGGGCCCGATTCGGTGACGCGTTGGGCCGTGCGCGGTCGCCGAGCACCTAGCTGCCCAGAGCCCCTCCGCAGAGATCGGCTAGCTCGTCTTCAGTCCTCGAGCCAGTGGACCTCGCCGCTCGCTAGTTTGTATGCAGCGCCCACGACGAGAGGCAGCGGCCTGAGCCCGAAACCCTGAGCGAACGAGCGCAGCTTCTCCACGGTGTCCCGCACGTGATCGTCCACGGCCGCGGCGAGCAGCGGGTCCTCGGCGTCCGAGGGAGCGCGAGAGGGATCCACGTCCGCCACGTCGATCTGGCTTACCACAGGCTGCAGCCACTCAGGTGCGTCTCCGGCGAGCGCCGCCGTCACCGCGCCGCAGTCCTCGTGGCCGAGGACCAGCACCGCATTGCAGCCGAGCTTCTCGACGGCGAAGCGCACCGAGGCGAGGGCAGACGCTGCGAGCACGTGACCCGCCGTGCGCACGACGAACAGTTCGCCCACGCCGGCGTCGAAGACCGCCTCGACTGGTACCCGCGCATCCGAGCAGCCCACCACGACGGCGATGGGCTTCTGCTCATGGACGACGGCCGCTCGTTCCTCGGCGGCGAAACGATGCAGCGGACGTCCGCCGGCGAACCGGACGTTGCCGGCTTTGAGGCGGTCGAGCGCTTCTTCGGCTGAGATGGTCATCGGGCCCCCATTTCGTCGTGCACATAGTCTGGCAGAGGAAGGCCAGTCGCGTCACAGCCCCCTGAGTATTCGGCCGCAGAGGACGTGCGCAGGGCGAATGATGCGGGGGATATATCCCGATAGCAGAGCACGCATCGAGGGGAGTCTTCAATGTCCGAGGAGTACACGACCGGGGCGCAGATACCCGACCCGGATTCGCAACAGGCCAAAGCCGACGCCGACGCACGCGAGGCGTGGAACGAGGTCGTCCGCTCGCTCGACGAGTTGGGCAAGGCGGTCGGGCAGTGGGCCAACGCCGTCAAGGACGATCCGGAGAATCGGCGCCGCGCGCGCCACGTTCAAGACAAGCTGGCCGACGTCGGCAAGGACATCGGAACCGCCGCCGACCGGGCGACCAAGACAGACTTCGCGCAGCAGGTCGGTGCCGCCGCCGTTGCCGCCGGCGACATCGCCGTGGGGAGCGTCCGCCGCGTGGGAGAGGAGGTCGGACCGCATCTCGCTGATGCCTTCCGGAGCTTGGCCGAAGTCATCCGCGGTGCCGCCGACAAGGTCGACCGCCAACCCGAGCAGTCCGCCGAGGAATCCGCCGCGGAGTCGAGGCCCAGCCCGGTAGCGGCGCCATACGTATCCGGCGAGGAGCCGCCCGCACCCGCGCCGAGCGGTACGCCCGACGAACGCAGCGAGTACGAGGTCTAGCCGGCGCTCGGTTCGACGCGGACTGCGAGCAGCGCGACATCGTCGTGGAGGCCTTCTCGGCTGAACGCGTGGAGCGCGTCGAGAACCGCATCGATGATGACCGATGACGGACTGAGGGTGTGGGATCTCACGGCCATCTCAAGACGCTCGAGCCCGAAGAACTCGCCGTCCGCTCGTGCCTCCAGCACCCCGTCGGTGACCAGCAGCAAGGTGCCACCCCGCGCGAGCCGGAACTCGTGCGTGCGGGCGTGCAGACGATCCATGATGCCGAGGGGCGGGGTGGACCAGTCGTCGGGCCATTCGCACGACGAGTCCGCACACACTACGGGCGCCGGGTGTCCGGCGACTGATATGAGCACCCGGCCGGTGTCGCGGTCGATCCGCCCGCAGGCCGCCGTGACGAACGAGTCCTCCTGCAGTTCGCGCAGTAGGTAGCGGTTTGCGGCCTCGAGCACCTCGGCGGGGTCATGCAGCGTGAGCCCGATCGAGCGTATGGCCGCCCGTGCCTTCATAGCGGTCGCCGCCGCCCTGAGCCCCTTGCCGCACACGTCTCCGATGACGAACATCACGCTTCCGTCCGGTGCCTCGAACGCGTCGTAGAAGTCGCCGCCGATGCGCCCCATGCCGGGAGCCGGCAGGTAGCGGTGGCTCACGTCGAGGCCTGTGCACGTCTCGGGCGAGAGCGTCATCGCGTCCTGGAGCGTCTCGGCGATGTGGTGCTCGCCCGCGTACGCCTCCTCGAGTTGCGCTTCATGGGACTTGAGCTGCTTGAACACAGTAGTGAGAGGAGTCTCGAGCGACGCCCGCACGAGTGCGAGGTAGAGTGCGACGAACGCGCCGACGTGAAACGCGTGCCCGACCCTGTTCAAGATCCCATAGGGGTCGATGTAGAGCGTGAACGCCAGCTCGGCAGCGACGGTTGCGGCCATCGAGCACCAGAGCAGGTTCCGCACAGGCGGATCGACCTGGTCCCGCAGGTACCACAGTTCGCCCGCCGCGATGAGCGTCATGCCGATGACGGCGTACTCCACGAAGATCTTGTACGGAGTGAGCCCCGTCCCCTCTATCAGGGCCACGGGAAGCAGCTGATTGAACGCCGCCCAGCCAAGAACGAGCGCAGCCACCGAGTACGCGCCGAGCACCATCTCTGGTCGTCGAAGCCGGCGGACAAGGAACCACGCGCCGATCATGAACGCCGAGGCCTGAAGCACCCGCGCGACAAGCCACATCTGCGTCGGCAGATCGATGTCGTGGGTCGCGAACATGGGCATGCCCTTGTACGCAAGGGCATGCAACAGGGTGACTACGGCGACGGGCAGCGACGCCATGCCGACGAAGGTCAGGTAGTCGTTGCTCGCGATCTTGCGGGTATGCCAAGCGACGCCGAAGATCGCGAAACCGACCGATACGGCGAAGAGCTCGGCGAAGGTGTGGAATAGCAGGTAGTTGTCGGCAAACAACAGCACGGCCGCGCCAAGGGAGGCTGCTCCGATGAGCGCCGGTGCCGAGAATCTCGAGGGGTCTTCAACCTGGTTTGCCATGCAGAATCTTTCACAGTACGGCCAAGGTTACCAGCGTTGCGTCGCCCCTCACAGAGCCCGGCGGGGTAGAAGAAAGTAGTTGGCGTGACTTCGGGGGTGTTTGACGTGGCGCTTCGCTCGATGCTCGGCCTGACCGAGCCTCATACGTTCGAGCTGCCGGACCAGTCGCTGGCGACGGTCATGACGAGTGGCAACGATCAACGGACGGCGACAGAAGCCGTCGCCGCGCTGTATGCCAGCGTCAACAAGTTGCGCGAGACGCACTCTTTCGACCTCGAGCCCCTGCGAGTCCGGTGGCCGTTGGACACCGGCACCAGCCAGGACCGCGCAGCGATGTGGGGCTTGCCCGTGCCTGCCGGCATCCGCGAGTTGCCACAGATGGACAGCAACTACGTGGTGCGGGTGGAGACATGGGAGTACGGCACCGTCGCCGAGATCCTGCACGAGGGAAGCCGTGCCGAGGAGGCTACAGCGATCAAGCGCCTGAACGCCTACGTGCAGGAGCAGCGCTTCGAGGTCCTCGGCCCTTGGGAGGAGGAGTACCTCACGCCGCGAGACGCGCCCGTGCCCAAGACGCTCATCCGGGAACGCGTGCGCTGCTAGTTCGCAAGGGTTCATTGAGGCCGATGAGCCTGCAGACGCCGCGCAAGCGCGCCAGTGCGGCCGCTGTCGCGAATGAGGCGATCGTCACGCCCACGAAGACGGCGACCGGGAACCAAGCGTGCATCCACAGTGACTTCGCGCCGGCGAGAGCGACCACGCGGTTGACCCCCAGCAGGAACAACGGGTGCACGAAGTACACGCCGAACGCCAGCGGCGCCGCCCGGAGCACCCAGCGTCGCGCCCTCTCGGACTCCTCAAGCGCAGGCTCGCCCGCGCGCGCCCCAAGGGCCATGCCGAGAACCTGTAGCGCCATGCCCAGCGGGTACACGAACCGCCTCGCAGCGATCGGCCACTCGGCATGCAGCCCCAGGCTCGCGCCGATGAGGACCGCGGTACCGAGAGCCAGCCACACGGGCCACAGCCGCTTGAACCATCCGGGCAGGACGTCGTAGCGCACCGCGAACCAGGCTCCCAGCGCCATGTGCGGCAGGTGCGTCGCGAGGTGCGTGGCGAACTGCCATCCGAGCGACCCGAACACCTTGCCGAGCGATGCCGCGAAGACGGCGCCGAATACGATCCGGAAGAGGTAGCACGCCGCCACGAGTAGCTCGGGGGAGATCCGCATGAGGCGCGAGGCAACCGGCGTGAGCAGGTAGAAGACCAGGAGCATCGGGATGAAGTACAGGTGATACCACGTGTGGCCAGTGACTAGCAGGCCTGCCGACCGCCCGAAGGACGGCGCTCCTTCGGTAAGGACCAACAGCGCGAAGTAGAACGCCGACCACGCGACGAACGGCAGTGCGATGACCCCAGCGCGGCGCGCGAGGAACGAACGGTAGGCACCCGGTTCCTCGGCAAGGGGGCGACCCCAGGCGAAGACCCCGGAGATGAAGACGAACAGCGGTACGGCGTAGTGCAGCAGGTCGTCGAAGACGCGCACCGGGGCGTCAGGCGGAAGGGCGGTCCGGTACGGCATGAGCGTGTGGATCCCGACCACCGTGACGATGGCGAAGACGCGCAGGGCATCGTAGGCCAGGATGCGTTCGCTGCGGGCCACGCTCACTCCTCGCCGCCGAGTGGTCTTGCTGGGAGTCTAGCAGCGGTGGCGCAGGAGTCACCTTGCGACCTAGACTGTCTTCGTTCAGATGCTCTCAGGCGAGGAGCCCACGTTGGCGCGCTGTTCGTATCACCCGGACGTCGAAACCGAATTGAGCTGCACCGAGTGCGGGAAGCCCATCTGTCCCAAAGAGATGATCCTCACGCCGGTGGGCTACAAGTGCCCGGAGCACGCGCGGCCCAAGCGCAGCCAGTACACGTTCGTGAAGCCCAAGCAGCTCGCTCTTGCGATCGTGGCCGGACTCGCGGCAGGAGTGGGCGGTGCGTTCCTGCTGTCCGGGATCGCCTGGGGCGGGTTCTTCATGGGCATCATTTGGGGCTCGCTCACCTCTGAGCTGGTGCGTCGCGCCTCCGGCGGCCATCGCGGCGGGACGGTTGGCGCGGTCGCCGCGCTCTCGATCGCGTTCGGCACCCTCGTGGCCGGCGTCAGCTGGATCACCGCCGGCGTAGCCATCCTCGTTGCCCTCGTTCAACTCGCAGTGATCGAGATGCGCTAGGGCGAGCGCCGCCCACGCCACCGCACACGCCCGCTTGCCGAGTGACGGGGGTAGGCCGCGCCCCGATGGTGGTAGCGTCCCTTTATGGCTGAAGGCGATCACACCCGCACAGTGATGCTGTTCGGCGCGCACTCGAACGACGAGTTCGCGCTGGCGGCGACGCTGGCTGCCCACGTGCGCGCGGGAGATGCGGTGTGGGCCGCATGGTTCGCCCGAGACGATCGCGAGAAGGTCGACAAGCTCCGCCAGGAGGAGGCCTTCGAAGCGATGCGCAGGATAGGCGTGCAGCGCGACTGCCTCATCTTCGCCGACTTGCCTCCCTTCGCCCTGGTGGAGCAGCTGCCGGCGCTCGTGGACGCCATTCGCGAGCTTGTCGAACACCTGAAACCAGACCTCATCTACTGTCCCGCGTACGAGGGCGGCCATCCCGACCACGACGCGCTCAACTTCGCGACGTACGAGGGCGCAGCGCTCGAAGGCGTGGAGTGCCGCGAGTATCCGATGTATCGGCGGGCCGGGACGCGTCGGTTCCTCAGGCGGTTGCCACGCTTCGCGCGCCTGCTTCCGGGGAGTGAGCCCGACCTTCGCTGGCTCGACCCGAAAGAGGTGGCCTTCAAACGCGAGCTATGGAAGGTGTACAAGAGCCAGCATCCCCTGATGGACTGGCTCGTGCGCCTGTCCGGCGACGAGCTGCGCTTCTTCTCGACCGAGCAGACGCGACCGCTCCCGCTTCGCGACTACCGGCGGCCGCCGCACGAGCGGCCCCTCCTCTACGAGAACCAGCCCGAAGGCGTCCCCTTCAGCTTCGAGGAGTTCGCCGACAAGGTGCGCCGCTACGAATGGTCCGGCGGCATCGACGACGAGAACATCTGATCCTCGGGTACGGCTCGTCGGAATTCACAGGGCTTGACGACTTCCGCGATGACGCGGTAGCCTTACGCCGTAAACTTACACTGTAAGAATCGCTGAGGGTGCTCTGGTGCGACCAGTCACCGGGTCTAGACCTCGGCGGGTAGTCCGCGTGGACATGTAGTGAGGGGGAGCAGTGAGCGAGTTGGCACTGTGGCAGAAGGTCGTCATCATCGCGTCCGCAGTCGTCTTCATCGGGGGTATGACCCTGGTCGTTTGGCGGCTGTTCGCGCGCACGAGCACGGGCAAGGCGGTCGCACGACCGGGAACGGCGGCGGAGTCGATGCTCTACGACGCCAAGGCACCGACCGGCGCTGAGGTGTTCGACGGGTTCTCTTATCGCGTGTCGGCGAGGTTTGCAGGTCGTGCGCGCGTGATCATCGACGGCGACCGCGTGTCCTTCTGCGGCCCGCGCGGCCCGAAGGGTCTCTACGTCTTCTGGATATGGCTCCAAGGCGCGCTCTTGGCCGCGGTACCCGTCGCCCTGATCTGGGCGGCCGTCGCGCTCGATTGGCACAGGCTCCTGTGGGCGCTCGGTCTCCTCGTCGCCAGCGTGCTGGTGATGGCAATCGGAGCGGGAGTCTGGCCGGGGTTGGGCGAGACGCCGGGACTCGGCGACGGGCACTATCCCGCTCTCGAGTTCTCGGCCGGCGACGTGCGCGACGTCAAGATCGGCCCCGGGTGGGCGGACGGCGGCCTATGGATCGTGTTGCTGCCCTACTACAAGGGCATCGACGCGATCGCGGCTGGGCACGCGGTGTCGTGGTGGGGCCCGGACGAGAGCGGCAACGAGGTGCGCTACGCCTTCCACTGCTACGACACCGACGCCGCACGCACCCTCTACGACCAGCTCAAGGCCGCCGAGAAGTAGACGTTGGCTGCCGCGGCCTTGCGGGCTTCGCGGCGCCGATCTCGAAGTCGGAAAGGTTCCAGCAAGTCACCGGCGGTAGTGTCATCCCACGGCCCCGTGTCATCCGGAACACGGTCTCGAGACGCTTCACTCGCGGGCTTCCCAACGGAGCGCGCCACGCGCCAAGGCGAGCGGACGGTCTCGGGCGTATCGAGCGTGGCATGACACAACCGAATACAACGAGCGCGCTCTCTAGCGCGCGAGGAGGTGACTGCCATGAAGAGGCGTATTGCTCTCGTGGCGCTCCTGGCTACGGCGTTTGTCCTTACGGCCTCATCGGCTAGTGCTGCTCCAGCGAAGGAAATCCGAGCAGACGGAAGCGTTCCTGCCCGCTGGGATCTGCCTAAGCCGTCGGGGGGCGAACACCCGGACATTGCGCCGGTGACTGCGAGCGGTACGGGCGACGGATCCAACTCGATCTCGTTCGCGGCCTTCGACAGCGGCGACATCATCGTCGTGACCGGCAGCGGCACGGGTCACGCGGGTGAATGGGACTCCTACTACTTCCGCGGATCGCTGTACGACAACTGCATCTGGAGTGCGAACACGGCGCCGGTGAATGGCGTTCAACGTGAGGAACCCCGCAAGTATCGCGCGTACGACGCTGCGTACGGGCTGTGGGTGCCGTCCGTCACGGCGACACGTCGCGGCTCCGCCCGCACGTATTGCAGGGCGCAGTCGGGAGAGCCGTACAACGTGGCATCGTCCAAGACTGATCAAGCGAGCTGGTATTGCTCGAAATTGGCGTGGTCGTCCTACCGCTACACCTGCGGCATCGACCTCGATGCCGACGGCGGCTACTGGGTATGGCCCGTCGATTTGATCAACGACTCGCAGACCAGCTGTTTCGCCTATTCGTCGTAGAAGCTTGCGCGGCGCCCCGGTGTCTCGGGGCGCCGCTGCGTGAGGGGATGCTCAGTGGGACTTGGGGGGAGTCGCTGGCTCGACGACCGCTTGGTGTGGCTCGCGGGTCCGGTGGTAGTGGTGTGTGTATGTCTCGCGGGATATGCGGCATGGACACTTCGGCCACTCTCGCGTGCCGAGCGTCAGGCTGATGTGGCCGTCGTCCTTCTCCAGTCGAGAACCGGTTCGGAGCTGGCGGTTGTGGACCTCAAGCGGTTCAGCCTGGTTCGCCGAGTGAAGCTCAAGAGCCTGTGCCTCTCGATCGACGGCGACGCGCCTTCGCGGACCGTCGTGACGGCGCAGTGTGGCGGACCGGGCAATGAAGCCGGGTGGGAGGCCGGGTTGCTTGCTCTGGGAAAGGACCGCAGCCCTCGCTACGTTCGACTCCCGGTCCCCAACCCCTCAGACGTCGCGGTGTCAGGCGGCTTGGCCCACATCGTTCACGGTTTCGAACAGGCTGGCGGCACGTGTGTCTCGACGGTGAGACTGCCGAAGGGGCGCGTGGTGGCCCATCGCCACGTATCGAAGAGCAGCCAGCGTCCGGAAGCATCATCGGGCGTCGTTCTCCTGCCTGTGGCGGGCGAAACGCTCGCCGAGGGCGGCGCTCCGGGGGGCGTCGTGGTTCTGAGCGCATCGATGCCGGCCACGCTGCCCTCTACGATCCCGGCAACGGCGGTGACGGTCCTGGCGGGCACCGGGAAACAGCGGCGGGTGGTCGCGCGGTCCGTCGATGGAACGTGGTTCCTGCGCTCACTGGACGTGCGGGCGGGAAGGACTTCCGCGCCGGTCGCACTGCCGACTGTCGAGAAGGGGATCTTCGTCGCTGCCGCTGCCGGAAACCGAGCGGCTCTCGCGGACGCCGACGGCATCGATCTCGATGACCCCGGTCGAACCGTGCTTGTCTCCGACGATGTCGCGACCGGACGATGGCGGCGTGTCCAGGTCGCGGGGTCGCCGTCCGCCCTGGCCTGGTATGGCAAGCGACTGTTGGTGGTCGATGGCTTGAAGGACCGGCTGCTCGAGTTCGGTCCCGGGGCGACTGAGCCGTCTCGCCGACTTGAGCTGGGAGGGTTGTCGGCAGGAACGGCCGACATGGTCGTCTTCTCGGCGGGAAGGGAGTGGGGAATAGAAGAAGCTGACAGAGGCGCGCCAAGGGGGCGCTCGAACGGAGGAGAGGACTCATGTTCAAGGAGTTCAAGGAGTTCGCGCTGCGCGGAAACGTCATGGATCTCGCAGTTGCGGTTGTTCTGGGGGCAGCTTTCGGCGCGATCATCACATCGTTCGTAAACGACCTGGTCAACCCGCTCATCGGACTCTTGCTCGGGCGCACCGACCTTTCCAACCTCTACGTGGTGCTTGCTGCGGGAAAGACCTCCGCGCCCTACGCGTCACTTGCCGCTGCGCGTGCCGCCGGAGCCTCGGTCCTCGCCTACGGCGCATTCCTCAACGCGATCATCAACTTCTTCATCGTGGCGCTTGCCCTGTTCCTTGCGATCAAGCTGATCAACCGCTTCCGCCGCCAAGAAGAGTCGACCACGCGGGCGTGCCCCTACTGCACGACTGAGATCGCCAAGGCGGCCAGCCGCTGCCCGTCATGCACGTCGGAGATCGCACCAGAGGCGTAGCGCGTTTCGACTCTGTGCACTGCTCGAGGGTGGAGATTCAGTGAAGGAGCACGCACCCTTTTGCCGCGCAGCGTACACTCGGCTCGCCGGCTGATGAGTGCCGATGAGGAGGCTCGATGGCGACCGAGACAAGACGGATCCTGCTGGTCGAGGACGAGAAGACCATCCGAGAGGCGGTCGTCGCGTACCTCGAGCGCGAAGGCTACTGGGTCACCGCCGTAGGCGACGGGCGGCAGGCGATCGAGCAGTTCGCCAAGCACCGGTTCGATCTGGTCGTGCTCGACCTGATGCTCCCCGAGGTCTCCGGCGAACAGGTATGCCGAGTCATCCGGGACGCGTCGGATGTCCCGATAATCATGCTCACCGCCAAGGGCGAGACCGAGGATCGGGTCGCAGGCCTTGAGCTCGGCGCCGACGACTACCTCGTCAAGCCGTTCTCCCCTCGCGAGCTTGTTGCACGCGTCCGAGCGCTGCTCCGTCGCGCTCACGTCGATGAGGAGCCCCAGCGGGACCGGCTCGTCTTCGGCACTCTTGAGATCGATACCGCCGGACACAAGGCGTTCGTGGACGGCGAGGAGATCGACCTCACCGCGAGCGAGTTCAAGCTGCTCACCACGCTCGCTCGCTACCCGGGGCGCGTGTATTCGCGCATGGAGCTCGTCGAGAAAGTCCTCGGCTATGACTTCGAGGGGTACGAGCGAACGATCGACAGCCACGTGAAGAACCTGCGGGCCAAGCTGCGTGACGACCCGCGCGAGCCAACCTTCATCTACACGGTCCACGGGGTCGGATACCGGTTTGACCCCCCGAAGGAAGCCGATGACGACTGATCAGGAGAGCGATCTGCTCGACGCCGAGCAGGCTCCGCGTCACCCGCGCGGGACGTTCAGCCGCAGGCTTGCCTTGGCCTTCGCGGTCGTCGCCGCCTTGACGGCGGGTCTCGCCGGCGTGCTGATCTCCTCGGTGTGGAACTACCAGTTCGATCAGTACGTCCAGGACAACCTTCAGCGAGTGGCCGATGGCGTCGCGCAGATCGCCACCGAGTCCTACGGGCGCTACGGCGGCTGGACGCTCGAGACGCTCAGCACCATCCCGCGCTTCGGCACCATGCGCGGTATCGCCGTGCAGATCCTCGACGACACCGACACCCTCATATACGACGACGCCACCGCCACGAGCGGTAACCAGGCGAACCAATTCGTGCTGCAGCCCGAGGGCAAGGTCATGACGTCGCGCGTGACCCACGGCGGCGAGCAGGTGGGCACCGTGCGCGTTTGGGCGTACGGGCAGAACGCGATGATGACCGAGCGCGACGAACAGTTCAGACGCGGCTCACTCACCGCCCTCACCATCGCCGCGCTGGTCGCGATCGCCTTCGCCTCGATAGGCGGCGTGTGGTACGCGAACCGGCTCGTGCAACCCATCGAACGCATCACCGATACCGTCCGTGCGCTCAGAGGCGGAGACCGTGAGGCCCGCACGGGGATGTCGGGCGAAGACGAGATCTCCGTACTGGGGCAGACCTTCGACGAGATGGCCGACTCGATCGAAGCGGATCGGCAACTCGAGCGCCGACTCACAGCCGACGTCGCTCACGAGCTGCGCACTCCGCTGCAGGCGATCCAGGCGACCGTCGAGGCCATGCAGGACGGGGTGTTGCCCGCTGATGAGGAGCGTCTCGGCATCGTCCGTGACGAGACCGTGCGCCTCGCGCGGCTCGCCGACGGCATCCTCGAGTTGACGAGACTCGAGCGCGGTTCGCTTCCCTTCGAGATGGCGCGCCTCGATCTGGTCAGACCGGTCCGGGCCGCCGTCGATGCCCACGAGGCGTTGGTCGAGAGCCGCGATCTCGTACTCTCGGTGGACCTGGAGGAGGGGCTGTTCGTCCGCGGCGACGCCGATCGGCTGCAGCAGGCAGTGGGCAACCTGCTGTCGAACGCGGCCCGGTACACGCCTGCGGGCGGACGCATCACGGTCAGCACGCGGAGCGAGTCCGACCAGGCGGTCATCGAAGTCGCGGACACCGGCATGGGCATCGACGCCGATGACGCCGACCGTGTCTTCGGCCGCTTCTGGCGGGCCGACAGCGCCCGCGCGACTGCGACGGGTGGCCTGGGTATCGGGCTGGCAGTGACCAAGGAGATCGTCGAGCGGCATCGCGGAAGCATAGGTGTCGAGTCGGTGCGCGGGGAGGGTGCGCGCTTCACGATCCGGCTCCCGCGGGCGAAGGCGTAGTGTCGCTGGCAATAACTGGCTTTGGGAAGAAACCATAGCGACCGCATCGTTTCCTGAGAGGACCCTCGAATGCCCTCATCACTGCCGATCCTCATCCTGATCGGGGGGCTTACGCTCCTTACGCTCGTGGCGGCGCAGATCCTGATCGGCACGCGCAAGATCAAGTTCAAAGGCGCCACGCACATGAAGGTCCACAAGGCGCTTGCCTGGGCGCTTCTCGGCCTCGCGGTGCTTCACGGGCTCGGCGGCGCGGTGGTGCTTGGCATCATCCCGTTGCCCTAACCTGCCAGCGGACGACTCAGGGGCGCTCGTTCGGAACCGACCCATCATCGGCGAGCCCGCACGAAGCCGCCAGTTCGCCTACAATGGCGGCGTAGCCGCGCCCCCGCAGCACCGAAACCGTCCCTCGGGTGTGGCCGTCCCGTAAGTGACGACCGCTTCCGAGGAGACCACCGTGTCAGACCTTTCCGGCCTCCGCCCCGATTCGAGGGGCAAGGTTCGCGACCTCTACGACTTGGGTGACAAGCTGCTGCTCGTCGCCTCCGACCGCATCAGCGCCTTCGACGTGGTGCTGCCGGACCCGATCTCCTACAAGGGTGAGGTGCTCACCAAGCTCTCGATGTTCTGGTTCGAACTCCTCGGCGATGTCGTGCCCAACCACCTGCTCTCGGTGGACGTCGCTGACCTTCCCGAGGAGTTCGCGCCTCATGCGGACTACCTCCGCGGGCGGTTCATGCTCGTGAAGAAGGCGAAGGTCTACCCGGTCGAGTGCATCGTCCGCGGCTATCTGGCGGGATCCGGTCTCAAGGAATACCAGCGACAGGGGACCGTCTGCGGCATCCCGCTGCCTGCCGGGCTCGTCGACTCGAGCCGTCTGGACGACCCCATCTTCACGCCGAGCACCAAGGCCGAGATCGGCGATCACGACGAGAACATCGACTTCGCGCGCATGAGCGAGATCGTCGGGGATGAGACCGCGGCCGCATTGCGCGACACCTCGATCGCCGTCTATTCAAAGGCACGCGAGCACGCTGCATCGCGTGGGATAATCATCGCCGACACCAAGTTCGAGTTCGGCGACATCGGCGGCCAGCTCACCCTCGTCGACGAGGTCCTGACGCCGGATTCGAGCCGCTTCTGGCCGGCGAGCACCTACGAGGAGGGGCACGGCCAGCCGAGTTTCGACAAGCAGTTCGTCCGCGACTGGCTCGAGTCGACCGGATGGGACAAGAACCCGCCCGCGCCGACGCTTCCGGCCGACGTGGCGCAGGCAACCTCGGAGAAGTACATACAGGCATACGAACTCATAACCGGTCGCACGTTCGACCCGGAAGGCGCTGCATAGCATGGCTCGTAGAAGCCCCATGAACGAGCGGTACCAGAAGAACACCTCCCCCGGCGGCAAGACGCGCAAGTCGGCCGCCGCGGCCAAGCCCAAGCGAAGCGCCGCGGATGCCCCGGTGAAGAAGTCCTCGGCAGGCAAGTCGGGATCGAAGTCGGGATCCAAGTCCGGTCGGATGCCGCTGGCGATCAACCCGCCGACCGAGGAGTTCCGCTTCTGGCGGCGGTTGTGGTGGATCCTGCTCCTCGGCTCGCTGACGATGACGCTGCTGTCGCTCGCGGTGCGCCAGTGGCTGCACACCGAGGTGGGCGCGAACGCCGTCCTGGTCGTCGCGTATGTCGGCATGTTCGCGGCGTTCTTCCTCGACTGGTGGAAGCTTCGCAAGCTGCGCCGCGAGTGGCAGGAGTCCGGCGGCCAGATCGCTGCCGAGAAGCCGGCGAAGGCAGAAAAGGCCTCGAAGGCCGACGCAGAGGGTAAGCAGGCTGCCGAGAAGGACGACACGTCCTCGGCAGCGGACGAGTCCTGACAGAGTGCGAGAAGGGGAGCCCACGCACATGGCGCGCTACGAGATCTTCGTGACCTACAAGAACGGCATCTTCGACCCGCCCGGCGCGACCGCCGAGCGTGCGCTGGCCAACCTCGGCTACGAGGGCGTCGACAGCGTGCAGATCGGCAAGTTCATCAGGCTCGAGGGAGACTGCGATCTCGCTCAGGTCACCGAGATGTGCGAGAAGCTGCTCGCGAATCCGGTCATCGAGGACTTCCGCATCGAGACGGTAGAGGAGTAGGCATGCGCTTCGGCGTCGTCATCTTCCCCGGCTCCAACTGCGAGCAGGACGTCATCCATGCCGCCAACTACCTCGGCTTCGACGCCGAGTTCGTGTGGCACGGCGACACCGACCTGTCCGGCTTCGACGCGATCGTCCTGCCGGGTGGGTTCAGCTACGGCGACTACATCCGCTGTGGCGCCGTTGCCCGGTTCAGCCCCGTCATGAACGAGGTCGTGCGCTTCGCCGAGAAGGGCGGGCCGGTCCTCGGCATCTGCAACGGGTTCCAGATCCTAACGGAGGCGCACTTGCTGCCCGGCGCGCTGCTGCGCAACCAGGGACTCAAGTTCATCTGCAAGAGCGTCAACCTGCGCGTGGATGGCGCCTGCGACTGGCTCGACCAGCCGCTCGGCACGGTACTCGAGGTGCCGATCAACCACAATGAGGGCAACTTCGTGTGCGACGAGCTGACGCTCGCGCGTCTGAACGACCGCGGCCAGGTCACGCTGCGCTACTGCGAGACGGACGGGACCTCGGCGGATGAGGGCAGCGCGCCCAACGGCGCTCTCGACGACATCGCCGGCATCTGCAACGAACGCGGCAACGTGTTCGGACTCATGCCGCACCCCGAGCGCGTGGTCGATCCCGCGGGTGGCGGAACCGACGGCCAGCCGTTCTTCACGACGGTCGTGCGCAAGCTCGCCGAGGTGGCCGGCTAGCATGCACGGCGACGTCAGTCTCGGCGGCGCGGTCTGGACGTATCTGACCGTGGTGCTGTTCATCACCGCGATGCTGTCGGCATACGTGGTCATCGACTCGCTGAGACCGGCCCGTCAGCGGCGGCCCTGGGTGCTTCGCGAGCCGCTGTGGACTTACACGCTGGGGCAGTGCCTCTACTTCGCGCTGCTCGTCTTGGGCCAGGTGGGGCAGCTGCGGTTCACCTTCGCCGCCGCGACCACGCTGCTTACGCCATTCGCGCTGGCGCAGGGCATCGCCTACCTGCTGCGGGTGGTGTTCCCCAAGGCACCGGCCCGGGCTGCCGAGGAAGAGCTGCCCGCGGACGAGTCATCGGCGGAGGACGAGAGCTCGCCGGGAGAGTAGGCGGCGCACGCCGCGTCCCACTTCATCGCCGGTCTGTCAGCCGGTCGCGTCGGGAACCGTTCGCGGAATCCTCGGCAGGAATCGCGCCGCAGCGGTGGAATCGCTGTCTCATGCCCGAAAGCAGGGCGGCTTCCTAGGGACAGGGACCGGTGGAAGAACCAGAGGTACTCAGGGCTGACCCGCTCGAGTTGTGCGGGCTGGACCCGGAAAAGGTCTACCCGCTGCTCGACACGTCCCGCAAAGGACTGTCTGCCGAAGAAGCCGCGGCTCGGCTTGAGGCTGTGGGCGAGAACGTGCTCACCGCCAAGCGGCCGGTGCCGATGTGGCGCCGCTTCGCCGCACACCTCCTCAACATGTTCGCGATCCTCCTGTGGGTCGCCTCGATACTGGCCTTCTTCTCGGACCAGGCTGCTCTCGGCGTAGCGATCATCATTGTTATCCTCGTGAACGCCGTCTTTGCGTTCGTGCAGGAATTCAGAGCCGAGAAGGCCATCGAGGCGCTCAAGAACATGCTGCCGCCCATGGCCAAAGCGGTTCGCGACGGCCACGTTCAGGAACTTGAGGCGCGCCTTCTCGTCCCGGGCGACGTGATCGTCGTGGAGGAAGGCGACTTGGTCTCGGCGGATGCTCGGCTGGTCTACGCCGCCGACTTGCGCGTGGACAACTCGGCGCTGACGGGTGAGGTCGATCCGGTGGTCCGACGCTACGACGTCACCTGCGTCGACCCACCCTCGATCACGGACGTGGAGAGCTTCATCTTCATGGGCAGCACCGCGGTCTTGGGGCAGGGACGTGCGGTCGTGTTCGCCACCGGAATGCAGACGGAGTTCGGCAAGATAGCGGGGCTGACGCAAGGCGTCACAGAGAGACTCTCGCCGCTGCAGAAGAACATCGAGAAGCTGTCCAAGCTGATCTCGATGATCGCCGTGAGCCTGGGCATCTTCTTCGGCGTCCTCGGCAAGTTCATCGTGGGGATGGACCTGTTGGGGGCCGCCGTCTTTGCGATCGGCATCATCGTAGCCAATGTGCCCGAGGGTCTGCTTCCCACCCTGACCATGGCGCTTTCGGTGGCCGCCCAGCGCATGGCCAAACGTCACGTTCTCGTGAAGAAGCTCTCCAGCGTCGAGACGCTTGGTTCCACCACGGTGATCTGCACCGACAAGACCGGCACGCTCACGGCCAACCAGATGACGGTCCGTGAGGTCTGGCTGCCTGGTGCTTCGATCGAAGTCGGGGGCGTGGGCTACAACCCTGACGGTGAGTTCACCGTGGACGGACAGCGACTGGCCGAAGATGTCCGCCAGCGCCTGCAAGACTGCCTCGCTGCCGGCGCACTGTGCAACAACGCCAGGCTCCGTCCGCCATCCGGCGACAGCGACGTGTGGTCGATCCTCGGCGATCCGACCGAAGCGGCGATGCTCGTGGGTGCCGCTAAGGCGGGGCTTGTGTTGGGCGATCTCGAAGAGGAACGAACTCGTCTGTTCGAGCACCCGTTCGATTCCTCCCGAAAGCGCATGGCCGTCGTGTGCCAGGTAGGGAGCGCACGTGTCGCGTACGTGAAGGGCGCGCCGCGCGAGGTGATCGATCTTTGCACCCGCGTCCGGACCGCCGATGGCATCCGTCCGATCACCGACGAGGACCGGAAGGCCGCGCAGGACGCGAACGATGCCCTCGCGCGTCAGGCACTTCGGGTCATCGCCGTCACCGAGCGACCCCTCGCCCGTGGCGAGGATGGCGCCGACATGGCGCTCGTCGAGTCCGGGCTCACGCTTCTCGGTCTTGAGGCGATGCAGGATCCGCCCCGTCCTGAGGTCACCGACGCGGTGGCCGAGTGTCACGAAGCGGGCATTCGTGTCGTGATGATCACGGGCGACTACGGGCTCACCGCCGAAGCGATCGCGCGGAAGATCGGCATCATCACCGCTGCGGACGCCCGCGTGGTCACAGGAGCCGACCTCGAGGAGATGGACGACCAGGCGCTGTCTGAGGCGCTCTCGGGCGAGGTCGTCTTCGCGCGCGTGGTGCCGGAGCACAAGATGCGGATCGCACAACGCTTGCAGGCGATGGGCGAGGTCGTCGCGATGACGGGTGACGGCGTCAACGATGCTCCGGCCCTCAAGGCGGCCGACATCGGTATCGCGATGGGCAAGGCGGGGACCGACGTCGCTCGCGAGGCCGCCGACATGATCCTCACTGATGACAACTTCGCCTCGATCGTCGCGGCAGTCGAAGAAGGCCGCGCCATCTTCGACAACATCCGCCGGTTCCTGACCTACTTCCAAACAAGCAACGTCGCCGAGATGATCCCGTTCGTGGCGATGATCTTCCTCAAGATCCCGCTACCGCTCACGTTGCTGCAGATCCTGACGATCGACCTGCTCACCGATCAGGTTCCCGCGCTCGCCCTCGGCCTCGAACAACCCGAGCCCGGTGTGATGAAGCGCCCGCCGAAAAGCCCCAAGGAGCCGATCCTCACGGGCGGCATGCTGCTCAAAGCGTATGCCTTCTTGGGTCCCATCGCCGCCGCCATCGGCCTGTTCGGGTTCTTCTACCGCTACGTCGAGGCGGGCTGGGTATTCGGCGATTGGTCCGCGATGGCGAGGTTCGGCGACATGCCGTCCGCTACGAGCGCGGCAACGGGCGTCTACATGGCGGCGACGACCATGACCCTGACGGGTATCGTCATGGCACAAGTTGGAAATGGGTTCGCGATGCGGACTCATCGGCAGTCCATCTTGGCAGTGGGCTTCTTCACGAACAGACTCCGCTGGTGGGGTCTTGGTGCCGAACTCCTCGGCCTCGCGGCCCTGATGTACGTCCCGGTACTACAGAAGGTCTTCAGCACGGCACCGATCACGGCACACGAGTGGTTCGTCATGGCGCTGTTCTCGCCGACGCTGCTCGTTGCCGACGAGATCCGAAAGTTCATCGTCCGCAGGATGGCGCGCGGCGCACAGACGAAGGTGGGGTGATGAGATGCACCGCATGCACGTAGTCATCGGCGGGTACGGGCGCGTGGGTCGCTATCTCGCGAAGATGCTGGAGTTTGAGGGGCATTCGGTCACGGTCATAGACCGCGACCCGCTCGCCTTCGAGACTGAGGATGGCGACGAGATCATGGGTCAGCACTTCATCGGCCCCGTGTTCGATCGGGACGTGCTTGAGGACGCCGGCATCCGTGAAGCCGATTGCTTCTGCGCGGTGACCAGCGGCGACAACAGCAACATCGTCGCTGCTCGGACCGCACGCGAGTACTACCGCGTGCCCCGCGTGATCGCGAGGATCTACGATCCCCGGCGGGCCGAGATCTACAGGGGACTCGGGATATCGACGATCGCGTCGGTTACGTGGACAAGCACTCGGCTGCTCGACATGGTCACGCACCCCGATCTTCACAGCGAGTACCAGTACGGCAATGCGGAGGTCGAGATGATGGAGCTGGCGTTGCCGGCGACCATGGCGGGCGCGTCGCCTCACGACTTGAACGTGCCTGGGGAGATCGTCGTCGCGGCGGTCATGCGGGAAGGACAGGCCATCCTTCCCGCCGAGGGCTTCAGCTTCAAGGAGGGCGACGTGCTCTTCGTGAACGTCACGCGCGAAAGCACCGAGAAGCTCGAGCGGCTACTCGGGCTGAGGGAATAGGTGGACGCCATGAACGTCGTAATAGTCGGTGCCGGCAAGTCGGGCGTCTACCTTGCCGAGAAACTCAGGGGCAAGCACGGCGTCGTCCTCGTTGAGCAGCGACCGGAGAGGGCCCTGTACGCAGCCAGCCGTATGCCGGACGTTCGCGTGATCCGAGGGGACGGATGCGAGCCGAGCGTGCTGGACAGGGCGGGAACGGGTGAAGCTGACCTCGTCGCGGCACTCACCGGCGATGACGAAGACAACCTCGTCGTCTCCTTCCTGTCGAAGTCCACGCACGCCGTTCCCATGGTGTTCGCCCGCACCAATCACCCCAAGAACGAATGGCTGTTCACCAACAAGTGGGGCGTCGATGTCGCTGTTTCAACGGCAAACGTCATCTACAGCCTCATCGAGAAGGAAGTCGGTCTCGGGGATGTCATCACGCTCCTGCGGCTGTCGGCCGAGAACATGGTCATCGACGAACTCCATCTCACGCAGGATGCCGCTTCGGTAGGCAAGACGCTGGCCGAGCTATCGGTGCCCGCGTGTGCCCACGTCATGGCGATCATCTCGGGCGGCGAAGTGGTGGTTCCGCGGGGGGACACCGTGCTCAACGTCGGAGACGAACTGCTCATTCTCTCGGCATGCGGACAGGAAGAACAGCTCAGGCTGGCGTTCGGGGTGCCTGCCGAGACTTCCTGAATGCTCGAGCCGGCCCGCAGATCGCCGCTTCCGCGCTCGCAGGCGAGGCGGTAGTCAGGGCTGTCGGTCGAGTGCAGGATTGCGGTCCCACCTGCGGAACTAGCAGGAGGGACACCATTCGATGCGACGATGAGGCGGACAATGGCCGACGAGCGAGTCGCTTGCGACGGGCAGGAGTGCTTCTCCCTCCCGAAGGACGAAGTCTACTCGGCACTTGAATCGAGCGAGCGCGGACTCTCCACCGAGGAGGCGACGCGGAGGCTGCAGCAGTACGGCCCGAACGAGATACGCGAGATCAAGGGCCGCCCGCTCATCCTCAAGTTCCTCGAGAACTTCTATCACCTCTTCGCGATCATGCTGTGGATCGCCGGCGGTCTCGCGTTCGTGGCCGAGATGCCTCAACTCGGGTGGGCGATCTTCGCGGTCATCTTCATCAACGCGATCTTCTCGTTCTGGCAGGAGTTCCGTGCCGAGAAGGCGACCGAAGCGTTGAGACAGATGATCCCGCACAACGCACGGGTCATCAGGGACGGCAAGACGACGCTCGTTCCGGCCAGTGAACTGGTCCCCGGTGACCTGATGGTCCTCGAGGAGGGCGACGCGATCTCTGCGGACGCACGCCTGGTCGAGGAATTCGAGCTGCGGACGAACAACGCGACCCTCACCGGGGAGTCTGAGCCCGTCCGTAAGACGGCGTCGCCGCACTCCGATCCGTCCCTCACCCCCATAGAGATGCCGAACCTCGTCTTCGCCGGCACTTCGGTGGCGTATGGCGGCGGCAAGGCCGTTGTCTACGCGACGGGGATGAACACGCAGTTCGGCAAGATCGCCGAGCTCACCCAGAGCGTCGAGGCAGAACTCAGCCCCCTTCAGAAGGAGATGGGAAAGGTCACGCAACTGGTCGCGATCGTAGCGACCGGCGTCGGAGTCGTCTTCTTCGTGCTCGGCTACTTCTTCGGAGGGCTGAAGCTCGCGGAGGGCTTCGTGTTCTCCGTAGGAATCATCGTGGCCTTGGTGCCGGAGGGGCTGCTTCCCACAGTCACTCTGTCGCTTGCGATGGGCGTGCAGCGTATGGCCGAACGTCACGCTCTGATCAAGAAGTTGTCGAGTGTCGAGACCCTTGGCTGCACGACGGTGATCTGCACGGACAAGACCGGCACGCTGACAAAGAACGAGATGACGGTCCGCGACATCTGGGTGGCGGGGCAGCATCTCGAGGTGTCAGGCGGTGGCTACGCACCGCACGGCGAAGTCCAGCACAATGGTACGACCCTGACGAAGGAACAACAGGGCGCCCTCGCGATACTCATGCGGGCAGCAGCCCTGTGCAACAATGCGCGCCTCATCGCGCCCGCGGGGGCCGAAGACTCGTGGACGATCCTCGGTGACCCTACCGAGGCTGCGTTGCTCGTGGCGGCCAAGAAGGCCGGACTCGATTACGAGGTCGAATCGGACAAGATGCGGCGCGTCTTCGAGTTGCCGTTCGACTCGGTGCGCAAGCGCATGACCACCATTCACATGGACCACCGCTTCGGCCGTATCGGCTACGTCAAGGGCGCTCCCAAAGAGGTGCTGGACCTGTGCCTCCAGGTGGAGACTCTGGATGGGACGCAGCCGCTCACTCCCGAGAAGCGCGCCGAGATTGTCGCTCAGAACGACGAGTTCGCCCGCAATGGGCTCCGCGTCCTCGCGATGGCGTATCGGCCGATCGCCAAAGAGGAAGTGGACTTCTCTTCCGAGAAGACCGAGCGGGACCTCATCTTCGTCGGGCTCATGGCGATGATGGATCCGCCGCGCGACGAGGTCGCCGTCGCGGTCGAGGAATGCGCGACCGCGGGGATCGAGATCATCATGATCACGGGCGACTACGGCCTCACCGCCGAGTCGATCGCGCGCAGGATCGGCATCGTCAGGGGCGAGACCGCACGCATAGTCACGGGCAACGACCTCAACGACATGTCAGCCGAGGACCTGCATGAAGCGCTCGCGGCGAAGAACATCCTATTCGCCCGCGTATCCCCTGAACACAAGATGCGGATCGCGCAGGTTCTCAAGGACATGGGGCATATCGTCGCGATGACAGGGGACGGCGTGAACGACGCCCCCGCGCTGAAGGTGGCAGACATCGGAGTAGCCATGGGCATCGCGGGCACCGACGTCGCCAAAGAAGCGGCCGACATGATCCTCACCGACGACAACTTCGCCTCGATCGTCCATGCGATCGAAGAAGGGCGAGCGGTCTACGACAACATCAGGCGGTTCGTCGCCTACATCTTCACCAGCAACGTGCCTGAGCTGGTTCCGTTCATCCTGTTCGTGCTGTTCAAGATCCCGCTCGCCTTGACGGTCATGCAGATTCTGGCGATCGATCTTGGTACGGACATGTTGCCGGCTCTCGCCCTCGGCACGGAGGCGCCGGAGCCCGGCATCATGAAGCGACCGCCTCGTTCGCAGAGCGAGCGGCTGGTCAACGTGCCGCTCCTTGTCAGGTCGCAGGTGTTCCTCGGCAGCTTCCAGGCGGCGGCCTGCATGCTGGCGTTCTTCGCTCTGTACTGGTTCTACGGTTGGCGTCCGGGGATGTCGCTCAATATCGACGCCGAACCCGGTTTCGGCATGACCGGGGACCAGATCGCCCAACTCTGGCACATCACCGACCCCGCGAAGATCGCGATGCTCGGCATAGGCGGTACGGCGATCTACGTCCTTGCGACGACCATGTGCCACGGCGCGGTCATGACCACTCAGATCGGGAACGGCTTCGCCCAGCGCACGAACGTCCAGTCCATCTTCAAGGTGGGCTTCGCCACCAACCGGTTCCTGTTGTGGGGCATCTTGGCCGAGATAGCGATGTTTTGCGCGCTCGTCTACATCCCAGTCCTGGCGAACGTCTTCCATCACGGTCCCATCAACCTGTGGCCGGAATGGGCGTTCCTACTCGCGCTGTCGCCCCTGCTCCTCATCGTGGATGAGGTGCGCAAGTTCTTCGTGCGGCGCAGGCTGGGACGGCCGGAGGCGGCGTAGATGGATAGGTTTGCCGGGAACGAATGCTACAGGCGGGCGCGGCGCTCACCCGCGTACCCGATCGAGGAGGTAGTCGCGTGAAAGTCATCATCGGCGGGTGCGGACGCGTGGGGGCACAGCTGGCGACCAAGCTGTCGCTTGAGCGTCACGACGTCGCGGTCATCGATAGGGACGGCCGAACGTTCAGACGCTTGGGCAAGGGCTTCACCGGTATGACGGTGAAGGGCCTCGTCTTCGACAAGGAGGCGCTCGCGAAGGCCGGCATCGATCGCGCGGATGCCTACGTCGCAGTCACGAGCGGCGACAACTCGAACGTGGTCTCGGCGACAATCGCCCGCGAGATCTACCGGGTCCCGAAGGTCGTCGCGCGCATCTTCGACCCGCGTCGCGCCGAGATCTACCGGCGCCTCGGCATACAGACGGTCTCCTCTGTGACGTGGGCGGCAAACGAGATCAGCTCGCTCGTCCTGTTCCCCCATCTGGTGCGCGACCTGACGCTAGGGGACGGCGAGGTGCAGATGGTGAAGGTGTCTGTCCCTCCTCGGCTGGAGGGCCGGACCGTCGCCGACCTCTCGGCGCCCGGCGAAGTGATGCCGTTCGCGATGGTTCGGGCGGGGAAGTCGTTCATCCCCGCTTCGCACGAGGCCCTTCATCAGGGCGACGTACTCGAAGCTGCCGTGCTGACCTCGGCCATGGACCGGTTCCAGGCCATGACCAACCCGTAGGGGGACGCGATGTTCGCTCTGATAGTCGGTGGCGGGAAGGTCGGCTCACACCTCGCCAAGACGCTTGCCGGAGAAGGCCACAAGGTAACGCTCGTCGAGCTGAGTCCCGAGCGCTGTGACCTGCTCGAAGACATGGTGGACGGCGTGACTGTCATCTGCGGCGACGGCGACGAGCCCTACGTCCTGGATGACGCGGATGCGCGCAACGCCGACGCGATCATCGCCGCCACCGGCGACGATGAGGACAACTTGGTGGTGTGTCTCCTCGGCAAGATGGAGTACGAGGCGCCGCTCACCATCGCGCGCATCAACAACCCGGCGAACGCATGGCTGTTCACGGGCCGGTTCGGCGTGGACGTGCCCGTGTCCAACACCGAGATCATGACCGAGGTGCTCAAGAAGGTGAGCATCGGCGACATCATCACGCGCATGCGTCTCGATGCGGCAGACTTCGTCATCGACGAGATAGTGCTGCCCGAGGACTCGGCGGCCGTGGGCAAGACCATATCCGATCTCGCACTCCCGGGCTGCTCGCAGATCATGGCCATCATCTCGGGCGGCTCGCTGAAGGTGCCGCGCGGCGAGACCGTGCTGGATGCCGGCGACGAGTTGCTCATCCTCGCGAGTTGCGACGACGAGAGCGCGCTTCGGCAGGCGTTTGCGGGCAAGAATGGGGCACGCGCCTGATAGAGTGCGGGTTCTCGGCGGCAAAGCGAGGCGGCGCGGCTCCGCAGGCGCGCGTGTTCGCATACAATGAGCGCGTCAACCCGCCCACGCTCCTGAGGAGTGCGCTTCATGCCGGTCGCTGACCTCTCGCCCGAACTCGCCCCGACACTTGCCGAGCAGCTTGGGCTCAAGCTCGATGAGTACGACAAGATCGTCGAGATCCTCGGACGCACGCCGACCATCACGGAGCTCTACATGTACTCGCTCATGTGGAGCGAGCACTGCTCGTACAAGCACTCGCGCAAGGCGCTGCGGATGTTCTCAAGCGAGGGCCCCGCGGTGCTGCAGGGACCAGGTGAGAACGCCGGTGTCATCGGCGTGGGCGACGGGTGGGCGGTCGCCTTCAAGATGGAGTCGCACAACCACCCGAGCGCGATCGAGCCCTATCAGGGCGCGGCCACGGGAGTCGGCGGCATCATCCGCGACATCTTCACGATGGGCGCTCGTCCCATCGGCTCACTCGACTCGCTGCGCTTCGGTACGCTCGACAAGGCCCGCCAGCGTTACCTGTTCGAAGGCGCGGTCGCCGGCATCGGCGGCTACGGCAACTGCCTCGGCGTGCCCACGGTGGGCGGCGAGGTCTACTTCGACGAGGCGTACGAAGGCAACTGCCTCATCAACGCGATGTCGATCGGCCTCATGCGCGAAGAGAACCTGACGCGCGCCACGGCGAGCGGTCCAGGCAACCTTGTGCTGCTCATCGGCTCAACGACCGGCCGAGACGGCATCGGCGGCGCTTCGGTGCTCGCGAGCCAGGAGTTCGACGAGCGTGCCGAGGACAAGCGTCCGGCCGTTCAGGTGGGCGACCCGTTCGAGGAGAAGCTGCTCATCGAGGCCTGCCTCGAGCTGCTCGAACTCAAGCTACTCGTGGGCCTCGGCGACTGCGGCGCAGCCGGGCTCACCAGCTCGCTCGCCGAGATGGCATCGCGCGGCGGCGTGGGCCTCGACATCGATGCTTCGGCGGTGCCTCAGCGCGAGCCGGAGATGAAGGCGTTCGAGATCCTCGTCTCCGAGTCGCAGGAGCGCATGGTCGCGGTCGTCACCCCCGAGAAGCTCGCCGAGGCGCAGGCCGTGTGCGAGAAGTGGGGCCTGCGTTCCACGGTCATCGGCGAGGTCACCGACACGGGCCGCTTCGTGGTTCGCCTGGGCGATGTGGTCGCTGCCGACATGCCGGCTGCCACGCTCGCGCATGACGCGCCGATCTACGATCCCGCCAAGACGCGTCCGGCCTACCTCGATGAGGTGCAGGCGTTCGACCCGATCGCCGAGCTCGACCTGCCGGCTGACGGCGCGGACTTCAGCGAGATCCTCCTCGGCCTGCTTGCCAGCCCGAATATCTGCTCGCGCCACTGGATCTGGGAGCAGTACGACCACCAGGTGATGCTCAACACCGTCGTGCTGCCCGGCAGCGATGCGGCAGTCCTGCGCATCGGCGACACGGGCCGCGGCGAGATGACGCGCCGTGCGATCGCCGCTTCGAGCGACTGCAACGGCCGCTACTGCTACCTCGACCCCTACGTGGGAGCGCAGATCGCGTTCGCCGAGGCGGCGCGCAACGTCGCGTGCTCCGGCGGCGTGCCTGCAGCGATCACCGACTGCCTGAACTTCGGTAATCCCGAGAAGCCCGAGGTCTTCTGGACCTTCTACGAAGCGATCCGCGGCCTCTCCGATGCCTGCAAGGCGTTCAACGTGCCCGTCATCTCGGGCAACGTGAGCTTCTACAACGAGAGCTTCGGCCAGCCCATCTACCCGACGCCGACCGTGGGCCTTGTCGGCCTCATCGACGACATCGATCAGGTGTGCACCCTCGACTTCAAGGACGAGGGCGACGTCATCTTGCTCGTCGGTGAGAGCGAAGCCGAGCTGGGCGGCAGCGAGTACCTCAAGGTCGAGCACGACCTGGTCTCCGGCAAGCCGCCGGCGCTCGACCTCGAGCTCGAGGCGGCCGTGCAGTCGGCCGTCATCGCAGGCATCCGCGGCGGGCTCATCAAGAGCGCGCACGACTGCAGCGAGGGCGGCATGGCCGTCGCCCTTGCCGAGAGCTGCCTCGCGGGCGGTATCGGCGCGGACGTGCACCTGCACGACGACCTCCCGCCGGTGGCGTCGCTCTTCGGCGAGACCCAGAGCCGCATCGTCGTGACGGTCGCCGAGCAGGACGCCGACTCGCTCGTGGAGCGGCTGGTGGCTGCCGAGGTGCCGTACTCGGTCATCGGGACGGTCGGTGGAGAGCGGCTGAGCATATGCGAGCGGCTCGACGTCGCGCTCGACGACCTGGCCGACGCCTACTACCCGTCGCTCGAGCGTGCCGTGCACGGCGGCGAGACACTTCAGTCCGAAGAGCTGTTCGAGGGCTAGACCGTCCCTGCCGCGCATCGTCGGTCGCGAACCATCGGAGTCCAGGTGTCGAAGAAGCGGCGTAGGGGCGACAACCGCCAAAACGTGACGAAGCCGCCCGCCCAAGCCCCGTGGTCAGTCGCGGAGTGGATGCTGGTCGCCGGCACGCTCGGCGGGGCGTTCGGCACCTCGCTTGCGTTCCTGCCGCTTGGTGGCACCAACCCATTCGGGCCCGCGAAGGCGCTCGTCTTGTCGTGTGCTTGCGTGCTGGTGATGCTAGGGCTGGCGCTCGACGCCGACTCGCGTGCGCGGGTCTGGTCGCTCGTGCGGGGCTCGTGGCTGGCGTGGGCCGCCGCGGGGCTACTCGGGCTGGCCGCCCTTGCGACCGTGACCGCGCTCTCGCCCGCTCAGGCCATCGCTGGCGGCTTGCCGGACTACCGAGGACTCCTCTCCGCGTGCGGCTACGGCATCATCGGCCTTGGCGCGATCGCGGTCTGGGCGCGGCCCGGCGGGACCACGCTGGTGGCCCGGACGGCCGTCGTGGCAGCCGCCGTGGTGAGCCTCTTCGGTCTCTTGCAACTCGCGCACGCGGTTCCGGGTGGTCCTGACGGGACGCGTTCGTGGCGCGTGGCTTCGTTGCTCGGGAACGCCTCCAACCTCGGGCTCTTCGTGCTCGCTGTTCTGCCGCTGGTCGTGCTCGCAGCGCTGGCCGAGGAGTCGAGAGCCTGGCGCGTCAGTGCGATCCTTGCGTCAGCGGGCGCCGTCTGGCTGCTGCTCCTCACGCAGTCGCGCGGCGCTTGGCTCGGCGCACTGGTGGTCCTGATCGGTGCGGCGGTGACGGCGGTGGCCGCGCGCAAGCAGGCGAGCGGCAGGCGCAAGTGGCTCGCCATCGGCCTCGCGGGCCTGGCGCTGCTGGCGCTCGTGTCGGTCGTCGCGGTGCCCAGCCTTCGTGTACGCGCGTCCACGCTGCTCGACACCCGATCGCGTACGGCGCAGTGGCGCTTGAGCGCGTGGGAATCCGCGACGCAGATGTCGCTGGCGCGGCCGTTCCTCGGCTATGGGCCGGACAACTTCCGCTACGCTTACCCGCCGTTCCAGGCGGCAGGACAGGTCGACGGCGCGCGTGGATACCAAGTGGTCGAGGCCGCGCACAACCTCGAGCTCGACACGGCGGCCTCGTTCGGACTGATGGGGCTGGCGGCTCTAGTGGGCATGGTGGCGCTCGTCGCAGTCTCGCTGCTGCGGCAGTGGCGCGCCGGACCTGAGCGCCGGCCGATCGCGATCGCGCTAGCGGCATCGCTTCTCGGCATGCTCGTGGGGCTGCAGTTCCACTACGTGACGATGGACCTCGGAGCGCTCGCAGGGCTGCTCCTCGGAGGGGTGGTGGCGTTCGACCCGCGGTCGGCTATGCGGGCGGAGACGTCGCCCGAAAGCGTGCGGTGGGCGGCTTGGTCGGGCGCGGCACTGTATGCCGCTGCTGCTATGGCGGTTCTGCTCGCGTTCTCCGCGGACGTGACCGTGGGACGGGCGATCGACGCCGCGTCGACGGGCGCCCCCTGGGCGACCGTCTCGGCGCAGACGCAGGCCGCGGCCAAGCGGGCCCCGTGGGAGCCGCAGGTGCGCCGGGCGACCGGAACCGCCGCGACGGTGGTGCTCCTCGGCCGTCCGGATGCGCAAGCGGCGCGAGACGGGGAGGCGGCCCTCGATGAGGTGATCGCTACGCGTTCGCTCGACGTCGTCCTAGCGTCCGAGCGCGCGAACCTGCTTCTCGCGGCCGGCATCGGGCTCCGCGATCGCGCGATGCTCGAGCGGGCGGCGGACGCGTTTGGCGAGGTAGAGGCGATGGACCCGGGGACCGGTATCGCCCCTGCAGGACGTGCGGCTGCTCTCCTGTCCCTCGGCAGGGCGCAGGAGTCCATCCCCGTGTTCGAGTCGGCGCTCAAGCGTTCTCCGCGCTACCGGCTCGGCTGGACGAACCTCGCGCGCGCCTACGACGCGGTAGGGCGAAAGGCCGATGCGCAGAAAGCGCTAAAGCATGCCAGTGGGTTACGCCGATAACTGAAGCACTGGACTAACCACTTGGGCTTGCCACGGATTCCGGGAGCGTCTTTACTGACATAATCTGCAAGTATGTGTGGGGGGCTGCGTGGGGGACGGGACCGCGTCGGGTCAGGGGAAGCCCGACGTATCGATGGATCGAGAACCGGCATCGCGTGTGAAGCGGCTGCTTCCCTATGCCCTGATCCTCGTCGCCGTACTGCTCATCGCAGGATCACTCTACACCGCGCGGGATCAGGTGTTCGGCTCGGCAGGCAAGAGCTCGACGACCTCGAATGAGACCCCTCCCGCCAAGACCGGAGACCCGAACGCAGTCGCCGAAGCGGACAAGCCGCTGGCGCGCGTGGTGCAGCCGCCCGAGCGCACGATGATGAAGCTCGCACCCAAGGCTGACCTGGCTGATGCGCGTTTCGCGGTCACCTTCCAGCCTTACGGACTGGGTCCGACGAGCGGTACGGTCGTCGTGAAGGTCGACACCGCGCAGGCCCAGTCGGGTTCCGCGGCAGCCGAGGAGTTCGCTAAGGCGCTCGTGGGCCGCAATGCCGTGGCGAGTGTCTCGAAGGGCAGCGAGCTGCCGGCGACCGGAGGCTCCTACACCGGCGTCATCGCGCTGCAGCGGCAAGGCGACGCGAGCGTGCTCGTCCTCTCCGAGATCCAGCCGGGGGGTGGCAAGTGAACCGCTGGCTGACCACGTGTGCGGCCGCCGTCGCGCTCATCGCGCTGGTCGGATGTCGCTCCGGCGACGTGGCTAGGCCGAAGCCGGTCGGTGACCGCACATCCTCTAGCGTGTCCGCCTCAGCGGCCATCGTGTCCGGCGGCGAGGCTGCCACCGGCAAGACCGCGAAGCTCTCTCCCGATGCCTCGGGCACCTTGCCCGCCGCCCTGACCGGGGCCGGAGAAGGTCCCACGGCGCCGGCAGTCCGGGGGGCCACGCTCGCGACCCTCGAAGCGCCTCCGACCGAGATCCAAGCGCTGCTGGCGCTTCCCGACCGCTTCCGCGGAGCGGAGTTCGACGCGGTCGTCGAGCCCTACGGCTACCTGGACCAAGCGGGAAAGGGCGATCCCAAGCGCGTGGTCGCCAAGGTCATCACGTGGAAACCCGCCGACGAAGGCGCGAAGCAGTTCGTCGACTTCACAGGTAAGAACGTGCTCGTCATCGTCGACCCCCGCATGCTCGACGGGACATCTCCCGCGGTGGGCGGGCGCTACAAGGTGCATCTCCGGCTGATACCGGCCCGCGGGGTCGGTCAGCTGTATGCCGAGAAGTTCGGCGCTGGTTCGTGATCTAGTTGTCTTTGGTTCGGGAGACCGGACCCCGGTGCGAGGAGGGGAAGATGTCGTCAAGACATACATGGCTGAGCGGCCTACGGGGGGTGCTCATCCTAAGTGCGCTGATGATGGCGCTACTGGTGCCGCTGGCAGCGGGTGCGCTGTCGACGGACGGGTGGGAGCCGGACAACACGCCGGCAGACGCCGCCTGGTTCCGTCCGGGCACTCCCGTCGATGGCCACAGCGTCTTCCCCGCTGGCGATCGGGACTACTTCTGGTTCGTCGCCTTCGCGGGGCAGCCGTATGAGCTCCGCACCGGACCATCCGGCGGACAGAACTTCGACTCGTATCTTTACCTCTACCGGAGCGACGGGTCGCTCATCGTAAGTAATGATGACAGCGCCGGGAACCTCTGGTCGCTGATCAACTGGACGGCGCCTGCCACGGGCGTCTACTACGCCTCGGTCGGTGGCTACTCGGACTCGAGCGTTGGCGACTACCGTCTGTCGATCACGGGCACCTCGTGCGGAGCGGTTCACGGCACGGTCACCGAGGCGAGCCTGGATCGTCCGGTCGCGGGCGCCACGGTCGAGGCATATCTCGTCGGCGAGACTCCGGGCACGTTCGGGCCCACGCCGTACTCGGCTACGACGGACTGGCAAGGCCACTACGACCTTGCGGTCTTGGACCCCGGCAACTACGTACTTCGGTTCTCCGCGGGACAGTTGGGCGTATGGTACGGCGGTGTCGCGGTACCGGAGGACTCGGCGCCGTTGACGATCGAATCGAACGCCGACTACACCGCAGATCAGGTCATGGACTTGGGGACCAGCTCGATCGCGGGCACCGTGACCGAGAAGGACACGGGAGACCCGTATCCGCAGGCCGATGTCTCCGCCTATCGGTATAACACCGAGACCAGCAGCTACGAGTTCGCCGGTCAGACGGTCACCGACGCCGAGGGAAGCTACTGCTTCTTCGGCCTTGCCGACGGTGCCTACACGCTCGCGTTCTCGAACCCCGAGCGCATCGAATTCCTCGGCGGTGGCGTCTCGCTTTTTGATGCCGATACGGTCTTGGTCGTAGGCGGTCAGACGGCTCTCGCCGACTACGTGCTCGACGACCCCGACCCTTCGATCACCGGCATCATCACCGCTGCCGCGACCGGCGACCCCGTCATCTCCCGAGTTGAGGCATACGCATGGGAGGATGGCAGCTGGAACTTCCACGGACGCGTCTACACCGATGAGAACGGCCGCTACGAGTTGTGGGGCCTGCAGGAGGGCAGCTACGTACTCGCCGTGTACAGCGATGAGTTCGGACAGCGACTCTACGACGACGAGATCAGCGTTGACCTCGCTACCCGCGTCCCGGTCGTTCCGCTCGAAACGGCCCGGGCAGACATGGCGCTGACGGAGGCCGTCCCCTCCGTGCAGGGCACGGTCATGGAGGCTCAGACCGGGCTTCCCGTGGCAGCCTACGTGACGGCCTACCGATGGAATGTTGAGTCCAGCAGCTACGAGTACGCCAACGACACCTACACAGAGGAAGACGGCAGCTACGAACTCTGGGACCTGCCGGACGCTGATTACACTCTCGCGTTCTACAACTCTGAGTGGGACCTGGCCGAGTACTGGGGCAACACTCAGGACATAGAGCAGGCGGCGAGCTTCCCCGTCGTATGGCGCCAGACGTTCGGCGCCGACTTCCAGTTCGATCTGCCTAACCCGTCGATCGAAGGTGAGCTGAAGGACGAGTCCACAGGCGAGAGCATCTCAGGGTGGATCGAGCTGTACCAGCGTGACTCGGACGGCTTCTACAACTTCTACGACTACGGCTACGCAGAGGGCGGCCACTACGAGTTCTGGGGGCTGCCTGAGGGCGAGTACAAGCTCGCGTTCGGGGCAGACTACTACTTCACCGAGTTCTTCGATGACAAGGTCTCACTCAACTCTGCGGATCCAATCACTCTCACGGAGGGCGGTTGGAAGAGGGCCGACGCGTTCCTCACGCCTCAGGGCAAGTTGGCTCCCGATCAGTTTGAGGAGGACAACTACCGCCAGACGGCATCGCTCATGGATCCGGACGGTGCACCGGTCGTTCATACCGCCTACAACCCGTTCAGTGAGTCGGGTGAGTATGACGAGGACTGGGTCAAGATCCCGGTCACGGCAGGACAGCTGTACACCGCGAGCGCGATGCCCCTCGTCGGCGAGGACATCGTCGTCTACACGGAGGCGTATGACGAGGACGGGCTGTCACTCACGGAAGGCTGGTCGGCCTCGGCATCGTTCGTTGCCAAGGAGGATGGCTTTGCGTACGTACGCGTCTTCGCCGACTACGGCGTCGGGTCTTATCGGCTGACCATAGCGGGCACCATCCCGGCATCGATCACCGGCACCGTCACGTCGGATTCCACTGGGGATCCCATCTTGGGCGTGGCCGCTCAGCTGATCACAGAGCGTGAGTACTCATGGGGTACCGAGTGGGAATGGGCCGCCGGGACTGAAACCGTCGCAGATGGCACGTACAGGTTCGACGGCGTGACTCCGGGCGTGAACTACCGCCTGAACTTCGGGGCGTGGCAGACACCTCAATACGTGTCTGAATGGTTCGACAACGTGAGCGATTGGTCGCTGGCCCAGGCGATACAAGTAGAGCCCGGCGCCACCTTTGTCGCAGACGCACAGTTGGCTGATGCGGCAACGATCAGCGGCACGGTCACGGACGAGGACACCGGCCTGCCGCTCAAGAACGCTTGGGTCATGGCGATCATCGACACGCCTGACATGAGCGGCTACGAGTGGCAGAACGAGACCGAGACAGATGCCTCGGGGCACTACACCTTCGGCGGGCTTCCCGCCGGCACTTACAAGGTGGTGTACTCGGCCGAGGGTTATGACTCTGAGTGGTATGACAACGCGGTCGATCGCGAGCACGCCACCGTGCTTGACATGTCGCCCGGCGAAGCCACGACGGCAGATGCGGCACTCGGCTTCCGCGACACCGAAGCAGTCGTTGCGGGCACCGTCATCGACCAGGCCACCGGGATGCCGGTCCGCGGTGTCGTGGTCCAGGTGGAAGCGGCGGGCAAGGGGTACGGGTTCAGTGCCTACACCGGCGCCGACGGTTCCTACCGTCTTGGTCCGATCGACCTGTCGGGCTACGAGTCGGCCGACTGGCGCATCTCGTTCGTCGACGAGATGTCGGGCTACCTGACCGAGTACTTCGACAACGCTTCCTCGGCGAGCGAAGCCACCCTCGTCAAGTTGACGGGCGGATCGATCTTCGACGCGAGTGCGCAGCTGGAACTCAAGCCGAACGCGTCGACCATCACCGGCCGCATCACCGACTCCGAGACGGGACTCCCCTTGCCTTACGCATGGGTTGAGGCCACCGACCGGACGATGAGTGGCTACGACTGGGACTGGGACATGTGGACGCAGGCAAACGCCGACGGCTACTACCAGTTCCGCGGGGTCAAGCCCGGTCACGGTTACGTCATCCGAGCGAGTTTCGAGACCATGCTCGCCGAGGACTCGTACGTAGCCGAATACTGGAACAACAAGGCCAGTTTCGACATGGCGGATCCGATCTCGGTAGAGCTAGGCGGGTCGCGAGTCGTTGACTTCGAGCTCTCACATCCTTCTGAGCTCACCGGCATGGTGACGGCCGACGCCGGTGGTCCTGCCAAGGGTGTGCAGGTCTGGCTGTATGACTCCAGTTCGACCTCGGGCTACCTCGACATGGCCACTACGGATGCCGACGGGTCCTTCACCTTCGGTTGGCTCAACCCCGATGTCACGTATGCCGTTCGCTTCGTGGACGAGGAGCGTGGCCGGTTCGAGCCCGAGTGGTACGACGACCAGCAGACGATGCAGGACGCGACGGCGATCACACTGACGCCGGGCGACACCACGACGATCTCCGCCGGGTTGGCCCCGAGCCAGTCGTACGGTGGCATCAGCGGGACCGTCAGCGACAGCTTCTCCTCGGCGCCGGTTGGGGGCGCGCAGGTCGACCTCTACTACTCGATGTGGTCGAGTGGCTATGAGTACCCGGAGAAGTACTGGATGGCTCGCACTCACACCCACCCGGACGGCTCGTACTCATTCACGGGTCTTATCCCGTCGGGTGAGGAGAACCAGTACTACGTCGAGTTCAGTGATCCGGCTGGGCGCTACTATCGCGAGTCGTTCCTTGGCGGCAGCCAGATCCGCGTCAACGCCGGCCAGAATGCGATCGCGGATCAGGCGCTTATCGACGCCCAGGCCCCCGAGGTCTTCAGCGACCAGCAGGACTACTACGAGGGCGCTGCGCACATCACGTTCAGCGCCATGGACGTCGGTTCTGCCGGAATCGACTACATCTCCTATTACAACGGCAGCGACTGGGTGACGGTCTACGGGGATACCGCGGATGTCGTCGTCTACGGCGGTGGCTATCACTACATCAGCTGCTATGCGGTGGATAGAGCCGGCAACCTCACCTATGGGCCGTCGGGCGACATCTACATCAGCTCCGATAATCAGGCGCCCGACACCAACGCGGCCGTCGCTCCTGCCGCCTACATCGACGGTTGGCGCTCGGCGCCCACGACGGTGACGCTGACTGCTACGGACAACAGCGACGTCGTGGACATCACCTACTACCAGATCGGCGATGGCGCGTTCAGCACCTACGAGGCACCGTTCGTCGTGCCGCAGGGCCAGTCGACGGTTCATTACTACTCGGTTGACGCCGTCGGCAACGAGGAGACTCCCGAGCAGATCATCATCAAGTCGGATGGCGACCTGCCCATCACGGCAGGCGCCGTGACGACGCAGGCGAGCGTTGAGCGTGAGGGCGTCACCTACTGCTCGGCCCCCACGACCATGACTCTGGACGCCTCCGATGCAACTTCGGGTGTGTATCGCACGTACTACCGCCTTGGTGAGAACGACCCCATCCAGTACGCAGGGCCGTTCGTCATGCCGGCGGGCACCACGGAGGTGACGTTCTGGTCGGTCGACAAGGCCGGCAACCGCGGGGCGGACCAGGTCCGCGTCGTCAACGTCGACGCTGCGGCACCCGCCACGGTCCTGGACTACCCGAAGGCCAGCGGCAAGTGGGCTTCTGCCCCGGTGTCGGTGACCCTCAGCGCCAGCGACGCGATGTCGGGCGTGGACGCCACCGAGTGGAAGGTGGATGGCGATTGGCAGACGTACGGGGATCCGTTCTCGGTGACCCAGGCTGCCGGAATAGCCGGCCCTGTCACGGTGAGCTACCGCTCCGTCGACGTGTTCGGCAACCAAGAAGGGGAGCAGTCGAGCCAGGTCTGGATCGACAACGCCGCTCCTTCAGCGCCGGGTAGTCTCAGCTACACCGCCCTGACCAGCGAATCTGTCCGCCTCACGTGGGGCGCAAGCACGGATGAGGGCGCGGGCGTCTACGCCTACAAGATCTTCAAGGATGGCGAGTACCTGAAGACGGTCGTCGGTGCCACCATGGACCAGATCACCGGTCTCACGCCCGGCCAGAAGTACGAGTTCTCCGTGAAGGCAGTCGATGGGACGGGTCTCGTCTCGGCCTCCTCGGCAGCCTTCGAGGTGCAGACTTCGACGGTACAGGGTTCCGGCTCGGCAGCCGTGGGCGCGGGTGCAGCGGCATGCACCATCCCTGTCAATGGCGCTCAGGCTCAGGTCCAGTTCGCCGATGTCACCACGCCGGGCACCGTGGTCGTCTCCGTGGCGTCACTCCCGCCGGGAGCGGCGAGCGAAGGCTTCCGCTTCCTCGGCATGAACTACGACGTGACGTTCAGCGGTTCATTCTCGGGCAACGTGACCATCACGCTCCCGTACGACCCGCGCATCCCTGATGGCCGCGTGCGCAACGCGCAGGTGGGTCACTGGGTGGACGGCCACTGGGTGAAGGTCGAGCCGGTGACGGTCGACACCGTCAACCACACGGTCACGTTCACCGTCTCCTCGCTCTCGCCATTCGCGCTGCAAGAGTCGGCCCTCGCCGAGAACACCACGGCGCTGCAGTTGGGCTTCGGGTCGCCGACCGCGGTCGCAACCCGGATCGTCAGCTACAACGGCTCGTCGGTGCTCGTGGGCAAGCTGACCGCGACGCCTGGTGGCGAGGGACTGGCCGGCAAGGCCGTCACCGCCGAGTACTACAACACCATCACGAAGACATGGGTAGCTTTGGGCACGGCGACGGCACGCGCCACGGCTGGCGAGTACCAGTATCCCGTCACGACGAAGGAGAAGACGTCCTACCGCTTCCACTTCGCCGCTGACCCCTACAACGCCGAGTCCTACAGCAACACCATCGTGGTGCTGCCGAAGGCGCTGTTCGGCAAGCCGGCTGCGCCGCGCACCGCATACCGCTACCGCGGCTTCAAGGTGACCGGCAAGATCTACCCGCCGCAGCCTCTGGGTTCGACCAAGACCGTCTACGTGAAGTGCTACCACTACCACAACCGCAAGTGGCGTCTTGAGAAGACGGTCGCGGCTAAGATCACCGCTTCCAACTCGACCTACTCCACCTACACCGGCGTCATCAAGCTGAGCGAGCGCGGTTCGTGGAAGGTCATGGCGTACACGCCGACGGTGGGCAACCACTACACCAGCAAGTCGGTGTACAGCAGTACGTTCACGGTGCGCTAGAGCCGCCGAGGACACGTTCGATCGAGGAGGGCCGGGCAACCGGCCCTCCTTTCTTGTGCCCTCAGATCTTCGGCAGCACCTCGTTGTGGATCTGGCCGCACAGGTCGGTGATCGCGTCGCACTGCTTGAGGATGTCGCCGTTGCGCGAGTGTTGGCGCCCCAGATCGGCGAGCACGGTCGCGTTCGCGCAGATCTGCTCGATGTCGGGGCCGTTGTCGCACAGCACGAAGTCGCACGCCGCGGTGGAGTCGCGCTGCCACATCATCATCGTCCGCAGCAGGACGCCGCGTACCGCGTCGTACACCGCCTCGATGCGGCTATCGTCCACCGCGCCGAACAGCGCGCCGTTGCGCGCCTCCTCGGTCATCAGCGCCGTCACATCGGCGAGCAGCTGCCGGAAGCTGCTGAAGAAGGTCGAGCCCGGCGTGTTGCGCCGAAACGTCATCGTGAGGTCCGGATCGATGTCGCCGGACAGCAGCAACTGCGACGTCGTCCGGTAGAGGGTGCGCTGCTCCTCGAGCTCGCGCGCGAACTTGGCGAGCTTGTCGTCGACGAGATCGCTGTACATGCGCCGCAGGATGTAGTCCTGCTTCACCGAGGAGACCTTCGCCACCATGAGGCCGAGGAACGCGAGTCCCAAGATCACCTCGGCGCCTACGAGTGCGCGGGCAAAGCCCATGGGACGGATGTCGCCGTACCCCAGCGACGATATCGTCACGATCGAGAAGTAGAGTGAGTCCCAGAAGTTGGGTGTCATCGCCGTGGTCCACGTGAACACGAGCTGCCCCTCGGCGGCCAGAATCCAGTAGCCGAACGCGAAGCCGACGACGATCGCCGACAGTCCTGCGAACATCCAGCCGAGACTGACCTCGTTGATGAGATGCAGCAGCCGCTTCATCGCGATCCCTCCGCCCCCGGGTGAGCATAGCGTGACCGATGCGCGGCCCCTCGGCAACGGGCGTGATATCCTACGCGCGTCACCCCACCCCACACCTGCCGAGGAACCTGCCGGATGACTTCCGCGAGCAACGTCGATCTCGACTTCGACGACCGTCCCGACCACCCCGAAGAAGCGTGCGGCGTATTCGGCGTGTACGCGCCCGGTGAAGATGTCGCCCGGCTGACCTACTTCGGCCTGCATGCGCTTCAGCACCGCGGTCAGGAGTCCGCCGGAATCGCGGTGGGCGACCACGAGACCGTCACGGTGACCAAGAACCTGGGGCTTGTGTCGCGGGTCTTCAAGGAGAGCGATCTCGACTCGCTCGACGGCGACGTCGCCATCGGCCACACGCGCTACTCGACCACCGGCTCCTCCACGAGCTGGGAGAACGCGCAGCCGCACCTCTCGACCATCGGCCGGCAGGTCATCGCGCTCGCACACAACGGCAACCTCGTGAACACGACCGTCCTGCGCGACGGTCTCAAGGACCGCGGCATCAAGTTCCGCTCCACCACCGACTCCGAGGTGATCGCGACCCTCATCGGCGCGTTCACCCAGCAGCATCACCACATCCGCGACGGCATCCGCGAGACGATGAAGCTCATCGACGGCGCCTACGCCGTCGTGCTCATCACCGAGGAGGCGCTCTACGCCTTTCGCGACCCGCACGGGGTCCGGCCGCTCGTCCTCGGCAAGATCGATGGGCGCGGGTGGGTCGTGGCGAGCGAGACGTGCGCGCTCGACATCGTGGGTGCCGAGTACGTGCGTGACGTGGCGCCCGGCGAGTCGCTCAAGATCTCGGCCGACGGCGTCGAGGCCCAACAGGCCGTGCCTGCCGAGAAGTCGTCGCTGTGCATGTTCGAGTTCGTCTACTTCGCGCGGCCCGACTCCGAGATCCTCGACTGCTCGCTGTACGAGGCCCGGCGCCGCATGGGCGAGGCGCTCGCGCACGAGGCACCTGCCGATGCCGACTTCGTGATCGGCGTGCCGGACTCGGGCATTCCCGCCGCGACCGGGTTCGCTCACGAGAGCGGTCTGCCATACGGCGAGGGGCTCGCCAAGAACCGCTACGTCGGCCGCACGTTCATCTCGCCGTCGCAGACCATCCGCCAGCAGGGCATACGGCTGAAGCTCAACCCGCTCAAGCACGCCATCAAGGGCAAGCGCCTGGTGGTCGTAGACGACTCGATCGTGCGCGGCAACACCACGCAGAAGCTCGTGAAGCTTCTCCGCGACGCTGGCGCGGCCGAGGTGCACATGCGCATCACGTCGCCACCGGTCGTCTGGCCCTGCTTCTACGGCATCGACACCGACACGCAGGACCAGCTCATCGCCTCGTCGCACTCGGTGGAGGAGATCCGCGCCCATATCGGCGCCGACTCGCTCGCGTACCTCTCGCTCGAGGGCATGGTGGGCGCGACCGGTGCCGCCGCCGAGGACTTCTGCCTCGCATGCTTCGACGGAAAGTACCCGATCGACATCCCCGATTCCGTGCGCCTGGGCAAGCTGGCGCACGAGTCCTGCTAGCTCGGGTGGAGCAGCTCACCCTCGTCCTGGGGGATGCCTTCCGCCTCGCACTCGCCTTCAACCCGGTCACTTCGCTGTTCGGCAGCGCGATCGCGGCCGCCCTCATCGCGCGGCGCGGTTCCCGCGGGCGCAGCCTGACCGGCGTCGCCGTGATGCTCGCGGCGTGGGCGATCGGCGACGGTCTCATCGCGCTGTCGATGGCGCGCTCTGCGTGGGCGACCGCAGGCGCCGATGGTGCGCCAGCGGAGTGGACGTGGCTCGGCTGGGTCCTCGGCACGCTGGGGGCGCTGCTCCTCGGCTATGTCGCACCCACGTGGGCCGGCGTGTTCGTGGGGCGGCGCGTCACGTGGGGGACCGGCTGGGTGTCCGCGGCGGTGGTCGCCGGCTCGGCCTCAGGGGCGATCACGGCGCTGGCGGGCCGGCTGGGATGAGCCGCAGGGTGCGTCGGCACCCTCGCTCACGGATATACTGACCGAGGAGCGGCGTCCGGGGGCGTCGCGCAACGTCGAGACGAGGGGCACTGAGCTGATGAGCGACGAGAACCGCCGCCAGATCACCTACAAGGACGCCGGAGTCGACACTGCCGAGGGCGCGCGGGCCGTCGACCGCATCCGCGAGGACGTGCAATCCACCTACCGGCCCGAGGTCATCGGCGACATCGGCGGCTTCGGCGGGCTGTTCTCGGCAGCGGCGTTCAAGGAGATGGACGACCCGGTCATGGTGAGCGGTACCGACGGCGTCGGCACCAAGCTCCTGGTCGCGCAGCTCCTCGGCAAGCACGACACCGTGGGCATCGACCTCGTGGCGATGTGCGCGAACGACATCCTGGTGAGCGGCGCGGAGCCGCTCTTCTTCCTCGACTACGTCGCGATCGGCAAGCTCGATAGCGAGCTCGTATCGCAGGTCGTCGGAGGCATCGCCGAAGGGTGCCGCCAGGCCGGCTGCGCGCTCATCGGCGGCGAGATGGCCGAGCACCCCGACGCGATGGAGCCCGGCGACTACGACCT
>CAZSLI010000019.1:0-45899 GCA_964607705.1 uncultured Eubacteriales bacterium
TTGCCTCGTCGCTGCAAGGATGCCGAGTGCGATCGGCAGGTCGAATCCCGTGCCGTGCTTGCGCAGGGGCCCCGGAGCCAGGTTCACGACGATCCGCGCGTTGGGCAGCTCGAACCCGCTCGCCCTCAGTGCCGACCGAACCCGCTCCCGGGCCTCCTGCACCGCCATGTCCGGGAGGCCGACGATCGCGAACGTGGGAAGCCCCGCCCCGACGTCCACCTCGACCTCCACCGGTACCGCTTCGACGCCGAGCACCGTCGCGGTCTGCACTCGCGCCTGACCGCTCACGCGGCGCCCTCGATGACGAAGGCCGCACGATGATGCCTGAGCAACGCCCGGTCCTCGGCGATGACGAGTATTGTCACGACGTCGAAGCGCAGAGGCGCATCGACGTTCCCGCAGTGCTGGACATATGCCTCGGCGAGCTTTGCGTACTTGCGTTGCTTCGCGGGCGTGATCGCGTCTTCGGGTGTCCCCTTTGCGATCGTGCGCCGTGTCTTCACCTCGACCAGGACGATCTCTTCGCCGTCGAGGGCGACGATGTCCACTTCTCCCGATGGGCAGCGCCAGTTGCGCTCCACCACCGTCATCCCCGCGCGTTCGAGATAGGCCGCGGCTGCGTCCTCTCCCCGCTCCCCTAACCTCTTTCGAGCCTCGGTCATGTGCCCCACCTCCCGAAGGAGACGGTCGCACGCCTCGGTTACCCAAGGTCACCCGAAAGCTTGCCGGGGATCCGGACCGAGCCGGCGGTCAGGCAGCCAGGCTAAAAGAGCCGCTCGGTGCCTCCACCGGGGACGAAGGAGCGCCGGTGCTGCGGCGACATGCCCACGCGACCCAAAGCCGCGAGGTGCTCGGGGGTGCCGTAGCCCTTGTTGATCTCGAAACTGAACTCCGGGTGCTGCTCGGCCAACTCGACCATGAGCCGATCACGCGTCACCTTGGCCACTACCGAGGCCGCCGCGATCGCCGCCACTTTGGAGTCACCCTTGATGACCGCCGTCTCCGGTTCGAACACTCGGACAGGATGTCCGTCCACCACGACGTGATCGGCAGGAACCTCGAGTCCGGCGAGTGCCCGGCCCATGGCGCGGCGCAGGGCGGCCGTCATCCCCAATGCATCGAGCTCCGGCGCCTCGACATGCGCGACCGACCAGCAGATGGCGACCTCTCGGATGCGCAGCGCGACCTCCTCGCGTTTGGCTGGCGTGAGCTGCTTGGAGTCGTTGAGCCCGGGGATCCGCGGCTCCAGCGGCAGCACGCACGCGCCTGCGGTGAGCGGCCCTGCGAGGGCTCCCCGTCCGACCTCGTCGACGCCGGCGACGACCCGATAGCCCTCCTGGTAGAGCGCGGCCTCGAGCGCGTAGAGCTTCTTGAGACGCGCCTGTTCCTTGGCGCGGGCGCTCTCACGGGCCAAGGCGGAATCCACGGCGGCACGAACGCCGCTGCGGTCGTCCTCGGCGAGCTGGGCCGCCAGGCGCTTGAGAGGTGCGCCGCGCAGGCTGGCCAGAAGCGCCTGCAGTTCGGCGATCGAGCGCGCGTCGCGTGGGGTCATCGTGCGGCCGTCCCGGCGACACCGCGGCCAACGGAAAGCACGAACGGGGCCCCGCTCATCGCGGAGACCCCGTTCGTCGAGTGCAGAGATGCGGTTCGCATCGGGAGAGGCCTAGTAGCCCTTCTCCTTCAGGCGAGCAGCCTTGCCCACGCGGTCGCGCAGGAAGTAGAGCTTGGCGCGGCGGGCCTTACCGTGAGAGAGCACCTCGATCTTGTCGATCTTGGGCGAGTTCACCGGGAAGGTACGCTCAACGCCGATGGCGTTCGCGGCGAGCTTGCGGACGGTGAAGGTCTCGCGGTTGCTCGAACCGTGGCGGCGGATGATGTCACCCTCGAACACCTGGATACGCTCGCGGGTACCCTCGATGATCTTGTAGTGAACCTTCACGCGGTCGCCGACCGCGAACTGCGGCATGTCCTCGCGGATCTGCTGCTGCTCAATGGCGCGGATGATGTCCATGTCTGCTGGTCTTCCTGTCGTCTACAACAAAGGGGCCTGACCCGAAGGCAGGCGCGAGTGGGTAGTATAGACCACCCTTCATCAGCAGGGCAATGCCTCTCCCGCGCCTATTCTCTTCTTCCCCGCCTGCCGAGTAACCGCGCGCGACCCTACTTGAGCGCGCCGAAGCGACTGAGCGGCCAGTAAGTCCAGAAGGCGCGCCCGTGCACGGTCGAGACCGCGACCGGTCCGAATGTGCGTGCGTCAGTGCTGCCCGTACGGTTGTCGCCCATGACCCAGATGCTGCCCTCCGGGATCTTCACCGGCATGGGTACCACCTGGGGTTCGCTCGGCTTACCGTAGGTGTACGGCTCGTCGAGCTTCTTTCCGTCCACGACGACCGCCCCGTCCTGCAGGTCTACCGTCTGGCCGCCGACAGCGATCACCCGCTTGATCAGCGTGGGGAACTCACCCGACGGATCGTCGAACACGACGATATCTCCCGCCTGCGGCTCGCGCACGAACCGGTAGACCATCTTGTCGGCGAGCACGCGGTCTTTGATCTCGATGGTCGGGATCATGGAGCCGCTCGGTATGACGAAGGGCTCGACGACGAACGTGCGGATGAGTTGGGCGAGCACGACCGCCGCGAGGACGAGGAGCGCGGTCTCGGCCAGCCACCGTCCAGTGGACTGCTCTGCCGCCTGCTTGGCCACTACTGCAACCTTCCGAAGTGGGACGGCGGCCAGTAGGTCCAGAAGGCGCGGCCGCGCACCTTGTCGACAGGCTGGGGACCGAAGAAGCGGCTGTCGCCACTCTCGGGACGGTTATCACCCATCAGCCAGACGGAGCCCTGGGGCACCGTTAAGGGCGTCGTGACGGGGCCTTGCTCCGTCGGCTTTCCATGCACGTAGGGCTCGTCGAGGGGTTTGCCGTCGACGAAGACGGTGTCCTCTTTGACTTCGACGACCTGTCCCTCGGTGGCGATGACGCGCTTGATGAGCTGCGGATGGCTTCCTGTGGGGTCGTCGAATACGACGATGTCCCCGTACTCGGGACCGCGGAAGAACCGGAAGACCAACTTGTCGGCGAGCACACGGTCGCCGATCTCGATGGTCGGGATCATCGACCCGGTCGGTATCACGAAGGGCTGCACCAGGAAGGTCTTGATGCCTTGCGCGAGTGCGAAAGCCAGCAGCACGAGCAGGGCGGTCTCGATGAGCCAACGCCCGAACGGCGTGTGCTCCTCGGCAGCGCGCGACGTCGTGACGGGCGTGGCGTCATCGCGCTCGGGAGACGATGAGACGGGCTCCGTGCCGTAAGGCTCGGTCGAGGGCGACTGAGCTGCCTCATCATTCGACTCAGCCGGTGCGGCCGGCTCGAGCTGGTCTTCGGTCATCGATTACCTTCCTGGTTCCCATCACGCCGAGTCTCCTCGGCGAGGGTGCGCTCTTCGTCGCTGAGGTCGGCCGCCGCAAGCAGATCGGGCCGAACACGCGCGGTTTTGAGGATAGCCTGACGTCGACGCCAAGCGGCTATCTTCGCATGATTTCCACTTCTGAGGACTTCAGGCACCTCGACGCCATCGAACACCGGCGGCCGCGTGTACTGCGGGTACTCGAGCAGGTGCTCCGAGAACGACTCGTCCACCGACGACTGGTCGTGTCCGAGGACGCCGGGCAGCAGCCGCGTGAACGCGTCGATGACCACCATCGCCGGCAGCTCGCCGCCCGTGAGCACGTAGTCGCCCACCGAGAGCTCGAGATCCGCACGCATGAGCGCGCGCTCGTCGAAACCCTCGTAGCGGCCGCAGACGAGCGTCACGCGCTCACGGGCGGTAAGCTCGTGAGCGAGCGCCTGCGTGAACGGCCGACCGCCGGGCGTGAGGAAGACGGTGAAGGGCTCCGCGTCGTCAAGCGCCGCTATGTCGTCGAGCGCAGCGGCGAGCGGCTCAGGCTTCATCACCATGCCGGGGCCGCCGCCGTAAGGATAGTCGTCGGTGGTGCGGTGCTTGTCGCGAGCCCAGTCGCGCAGGTCATGCACGCGTAGCTCGAGAAGCCCGCGCTCTCGCGCCAAGCCGATCATCGACGCGCTCATCGGGCCTTCGAACATCTCCGGGAAGATGGTGAGGACGTCGGCGATCACAGTTCCTCCGCCTCCCCGGGCATCAGACCGTCGAGAAGGCGGACCTGGACGGTCTGCGCCTCGTAGTCCACGGACAGGATCACGTCGTCGATCACCGGCAGCAGCACTTCGCCGAATCTGCCCTCGACCACCCATACGTCGTTGGCGCCGGTCTCGATGACCTCGACTATCTCGCCGAGCTCGCCGCGCTCCACGTCGGTGACCATGAGGCCGAGCGCGTCGTGGTCTTCGAACTCTTCCCACTGCGGGGGCAGGTCTTCTGTTCGCACGAGGATCTCGCAGCCGTTGAGCGCCGAGGCGGTGTCGATGTCGCCCACGCCATCCAGCGTCACGAGCTCACCTTTGGGTCCCGGTCGCACCGAGACGACGCGCGCGGTTCGCACGCGAGCGGGAGGCGGCACGAACCACACCTCGGTATCGATGAAGACGTCAAAGGAGGTCTCGGCGAATGACATCACCGAGACCTCCCCTTTGAGTCCATGCGTCTTGACTACGCGGCCTACGGCCGTGAACGGCGCGTCGGCCATGATCGCTCAGCTAGCCGACGATGTCGACGTCGACCATGACACCCTCGGTGCTACCCGCGGCGCGGGCCAAGGTGCGGATGGCCTTGATGATGCGGCCGCCACGGCCGATCACCTTGCCGACGTCCTCGGGGTCGAGGGTCACTTCGAACCGCACGCCCTCCTCGGACTCGCTCTTCACGATAGACACCGATGAGGCGTCGTCGACGAGCGACTCGATCAGGTAGCGAACGAGCCCTTCAGTGTCCGCGCCGGTGCGCGCCATGGAGTCAGTTACTCCGCGGCTTCGTCGGCGGCAGGCTCCTCGGCGGGAGCCTCCTCGGCCGGTGCCTCGTCAGCGGGCGCCTCTTCGGCGGCGGGGGCGGCGGCAGCCTCAGCTGCAGCGGCCTCTTCGGCAGCCTTGGCGGCGGCGGCCTCTTCGGCGGCCTTGGCAGCAGCCTCAGCGTCGGCCTTTGCCTTCTCGGCGGCCTTCTTCGAGACCTTGGCCTCGGCAACCGGAACGGCCTTCTCGCCCTTGGCGATGGCGATCAGCTTGGCTGCGGCCTCGGTCGGCTGGGCGCCCTTGGCGATCCAGGCCTCGGCCTTCTCGACGTCGAGCTCGACGGTGGCGGGCTCGGTGCGCGGGTTATAGCGGCCGAGGATCTCGATGAAACGGCCGTCGCGACGAGCGCGGCCATCGGCGACGACTACCCGGTAGAACGGGGCCTTCTTGGCACCGTGACGGGCCAGACGGATCTTGACTGCCAACGAAAACTCCTCATGTCATTGCGGCCGGACTCATCACGGCCGTCCTTTACGTGCAAAGCGGTTGTCTATATTACGACAGCGGTCAGAGGGGGTAAAGGAGGCTGTTCTTCGCCCCACTCGCTCCTGCCGAGGACTTCCTACCCCAGACCGGGAAAACCGGGCAGTTTCATGCGCTTTCTGCCCTTCCCGGTCATCGATTGCATCTGCTTCATGAGCTTGCGCGTTTCGGCGAACTGCTTGAGCAACCGGTTGACATCGCTCACATGCGCTCCTGAACCGCGCGCGATACGCTCGCGCCGCTGCCCGTTGATCAGCTTGGGATTCTGGCGCTCGGCGGGTGTCATCGAGAAGATGATCGCCTCGATGCGGTCGAGCTCGCGTTCGTCGACCTGACCCTCCATGTCCTTCATCTTGGCCGCGCCGGGAAGTGACTTGAGGATGCCGCCGAGCCCACCCATCTTGCGCACCTGCTTGATCTGGCCGAGGAAGTCCTCGAGCGTGAAGTCCGCCTTGGCGAGACGCTCGGCGGTGGCCGCATCCATCTCGGCATCGGCCGTCTCCTGCGCGCGCTCGATGAGCGACACGACATCGCCCATGCCGAGGATCCGCTTGGCCATCCGGTCGGGATAGAACGGCGTCAGCGAGTCCGGCTTCTCCCCCTCCGAGGCGAACTTGATGGGCTTGCCGGTCACCTGGCGGATGGACAGCGCCGCGCCACCCCGCGCATCGCCGTCGAGCTTGCTCATGATGACGCCGTCGAAGTCCACCTGCTCGGCAAAGGCGGCGGCGACGTTCACTGCGTCCTGGCCGGTCATGGCGTCGACGACCATCAGGATCTGGTCCGGCTTGACGGCGGCCCGCACCGCGCGGGCTTCGGCCATCATCTCCTCGTCGACGTGGAGCCGGCCGGCCGTGTCGACGATGACCACGTCGCGCAGGGTGTCGACGGCGTGCCGCACGCCGGCCTTTGCAATCGCGGGGACGTCGGTGCCTTCACCGCGATACACAGGGATGTCGAGCTCTCGCCCGAGCGCCTCGAGCTGGTCGATGGCGGCCGGGCGATAGACGTCACCGGCGATCATGAGCGGGCGCCTGCCCTGCTTGCGCAGCAGGTAGGCGAGCTTCATCGTCGCCGTGGTCTTTCCCGAGCCCTGGAGGCCGACCATCATGATGACGTTGGGGATGCGTCCCGACAGCACCAACTTGCTGTTCGTGTCGCCGAGAACATGGGTGAGCTCGTCGAGGACGATCTTGATGACCTGCTGGCCCGGCGTGAGCGAGTTCATCACGTCGGCGCCGATCGCGCGCTCTCGCACTCGCGCGACGAACTCTTTGACGACCTTGAAGTTGACGTCGGCCTCGAGCAGCGCCATGCGGATCTCACGCATCGCGGCATCGACGTCGGCCTCGGTGAGGCGCCCCTTGCCGGTGAGGTTCTTGAAGATCGATTGCAGTCGATCCGACAGGTTGTCGAACATCAGGTGCCCTTCTCAGTTCGTTGCGGCGATCGCGGGCCGCGGTTCAGTCAGGTACGTGCCCCAGGTCGTTCAGCGGCAGGAAGACCCACACCGCGCGCCCGCGGATCCTCTCGAGCGGGACTGGGCCGATGTAGCGGCTGTCGAGCGACACCGGACGATTATCTCCCAGGACGTAGACCTCGCCGGCCTTGAGGCGGATCGGGTCACGGTACTCTCCCGCGCCCGCGACCACGATTCGCCCACTGACGTCCTCGGCGACGCCGTTCACGAGAGCCACATCATCGCGGATCTCGACCGTGTCCCCGGGTATCGCGATCACGCGCTTGACGATGTCGTCCCGGTTCGAGTCGGTGCCGGCGTTGATGATGACGACGTCCCCACGGACCGGCTCCCCGTAACTCTTGGTGCGCAGCACTCGGTCTTCGTTGTGAAGCGACGGGACCATGGAGTCCCCCACCACCTGAAGTGGTGAGTACAGCACGTAGAACAGGATGGTCAGGAAGAAGAGTGCGATCAGCAGCGGCCACACGAGCAGCCGCGCAAGCCTGTCGCCACGCTTCGGAGCCCCCGGCGCAAGCGCCGTCGGGCCTATGTAGAGGTCGTCACTCACCGAGCACGAGCGCTCGCGCGAAGGAGGTGGCGTCGAAGGGGCGGAGGTCCTCAAGGCCCTCGCCCACCCCTATGTAGAGCAGCGGCAGACCGAGCTCACGCGCCACCGCGATAGCGATGCCGCCCTTGGCCGTGCCGTCGAGCTTGGTGAGCACGAGGCCGTCGAGACCAAGCGCCGCATTGAACTCGCGCGCCTGGTTGAGCCCGTTCTGTCCCGTCGTCGCATCCATCACCAAGATCGTCCGGACAGGAGGCTTGCTGCGGTTCTGCGTCACGCGCTGGACCTTCTGCAGCTCGCGCATCAGGTCGGCCGAGGTGTGCAGCCGCCCGGCGGTGTCGATGAGGGCGAGGTCCGCGTGCGTCTCCTCGGCGGTGGCGACTGTGTCGAATGCGACCGCGGCGGGATCGGCGCCCCGGTCGCGTCGCACCACAGGGACGCCTGCGCGCTCGGCCCAGACGTCGAGTTGCTCCGACGCAGCGGCCCGGAAGGTGTCCGCGCTGCCGAGGATCACGCTGCGACCCTCATCGGCAGCGTGCTTTGCCAGTTTGCCGACGGACGTGGTCTTGCCCGTCCCATTGACGCCGACCATGAGGATCGTGACCGGCGACTCGGTGAAGGGGTCGTTCTCGACCGCAGGGAACTCGGCGGCGATCAGCTCGACGAGGTGGTCGAGGACGGCCTGGGCGTCAGGCAGCGCCTTGCGGGCGGCTTGGTCGCGAAGCGTGCCGACTATGTCGGTGGTCGCGCTGAATCCCATGTCCGCGCCGAGCAGCGCGTCCTCGAGGTCGGACCAGAACTCCTCGTCGAGGTCGGGGCCGCGGCGCAGGAGCACATTGAGTTGTTCGCCGAGTCGCTCCCGGCTCTTAGTGAGGCCTTCGGAAAGGCGCTTAAACCACGGCGTGCTCATCGGCCGGCTCCGCGTTCTCCAGCGCGCGCTCGAGCTTCTGGCTCACGACCTTGGACACGCCGTCAGCCTGCATCGACACGCCATAGAGGACGTCAGCCATCTCCATGGTGCGGCGCTGGTGGGTCACAGTGATGAATTGGGTGAAGTTGCGCATGCTGTCCACGAACGCGACGAAGCGGCGCAGGTTGGTGTCGTCGAGTGCCGCCTCGACTTCGTCGAGGATGTAGAACGGGCAGGGCCTGGTCCTATATACCGCGAAGAGCAGCGCGAGTGCGGTGAGCGACTTCTCGCCGCCCGAGAGAAGCGACATCTTCGAGAGCTTCTTGCCGCGCGGCTGCGCGATGACCTCGACGCCGGTGGTCTCGGGGTCGGCGGGATCGGTGAGCTGCAGCTGAGCGGTTCCGCCCGGGAACAGCACCGTGAAGATCTGCTGGAAGTGGCCGTCCACCTGCTCGAACGTCTCCATGAACCGGTCGCGCATCTTGCGGTCGATGGCTGCGACGACCTTGGCGAGCGCCTTGCGGGCAGCGTCGAGGTCGAGGATCTGCTCGTTCATGAAGTCGCGGCGCGTCTGCAACGCCTGGAACTCCTCCATGGCGACCGGGTTGACCGGCCCGAGGTTGTTGATGCGCTTGCGCAGGTTGTGAGCGCGGTCCTCGGCGGCCATGCGGTCCTCGAGTGCGGGGATCTCCATCGCATGCTCGAGCGGCATGCCGACCTCTTCGACGATCCGGCGCACCGCCTGGTTGACCTGGATCTCGAGCTGTCCCTTCTCGACGCGAAGGTCGCTCATGCCCTCGTTCTTCTCGTCGATGATCGCCTGGGCTGCCCGAACAGCATCCTGGGCGTCGTGCACCGTGGTGCGCAGGGATTCTGAGTCGGCTTGCTCGAAGCGGGCGCGGTCGCGCAGCTTGACGGCCCAGTGCTCGGCGCGCTCCTGCAGCACGAGGTAGAGCTCGTGGACGGGCTCGATGCGCTCACGCAGCAACTCGAGCGCGATCTCGGTCTCCTTCGACCGCTTCACCGTGTCGGCGAGCTCGGTGAGTTCGTTGGTGATGGTCGTGACCTGGCGCTTGAGGTGCACCTCGCGCTCCGAGACCGTCGCGATCTCGACCTGGCACCCGGACAGGCGCTCCGACATCGCGCTCTCTTCTCGGAAGCGCGCGTCGCGGTCCTCGCGAGAGGCTGCCGAGGACTCCTCCAACGTCTCGAGCTCGGCTGTCAGCCTATCGATCTCGGCGGTGTGGCTCTCGATGGCCGGGCGGTCCTTGCTCGTGCGCTCCCGGATGTCGGCGATGCGCTTGTCCACCAGGCCGGTCTCGGTGTCGAGCTGCGTGAGCTGCTGCTCTATGCGCCCCACGTCCTCGAGAAGCGCGTCGTGCTCGCCGGAGAACGTGGCGACCTTCTGCGATAGCTCGAGCGCGTCCTGCTGCGCAAGGTGCAGCGCCTCCTCGGCTTCCGCTGCCGAGGACTCTGCCTCCCCCACTTGCGCGGTAAGGGCGCCCACCTCGTCGGTCAGCTCGTTGATGCGCCGCTTGCGAACGAGGACACCTTCGGTGTCGGCGACCTGCGTTCCCACGGTGAGCTTCCCGCTCGGCCAGACGACCGCGCCGTCGGCCGTGGCGAAACGGACACCGGCCTCGTCCGCAGCTGATGCCTTGAGCGCGTCCTCGATCGTGTCGACCAGATATACGTCGCCGAGGAGCGCCTCGATGGCTGCCTGAGCGTGGTCGTGGCACGCGAGCATGTCGAACAGTCGCGTACCGGTCTTGGGACGGCCGGTCACGCGAACGCGAGCGCCCTTGGCGGGTACGATCGAGAGCTCGCCCTCGGCCTCAGCCGCGATGGTCCGCGCGATGCGCGCCGCCGCTGCGGAGTCCTCCACAAGCAGCGCCCAAAGGTCGGCGCCGAGGAGCCGCTCAGTGAGCGCTTCGAGCCGCTCCGGCGCCTGCACCGCTTCGGCCAGCGGGCCGAGGAACCCGTCCAACTCGCTCTCCCGGCTGATCGCGTATGCGAGCGCGGGCGATGCCGATGCGAACGCGCGGTCGACCTCTTCGAGCCCGCGGATCTCCGCGCGCGCCGCCGCGAGGGCCTCTCGGCGTGCCTCGAGATCTTTGCGGCGGGAGTCCAGCACGCGGACGCGCTTGTCGACGTCGGAGTCGGCCAGCGCGAGTTCGCGCTTGAGCTTGTTGAGCTGCGCCTCGAGGTTCTCGAGCCGGGCGCGGCGGGCCGAGAGCGTGGCCTGCGCGCCCTGGCGCTGCTCGCGCACCTGCTCAGCGCGCTGCCCCAGCAGCTCCTCTTCGAGTGTCGCCGAGGACAGCGCCTGTTCGGCCTTGCCGAGGGCCTCTCGGCGGTCTTCGAGCATCTTGCGGGCACGGCGGGTCTCGGCCGAGAGGCGTGCGAGGTCCTCGTCGGCGGCGAGTCGAGCCTTGCGGGTCGTCTCGGAGTCGCGGCGCAACTCGTTGAGCTGGGCGTAGAGGGCCTTGAGCCGGGCGTCGGTGTCACCGCGTTCGGCGGTCAGTCGCTCGAGCTCTCCCGAGCGCGCCGCCGCGCGCGTCTCCGACTGGTGGAGCTTGCCGCGCAGGTCGGACAGACGCGCGATGAGGTTCTTGCCCTTCTCCTCCAGCAGGAGGAGTCCGGCGTCGAGGCGCTCGAGGATGGACTGCATGCGGCGTCGTTGCTCGGAGAGGTCGCCGACGAACAGGCCCTTCTCCTCCAACAGCGACTGGAACTTCTCAAGCTCCGCCTCGCGCTCGGCGAGCCGCAGACGGGCGAGCTCGATGTCGGCGTCGGCCTCTCGCTCGCGCTTGGTGACTTGCTCCCAGCCGCCCTGGAGGCGGCGAAGGTCGTCTACGGCGAGCGCTGCATCGAGCTCGCGCAAGCTGGCGACGATCTCGGCATGCGTGGCCGCCTTGTCCGCCTGGCGCTGGAGCGGCCGGAGCTGGCGGTCGATCTCGCTGGTGATGTCGCGCGCCCGCTCCAGGTGCGTCTCGAGCCCCGCGAGCTTGCGCAGAGCGCGCTCCTTGCGCTTCTTGTGCTTGAGGACACCGGCGGCCTCTTCGATGAGGGCGCGACGCTCTTCGGCACGCGCGTTGAGGACCTCGTCGAGACGGCCCTGGCTGATAATCGAGTGGGTGTCGCGGCCGAGTCCAGAGTCGTGCAGAAGGTCCTGCACGTCCATGAGTCGCGCGGGTGCGCCGTTGATCAGGTACTCGCTCTCGCCGCTGCGATACATGCGGCGCGAGATGGTGACTTCAGTGAACTCGAGCGGCAGGGTGCCGTCGGAGTTGTCGAGCACCAAGTCGACCTCCGCCACACCCACGGCCTGACGCGCCGAGGAACCGGCGAAGATGACGTCTTCCATGGCCTGGCCGCGAAGCGACTTGGCGCTCTGCTCGCCGAGGACCCACAAGACGGCGTCGGAGATGTTGGACTTGCCCGAGCCGTTCGGACCCACGACGACGGTGACTCCGGGCTCCAGGGACAACACGCTGCGGTCTGCGAAGGACTTGAAGCCCTTGAGTATGAGCGACTTGAGGTACACGGTCCCCCTACGGGATCACGGGTCGGTTCGACGGGATTCCGCAGCGTCGCGGAAGCGTCAGTTTAGCACAGGAACGAGTCGCCACTGGGGGTCATGAGGCGCCGATCGGGCGCCCGCGAGCGCGGAAAGCGGCTACTTTCCGAGGTGCTCCAGCGCCGCCGATGCAGCGAGCGCTTCGGCGTCCTTCTTGGAGCGGCCGGTACCCTCGCCCGCGATCTCGCCGGCAATCTCGACCACCGCGGTGAAGTGCCGGTCGTGAGGCGGGCCGACCTGCTGGGTGATGCGGTACACAGGGGCGCATCCGCGGCTCTGCGCGATCTCCTGCAGCATGCCCTTAGGGTTGTCCTGCGATAGCGCGAGGGATTCGTCCATGAGGCCGCCCAGGTTGCGCATGACCCACTCACGGGCGGCGTCCATGCCCGCATCGAGGTAGAGCGCGGCCGTCAGCGCTTCGAACACGTTCTCGAGCGCCGAAGCCAGTCCTCGCTTCCCCCCACGCAGCTCCGACTCGCCGAGGATCAGCGCGTCAGCCAGTCCCAGCTGGGAGGCGACACGCGACAGCACGCTGCCGTTGACGAGCGAGATGCGCACGCGGGTCAGTCCGCCCTCGGGCATCGTCGGGAAACGACGGTAGGCCTCCTCGGCGACGAGGAAGCCGAGCAGCGAGTCGCCCATGAACTCGAGTCGCTCGTTGTCCACGGTCGGATCGCCGGCCTCGGCGGCGGAGGGATGCGTGAGCGCGCGCTGGAGCAGCGCACGGTCAGAGAACTCGTGTCCGAGGACGCGTTCGGCCAGCGCGAGCTTGTCGGCCAGTCCTGTGGTCTGCGACGCGCTCACGGACGCCTAGACGGCCTTGAAGACCAGCGTGGCGTTATGGCCGCCGAAGCCGAACGAGTTGCTCATGCAGACCTGGAGGTCCGCCTCGCGCGCCTTGAGCGGCACGTAGTCGAGGTCGCACTCGGGATCCGGGTCGGTGAGGTTGATCGTCGGAGGGATCACCCCGTGGCGCATTCCGAGGATGCAGGCGACCGCCTCGGCAGCGCCTGCGCCGCCAAGCATGTGACCCATCATCGACTTCGTGCTCGACACCGGAGGCGCCGCCTGTCCGAAGACCTGTTTGATGGCGTTGGTCTCGGCGAGGTCGCCTACCGGCGTGGAGGTACCGTGGGCGTTGATGTAGTCCACGTCGCTCGGCTCGATGCCGGCCTTGGCGAGCGCGATCTGCATGGCGCGGCGGGCACCGTTGCCGTCCGGCACGGGTGCCGTGATGTGGTACGCGTCCGCCGAGGCGCCGTAGCCCGAGAGCTCGGCGTAGATCTTGGCGCCGCGCGCCTTGGCCTGCTCATACTCCTCGAGCACAAGCAACGCGCCGCCCTCGGCGATGACGAAGCCATCGCGTGACAGCGTCCAGGGACGCGACGCGCCCTGCGGATCGTCGTTGCGCGTCGAGAGCGCCCGCGAGGCGCAGAAGCCTGCCACGCCGAGCGGCGTGACGCCCGCGTCGAAGCCGCCGGCGACGACCAGGTCGGCGTCTCCTCGGCGGATGGCCTCGAACGCCTCGCCCAGCGCGTGGTTGCCGGTCGCGCAGGCAGATACTGGCGCGTAGTTGATGCCGCGCAGGTTGTAGCGGATGGAAACCTGGCCGGCCGCGAGGTCGACGATCATCATCGGCACGAGGAAGGGGCTGATCCGCGAAGGACCGCGCTCGAGAAGGATCTGCGTCTGTTCTTCCATGGTGCCGAGCCCGCCGATGCCCGAGCCGATGATGCAGCCCGCGCGCTCCTGAAGCTCCTCGGGAACCTCATCGAGACCTGCGTCGGACATGGCCTCGGCAGCCGCAACCATCGCGAACTGCTGGAAGCGCGACATGCGGCGCGCTTCCTTCTTGTCGACCACCGCGCTCGGGTCGAAATCTCTGATGTAGCCAGCGAACTTGGTGGGGTACTCGGATGCGTCGAAGTGCTCGATCTCCGAGATCCCACTGCGTCCGTTGGCGAGCGAGTCCCACATCGCCTCGGCGCCAACGCCGGTGCACGTGACGGCGCTTATGCCGGTGACAACGACCCTTCTCATCAGGCCTCCCCCTTCGCCGTCTTCCACTCGGCCACGAGGCGCTCCATGAGCTCGGCGACGGTAGGGATGTCGTGGATGCGAGCGGCCGCGGAACCCGCGAACACCAGGCCGTTCGTCACGTCGCCGCCCGCGGACATCTCGAGCTCGTTCATGATGCAGTAGTCCTTGTGACATTCCTTGAGGCAGGCAACGCACTTCGGGATGGGCGGGTAATCGCCGGCCTGAGTGCGGTGCCAGAACGGGTTCTTGAGCGCGCGTCCCGGGAGTCCCACGGGGCTCTTCACGAGCACCACGTCGTCCGGGCCGGCGTCCACGTACATCTGCTTGAAGCCCTCAGGTGCCGATGACTCGACGGTCGCGGCGAAGCGCGTGCCCATCTGCACGCCAGCGGCGCCCATGTCGAGCACCTCGGCGATGTCGGCGCCCGTCACCACTCCCCCCGCTCCGATGACCGGGATGCTCACGGCATCGAGGATCTCAGGGAGCAGCTCGCGCATCGGACGGTCGGTGCCGAGGTGGCCGCCGGCCTCGAAGCCCTCGACGATAACGGCCGAAGCGCCGAACTTCTCGGCGAGCTTGGCAACTCGCGCCGAGCCGACGATCGGCACCATCTCGACGCCGGCCTCCTTGCACCAACCGAAGACGTCGCGCGAAAAGCCAGCGCCGGCGATGACGACGTCGATGCCCTCGTCGATGGCAGCCTGGACGAGCTCTTTGAACTTGCGGACCGCGACCATGATGTTGACGCCGAGGACGCCGTCGCTCTCTGCGCGGGCCTGACGGATCTGCTCACGCAACTCGTCGACGGTGAGACCGCTTCCCGCGATCACGCCGAGGCCGCCGTGCTTGGACACGGCACCGGCGAGCGGTGCGAGCGAGATGCGCACAGCCATGCCGCCCTGCACTATGGGCAGCGGCACGGTGCGAGTTCCTATGGTCAGCATGGGCATTTCCACCTCGAGCAGGCCTTTCGTCGGTAGGGCGGGTCAGCCGTCAGGCGGCGGCCACATCGACCGCCGCCCTCGTGCAGATGTGAAGCCGGTTAGCTACGCCTTCTCGATGTAGGCGATGGCGTCGCCGACAGTCTTGATGTTTTCGGCCTGCTCATCAGGGATGGAGATGCCGAACTCCTCCTCGAGTGCCATGACCAGCTCGACGATGTCGAGCGAGTCGGCGCCGAGGTCGTCGATGAAGGAGGCCTCTTCGATCACGTCGTCTTCCTCAACGTTCAGCTGCTCGACGATAACCGACTTGACCTTATCCATGATCTCGTCGCGTTCCATGCTCACACCTCCCTTCCCCCCTGACGGGGTCAAGATCCGCTTCACGGGCGCAAGCCCGGGAGTGCACTAGCAAACTAGCACCTATACGAACGTCATTCCGCCATCTACCGCAAGGGTCTGCCCCGTGACGTAGCGGGCGTCGTCTCCGGCCAGGAACGCAACGGCGTTCGCGACGTCGTCCGGCAGGCCGAACGACTTCATGGCGATCTGTCCCCGCGCGGCCTCTCGGACGTTCTCCGGAAGGTCCCGGGTCATGTCGGTCTCGATGAAGCCTGGTGCGACGGCGTTGGCGCGGACTCCGCGCCCCGCAAGCTCGCGGGCGACGCTCTTGGTGAGCCCGATCACTCCGGCCTTCGCGGCTGCGTAGTTGGCCTGCCCTGCATTGCCGACAAGACCGATGACCGACGTCACGTTAACGATCGAGCCGGACCGCTGCTTCATCATCACCTTGGCCGCGGCGCGAGTCATGTAGAAGACGCCTGAGAGATTGGTGTCGATGACCGCGTTCCAGTCCTCGTCGCCCATCCGCACGACGAGACCGTCGCGGGTGATACCCGCATTGTTGACGAGGATGTCGAGCGAGCCCAGCTGCTCGATGGTGCGGCCGATGAGGTCGGCGCACGTCTCAGAGCCGCAGACGTCACCCTGAAGAGCCACGGCGCGACCGCCGGCCGCTTCGATCTCGGCGACGACTGCCGCGGCGGCGTCCGCAGACCCCGCGTAGTTGACGGCGACAGCGGCCCCCTGCTGGGCGAGCTTCTTCGCGATGGCAGCGCCGATGCCGCGGGACGCGCCCGTGACGAGCGCCACCTTGCCCGTGAGGTCGGACATCATGAAACCTCCTCAAGGATGCGCTCGATGCCGGCCTGCTCGGCAGCCAGTGCGCTCATGCCGTCGACCCGCTTGGCGAGCCCGGCGAGCACTCCGCCGGGTCCGGCCTCGACGAGCAGCTCGACGCCGTCTGCGGCGAGTGCCTGCATCGTCTCGGTCCAGCGGACGGGACTCGTGATCTGGGCCATCAGCCTCTGCCTGATGAGTTCACCATCGGTGGCCGGCGAGGGGTCGGTGTTCTGGTACAGCGGAATGCTCGCGTCGCCGAACTCGGCTCCCGCGATGATCTCGGCGAACGCGGCGCGCGCCGGCTCCATCAGCGGCGAGTGGAACGGGCCGGCCACCTTGAGCGGCATGATCCTCCGTGCACCTGCCGAGGAGAGCGCCTCGGTGGCGGATTCGATGCCGGCGGTGGTGCCGGAGATGACGACCTGTCCGGGAGCGTTGTCGTTGGCGATCCAGACACCCTCGATGTCACCGAGCGCAGTGGAGATCGCCGCCGCTTCCATGCCGATGATCGCTGCCATCCCGCCCGGCGTCGCAGCCGCGGTCGCGGACATCAGCTTGCTACGCTCGACGACGAGCTCGAGGCCCGCTTCGACCGAGAACACGCCTGCGATCGCCAGTGCGGCCAGCTCGCCGAGCGAGTGGCCCGACACGGCCACGGGCTCGACCCCGGACTCGATGAGCGCGACGCCCCAGGCCCAGTCGGTGAGATAGAGCAGCGGCTGGGCGACACGGGTGTCGGCCAGGTCGGAATCCTCACCGTCGGACGCCAGAGCACACAGCTCGAGACCCGAAAGGGCCTCGGCCGCGTCGAGCAGGCGGTCGAGATCCTCGTTCTCGGGGACGTCTTCCAGCATGCCGGGCCGCTGAGAGCCCTGGCCGGGGAACACGAGTGCGGTCTTGAGGCTCACCGTCACGCTCCCGAGGGAACGGTGCCGAGCCGGATCATGATCTCCTCGGCATCGGACATCATCTCGCGCACGATCTCGGCAGCCGGCTCGATCTTGCATACCATGGCTGCAGCCTGACCCGCCATGAGCGAGCCCATCTGGGTGTCGCCCTGGCGCATTGCGAGCGCGAGCTTGCCCGCGCCCAGCGATTCGATCTCGTCGGGCTTGTTCTCCAGGTCGAGCTCGATGATCTGCTTGGAGAGCTTGTTCTTGAGTACGCGCACGGGGTGGCCGGTGGAGCGTCCGGTGACCACGGTGTCGCGGTCCTTGGCCTTGAGCACCTGGTCCTTTACGGCCGGGTGGATCGTGCACTCCTCGGCGCACATGAAGCGCGTGCCCACCTGGACGCCCTCGGCGCCCAGCGCGAAGGCCGCGGCGACCCCTCGGCCGTCGGCGATGCCGCCCGCGGCGACGACGGGGATGTCCACGGCGTCAGCAAGCTGCGGGACGAGCACCATGGTCGTGAGCTCGCCGATGTGGCCGCCCGCCTCCATGCCCTCGCCGATGATGCCGTCGGCGCCGATGGATTCCATGCGCTTGGCAAGCGCGGTCGATGGTGCGATGGGAAGCACGCGGATGCCCTGCTCCTTGAGCGAGGCCATGTACTTGCCGGGGTTACCGGCTCCTGTCGTGACCACAGGAACGTGCTCGTCGAGAACGAGCTGCACGAGCTCGTCGATGTGCGGGGTCAGGAGCATCAGATTGACGCCGAAGGGCTTGTCGGTTGCCGCCTTGGCGTTGCGGATCTGTTCGCGGAGCAGGTCGGTCGGCATGTGACCGGCGCCGATGATGCCCAGTCCGCCCGCATTGGAGACGGCCGCGGCCAGTTCAGCGGTCGCCGTCCAGGCCATGCCTCCCTGGATGATGGGATACTCGATGCCCAGCAGCGTGCTGAGTCGGGTGCGAAGTGCCATGAAGTTCTAGTCCTTCCCGTCCGGTACAGACATGGTCCAGCGGACCACCGCTGCTCCCCACGTGAGGCCCGCGCCGAAACCTACGAGCGCGAGCAAGTCGCCGGGCGAAAGTCGCCCGCTAGTATACAGGTCGTCCAAGGCCAACGGTATGGACGCGGCGGAGGTGTTCCCCGTCAGCGCCAGGTTGTTGTAGACCCGGGAATCATCGATGCCCAGACGGGCCTCGATCGTGTCGATGATGCGCTTGTTTGCCTGGTGCGGCACGAGCCACGTGAGGTCGTCGAGCGAGTGCTGCGACTTCTCGAGCGCCTGCAGTGTCGCCTTCGGGATGACGCGGACCGCGAACTTGAAGACCTCGCCACCGTTCATCTTCACGAAGTTGTCGCGGTTGTCGATAGCCTCGTGCGTCGACGGATACGCCGCACCGCCCGCAGGCAGGTTGAGATACTGTCCGCCACTGCCGTCGGCGCCAAGGACGATCTCCTCCACACCGGGCTCCTCGGCAGCCTTGAGGACCGCGGCGCCGGCGCCATCGCCGAAGAGCACGCACGTGCTGCGGTCGGTAAAGTCCACAAGCCGCGTGAGCGCCTCGGCGCCGATGACCAGCACCGTGTTCGCCCGACCGGATTCGATGGCCGCCGTGGCGTTCTGGAGGCCGTAGATGAAGCTCGTGCACGCCGCCATGACGTCATAGGCGGGGCAGGTCAGCCCGAGCTTCTCCTGGGTGACGCAGGCGGTGGACGGCAGGATGTAGTCGGGACTCGTCGTGCCGAGGATCAGCAGGTCGATATCCTCGGCGGTCACGCCGGCGCGCTCCATGGCGATGCGCGCTGCGCGCGCGGCGAGATCGGACGTCGACTCACCCTCGGCGACGATGCGGCGCTCCTTGAAGCCGGTGCGGCTTTGTATCCACTCGTCGCTCGTCTCGACGATCTGCTCGAGCTCGGCGTTGGTCATCACCCGCTCGGGAAGATACGAGCCTATGCCGACGATCTGTGCGTGGCGAGTCATGCCCCGCGGCTCCCTCACTTGTAGGTATACGTGAACAACAGTATGCGGCAGGTTCGCATACCGGTCGTGCGATGAGAAGTCTATTCGGAGGCGACGGCCTCGCGGATCTGCGTGGTGAGCCCGCCGCGCGCCGCCTGGGCCGCGACGCGAATGCCGTTGGAGACGGCCTTCGCCTTGCTCGAGCCGTGGGCGATGATGCAGACGCCGTCGACGCCGAGCAGTGGAGCGCCGCCGTAGGTGTCCGGGTCGAGCCGGTCCTTCAGCCGCACGAGCGCCGGCTTGAGCACGGCGGCTGCGGCCTTGTTGACGGGCCCGCTCGTCATCGCGTCCTTCACCTGGCCGAGCAAGACCTTGCTCGTGCCTTCGAGCAGCTTGAGAGCGACGTTGCCGGTGAACCCGTCGGTCACGATAACGTCTGCAGCGCCCGTGATGACGTCACGCCCCTCGACGTTGCCGATGAACCCGGGAACCGCCTCGGCCATGAGCGCGTGTGAGTCCTGCGCGAGCTGGCTGCCCTTCGTCGGCTCCTCGCCGATGTTGAGCAGCGCGACGCGCGGGTGCACGACGCCGAGGACCGTGGTCGCATACGCGCGTCCCATGTGCGCGAACTGCAGCAGGTGCTCGGGCTTGCAGTCCGCGTTGGCGCCTACGTCCAGAAGCACCGTGGGAGGTCCGGCGGTGGGCAGCACGGTGGCTATGGCCGGACGCATGACACCCTTGATCCGGCCCATCACCAGGGTCGCCGCCGCCATGGCGCCGCCCGTCGAGCCCGCGGAGAAGAACGCGTCGGCCTTGCCCTCACGCACGAGACGCGCGCCGACCACGATCGACGAGTCCTTCTTGGTGCGCACCGCGGTCGCAGGGTGCTCACCCATCTCGATGATCTCGGTCGTGGGTACTACCACAACCCGGTCTCCGGTAGTCGAGGCGAATGGCTCGACGATACCGGCGGGTCCGGTCAGCAGCACGCGCACGGCAGCGTCACTCGCGATGGCGAGCGCAACTCCGGACAGTATCTCGTCGGGCGCGAAATCGCCGCCGACAGCGTCGACGGCGATCGTCACAACACGGCTCTCAGTCATTGAGTTCCTTCAGCGTCGATTGGTGCGTGAAGGAGGACACAAGCGACAACGGCTACTCGGTGTCGATGATCTCTTTGCCGTTGTAGTAGCCGCACTCACCGCACACGCGGTGCGGAAGCTTGGGCTTGTGGCACTGCGGGCAGGTGGAAACGCCGGCAGCAGTCAACTTGTGGGACGAACGGCGCGAGTTGGTCTTCGCGCGGCCGGTCTTTCGCTTCGGGACAGCCATCGTCTCGATTCTCTCTTCCGTAGGTCTCGCGCCCCGGATCGGGCGCATTCGTCAAACATGCAGGGCCCTTGTGGCACGCCGCACGAGGCGAGATGATACCACGACGCTCGGAGCCGTGTGTAGAAGGTATCAGGCCGTACTTTCCACCAATGCGCCGGATTCGAAAACGAGCGCGAAGATGATGCCGCTGGCAGCGGCAGCCAGAACCAGCGGCGGTATGACCAACGCAACGGCGTCGGCCACCGGCTCAGCCATCAGCGCAGACGAGGTTCCTATGCCGAGAACCACCACGGGGGCGATGAACTCGGCGAGCGCCCACATCTTGATCCGCGCCATCTCAAGACCCGCGTGGATCAGCATGAGCAGGATGCAGAAGGTCACGAGGACATTGCCGATGATCCACGCGTCCGAACCGTAGTCCAATGGACTGCGGTCGACGTACACCAGGCCAGCGATGAAGGGAACGAGCGCGGCGACGATAGCCGACGACAGGGGCTTGGGCGGGCATTCCACCGACTTGCCTGCGATGGAGAGCGCGGTACCCGCCAACACCAGTGCGAGCAAGAACCCGCTGATGGGCGGCGCATCGGCGAAGAGGAGCCCGTAGACGACGAGAACGGGAGTGATGACGAGCCAACACATGCTCGTCACGCGAGCCCACGTGCGGAACAGTGCCATCAGGGCTACTCCTCCGGGTCGTTGCGTCCCTCGTCGGCGGTGTCTGTGGCGTCTTCGTTCAGCAGGGTCTTCAGCGCGGCGAAGGGGTGCTCATCAGAGACGCCCTCCTGCCCGCAGTCACAGGGGCCCTCGTTGAGGTCGGCTCCACACGTGGCGCAAAGGCCGGCGCAGTCCTCCTCATGAAGCGGCGCGAATGGCGCCTCGACGACGAGCGCCGCCATGAGGGCGGGCTCCAGGTCGATGCTTGAGTCTTCGTCCACCGTCCCGGTGACATCCTCGTCCTCGGGGGCGGTGTCACCGGGGCGCAGCCAGTAGCCCTCAACGTCGCCGTTGATGACCGTCTCGAAGTCGCACAGACACCGTGAACAGGTGGCACGGACGGCGGCGCTGATGTGTCCGGTGGACACGAGCGCCTCGCCTGCGTTGCTGATGAAGACGTCGAAGCGCGCGGGCTCGGTGAGGACGAACGTCTCGTCGCCCACGACGAGCTTGTCGAGCTCGAAGACGTCGGATGCGTGAACGCTCCCCCCGACCTGCTCGAGGATGGGGCGTACGTCAAGCCGATACTCGGCCATGATGAGGACTCCTCCGGGTGGCGCGGCTACTGGCGCTGCGAAACCTTGCCCTGCAGGCGGTCACGTCCGCGCTGTACGGCAGTGAGGAGCTTACCCAGGTTGACTTCGAGGTTGGCGAGCATCTCGTCGGCGTAGTCCTCGGCGCCGAGACGGATCTCGCGCTCCTGCTGGCGTGCCTTGTCGAGGATGTCGGCCGCCTGCGACTCGGCAAGGCGCACGACCTCCTGCTCGTTGGCGAGTGCCTGTGCGCGCTCGCGAGCTTCCTCGAGGATGCGGTTGGCCTCTTTCTCGGCCTCCTCGAGCATCTCTTGGCGCTCCTTGACGATCCAGCGGGCCTGCTTCAGCTCGTCGGGATACTGCGCCCGGATCTCGTCGACGATCTCGTACACCGCGTTGTCGTCGATCATCTTCTGCTGGGTGAACGGAACGCCCTTGGCGTTGTCCACGATCTCTTCGATCCGGTCGATCAGGGCCATGATGTCCATGAAGGTCCTCCCTAACGGGCCTTATGCAATCTGCGGTCGAGAGCGTCCACTACCTCGTCGGGGACGAGGCCCCGCACCGAGCCGCCGTGCTGCGCGATCTCCTTGACCGCCGAAGAGCTCAGGTACATGTACTCCGGTACGGCCATGATGAACATCGTCTCGATGTTTGAGTCCAGCCGCCAATTCAATGCCGCCATCTGGAACTCGCGCTCGAAGTCGGTGACCGCGCGCAGCCCCTTGACGATGACCGACGCACCCACCTCGACCGCAAGATTCACCAATAGCGTATCAAAAGGACGGACCGACACGTTTCCGAGATGTTCGGTGGCATGCTCGATGAACGCGACGCGCTCGTCGATCCCGAAGAGAGGACCGCCACCTTTGTCGGGCGAGAGGGCGACGCCGACGACCAGGTCGTCGAAGAGGCCGGAGGCGCGCTCGATGATGTCGAGATGACCCGACGTCACCGGGTCGAACGTGCCTGGGACGACCGCGCGCTTCACTACTTCCCCGCCCCCCTCTCATAGGTCGCGATGTCTATCTCGGTCGATCCGTACTTCTTGCGGGCATCGATCTCGAAGCCCTCAGGCCACTCGGGCACGTAACCCCTCGCGTGCTCCCACGTGACCACGGCGCCGTCCTCGATGCCGCCCCGTGCGGCGAGGCTGACGAGCAGCGACGCTAACCGGGCCGGGTCGAGTGTATACGGAGGGTCGAGCAGAATCAACGCGAAGGGTCCGCCGACACCCCGCTCTGCCAGCGAAAATGCGTCTCCGACCACGATACGGCAGCGGTCCTCCACCTTCAGGTCCGCGATGTTTCGCTTCAGAGCGCCCAAAGCATCGCGGTCGCGCTCCAAGAACACCGACGAGGACGCGCCCCGGGAGAGCGCCTCAAGCCCGAGTGCCCCGCTGCCGGCGAATACATCGAGCACGGCGCCGCCACCCAGGTCCGAGCCCATGCGGGAAGTGAGCGCACTGAAGAGTGCCTCGCGGACCCGGTCCGTTGTGGGGCGCGTGGCGTTACCCTTGGGCGGCCTGATGGTACGGCCGCGCATCGAGCCACCGACGATCCTCATCCCGCGCTCACCCACTCCCAGGCCGCTGTGAACGTCCGGCGGACTTCTCGCAGGAGAGGGCCGTGCTCGGGCGCTGACAGGTGCGGATCGGCCGCCACAAGCGCGTAGGCGTCCTTACGGGCTAGTTCGACCAGGTCCAGGTCGTCGATCAGTGAGGCAAGTCTCAGATCCGGCATGCCGTGCTGCCGGTCGCCGAGGACCTGGCCCTCGCCGCGCAGTCGCAGGTCCGCCTCGGCGAGCGCGAATCCGTCGCTGGTCTCTTCGAGCGTGGCCAGCCGCTCGCGGGCTTCCTTGCCGCGGGCGTCGCTCACCAGCCACACTTCGCCCGGGTGCTCGCCGCGTCCCACGCGCCCGCGCAGCTGGTGCAGCTGAGCCAGCCCGAACTTCTCGGCGTTCTCGACGATCATGACGGTGGCGTTGGGAACGTCCACGCCCACCTCGATGACGGTTGTCGCCACGAGGACGTCGATCTCGCCGGCGCGGAACCTCGCCATCACATCCGCCTTCTCGGCGGGACGCATACGACCGGTGAGCAGGCCCACTCGCAGCGTCGGGAAGACCTCGACGCGAAGGCGCTCGGCCTCGCGCGTGGCGGCTTTGGCTTCCGCGAGGTCCGATTCGTCGACGAGCGCGCACACGACATAGGCCTGGCGCCCGTCCTTGACCGCCTTCTTGACTGCGGCGTGCGCCTTGCCGGAGCCGGCGATCGTCGTGAGCTTGGTGACGACGCCCGCCTTCGCGTGCGGCCGCTCCCGCAGGTAAGACGTTGCGAGGTCGCCGTAGAGCGTGAGCGCGAGCGAGCGAGGGATGGGAGTGGCGGTCATGACGAGCAGGTCGGCCGCAGCGCCTTTGCCACGCAGACCCAGCCTCTGGTTCACCCCGAAGCGGTGCTGCTCATCCACGATCGACAACGTGAGCCGTTTGAACGCGACCGACTGCTCGAGCAGTGCATGGGTGCCGAATACGACGCTGATCGAGCCGTCAGCGAGCCCTGCGAGGATCTCTCGACGCTTGGCGGCCGGCGTGGATCCTGTGAGGAGCGTCCACGCGACGCCGGCGGCATCGAGCGGCGGGCCGACCTTCTCGGCGTATTGCGTGGCGAGCACCTCGGTAGGCGCCATCATCGCGGCCTGCGAGCCGGTATCGGCGGCCGCCGCCAGCGCTTGGGCTGCCACCAGCGTCTTGCCAGTCCCGACGTCGCCGAGGAGCATGCGGTTCATCGGTCGAGGCTCCGCCATGTCGGCGAGGATCTCGGTCGTCGCGCGCGTCTGGTCGGCCGTGAGCTCGAAGGGGATCGCGACCCGCAGTGCTTCGAGCGCGGGCCCGTCCACGCGATGCGCGAGGCCGGCCTGCTCTCGCGTGAGCGCGTGACGGCGCATCGCCATGTAGAGCTGAAGCATGAGGAGCTCGTCGTAGGCGAGCCGCAAGCGCGCGGATGCCGCGTCGGCCATGCTCTGCGGGAACTGGATCACGGACAGCGCATGCGAGAGCGGAACGAGGCCCCGCTCGATGCGAAGTGCGGCCGGCAGGTGGTCGGGAACGTCGGCGAAGTCGTCGACCGCCGCGGCGATCAGCCTTCTCAGCCAGCCGGTGGTGAGGCCGTCGGTGGCTCGGTGAACCGGCAGGACGCGGGGCCGATAGTCTTCGGCGCTCTCCCCGAGCTTCTCGACGAACGGCGCCTTGATCTGCTTGAGGCCGTAGTCGATCTCCACCTTGCCCGCGAAGGCGACCTGCTCCCCCACCGCGAAGCGAGTCTGGACCCACGGCTGGTTGAACCAGACGCCGATGAGCACGCCCGTGCCATCGACGATCGACACCTCCGTCACCGACAGCCGGGGCCTCGGCTTCTTGACCTGAACCTGATGGACTCGTCCGATGACGGTGGTCTCGACGCCGGGCCGCGCCTCTCGCAAGGTCGCTGTCGATGTGAGGTCGAGGTAGCGGAAGGGATAGTGACGAACGAGGTCGCCGATCGTCCGAACGCCCAGCTTTTCGAGCAGTACGGCACGCGAAGCATCAACGAACCGAGAGCCGGCTGCCGGGAGGTCATGCGCCGCCAGGCGCTCGGCCCTGTCGGCTGGTGTGAGAGGAGCGGGCATCCCCGCGTTCTCAGCCTATCGGGTAGTACGCGCAGCCGAGTGCTTCGGGGCCCGCGTACGTTCCCACCACGGCGCCGACCAGCCCGACGCTCTCGAGCTCGAAGTCAGCGCCCGCCTCCTCCAGCTCACTCCGCAGGATGTCGGCCCCTTCCGGGAAGCACGCGTGTAGGATCGAGAGGCGCAAGCGGCCCAGGCGCCGGGAGTCCTCGGCGACGTGGGCCGCCAGTTCGGCGAGCGCCTTCTTGCGGCCCTTCACCTTCTTGAACGGCTCGATGATGCCGTCGGAGTTGACGTCGAGGACCGGCTTGATGTTGAGCAGCGAGGCGGCCAGTCCGGCAGCCTTGCCCGCCCGCCCGCCCTTGACGAGATAGTCGAGCGTGTCGAGAACGAAGAAGAGCCGCGCCGTCTGCGCGACCTCTGCGGCCCGAGCTGCGACACTCTCAGCGTCCAGCCCCGAGTCCCGCGCTTCGCATGCGGCCGTCACGACGAGTGCGAGGGCCTGGGAGACCTTCTTCGTGTCGATCACGTGCACAGGGATGGGCGAATCGACCGCGGCGAGCATGGCCGACTCAAAGGTACCGGACAGCGCGGCGGAGAGATGGATCGAGACGATGCCCTCGCACCCCTCGGCCGCAAGGCGGGTGTAGGTCTCCAGGAACTGGGCCGGAGACGGCTGCGACGTCTTCGGCAGGGTGTGGGCGGCCTTGAGTCTGGTGTAGAACTCCTGCGGGCGCAGCTCCACCCAATCGAGGAAGGACTCCTCGGCGAAGAGGACCTTGAGCGGGACCAGGGCGACTCCGAGCTGTTCGAGCTTCGCGGCCTCGAGGTCGCACGTGCTATCCGTGACTATGCCGACATGTGCCATCCGGTTGACTCCTGTGTGTCGTGGGCTATTCAGCCGACATGATCACCGGATAGAGCGGCTGCTCGCCTCGATGAGTCTCGATGTCGACATCCGGGTGGGCGGCCCCGATGCGAGAGGCCAGCGATTCGAGTTGCGCGTCGGTATAGTCTGCGCCCGCGAACAGCGTGATGGTCTCGGCGTCCTCGGCCAGCAGTGCAGCCAGAGACAACGCGACCTCGTCGACGGACTCGCCTACGACCTCGATCTCCTTGTCGTCCACGATGCCGATGATCTGGCCCGCCTTGATCTCCCCCGCCTTGCCTTTCGCGTCCTTCACGGCGGTCGTGACCTCTCCGGTCCTGACCATACTCGCCGCGTCGGACATCTGCTCGATGATCGCGTCGACGTCCTCGCTGCCGTCATAGGACAACAGCGCCGAGAAGGCGGCAGGTACGGACACCGTCGGAACGACACCGACGGGCCTGTCAGCCACCGACGCGGCCGCGTTCGCGGCCATGATGATGTTCTTGTTGTTGGGAAGCACCACGACGGTGTCGGCGTTAACGCGACGAACGGCCTCGAGCAGGTCCTCGGTCGAGGGGTTCATGGTCTGACCACCGCTGACGATCTCGTCGACGCCCAGCGAGCGCAGGATGCGCGCGAGGCCATCACCGGAGGCTACCGCCACGAAGCCGACGGGCTTAGGCGGCGAGGCCGGCGCGGCGGGCGCCTCGGCATGGAGCTTGTCGTCGCGGGCGGCGGTCTGCCTGCGCATGTTGTTGATATGGACCTCGGCTACCTCACCGAGCGAGGTGACGTGCGCCAGGACCGACCCCGGATCGTTGGTGTGAACGTGGACCTTGTACTCCCCGCCAGTACCGACGACCAACTCGCTTCCACCGACGGACGACACGTAGTCATGCACCGACTCGCGATCGATGTCCTGCCCGAAGAGCAGGAATTCAGTGCAGTACAGGTACTCCTCGTCGTCCCAGTCGTCGACCGGAACGACAGCTAGCGACTCGAGATCCACCGCCTCGACCTGTACGAGCCCCATGTCGCGACCCAGCGCCGCCGAGGCGAAGCCCTCGATGAGAATCGCGACACCGAGGCCGCCGGCGTCTACAACGCCGTTCTCCTTGAGGACCGGAAGCAGCTCAGGCGTTCGCTGGACCGAGGCGTAGGCCGCCGAGGCGATCAGCTCGAGCGCAGTAGAGACATCGTCACCCGCTTCGGACGATGCGGTAGCCTGCGCCGCCGCGTCCTTGATGACGGTGAGCATGGTGCCCTCTACCGGCTTGCGCACCGCCTGAAACGACACCGTGACCGCTCGTTCCATCGCGGTCGCGACGAGTGCCGTGTCGAGGTTCTCGGCACCGTCGATGCCCTCGCACAATCCGCGCAGGATCTGCGACAGGATGACGCCCGAGTTGCCGCGGGCACCCATGAGTGCGCCATGGCTGATCGACTTGCAGGCGTCAGCCAACGTCGCCGAAGGCGGAAGGGAGCTGATCTCGCGAACGACGGTATCCATCGTGAGGGACATGTTGGTGCCGGTGTCACCGTCGGGCACCGGGAAGACGTTGAGGCGGTTGACCTCCTCGGCGCGCTCCTTGAGGAGCCTCGCGGCGGCGGTGACCAGTTCCTTGGCGGCTTGTGCGGTCGAATTGGCAGCGCTCACTTGGCGGTACGCACCTTCACATCCATGACGTGCACCTCAACGGCTTTGACGGCGACATCGGCGGTATCGGTCAGTACGTAGCGGACGCGGTCGGCCAGGTTGTGGGAGACCTCGGCGATCTGCGTCCCGTGCTCAACGATGACGAAGAGGTCGACGCTGACGCCGTCGTCCTCGGAGAGTATCTTCACGCCCTTGCGCAGCTTCTGCGTTGGCAGCAGTTGCGCGACGCCGTCACGCATCGTCGGGGACGCCATGCCTACCACGCCGTAGCTCTCAAGCGCGGCGTAGCCAGCGAGGTCCGAGAGGACGTCGTTGGCGATGTGGACGGTTCCAGGGACTCGTGCAGCCATCGGTCAGGACTCCCTCTCGGACGCGCAGTCGGTCGCCTCAAGTCCGTTGAGGTCCGCGATCAGCGCATCTACATCGACGTCATGGACGGATGCGACGGCATCCAGCGACTCCATGGAAGCAGCGAGGCATGCGGCGCACCCAAGGCCGTACGACTCGAAGACCCGCACCGCGCCGGGACACGAAGCGAGCACCTCACTGATCAGCATCTCTGCACGAACGACCGCCATGAGGTACCCTCCTCACTGCCTGTTGTGACTCGCGTGACAGTATATCCGAACCCCGCGCGGGTACAGCAGCAGGTGAAACGCATCGAGCTGCTTGCCCACGGTGCCGGGCGTGTGCTAGCATCTCCTGCGCTTTGTGCTTATCCCGGTGGCCGGAACTCGGCTGCATGAGATGCGAGGAGAACCCCGATGTCGAAGGTCTGTGCTGTCTGCGGCAAGAGCCCCGCGGCTGGCCGCAATGTGAGCCACTCGCACCGCGTGACGCCGCGCGTGTTCCGCCCCAACATCCAGAAGGTCACCGCCGTGCTCAACGGTCACGTCAAGCGCGTGAACGTCTGCACCAAGTGCATGAAGGCCGGCAAGGTGACGCGCGCCTAACCCGCGTCGCGACAAGCTGTGCGAAGGCCGCCCCGATGGGCGGCCTTTTTCGTCTCCCTCTTGCGTTCTTGAAGTCCTGGTCGAGCCCTAAGACTGCACCGGACTCTTCTTCTCTGAACTGCCGAGGAGTTCGGCGAGTGCCCCCACCACCTCGGGGTCGAACTGTGTCCCTGCGTTCGCGGTGAGCTCGGCGAGTGCCTCGGCCTGCGACATCGGCCCGCGGTAGGGCCGAGGCGACGTCATCGCCACGAAGGCGTCGGCCACGCTCAGCACGCGCGCACCGATCGGGATCTGCTCACCCGCCAGTCCCAGAACGTAGCCGCTGCCGTCGTAGCGCTCGTGGTGGTGGTAGACGATCGGAACCGCCTGGCGCAGGGACTCGGCCTGCTCGAGCACGTCGGCCGCGATGACCGGGTGCATCTTGAGCATGCCCCACTCGACCGTGGTCAGAGGCCGCTCGCTGACTTGCGTAACGTCCCCTGCCGCGGCCATGCCGAGGTCGTGGAGGAGCGAGGCGATGCCAAGGGCCCCGAGCTCGGCATCGGTGAGCCCCATGAACTCGCCAAGCCGAGTCGAGAGCTCGTGGACCCGCTCCGTGGTGCCGCGCGAGTACGGATCCTTGGTCTCAAGAGCGAGCGCGAGCGCCTTGACGGTGTCGAAGTACAAGTCCCGCGTGGTCTCGACCGCTCTTGCGTTACGGATAGCAAGCGCAAGGGCGCGCCCTAGAGCCTCGAGCGCAACCAAGTGGGTCGAGAACACCCGCGTCTGGAAGGAACGGTTGCCCACGTTCAACACGCCGATGATGCCATCCTCATCGGCGATGGGAACCGCCGCTGCCGAGCGGATACCGTGCCGCCTGCTTCGGGGCCCGCGGTCTTCAAGATCTTCGACGATCATGGACTTGCCGGTGGCGAGCACCCAGCCGGCGATCCCTTCGCCGGCGGAGACTTCCGTGGTGCGTGCTACGTGCTCGGGCAGGCCCACGGACGCGCCTATCCGCATTCTTCCGTCGTCCTCGGAGACGAGCATGATCGAGCCGGTCTCTGCATGCGAGAGCCCCATGGCCCTGCCGAGGGCGAGCTTCAGGAGTGCCAGCTCGTCGACCAAGCGGAACAGCTCGCTGGCAGTGGCTAGCAGCATCTCGGCGCCCTCCGTCTCGAGGCGCGAGACGTACAGAGCCAGGGCTGCAGTCAACGCGCCGCGTGCGTGGGCGGCTGCGCGATTGAGGCGGGGTCGGTCGGGTTCGTCGGCCGAAGTCAGATCGAGGATCGCGACGCCTGCCGCGGTCGGTGTCCTGAGTGGCACCGCGTAGTGCCACACGGTTCGCTCAACGTCCTCGACTATGGCCCTACGGTCCGCCTCGAGACGCGCGATGCCCTCGGTGGCCGTTCGACCAGCCAGCGAGTCGGAAGCGGGCACCGGCTCGCCGTCCGGACGAAGGCTCCCCACGGCGGCGACCATTCGCATGGTCTGCGTGGCAGGATCGAGAAGCCACAGATGCGCCGCCAGAACCTCGCCGACCCCAGAGACCGACCGAGCGAACGACTCGAGGGCGTCGGAAGGCTCGACTCCGACCGGTTCAGGATCGACGAGCCGCACGTCGGGTACTTCGTCGCCGGCGAGGCGGGCCGTGAGCAATGCGCCCTCGAGCGAGGGGGCCTCGTCGGTGGCCAGGGGGCTCGTCTGCTGATTGCGCACGCGCGGTGCGAGAAACACGGCGGTTGCAGCCGATGACGCGACCACGAGCCCGCCGACCGAGATGAACGGTCGTGCGAAGACGACGCCTGCCACGGCACAGAGTGCGCCGACAGCGGCGAACGACAACTTCAGCGCGTTGGAACCGACACGCAAGCGACAAGCCCCCTGCTCGAATCGCCACAGCCCCTGCGGCTGCCGAGATTATAGCCGCCTTCGGTAATCAGGTTCGTCGGCTGATGGGACGATTGTCGCTCCGCCCATCCGCGGTGCCGTACTAGTACGCTGTCGCGTCGCCGCCAGGCAGGCGGTCCTCGCACCACAGCGCGAGAACGATGCCGGAGTGCACACGGATCTCAGCGTGTGCGGAGACCACCCTGTTGCTGACTCCCCTGCTGCTCATCAGCGAGAGCAGCTCGTCTTCGAGCGGCCACCGAACACCAGAAGCCGAGATCCGAGCGTCGGGGGTCAGGGCCAATAGGGAGAGGAATCGCCCATCCGGCTCGCGGGTCAAGGTCTCGCGATGCCCCGGAGCAAGCACCCATCCCTGGCAGCCGGGCTCCTCGAGCCGGGCTGACACGTCGGCCGCCCTCGCCATGCTTCCCGCCGCCGCGAGCGTGTGATCCAGACGGCCCGAGAAGCAGGCGGTGAGAGTGACCTCCCGCTCACCTTGGGCCCGCGCCCAGTCGATCGCGAGATCCAGGTCCGTCACGTCCTTGTCCACAGGGTAACGATGGATCGGGACCTCTCGCTCGGTGAGCTGTGCAAGCTCCTCGGAGGTGAGAGAGTCGAGGTCGCCGATCACGGCGTTGGGGGTGACGCCGGCCCGCAGACACACAGCGGCGCCCCCATCAACGCCGAGAACGCGCTCGTGCTGCTCGGCAAGGTGTGCGACCAGAGCCTCGGAGCCTTGTTGTGGCGCGGCGCAGACGATGAGCAGTGACATCCGATCAGGCCTCTGCGAGACGGTTCGGCGAGGAGGCGCGATCGAGAGCGGGCACCACGACTGCGGCAAGCGCTGCGCACGCGATCGTCGACGGCAGCATATAGGCGCCGTTGTAGAGGAGCGAATAGAGCCACACCGGCTGCCCGGCCGGGGCGCTTGAGGCGAAGAAGATGATGCCCGAGAGGAAGTGGGCACCGAGCCGGGCCGTTCCGCCGATCAGCCCGCCCGTTGCCGCAATGACCGCGACAGAGAGCCAGGCGCACTTGAGCGCCGCCTTGGTGTGCAGCGGTCGAACGACCCCCGCGAGCCCGACCGCTGCGAACGCGAGCGGGTAATCGAGCACCAACTGGGCAGGATGCACGATGAACGGTTTGTACAGCAGCGCGAGCAGCCCCACGAGCGTTCCCGCGATGAGCCCCGGACCCCAGCCGCGGCGTACCGCAAAGACCACGATGGGCAGCATGGCGAGTGAGATCTCACCGCCCGCGATGTTGATCGGCAGGGTGATTCCCGCAAGGTGCAATGCCGCACCGAGCGCGGCCACCAAGGCGATCTCCACCATCAGTCTCGTTCGTTCTCTTGCCATGTTCTCCTCGCCTTCCGGCAGCGTCGTGCCGCCGATCAGGTGCGGGGAGCTGAGAAGGACGGACGTGCCGTCCCCGTGGTCCGTACCCCGCATTACCGGGGCCGTATCTCGGTCGCAGTCCTTTCGGACCGCCTCTCAGCCGCTGCGTGCAGCTCCCGACACGGTGTTGTGGTAGGCGCATGGTCGCACAGGAGTGCGGCCGGCACAACCGAGAGCTACTCCATCGAACGCAGGTAGGGATACGGATTCACCGGCGCGCCTCCACCCGGGTGCATCTGGAAGTGGAGGTGCGGAGCGCTGGCGGCCGCGTTGCCCGTGCTCCCCACGTAGCCGATGACCTGGCCCGCTCTCACGCGTCCCGACCGGACGGCCCAATCGGAGAGATGAGCGTAGTAGAACTGCCAACCGGAGTCGGAGCTGAGCCAGATCGTACGGCCGCCGAGCCCACCGTCCTTGGCCGTCACCGTACCCGACAGCACGGCGACGCACGGTGTGCCGTTGGGCGCCATGATGTCGGTGCCCTTGTGAGTCCGGCGTCCACCCGAGCGTGAGGCACCCCACGTGTTCGAGTAGTAGTAGGAACCGACGACCGGGAAGACCATGCCGTTGGGACCAGGGCTGGCCGCCACGCCGCTGGCTCGTCCCCCGCGTGACGCATCGAGTTGGGCCTTTACGCTCAGGAAGCGCGCGTTGAGGCTCTTCAGCCGAGACTGCAGGCGGTCTCGCTTGACGCGCAGCGTGCGCAAGTCGGAGGCGCGCGTCTTTCGCTGGCGCTCGAGGCTTCGCTGCTCGGCGATGAGCCGGCGGCGCAGCCGCTTCACCTCGGCCACCGTACGCGCGTCAGCGCTGCCGATGCGATTCATGTACTCCACGCGCGTAGCGAACTGCTCGAACGACCGTGAGCCGAGGAGGAAGGCAGCGAACCCCAGGTCCTGCGACCGGTACATCCCGTTCGCGCGCATGTTCAGCCGCTGTTTCGCCGCGGCCAGTCGCTTCTCGGAAGCGGCGACACGGCGCCTTTGCTTGATGATCTTGACTTCGGTCTCGTCGAGACGCCAATACGCCTGACTGAATTCCCGACCGGCGGCCGACGCTTCCTTCTTCAGGCCGGCAAGCCTTGCCTGGAGTTGCGCCGGTGATTCGGCGGATGCGGACATCGGCAGAAGCAAGGCAACTGCCGTCGCGAGGGCGACTACGCGCACAAAGCCACGCATCCGACTACTCCCCTGTACCTAGCACCTCGCCCACGCCTGAGTAGATGGCCCGGGCGACCCGGTCGGCCCACTGCGGATCGGAGAACGAGATCGTATCGGCACGCGACGCGTACGACCCGAGTGACACGCGCACCCACGTCGTCGACGGCCCACCGAAGATGCGGTCGGAGATGGCGCGCCCCGACTTGACCGGCGGCGCGACCTTGGTGAGCTGCGCGACCACCGAGCTGGCGATGACTGAGGCCTGAGATGCCGTGAGTGACGTGGCTGCCGAGGGGGCGACCACTGAGCGACCACCGTTGCCGGCGACATCGGCGGAGAGTCCGAGACTGAAGGTCGACGCAGCCGCGCGGGCAGCATTCTTGCGCGACGCATCGGTGGTGACGGTGTCGGCCGCGCTCCGGAGCACGACCACCGTCGCTCCCGACGCCTCGAAGAGCGAGCGGAGCCGACGGGCGACCTCAAGCGTCACGTCGGTCTTGCCGTCGGGCACCGGCGCTGGATCGAGCGTGATCGTGAGCCCCGTCATCAGGTACGGCTTCAATTGCGCGCTGCCGGGCCGAGGAGAAGCCACCTGCAGCCGAACGGTGTCACCCGTGCGGACGATGGCGCCGGGGGCCGGAGTCGACGACAGAACGGTGTCGCTCTCGACGTCGGAGATGACTGACTCGACGACGACCTCGAGACCCTTGCCCTCGAGCATGCCGGTGGCGAGCACCACACCGTTGCCCACGACGTCCGGCATCGTGAATTCTTCGTTGCCGGCCGAGACTATGAGCTGCACGACATCGCCCCGGCGCGCCTCTCCGCTCGGCGCCGGAGACTGAGACAGGACCTCGTCCGTCGGCTTGCCGCTGAACCTGCGCTCGGTGACCTCCGCCTCAAGACCCACTTCAGCCAGCTCGGTCTTGGCGAGGGCGAGCGATTCGCCGCGAACGTCGGGGACGGTCACTCGGCCCGACGAAGAAACCGCGATGGCGATGCCCGTGCCGACGACGATGACCGCCACAAGCGCTGCAAGCGCGATCCAGACCCATCGGGGTACGAGCGGTGGCCTCTCCGGGCGCTCACGGTCGAGCGCGGGCGGATGTAGCGGTTGATCCTCGTAGAAGCTCGTCACCTGTGCGGCGCCCGGTGTCGAGCGCAGTTCGTCGGGGGTCTCGATCGACGCGAAGAACGACGATCCGTCCTCATCAGTGTCGGCTTGTTGCGGCAGCGGTGTGACTACGGGCGCGTCGTGAGTGAGCACCGATCCATCGACCGCCTCATCGGCCGGTCGGGCCGGTTCTTCCTCAGTTGTCTCGCCGACCTGACCAGCCTGGGATGCCTCGGGCTGAGCGCCGTCGGCCTCGGCCTCTTCGGCAGCCGCGGCGCCATCGTGTGGCTCTTCACCGGGGGAGCGCGTGCGGAAGCGAGCAGCGGCGGCCTCGAACGCGGCGCGGATATCGAGTGCGGTCGTGGGCGCAGGCTTCTCGGGCGCGCCCCCTTCGCCATCGCTCTCCGGCTGAACGGCGTCCTCGGACAGCGACTCGTCCTCGGCCACGGGCTCGTCTTCGGCGGACGACCCGTCCTCCGGCGACTCGAGGGAGGCGTCAGCGGACGGGTCGGCTACGAGCTCGCTCTGTGCCGAGGACTCGTCGTCGAGACGGCGCCGCGGTTTGGGCGCGAAGCTATCAGCGTCAGGGCCGTGGGACAAAAGCGAGCTCAGGTCGAGCTGACCGGGTCCGGGCTTGTTTGTGGGTGTGTCATCCATCGGTGTCACAGTGTAGCGGATGAATCGGTTGCGATTGCATGTTCTGGCAGGTATCCTGCTTCCCCTGTCGGTACCCCACCAGGCATTCGAGAGGAGATGGACCATGCCGGCGTACGACTACCGGTGCACCGCGTGCGACGAGCGATTCGAGGTCAACCGCGCGATGGGTTCGACCGGTCCCGAGTGCTGTCCCACGTGCGGATCCGAGGCCAAGCGCGTATTCACTCCGGTCGGAGTCGCGTTCAAGGGCTCGGGCTTCCACAACACGGACTACAAGGCGAAGCCGAAACAAGAGGCCGCGCCGTGTCCGGCCAAGACCGACGGCAGTTGCGCCACCGCTTCTTCCTGAGGCGTCTAGCGCGGCCGGTCGGCTGCCGAGAATGACCGAAGGCCCCGCGGATGGCGGGGCCTTCGTCGTTTCGCGAGTGGTGCAGGCGGGGCAGGACTCGCGTCAGTACACATCGTTGCGGCGGTCGCACACGCGCCGCCGTGGGCGTGGGCCGCCCTAGTCCATCCGGACCCAGAACTTCTCGGCGCCGGTGCGATAGACCGTCTCGATGAAGCGGACGGTACCGCTCGAGTTGTCCATCGCGATGGAGTGCGTGCGTGCGCCCTGGCCGAAGTACTTCACGCCGCGCAGCATCTCGCCGTCGGTGACGCCGGTGGCGATGAACGCCGCGTCGTCGGTGTTCACCAGGCAGTCCATCGTGAGCACGCCGTCGATGTCGCACATGCTCATCTGTTCGGCGCGCTCGCGCTCCTCGGCTGACCGGAAGCCGAAACGGCCCATGAAGCAGCCGCCGATGCAGCGCATCGCGGTCGCGGCCAGCACGCCCTCCGGAGCTCCGCCGGCACCCATGTACAGGTGGATGCCGGTTCCTTCGATGGCCGTGGCCACAGCGCCGAAGACATCTCCGTCGCTGATCAAGCGGATGCGTGCGCCGGTGGCGCGCACCTCACGGATCATGTCGGCATGGCGGTCGCGGTCGAGGATGCACACGACGATGTCCTCGACGTTGCGCTTGAGCGCCTTTGCGACGTTGGTGACATTCTCAGTGGGGGTTGCGTCGATGTGGATGGCATCCGCCGCGTCGGGGCCGGTCGCGATCTTCCACATGTAAGTGTCAGGTGCGTGCAGCAGGCAGCCCTTGGGCGCGAAAGCGAGGACCGCGAGCGAGTTGGGCTGGCCGTAGGCGGTGAGGTTTGTGCCCTCAAGCGGGTCGACGGCGATGTCGATCTCCTCGCCGCCCTTGCCCACTTCCTCGCCGATGTAGAGCATCGGGGCCTCGTCGCGCTCACCCTCGCCGATGACGATGCGGCCCGAGATGTCGAGCTGGTCGAACGCCTTGCGCATGGCCTCAACGGCAGCAGCATCGGCCGCCATCTTGTCGCCCTTGCCCATCCATCGTCCGGCTGCGAGTGCAGCAGCTTCGGTGACTTCGAGCATCTCTACGATCCGCGTGTTGAGCAACGGATGCCCCCTCCTTGGTCGCGCCGGGACTCTCCCCGACTAGCCGCGCACGAGGCGCGCTACGAAATGTCCGTCCGGGCCACCCGGTTCGGGCAGCGACTGGAACCACCCCTCGGCGGTGACGAAGTGGCGCCACTCCTCGGGAACGTCCTCGGCAAGACGAGCGGTCGAGAACGAAGAACCCGCAGGTGACGCGAGGAACCCCTCGACTACGTCCTCGTTCTCCTGACGGGCGATTGTGCACGTGGAGTACACCACGAAACCTCCGGGCTTAACAAGCGAGGACGCCCGCTCGAGCAGGCGGCTGCCGAGAGCCGCAAGCGACTCGACCTCCCCCGGCTGTGCCCGCCAGCGGCGGTCGGGATGCCTGCGCAGCGTACCGAGACCCGAGCATGGCGCGTCGACCAGGACGACGTCCGCGGACTCCGGCTCGATGCCGTTCTCGGAGAGGTCAGCGGTGGCGTCGGCTGTTACGGTGCGCAGGCAGCGCGCGCCCACCTTCTCGGCGAGTGCTGCGAGGCGTTCGAGCTTGAAGCCGTGGACGTCGACCGCGATCACCTCGGCTTCGCCGCCTTGGGCCTCGGCCATCCCCGCCAGCAGGACGGACTTCGTCCCGCGTCCTGCACCGATCTCCACGATGCGCATGCCGGGCTCAGGTCGGACGGCCTGGACGGCGAGCTGCGCACCTGCGTCCATGACGAGCACGCGGCCGTCGCTCACCGCCGAGGACCTCCGAGCAGCCGACGGTTCTCCGGCGACCATGCAGCCATCGAGCGGGCACTCGGCCGGCCACACGCCGTCAGCCACGAGGACCTGCAGGGCGGACTCGATGTCTCCCAGGTACGGCAGGTGAGCCATGAAGAGCGGCGCCGGCTCATTGTCGGCGGCCATGATGCTCGCTGCCTGCTCGCGGCCCCGCTCTGCGATCCAGAGGTCTGCAAGCCAACGCGGGTGTCCGTACAGGCGGGCCAGCGCTTCGTCGTCGGCTTCCGGATCGCCCCACGGGAACGATTCGGCGTGGGTGGCCAACTTGCGCAGGACGGCATTGGCCAGGCCGGACGCCTTGGGTGCGACCGCTCGAACGAGCTCGACGCCCTCGTTGACGGCCGCACGGGCCGGCGTGCGCATGAAGAGCAGCTCGTAGGCGGTCAGAGCGAGCGCGTCCAGGACTCGGTTCTCGATGCGCTCAGGACGATCGACGAAGCGCGTGACGGCCTCATCGAGGGTTCCTCGGCTGGCGATGGCGCCGTAGGCGAGACGGGTCGCGAAGGCGGCGTCGCGGGGGTCGAGCGAGAGTGGATCCAGCACGGCGTCCAGGGTCTCGTGCGCGTAGGCGACACGCTCTCGGACTCTGGTGAGGACCTCGAGGGCCGCGAGCCGGGATGCCGAGGCCCCCATCAGCAACCGCTCCACGTCGCGTCGTCTCCGAGCCGCAGGCCCCGGGCCCAATCACAACCAGCCATAGCACTCTTTCCGTCAGGCTTAAGGGACAGGATCTCGAGCGCGCCGTCAGCGAAGCCTGTCAGCAGCGCACGTTTGGTGCAGCGTACGGCCCCGGGCGCCGCGGGTTCGACGGACACCCTCGCATCCAGCACGGTGACAGGTCTTGCGCCGATGCACGCGCGGGCAGGTGCCTGCGCGCTGCTGGCGCGGATGCGTCGCAACGCGTCCTCGGCGGTGAGCGTCGGCTCGAGGGCCACATCCGACTTGGCGATCTTGTCGGCATAGGTCACAAGGGACTCGTCCTGCTCGGTCCACTGGCAGGAGCCATCGGCTATCGAAGGCAGGGTCCGGATGAGCAGTTGCGCCCCGAGGGTGGCAAGCTCACCGGTGAGCGTCTCGGTCGACTTGCCGTCGGCACAAGTGGAAGTGGTCGCGCAGAAGGGGCCGGTATCCAAGCCCTCCTCCATGCGCATGATCGAGACGCCGAGGACGTCGTCTCCCGCGAGTATCGCTCGCTGGATGGGAGCGGCGCCGCGCCAGCGAGGCAGTAGCGATGCGTGCACGTTGATGGCGCCGACGCGCGCCGATTCGAGCACCGGCAGCGGCAGGATGAGCCCGTACGCCGCGACTATGATGGCGTCAGCGGCCAGCGACCGCAGCGCCTGCTGCTCGTCGGCATCCCGCAGCGTTCGAGGCTGGCGGACGGCGATGCCGAGATCCTCGGCAGCCTGCTTGACCGGTGAAGGGCGGAGTCGCCCGCCGCGACCGGAGGCGGCGTCCGGGCGCGTGTAGACCGCCACGACGTCGTGCTCGGCGGCCAATGCGAGGAGGCTGGGCACGGCGAACTCGGGCGTGCCCATGAAGACGACGCGCAAGGCTCCCCCTCCCCGGTTCGCCACTCTAGATGCTGGTCTCGCCGGGCTTAGCGCCCTTCTCGACCGCTTCGAGATAGCGCCGAAGAGCCGCCTTGCGCTCCTCGGGTGTCGCGCGGTCGATGATGAGGTGACCCTCGAGATGATCGCATTCGTGCTGGAGCATACGGGCCATGAGGCCGTCGGCCTTGATCCGGACCGCCTGGCCGTCGAGCGTTTGGGCCTCGCAGGTCACTTCGCACGCCCGCTCGATGGGAACCGAGATGCCCGGAAGCGAGAGGCAACCCTCGTCATCGACCTCGCACGCCTCGCTCATCTCGGTGATGCGCGGATTGCACAGCGCCATGAGGCCGGTGCCGTCGTCGGACAGGTCGAAGACGATGAACCGCTTCATGACGCCGATCTGGGGAGCGGCCAACCCGATGCCGGGCGCCTCGTACATCATCCGCGCCATGCGCTCGGCCAGGGAACGGAGCCCCTCGTCGGTAGCAGGGTCGACCTCGCAAGACGGCGTCGACAGGGCAGGATTGGGGTGAGCAAGGATATCCATCGCAACTTCCTGGTTGGCTGTCAGTTCACGCGGCCCTTGAGCCGCAGGGAGGATCCATCGGTACAGGAGATGATACCAGCGAATAGCGCGCCTCTCACGGCAGGAAGCCGCCAGGTGGCGACTTAGAGTAGGTCCGCGGGGTCGACGTCAGCCGCGACCGCAACTCCGTCCACGGGAGTCACCTCTGAGAGCGCCTCGCCGAGGAGCCTCGAGATCGCTGCATCTTCGGGCGCTTTCACCAGCAGGTGCCAGCGCCAGATGCCCTTGAGTTTCGAGAGTGGCGCGGGTGACGGTCCGAGCAGCTTCCACTCCTCGGGCAGATGCGCCTGGACCGCGTTCGCCACGACTTCCGACTGCTTCGCAACGGCCTGCTTGTCCTTACCCCAGATGAGCACGTTCGCCAACCGGCCGTAGGGCGGATAGCCAAGCTCGCAACGCATGGCGGCATCCTGGCCGTAGAAGGTCTCCGGGTCGTGCGCCGCGACCGCAGCGATAGCGGGATGATCGGGCCAGTAGGTCTGCACGACAACCGTACCCTCACGCTCGCCGCGGCCGGCGCGTCCTGCCACCTGCTCGAGCAGCTGGTAGGTGCGCTCGCCCGCCCTGAAGTCAGGCAGGTTGAGTGTGATGTCCGCGGCTATCACGCCGACGAGCGTGACCTCGGGATAGTCGAGCCCCTTGGCGATCATCTGCGTGCCGAGAAGCACGCCCGATTCGAGTTGCTCGAAGCTCGCCAGCAGGCGCTCGTGCGCACCCTTGCCTTTGGTCGTGTCGGCGTCCATGCGCACGACGGGCCAGTCGGGCAGCGCGGCCTCGAGCTCGGATTCGACCCGCTGCGTTCCGGCTCCGAACTGCCGCAGGTACGGACTATCGCAGCGGGGGCACGTAGCCGGAACGGCCCGCGTGGAACCGCAGTGGTGGCACATGAGCCGGTCGCCGACCTCGTGGTACGTGAGAGACGTCGTGCACGAGTCGCAGCGCGGCACGAATCCGCACTCCCGACAGAGCAGGAAGGAGGCGAATCCTCGGCGGTTGAGGAACAGCACCGCCTTCTCGCCGCGGGCGCGCACCTGCTCGAGCCCCTCAAGGAGCGGACGCGAGAACATCGAGCGATGGCCCGCCGAGAACTCGGCCGCCATGTCGACGACCGTCACCGGAGGCAGCGGACGGCCAGTGACACGATCGGGCAGTGGGACGAGCGTCCACTCCCCCGTCTCGCAGCGCCGACGGGTCTCCATCGACAGGCTCGCACTGCCGAGGACCAGTGTCGCCCCGTGAAGCGCCGCGAGATGTGCTGCGACGTCGCGAGCGTGGTAGCGGGGAGCGGAGCCCTGCTTGTAACTCGATTCATGCTCCTCATCGATGACGATGAGCCCCAGGTCTTTGAGCGGTGCGAAGAGCGCTGAGCGGGCGCCTACGACGATCCGTGCGGAACCGTTGCGCACGAGATCCCACTGGTCGAAACGCTCGCCTGCAGAGAGACGCGAATGCAGGACTGCGACGTCGTCGCCGAAGCGGCTACGGAATCGACCCACCGTCTGGGGCGTGAGCGAGATCTCGGGGACCAGCACGCAGGCGGTGCGACCGACAGCAAGCGTCTGCTCGATCGCGCGGAGGAAGACCTCCGTCTTGCCTGAGCCCGTGACCCCGTCAAGCGCCACCACGCCGCCGCCGGCGGCGTCAGACGCGGCGATGGCATCCAGGGCGTGTCGCTGACCTGGCGTGAGTCGTTCATGCCGAGGCGCACTGCGCTCGCCTACACGTGCCTCGCGGTGACGGCGCCGATGCTCGACGCAGACCGCACCAGCAGCAGACAGCGTTTTGAGCGCGCCGTCGACAGAGCCGAGGTCTGCCGCAAGCTCCGCGACGCGTACCGGACCGCTCGAAAGCGCGTCGAGCACCGCTCGTTGCAGCGTGGCGTTAGCGCGTGGCCGGAACTCACGCCCCGACTTGGTGAGCAGCGCCCAGCGGTCGTCGACTGCACCGACACCCGCACGCCGCAGCGCCCATCCCTCGGCGCCGTCCTCCGCGAACACCTTAACTGCGCGTGGCGTCCCGCCGGGCGGCGTGAAGAGCTTCACGGCCTCGGACAGCGGACACAGGTACTCGTCCGCTATCCAGCGGGCTGTCTCCGCCGCCTCAGCCGAGAAGAACGGACCGTCGAGCACCGCAACGAGGGGCTTGAGTGTCTCGTAGGGGCTGGAGTCGGCAATGCCCACAACGTAGCCGACGGCCGGACGGTGGGCGAAGTCGACGAGAACGCACGTGCCTACTTCCACACCGTCGGCGTCCTCGGGAACGAGGTAGTCGAAGTGCGTGGCGAGAGCACGTGTGGGAACGTCCACGATGACGTTGGCGACGCGCACGGTGTCCTTCCGGTCGGCAGACTCGTCCCCTGGGGAGATGTCTTGCAGCATAGCGAAGGCCGCCGACATCGGGTGCAACGTCGGCGGCCTTCGGTGGGTCGAGTGAACCGCTACTCGTTCAGGCCGGCTGCCTCAGCGAGGGCGTCCGCGCGATCGGTGCGCTCCCAGGTGAAGTCCTTGTCCTGCCGGCCGAAGTGGCCGTAGGCGCTCGTCTTGCGGTAGACCGGGCGCTGCAAGTCGAGGTCACGGATGATCGCGCCGGGGCGGAGGTCAAAAACGCTCGACACGGCATCCTCGATGCGGCCGACCGGCACCTTCTCGGTACCGAAGGTCTCGACCATGATCGAGAGCGGGCGCGCCACGCCGATCGCGTAGGCGAGCTGGATCTCGCAGCGGTCCGCCAGACCGGCGGCCACCACGTTCTTGGCCACCCAGCGCGCGGCGTAGGCTGCGGAGCGGTCGACCTTGGTGCAGTCCTTGCCCGAGAACGCGCCGCCGCCGTGACGGCCCATGCCGCCGTAGGTGTCGACAATGATCTTGCGACCGGTGAGGCCCGTGTCTCCCATGGGGCCGCCGATGACGAAGCGCCCGGTCGGGTTCACGAAGATCTCGGCATCCTTGTACTCGAGGCCCTCTTCTTCGAAGACGGGGCGGATGACCTGCTCGATGAGGTCCGGACGCAGGAGATTCTCGATGTCGACGCCCTCGGCGTGCTGGGTCGAGATCAGGATCTTCTCCACTGCGACCGGCTTGCCGTCCACGTAGCGCACGGTGACCTGGGTCTTTCCGTCGGGGCGCAGGTAGTCGAGCACGTCGCCCTTGCGGACGGCGGTGAGCCGCTCGGCAAGGCGGTGTGCGAGGTAGATGGGCATCGGCATCAGCTGCGAGGTCTCGTTGCACGCATAGCCGAACATCATGCCTTGGTCGCCGGCGCCGATCAGGTCGATCGGGTCGGTGCCCTCACCGTGCTGGACCTCAAAGCTCTCGTCTACGCCCTGAGCGATGTCGGGGCTCTGCTCATGCACGCCGATGAGCACTCCGCAGGTGTCGCCGTCGAAGCCGAACTTGGCGCGGTTGTAGCCGATCTCCTTAACCACGTTGCGCACGATGGTGGGGATGTCGACGTAGGCGTGTGTGCGGATCTCGCCGCCGACCACGATCTGGCCGGTGGTGGTGAAGCACTCGATCGCGCAGCGCACGTAGGCCGGGTCGGCTTTGGTGCCTGCCGAGGAGACGAAGCCCTGGGCCGCCAGCTCCGCCTCGCGGGCGATGATGGCGTCGAGGACGGCGTCCGAGAGGGCGTCGCACATCTTGTCCGGATGACCCTCGGTCACCGACTCAGACGTGAACAGGTACTCGCGTTCCGACATGAACTGCCTCCTTCATGGCCCACCCGACAGCGGGCCTGTCCGTGTGCGGGGCAATAAAGAAGCCCCCGCCTGGTGAGACGAAGGGCTGCCACCTCGCATGCGTGCCGGAACGCGCGCGACGATCTTCCCTCATCTTCCAGGCTCTTCAGCCTGCCGAGATGGAGCACCGTGCGTGTCTTTTCACGTCGGTTGCCGGGGCGTCACAGGGCTCGGTCCCTCGACCCGCTGCAGCCGCGAAGGATCACGGCCGCCTCTCGATGAGCGCGCCCATCCTAGCACCCCGCCCCCCGCGTACGCAAAGGTGCAGCCGCGCGCCGAAGCGGTACTCTGTGGGAATCAACTGGAAGTCGTCGCCGAGGAGGAACGCGTGCGCAGCAGCGTGCTGGAACGAACTGTCAATTACCTCGAGGTCGCGATGGCCGGGATACTGGTCGTCATCACCGCACTCACAGTAGGCGGCCTCATCATCGAGATCGCGCGCACCACAGCGGCCACCGTTCCAGGCCTCGAGGCGGTCTCTCGCGCCGAGTTCACGCGGATCATCTCGCACGTGCTCGAAGTCTTCATCGTCATCGAGCTCTTCCGCATAGCGGTCGCCTACATGACCCACCAAAACGTCATCCCGACCGTCCTCGAGGCCGCATTGGTCGCCATCGCGCGAAAGTTCGTGGTGTTCGAGCCAGCCCTCAAGGGAAACCCCTTCTGGGACGCGGCAGGCCTTTCTTTGCTGCTGCTGTCGGTTGGCGTTGCCTGGTGGCTGCTGTCGCGCGCCCACGCTTGCGAATTGCCTTCGGAGTAGCCACCCCAGCGCACGTGCTCGGGTACTATTGCACCCGTCGTCCGACCATTCCCACTGCCGAGGAGCCGTCCCGCACCATGAGCGAACCCGTCCGCGTCCGATTCGCACCGTCCCCTACCGGCACGCTCCACGTCGGTGGCGCCCGCACGGCCATCTACAACTGGGCCTTCGCGCGCAAAGAGGGCGGCACCTTCATCCTCCGCATCGATGACACGGACCCAGAACGCTCGACTGCCGAGAACACCGAGCAGATCCTGCGCTCGCTCGAGTGGCTCGGTCTGGACTGGGACGAAGGCCCCAAGGTCGGTGGCGACTACGGCCCCTACTTCCAGACGCAGCGCGGGGAGAATTACTCGGCAGCCCTGGCCACGATGAGGGCGAACGGGTCGGCCTACCCGTGCTTCTGCACCGCCGAGGAGCTGGAGGCCAAGCGTGAAGTCGCGCGCGCGGCCGGCGGCTTCAGCGGTTACGACCGCACCTGCCGGGCGATCGACCCGGCTGTCGCAGCATCCCGCATCGACGCCGGCGATCCTCACGTGTGGCGCCTGCGCGTCCCGGACGATCGCGGCGACGTCGTAGTCGACGACGCGGTTCGCGGCGAGACGGTCTTCCCGATCTCGGCCATGGACGACTTCGTGCTGGCCCGCACCGACGGCACGCCCATCTACAACTTTGCGACCGTCGTCGACGACGCCGACATGCAGATCACCCACGTCATCCGTGGCGACGACCACCTGTCCAACACTCCTCGGCAGGTGCTGGTCTTCGAGGCGCTCGGCCACTTCGTGCCCCGCTTCGCGCACCTGTCGATGATCTGGGGGCCAGACGGCAAGAAGCTCAGCAAGCGTCACGGCGCCACCTCGGTCGAGCAGTTCCGCGACGAGGGCTATCTGCACGAGGCGCTGCTCAACTACCTCGCGCTTCTCGGCTGGTCACTCGACGGCGAGACCACCATCGTCCCGCCCGAGGTCCTCACCGCCAACTTCTCGCTCGACCGCATCTCGAAGAACCCCGCGATCTTCGACATCGACAAGCTCGACTGGATGAACGGCGCCTACCTGCGCGACATGCCCTCCGAGCAGTTCGTCGAGTGCATCGCGCCGTGGCTCATCGACGCCGGCCTCACCACCGCCGAGGACGTCGAGGCGCGCCCGGAGTGGTACGTCGCCCTCGCGCCACTGGTCTCCGAGCGCATCAAGCGACTCGACGAGGTCGCCGAGAAGGTGCGCTTCCTGTTCGTCGAGCCCGAGATCGATCCCGCTGCCCGCGAGAAGGTCCTCGAAAAGGAAGGCGCGGCCGAAGCGCTCGAGGCCACCATGGAGGCACTGCTCGACACCGAATGGACCGCTGCGGCTATCGAAGAAGCGCTCCGTACCGTACCCGAACGCGTCGGCGTCAAGCCGAAGATCGCCTTCCAGGCCGTGCGCGTCGCGGTCACCGGAACGCCGGTGTCGCCTCCCCTGTTCGAGTCGCTCGAACTACTCGGCAGACAGACGGCTCTGGACCGGATCGAACGGGCGCGAAAGTTGCTCGCCGGATAGCCGTCGTCGGGTTGACACTACCTGACGGCGTCGGTAGGATACCTTCTCGCGCCGCTCATCGGCGCAGGTGGTACAGGGGTATGGTGTAACTGGCAACACGCTGGATTCTGGTTCCAGAGAGTCTAGGTTCGAGCCCTAGTACCCCTGCCAAGCACGGCCCGTTCGTCTAGCGGTTAGGACACCGCCCTCTCAAGGCGGAGATCACGGGTTCGAATCCCGTACGGGCTACCAGATCTTGATCGCAGGCCAGAGGTGAATCCTCTGGCCTGTTTTCGTTTCTCGGGCCTGCCACGGCCGCCTTCGGGGGTACAACCGGCACATCCAAGGACCCCCGCCTACGGTATACTCGGCGACCATGAACACAGACACAGCACCCACACCCGAGCGCACCGATTTCATCCGTGAGATCGTAGCCGCTGACCTGCGCAATGGCATCATCGACACGGTGGTGACCCGATTCCCTCCGGAGCCCAACGGCTACCTCCACATCGGCCACGCCAAATCGATCTGCCTCAACTTCGGGATCGCCGAGGAGTTCGGCGGCCGCTGCCACCTGCGCTTCGACGACACGAACCC
>CAZSLI010000020.1:0-23901 GCA_964607705.1 uncultured Eubacteriales bacterium
ACAGCCATCGCGAGCATCCCCAGCAGCTCTGGGAAGGCCCGGCAGTACATGGCCATCTGCCAGTTCGAATTCCCGGACATAATCTCCTGTGCGTGTTCGCACAAAGCGTCCCGCGCTTTCAGGGTGTCGGCCGAAGAGAGCACGCACTGCGAGACGACCATTGCCAGTCGAAGCGCCGCATATGGGCTCAACCCCTTGTCACTCGTTAGACCTGCGGTCCACGCAACGCAGCCGGTCACGTCATCGGAGGCCAAGAGCGACGCGGCCACCTCAATTCCGGCGAGCTGCCTGAAAGCGCCGACGCCCTCAGAACACAGGCCCTCATATGCCCGCTCTGACGCCTCCAGAGAGAGGTCGGTCATCCCCGCAGCCCTTAACACTGTTGCAAGCCAGATTCGAGAGTGGCCCACATCTACTTCGTCGCCATACTTGAGGGCGATGGCAATACCGTCACGGAACTCCTCAATTGCCCGTTCAATATTGCCTTCGGCTGCGTGCGCCGTCCCAAGCACCGGGAGGTATGACCCATCGGCAAGATCAAAGTCGCGGTTCACGATTGCGGCCAAGAGCCCCTTGGCCCTTGAGATTCGACCCATTTCCACCAGGCAACATGCGGCGTTGCCTCGAACCGTGATCCATGTGTACAGGTCGTCGGGTGTATCGTCCTGAGCTAGTGGCAGGAGAATTGAGCTCGCAGACTTCCAGTCCGAGCGCCCGAACACATGCAGCGTAGCCTCAGCTCTTCTGATTCTCCTCAAGGACCCTTCGACGCCCAAGTTTCCGTCAGAGATTGCTCGCGCCTCCGAGGCGTATTCGTAGAACGCCTCCTCTTGGCTGGCTCCCGCGGCGGCGTTCGCAAGCGCGGCCATATATTCCGTTCTAGCGCGGGGCTCATTGAGCGCCGTCAGCCTAGACAGGTATTGCTGACCGATAAGCAGTGCTGCCTCGGCGTCTCCTGCACTTGCAATGCAGTTCACCCGCAGTGCGACGGAGAGCGCGAGTGTACGAAGATCATGCTCATGAGCAGCCAAGTCGCCAGCGATCTTAGACTTGGTCAGCGCATCCGAGTCCTTACCCGACCCTCTCATCGAGTGCGCCCACAAGAGCATGATTCGAGACCTCGCGACAAGCGTCCGTAGCGGAAGGGCGGATAACACACGGTCGCACTCTGCGGCACCGAGCCAACCCAGGACAGAGTCAGCATTGAGTTCAAGCCAGTCGACTGCTTGATCCTCTAGTCCTGGGAGTCGCAAGGCCGCTGAAAGCCGTGTGATCTCACTGTTCCGAACAAGACTGTCGAGAAGCTCAGCATAGTGTGCTTCCACCGCGTCGACCTCGAAATCAGTGCAAATCAGATCATGCGCGACAAATACGTCGCTCACGCCGCCGCCTTCTATTTGCACAAGCGGCAATACGCGCGACAGTTCCGCCGCTGCGGCCATTGGAGAGCAGATACCGAGCGCCATGGCGTCGGTCAGCGACATCCGCTTGACCATGCGAATTAGCCGAAGCAGACGTGCCGCCTCGACATCGAGGCCGGTACTAGCGATCCGGTCGACTAGATTCGAGATGGCAGCTGAACCTGACTTCACGTCGTACTCTGGCGCGGCAAGAAGTGTCGTGGTGAGCGCCGGATGCCCATTGCAGGTTCGCGCTACTTGGACGGCGGTCTCGGCACGTGGCCCCACCAGCCCAAGTGCGCCGGCAACCTCGACAACTTCGGCGTCACTAAAGCTCAAATGAGATTCATCGATGCTTGCGCCGACGGTCCCGGCAAACGGTAGTCTGGTAGTCACCAGTAGTCTGACTCCGAAATGCGCGAACTCCGCCGCAACCGATTCGAGCAGAGTCGCCAACGCCTGCGGGTCAGCCACCCCTACGTCGTCTAGGACAACTAGTCCGCCCCCGGGCCATCGGTCGGCTATTGCCAGCCGGCTGCGCCTGGAGAGGTCGCACTCGGCCGCCTGAGGCGGTCGGTCATCGTCGTTCTGGTCGAGCGCATGGACCAGCGATAGCAGCACGCGCGGCAAAGAGCATTCTTCGCCTCCCACTTTGACCCAAGCGACGGGACCACCCAAAACGGATGCAATCTGCGAAGCGGCCACAGTCTTACCGTACCCCGAGGGGGCCGACAAGATGATGTGGTCGTCTGGAGCGCACAGACCCGCGAATGACTCAATCCTGGACCGGCGGATTACAGTCGTGAACCGTGGGAACCCCAGATACGTCCGATAAGCACGCACAGCCATTCCTCCGTCTGGCCACGCGGTGAGGGGTTCCGCAAACGACGTGTGATAGATGCTAACCGTTTGGCACAGTCCTGGCTAGCCCTCGCCGACTGCCGTAGGCCCCGCATTGCTGCTCGCGGAAACGAGGACGGCTGTCATGCCGCAAAGCATCAGGACGTCCCCCAGGCTAACAAGAAATGAGGCACCCAAAGGGACGACGTCGCCGAGCGCGACGGCCACATCCATCGCCGAGGCAAGATGGTAGAACGCCCGTCCCCCACCATTGGCAACGACGCTGGGGTGAACCGCTGGCATGCCGCCGTTGAGTAGGACTACTAGGAGATTGAGCCCCATGCCAATCATCACCAAGGGCATACCCACAAGACTGCGCGAGCCCCATAGCATCACCAGAAGCGCGACCCCGATTAGACCCCAAACCACGACCCCGCCTCGTTCGGTCACCGTGAAGGGAATCCGGCCACGAGCGATTCCCTGAAGAACGAACAGCAGCAAGATGGGCAGCTCGTGCGGCAGCTTGAGGTGAGCTAGGCGTCGAATAGAGCCTCCTGACAGAGGAATGAGCAACAACGCCAGCAGCACGGCAATTGCCGCAATCACGACACTGCCGGAATCGAGTAACCCAGCTGGACCGCGGCCGCCACAACTCTCGCCTTGACGTGACTCGGAACGAGATGGGAGACCGAACTGACACTGGACCGCTTGGTGGCTCCGGCGCCTCCTGCGCCAGATTCGATGTCGCTCGCCAATCCGATCACGAATGCCGACAAGGCGTCGGACTCAGAATGGGGTGCATCACCCTCAAGCACCTTCAAGATGCTGACCACGTCAGCAAATGTCGGTATCCCCTCGAGTACTCCGGATGACCGTCTGGAATGCGCGTCTCCCCCCTCCGCGCCAATCTCACCGATGTCGTGGAGCAGCGCGGCGTAGCTAACTCGTTCGATGTCGTTTGGATTCATGCCACATCGTGACCCGATCTCCCGGGAGATCTTCGCAGTCCGGTCGGCGTGACCCCTGTGCCCCGCGTCGAGACCTTCAGCCGCCTCGACCAGTACCTCGACCGTGGTGCGGTAAGTGTCTCGGATATCAAGCAGCAATGCGTAGGACTGTCGAATAAGGAGCAGCAGTACGACTACGGGGACCAGCCCCCAATTCCCCATCCATTCGTAAATCACGACGGTTAGTACGCAGGCCGAGAGTTGAGCCAGCAGGAGGGGCGTCTGACGTGTGAGGTTGCCCCTCAGCAGACCGACCGCTGATCTGCTAGACCTGCGGGACACGACCAACTGGATGACCGCAAGTTCAGTCATGAGATAGACCGCCGCCATCAGCGCCGCGGACGCATACATACTCCAGCCTGATGGCTCGACGACGGGGGCAACAAGCCACTGAATCATGGCCGCCGCACACAGCGCGAGCAGCATTGAAAATAGTTCCAGCAGTGGGCGCGACGTGCGTTCTGCACGACGGCGCACCCCGAAGGCACCCAGTGTGCCGACGCATGCGGCAACCACCGCGGGGATTGGCCCCAACAGAGCGAGCGCCGCCGAATTGAGGGCGCCGCTGACACCCAGCGAATCCCCACGTGGTAGCGAAATATCGAAGAACTCTAAGACCAAGATAGCGGCGGCGAATGAGAAGACCGTAGCCCATCCAGGAAAGTCACCGGCAATGTACGCAGCCGGGTCAACTAAGAGTGTCATGAAGCGACCCCTACGACGGTTCTATCGAGTGGACTGCAATCGCAGGACCGTGGGGACGGCTGGACTGCGACGCCGGCCTCGATGAACTGCCTCACGAGGTGTTCATCGAACTGCGTATTGGCTCCCCGAATCAGCTCCGCAATCGCCTCTTGATGGCTCAGGGCCCGGCGGTAGGCGCGGTGTGTGGTCATGGCATCATATGCGTCGGCGACTGCGAGTATCCGACCGATTTCCGGAATCTCCGCACCCATCATCCCTAGAGGATATCCCGTTCCATCGGTCCGTTCGTGATGGCACCTCACGTACTCGGCCAGATGGCGCAAAGCTGGAATCCGGGACACCATTTCTCCGCCGACCCACGGGTGGCGACGCATTGCAAGACATTCTGCGTCCGTGAGGTCCGACGGCTTCATCAGGAGCGTCGCAGGCAAAGACAGCTTGCCGATATCGTGCAGCAGCGCAGCCTGCTGAACCTTCTCTACGACCGCCTCATCCATTCCGATGTGTTCCGCCAGCTTGACGGCGTACTCAGACACCCGCTCGGAATGGCCTCGGGTGTATGGATCCTTCGCCTCGAGAGCCCCAATTAACGATCTCACGGTGTCCAAGTAGGCGTCGCGGAGGCTCGCGTAGCTTTGATAGACCTGTCGGGCCAGAAATAGCGGGAACAGGAACAGCGGCAAACCAATTGGGTCAATTTCGAGTACCTGCGCGACCAGCAGAGCAACGAATGCCATCGCCAATTGTGTGGGCACCAGCCGCATCAGGCCGCGCAGCGCCGTGGCCAACGGAACGCCCTGGGTTGCCCAAATGCCGGCAGCGAGCAGAACCATATTGAGCGCATTGAACGCAACAGCCGATAGCACCAAAGCCATCAACGCGAGGGGTATTACACCCTCCGTAAGCGGGGCCTGCGAAACCATAGTGGGTCCGCCCACCATCTGATACACCCAGCCTGCGGCACTTGCAGACAACAGACCTTGACCCAAGTTGAACAGAAGCACCGGCACAGGTCGCCGATCCTTGATGTCCTGTGGGCTCACCGACGATACTGCCGCCACGATTGCGGCTCCGGAAGGCCCGGCAATCGGAATCGCAGCCAGCATGAGCGGCAATGTCAGCGAGACGCTATAGCCGCCCAACCTCAGAGCGAATGCCTCTGACAGGAGCACAGCTACGAGAAGCCATAGCAACTCGACGCTAGGTATCGCGGGCGACACCGTCAGGATCAAACCAACGGCGGCCAGTCCTGCAAAGAGTACCGCAATGGCGAGCGCGAGGAAGGGGCGGACCGGCGCGTCTTTTCTAGACATGTGCGCCGGCCCGCCCCTCCGCTGATACTGAACCGTGACCTGCGAGCATGACTAGAGCTTGAGCCACGCGCCGCCGGACAGCACGATGGCCGCCAGCGAAGCCAAAACGACGAGAATTCGCTTCATGGTGAGAAGACCCCCTTTTCGGGACTAGTTTGGTCTCCTCCCATCCCGCTAGCGATGGAAGAACGCTGTCCGCTCCGCTCGATTCGAAGACAGTGTTCAGTCCGTCAGTCATGGCCACGATTCAAACTTGAAAGCTATTCGGTTGTCAGCAGACCCATGCGCCTGTTGATGGCGTCGAGGGTCGCTCGGACGATTGAGTCACTGTCGTTTTGCCTGACGAGCGCAGATCCCGTGAAGGACTGCTCACCGTACTGAGTAACGAGCGTGACGCAAGAGACGGCAACGCGCTCCCGTCCGAGATGCTGGATCGCGACGTCCTCCAAGGCGAAGGCGGTCGAGTCATTGAGGTACTGGCCGAGCGCATCGAGGGTCGCCTGCGCGACTTGGCGGACTCGGCCGCTCTGACTCGCGGGGCCTAACGCCTGGCCCACGAACTCCTCGCCTCCGATCTCGAGGGTCACCGTGGCAGATGCCTTGAGACCCGAGACGGCAGCGTTGATACCGACGATGCGAGGGCGGACCACGCTCGGCCGCTCCTCGGCGGGAACCGCCGGGGTGTCGACCATCTCGCGGCCCAGCTGGGCGATTGAGATCTTCCGATGATCGACAGGCACTCCGAAACGCGCCATCAGGGTGCTTTCGATGTCGCGCACCAGCTGCTTGGGCGGCTTGGAGGGAAGTGCGAGAACGTGGATCTCCTGAATCGAACCATCGCGATCGACGACGACGCGGGCGGCCTTGATCTCGCCTACTTGCGACAGCGCCTCTTCGATGTCCTCGACTCGGACCCGGGACGCGTTCTGGTCCATTCGGAGCCCCCTGCTACGAATATGCTGCTACTAGTCTCCGACCAGGAATGCCCTCACGTGGGGCGGTACCCGCGATAAACATAGGTGTGACCGTTGTCACATGTCAACCATTGCCTGTGCGCCAGTCACCCGATGACCCTCACAAGTAAGCGAAAGGGCGCCCCCGAGGGCGCCCTACGTGCCTAGTATGAACCGCCGCTACTGAGACTGGATGAGGCCGTAGTCGCCGTCGTTCCTCCGATAGAGGACATTGGTCGACTCCGATTCCGCGTCCATGTAGACAAAGAAGTCGTGCCCCAGAAGCTCCATCTGAAGGATCGCCTCGTCGGCGGTCATGGGCTTGGTGTCGATCGTCTTCGTGCGGACGATGGCCGGTTCGTCATCTTCCTCGAAGGAGCTCGCGATCTCGCTGTCCCCGGGCGCCGTCTTCACGACGGCCTTGGTCCCGTTACGGCGATCGACGAGCTTGGTCTTGTACTTACGCATCTGACGCTCGAGCTTCTCGGAGACAAGGTCGATCGCCGCGTACATGTCGGGCGCGGCCTCCTCGGCCCGCACGACAGCACCCTTCATGCGGGCAGTCACTTCCGCTACATCGCGGTTCTTGTTTGACTTGTTCTTCTCAACGTGAAGGATCACTTCGACCTGCATGTCGTCGCGGTCGTGAATCTTTGCGACCCTACCGACCTTCTCTTCCGCGTACTCGCGAAGAGCATCGGGGACACCCATGTGACGCCCTGAAACGAGAATCTGCATCGCCAGCCTCCTTAGGGGTCCTATCTACATCTGAGTATTCCCTTTGGCGCGCCGTAGCGCCAGCCGCCTAGCGCCATATTTGTCCAACCATCCGGAATAGAGCGCCGTTGAGAAACAGAAAACGCCCCGGCGCGAAGTGTGCCGGGGCGTTGATGTGCCTACTGTTACGAGATGTGGCCGAGGAAGTCCTTCGTCCGCTCGTGCTGCGGGTTGTCGAAGACCTCTGAGGGAGGCCCCTGCTCGACGATCACACCGCCGTCCATAAAGACGACACGGTCGGCGACGTCGCGCGCAAAGCCCATCTCGTGCGTAACGACCATCATCGTCATGCCCTCTTTCGCGAGCTTCTTCATGACGTCGAGGACTCCGCGCACCAATTCGGGATCGAGCGCCGAGGTGACCTCGTCGAAAAGCATGACGTGCGGGTCCATCGCCAGCGCACGGGCGATCGCGACGCGCTGCTGCTGGCCGCCCGAGAGCTGCGAAGGGTAGTAGTCCATGCGGTCGCCGAGCCCGACCAGACGCAACTGCTTCTCGGCCTGTATCACTGCCTCCGACTTCGACCGCTTGAGAACCTTCTGCTGGGCGAGCATGACGTTGCCCTTGGCGGTCAGGTGCGGGAAGAGGTTGAACGACTGAAACACCATGCCGATGCGTTCGCGCACCTTGTTGATGTCGGTCTTCTTACTGGTGACTTCGATGTCTTCGAACCAGATGTGGCCGCCGGTCGGCTCTTCGAGCCGGTTGACGCAACGCAGAAGAGTCGACTTGCCTGAGCCGGATGGGCCGAGGATAACTACGACTTCGGCCTTCTTGATGTCCATGTCGACGTCCCGTAGCACTTCAAGGGAGCCGAAGGCCTTCTTGAGGTTGCGGATCCTGACGATAGGCTGAGCGTCGTCCCACGGCACGTTCACAGCGAGGCCTTGCTCCTTGGGATCTGTCGTCTTGGTCTCACTCATCGTCCCGTCCCCGTCCTCGAACCGGCGGATTGGACCGGGTCGATAGCCGCCGCGACGTCAGCCGTAGCGATTTCATCATCAGGCCGGGCGCCGGCGCCGCCACCCTCGGATTCAGCCAGGCGCGTCTCGAGGTTGGCCACGAAACGGCCGAGCGGGATGGTGACGAGCAGATAAAAGCCGGCGGCAAGCACGTAGGAGCTTGCGTTGTAGGTGTTCGCGGCCACCTCACGGGCGCGCAGCACCATCTCAGCCACACCGACGGCCGCGAGCAGCGCGGTGTCCTTAAACAGCAAGATGAACTCCGACATCATGGTCGGAAGAATGCGCCGGATCGTCTGCGGAATGATCACGAAGGCCATTGCCTTGGGCGTCGTCATACCGAGAGAACGTGCGGCCTCCATCTGTCCCTTGGGGATCGACTGGATGCCCGCCCGGAAGATCTCAGCCATGTAGGCGGCGGAGTTGAACGCCAGCACGAAAAGGCCGCGGAACCACATGGTCCACGTGAGCCCGAGAGGACCGTCCTGGTTCATCCATGGATTGGCCTGGACCATTGCCTGATAGAACGGCATAAGTGGCAGGCCGAAGTACACGATCAGGATCTGCAGGAAGAGCGGTGTCCCACGAACGACGTCGACGTAGAGGGTCGCAGGCCAGCGGAACCAGCGCGACTTCGACATCTTCATGAACGCGAGCATGAGGCCAAATGGTATGGCCCATACGAAGGCGATGACACCGAAGGTGATCGAGACGGGGAACGCCGCCAGAATGACCGGGAAGGCCTGCTTGATCACCTCGGGCGAGAAGTACAAATGGGTGAGCGGGTTCGTCTCCCACCACTGGAGGAATGCCTCCACGCTGTGTCTCCTTGTTCGTGCCTACGGGCTCGCGGGCGACTAAAGATACCACCTATCAAACACCCAGGGGCCGACGGTTTGGACCGCCGGCCCCTCGGATATTGCTCAGCTTGCTGCCTAGAGCGTTACTGCGCCTTCTTCACTGCCAGCGACTGGTTCGAGTTGATGTACGGGTCCGAGAAGTCAACCGACTGCTTGCGCTCGTCGGTGATCGTCATGGCGGATGCGACCATGTCGAACTCGGTTCCGGACTGAACGCCGGTGATGAGTGCGTCGAACTTGTACGTCTTGAACTCGACATCCAGGCCGATCTGCTTGCCGATGGCCTTCATGAGATCGACGTCGAAGCCGACTGCCTCGCCATTCTCAACGTTCTCGAACGGCGGGAATGCGGTGTCCGAGCCGACGATGATCTTGCCGGCCTGCAGCGTCTTCGGTGCCGAGGCGGGCTTGGTCAGGTTCGGGCTGCTCTCCGGAGTGGACATGGGCTTGGCGCCAAACCACTTCTCATAGATCGTGTCGTACTCGCCGTTCTTCTTGATCTCGCCGAGCCCGTAGTTGACGGCGTCACGAAGAGCGGTGTTCTTCTTGTTGAACGCGAAGCCGTACTGCTCGCCCGTCGGGATCTCCTGGACGACCTCGACCCCGCGTGCCGGATCCTTGGCGACGTCCTGAGAGATAGGCAGGTCGTTGATAACGCCGACGACGTCCCCGGCCTGCAGGGCGCCGAACGCGGCCAGGATGTCATCGTAAGGAGTGACAACGATGCCCTTCGGCTTCAGATTGTCGTTCGCCCACTGCTCACCCGTCGTGCCCGACTGAACGGCGATCTTGTCGCCAGACTTCAGGTCGTCGACCGACTTGATGCCGGTGTCCGCGGTGGCCTTGGTGGTGTCCTCGGCCGGCTTGTCGTTGCCTCCACAGCCCACGAGCCCGAACAGCGCCGTCGCCAGCGCCATCGCGAGCAGGACTGCCAGCAGCTTCCGCCCCTTCGTCATCGCTCCTCCTTGGGTTATTCCTACAGTATCTGCGCCTCGATTTCCCCTCGAGGCGCGACTCAAACCACAGTGCATAATCATACACCCCACCTGCGGTCTTGCACATTTGCGCTGATGTATGCAGTAAGCGAACGATTCTATGCAGAAGCACCGCCCCTCAGTGAGGGACGGTGCTTCGAAGATTCCCAGTTCTTGGACGGAAGCCTAGTCGCCCGAGGTGGCCTCATCGCTCTTCGGCGCCTTGAGCTGCGGCAGATCGCCGAGCCACTTGCTCCGCACCGAGTCCAGTACGCCATCAGCGGCGAGTTCGTCAAGCGCACTGCGAACGGCATCCGCAAGGTCGGTGTTCTCCGCGTTGACGGCGACCGCCAACGGCGTCGCGGGCGCCAACTGACCGGCGTACTTGATCTTGGGGAGGTCCCTTCCTATGTAGGACCCCACGAACGCATCACCCGCGACAACGTCGACCTCACCGGCGTCCAGCGCCTGCAGCGCTTCACGGAGCGTCGGGTAGGCCTTCACTCCGTCGGTGCCGAGTTCCTCGACGAGCAGCCAGTACGCCGGGCTCTTCTCTTGGGCGGCAACCCTGCCGGCCGTCAGAGAGCTGAGTGTGACCGAGGCCTCGGCAGAGCCGGTCGACTCGCTCGCGACGAAGAAGGCCGGCGCGTCAGACAGGTACGTTCCGGCCGTCGTGATCTGAACCGCATCGGAGCCGGTGAACGGGACAGACAGCACGACATCCACCTTGCCGGACGCCAGCGCCGTAGCGGCCGCCGACGGCGCCACGTCGACATACTGGACCGTCAGACCAAGCCTCTCGGCAAGCGCGGCGGCCACGTCGACGTCGATTCCGGCCTTGGTGCCGTTGTCCGTTCCGGCGAAGGGCGGCGTCTTCATGTCCACGCCTGCCTTGAGTATGCCGGCCTTGACCACCGCGGGCGGCGAGACCTTGGGCTGAGCCTTGGGCGCCTCCTGGGCCTTGCAGCCACCGACCACCAGCGCCGCCACAGCCATCACGAGTACCACCGAGAACCTCGCCCTGCGTGCCATGTCTCTCCTTCTACGTGCCATATAGATGCTTCCGCCCGGCTGACCTGGTCTTTGGCCCCACACTCGCATACTGGAGCTTCCGCTTGATGTCATCTCACTACCGGCCCTCTCGCCCGCCAGCCTGGATGGCTGGACCGGACGGTACGACTTACCCCTAAGACGCGCCATGCTCGCGCGACGGTCGAAACCGCCGGCTTACGTGGGTCCTTTCGGCCGCGTCTACCTTGGACTGAGGTGCTTGCGCACCCGCAACCACAGACCCGGGCGGAAGCATCGTGATTCTAGCAGAGGCGATGCCACCCCGAAGCGCGTCGTCACCACGCTCGGGCCACCACGGCGACTCGAACGGACGCGGCCCCGGCGTCGAGCAAGGCGCCCGCTGCAGCATCGAGTGTGGCACCCGTCGTGAAGACGTCATCGACCAGCAGCACGCGATCCGGCGGCTTCCCCACCGCCGAGAACCCGCGTCCCGCGTTGAGGGCCCGCTGCTCGCGTGAGAGCCGGCGCTGGTCCTCGGCGGCTTCGCGTGCGAGCAGAGGGCGTGCCGGCACGCCGAGGATCTTGGCGACGTGGATGGCGATCTCCTCGGCGTGGTCGAAGCCTCGCCTCGACCGCGCCTTTCGAGTGGCGGGAATGAACGACACGCAGTCGGGCCAAGCGCCCCATGCGCCCTCGACAGCGCAGCCCACAAGCTCGCCGAGGACGGCAGCAAGCCGGCGCTCGCCACCGTCCTTGTACAGGACGACGGCCCGGGCGAGCGGGGCCCCCAACTCGCCCACCGCGAGCGCCGCCTCGAAGGCGAAGACGCGCGCGTGACACTCGGTGCAAAGCATCGCACCGAACGGCGCGCCGCATCGAGGACAGCTCTGGGAGGGCAGATAGCGGACGGCGAGAGAGCGACAGCCAGCGCAGAGTACCTGGCCAGGCAGGTCACATCCCGCACAACGCGTAGGAGCGATGAGCTCGAGCAGGCCGTCGAAGAGCGCCAACCCGCACCTCCCGGCGCCGGCCCTCAGCCGAGCAGAAGCTGCACGAGCGGGACCGTGAGCGCAGAGGCCGCGGTCGTCACGAAGATCGCCGCCGCGATGAAGTCGTCATCGAGCCCGAAGCGCTCGCCCGCGGCAAGCGTGAGCATCATCGACGGCATGCCCGCCTCGAGAACGATCACCCGGTACGCCTCCGGCTGCGAGACGACGCCACCTGCGACAGTGGCAGCGATCGCCGGCGCGGCGACGAGCCGCACCAAGGCGAGCACTCCGAGCGCGACGGCTCCGTGCGCTATGGTCCTCGGCCGCAGCGATATGCCGACCGAGAGCATGATCAGTGGTGCGACCATACTCGCAAGCAGGTCTAGCCAATCGCTTACCGGAGCCGGAACCGCGAGGCCGGCGGTCAACAACGCGAGCACCGCAGCTACCAGTGCAGGAAACGAAAGCAGCTCGCCCAGCATCCCGAAGCGTGGCCGCTCGTCCGCCCGAGTCCCGAAACGCCGAGCCAGCGGGAAACCGACCAAGACCAGCTGAAGCACGGTCCCGAACACGTCGTAGAACACAGCGACAGGAAGCGCGGCACCGCCGAGCAGCGCCGCCGTGAGCGGGTAGCCAATGTAGCCGGTGTTACCCAGTGACGACGCCAGCAGGAAGCCGCCGAAACGCGTCCGCTCAAGGCGAAGCGCTCTGGCACAGAGCCAGGCGACGCCGAGAACGAGCACGAATACGACCCAGGCGACGCCCACAGCTATGAACATCGACCGTAAGAGCGTGGCGCCGTGGGTCGCCTTGAAGACGAAGGCCGGCAGCCCGACATAGATGATCACCGCGTTGAGCGGTCGTGCATCCTCCCGCGTGACGAGCCCGGTTGCGCGCAGGATCGCGCCGAGGCACACGATCGCCACGAAGCCGATGATGGCTTGGGCGAGTGCGCCTAGGGCCACCTTGTCGGCCTAGTCCTCGGGTCGAGCGGGAGGCTCGGCGAATTTGCCGAAGTTCGCGATGTCGCCGTCCTCGCCCATCTCATGCATACCGCCCGAGCCCATGCAGGTGAACGCCAGTGCGGTCTCGAAGTCAGGTTCGGCGCGCACGACGCCTCGCTCCGTGATGATGGCCGTGATGTACTCGGCTGGCGTCACGTCGAATGCGGGGTTGTAGACGTCGATGCCCGGCGGGACCATGCGGAACCATCCGTCGAAGGAGTACGCGCCCCCCTTGCGGGTGAGCGTCATCGCGTGCCCCTTCTGCAGCGGAACCTCGTAGGGGCCCTTCTCGGTGAGGATGTCGAAGGCACGGGCGGCCTGAGGGTTGTCCGGCTCGAACACACCCGAGACGGTAACGCCCTCGAGCTCGCGCGGATCGCGTTCCTCGATGGGGATCTGGTCGCCGCGCGAGATGGTCAGGTCGATCGTGGAGCTGGGGGCGGCGACGTAGAACGGGATGCCGTGCTCCTTCGCAAGGACCGCAAGACCGTAGGTGCCGATCTTGTTCGCCGTGTCGCCGTTGGCCGCGATGCGGTCGGCTCCCACGATCACCGCGTCGACCCAACCGTTCTTCATGACGCTCGCGGCCATGTTGTCCGCGATGAGTGCCGCTGGCACGCCCGCCACTCGGAGCTCCCATGCGGTGAGTCGGCCACCCTGGTTGACCGGGCGAGTCTCGTCCACCCATACGTGCTCGATCTTGCCCTGCTCATGCGCAGTGAATATGACGCCGAGCGCTGTGCCGAAGTAAGCCGTCGCGAGCGAGCCCGCATTGCAGTGTGTGAGCACCTTGGCGGCCTCGGGCAGCAGCGCCGCGCCGAACTGGCCAAGCTTGCGGTTGCGCTCCTCGTCCTCGGCGGCCATGTTCTCGGCCTCCTGGACGACGAGTTCGCGAAGCTGCTCCAGAGGCAGGTCGGTGTTCTCGTAGACGAGCTTGCGCATGCGCTCGACGCCCCACGCAAGGTTCACGGCCGTCGGGCGCGTCTGCGCGATCTCGGTCGCAACCTCCTCAAGGCGAGCGAAGTAGGCGTTGGGATCCTCGATCTGCGCGCCCTCGGTCTCGCTCCAGAGTGCGACTGCCATCGCGCCCGCGACGCCGAGTGCCGGCGCTCCACGAACCGCGAGGGTCGAGATGGCGAGGCACACGCCGTCGTAGGAGTTGCATACGAGGACGTCACCTTGGAGCGGCAGGCGGGTCTGGTCGATGAGGAAGACGCCGGGGCGCCCGTCCTCGGTCGTGTCCCACCACAGCGTCTTCGGGATGTTGTCGATCGGCATGGATTCAGTTCCTTCGCGCGCGTCGAGCGTTCTTTGACGGATGCGGCTCTAGCAGGTGCCCTCTTGCCAGCTGCACAGGTAGGCGGCCTGCTCCTCGGTGAGCGTGTCGATCTCGACACCCATGCTCTGGAGCTTGAGTGCGGCGATCGACGCGTCGATCTCCTCGGGCACCGTGTAGACACCCGGCTCGAGCTCGGAGGCCTGGTTGGCCATGTACTCGGCGCAGAGAGCCTGGTTGGCGAAGCTCATGTCCATGACGTTTGCGGGATGGCCCTCGGCGCACGCCAGATTCACGAGCCGGCCATCGGCGAGCAGGAAGATCTGGCGGCCGTCGGCCATGGTGAACTCCTCGACCAGCGGGCGCACCTCGCGCGTGCTCACGGCAAGGTCACGAAGCTTGGGGATGTTGATCTCGGCGTTGAAGTGGCCCGAGTTGCAGATGATGGCGCCGTCCTTCATGGCCTCGAACATGGGCACGTCGATGACGTTGAGGTCGCCGGTCACCGTGACCCAGATGTCGCAGATCTTGGCGGCTTCGGCGGCCGGCATCACGCGGTAGCCGTCCATGACGGCCTCGAGCGCCTTGAGCGGGTCGACCTCGAGGACGACGACGTTGGCGCCCATGCCGGACGCGCGCATCGCGATACCACGGCCACACCAGCCGTAGCCCGACACGACGAGCGTGCGGCCGGCGAGCAGGCGGTTGGTGGCGCGGATGATGCCGTCGAGCGTCGACTGGCCCGTGCCGTAGCGGTTGTCGAAGAGGTGCTTGGTCATGGCGTCGTTGACGGCCACGATCGGGTACTTGAGGGCGCCGTCCTCGGCCATTGCCGCGAGACGGATGACACCGGTGGTGGTCTCCTCGGTGCCGCCGATGATGTACTCGAGCTTCTCCGGGAAGTCGGCGTGGATACGGCCGACGACGTCGGCGCCATCATCCATCGTCATCTGCGGGTTGTGATTGATCGCGGCGTCGATGTGGTTGTAGTAGGTCTCGGTGTCCTCACCCTTGATCGCGTAGGTGCGGACGCCGTAGTGCTGCACGAGCGCGGCGGCTACGTCGTCTTGGGTCGAGAGCGGGTTGCTGGCGCACAGGACGATGTCCGCGCCGCCGGCCTTGAGCGTGCGCATGAGGTTCGCGGTCTCGGTGGTGACGTGCAGGCAGGCCGAGATGCGGATACCGTCGAGAGGCTTCTCGGCCTCGAAGCGCTCACGGATGCTCGCAAGTACCGGCATGTCCTTGTCGGCCCACTCGATGCGAGACTTGCCGGCATCGGCGAGGGCGAGATCCTTGACGTCGTGATCCATGGTGTTCTCCTTCAAGTCACGCGCCCGACCGGGCGCGGGTGTCTACAGCCGTTGGAGTATAGCAAGCAGCAGGGCGGTCAGGCGGTCGGCGGCAACGCGGCCTGCCTCGAGGACTTCCTCGTGACTGAGGCCCTCACCTGCCGCCGCATTCGTGACGAGCGAGAAGCCGAGGACGCGCATGCCGAGCGCCCGCGCGGCGATGACCTCGGGAACGGTCGACATCCCCACGACGTCCGCACCCACCGTGCGCAGGTAGCGCACCTCGGCCTGTGTCTCGAACGCCGGGCCGAGCAGGCCCGCATAGACGCCCTCGACGAGCGGCATGCCCTGCTCCTCGGCGGCCTGCCGAGCCAGCTGGCGCAGTCCGGGGTCGAACGCGTCGCGCATCGGCACGAACGGCACGCCACCCGGAGGCCCGGACCAGCCCACCAGAGGGCTGTCGCCCGTGAGGTTGATCTGGTCGGAGAGCAGCACGACCTGGCCCACTGGGAACGTCTCGTTCACGCCGCCGGCGGCGTTGGTCACGATCAGCGTGTCGCAACCTAGCGTCGAGGCGAGTCGGGCGCAGATGGCCGCATCCAGCGCCGAGAGGCCTTGGTAGCGGTGTACGCGACCGGAGAAGACCAGTGCCGGCACGCCGTCGGCCCGCCCGAGCAGCAACTCGCCCGCATGCCCGAGGACGCCGGCCTCCGGGCGCGGGAATTCGCCGATCTCGTCGTAGCGGACGGACGCGACGACATCGAGCGCCGAGGTCAGCCCCGCGAACCCGCTGCCGAGCACAAGCGCGACGCGGGGACCTAGCCGCTCGACCTCGCGTCGGAACTCCTCGGGAACGACCTCTGGTGTCAGTTCGAGCATGGCGTCCCCTCTCATCGAGCGTGAGGCCGGCTACAGGTTCCTGTAGGCCGAGACCAGCCGGCCGGCAGCAGCCTTCCAGTTCAGTTCGGACTCCACGACCGCCCTGCCGCGCTCGCCCATCCGCTTGCACACCGCCGGATCGTCCGCGAGGAGACGCAGCGCCGAAGCCACGTCATCTACATCCCCTTCATCGACCGCGAGCCCGATCTCGTGTTCGAGCACGTACTCGGCGATCCAGGTGCCCTTCGAGACGATGACGGGGACGGCGGAGGCCATCCCTTCCATCACCTTCACGGGGAACAGCGTCCGGACGTTGCCGAGGGCGGCGTCATAGACGGCGTAGACGACATCGGCGTCGGCGTAGTAGCGCGGGATATCGGCGTAGTTGACGCGGCCCTCGGTCGTCACCCGCGCGAAGCGGGTCGCCGCGCGTGCGATCTCGTCCTCGGCGACACCTCCGCCGGCGAGGAGCGCCGAGAAGCGTGCGTCCCGCTGGACGGCTTCCATCAGCGTGTGCAGCCCGCGCGTGTAGCGCTTCTGGCCGACGAAGCTGACGCGGAGCGGGTTCTCGGCGGCCCGATGCGATGGCTGCGGGATGAACCGCTCGAGATCGGGCGCGTTCTCGACGAGCACCGTCTTCCCCGCCATGTCGTGCGCCGAGTACGCCGAGATGCTGCCGGGGTTCGCAACCACCACGAGGTCCGCTGCGGCGATCGCACGACGCTCGACCGAGCGCACGAAGACCCCTGCCGCGGCTCCGGTGATGCCGGTCTGCGGGACCATCTTCGACTCGCGGTAGAGCTCGTGGAAGTCGAGGACCAGCTTCGGCCTGGGGGTGGCAGACCTGCGCAGCACGGCGAGCCCCGCAGGCGCGGTGTCGAGGTCGTGACAGTGCACGACGTCAGGTGAAAGTTCTATCGCCCGCTCGGTCGCCCGGCGCCAGAACTCGCGGAATCGAGTGATGTTGCGTGGACCGCCGCCGTAGGGAGCCGCGGGGCCGAGGCGCTCGATGCGAAAGGGGCCGCGGTCCTCGGCGGCGGGGTGTGACTGCGAACGGTCCCACGCGAGCACGGTAACCGCCCAGCCGTCCTCGGCAAGAGCGGTCGCCTCCTTCTCGACCCGCGGGTCGGAGACGAAGTCATTGGTGAGCAGCATGACGACCGAACGGGTCACCGCTCCACTCCTCGCCGACGAGGGCTCACGCAGCGCGGTCGGTCGCGATGAAGCGCTCGCGAACGGCCGCGATCACGAGACCCGCGACAAGGCCGGCCAGCAGCGCCGCAGCGAGCAGGTCCGTGCGGCTCGAGCCCGTCTGGACCGCGACCGCGACGTTGCCGTCGTAGCCGTAGGCGTCGAGCGCCTGCTGGTAGAGCGCACGGTTGGTGATCGCCTCCTGCTGGAGACGGGCGAGCTGCACCTCGATGTCGGCCTGCTTGTAGGCATCGTCGCCGATGCGCTTCTGCAGGGCCTGAGTCCGAGCGATGGCCTGTTCGCCCGCCGACAACACCTGCTTCTGGCGCTCGAGCTCGGGGGAATTGTATTCCTTCGCGAACGCGACGATGCCCTTGGACAACGCGTCGGCGCCGGTCTTGGCGTCCTCGGCGGTCGCGGCCTTGTACCGAACGCTGATCTTGTCGAGCAGCTTGCCGGTTGCGGTGGCTGTGAACGCCTTGGCGACCGTGTCGGGGTCCATGCCTGCGGCCTTCGCAACCTTCTCGCTGAACTGGCCCGACTCAAGCGTATCGAGCATGCGGTCGCCGAAGAGCATAGTCGGGAACCGAGAGACGGCCGGCTGGTTCACCTTCACCGTGGAGGTCGCCACGTAGGTGGTCGTCGAGGTGCCCGTCACCAGGTACGCGATGAGTCCCGCCGCGAGCATCGAAGCGAGCACGACCCACCACTCGCGCGCCACGATCGCGACGAACCGACTGCGCGGCTTCTCATTCATCAAGACCGATCCTCCTGAAGCGAGCCCACGCGGATCGCTGCGACCAGCAACCCGAAGAAGACCCATAGGTACTCGAAGTACAGATAGTACTGGAACATCGACTGTATCGACATGCAGGCCAGGCCCGCCACAGCCGCCGCTTCACCCGCCCACAAAGGCCGTCTCCCCCGCCGCACGAGCGTCCAGACCACGCCTCCTGCGAGCAGGAGCAAGGCGAGAGCTCCAGCTGTGCCCGTTTCCACGACGAGCCCGCCGAGGAGCATGTGCGGCCGGATGATGGTCCGGCTCGAACCGACCTCGCGGTAGAGCGGGTACTCGCGATCGAACGCCGCCAGGCCGGTGCCCCAGACGGGGTCATCGGCGACCATGCGCACCATGGACTGTGCCATGTAGAAGCGCGTAGCGACGGAGGCGTCCCCCTGCACGTCTCCGCTCGACTTGAGCCGGCTCGCCAGTGTGTCGGGCCCTGCCGCAGCGACGAACATGACGGCCACGATCGCGAGGACAGCGCCCGTGCCGAGAAGCCAGCCGCGTAACCGCTTGGGGGCGACCGCCGCCAACACGAACGCGCTCGCCGCAACCGCGACCCAAGCGGTGCGCGAGAACGTGAGGACGATGCCGATCGCGCACAGACCAGAGACCGAGAGCCACAGCGCGGCCTCGCGGGCCTTCTTCGCATACAGCAGAAGTGCGGCAGAGATCATGAACCCGGCGCTCAGCATGCCCGCGTAGTAGTTGGGATCGTCGAAGAGGCCTGACACGCGTCGCAGCGTGCGCCACCCGCTCCCCTGCTCGTGCACGTTGCCGATGTTGAAGCCTGGCACCAACGCCTGCGCGATGCCGAGGAGCGCGTGCGCGGCGGCGACGGTCGCGATGACGGCCAGCAGCGTCTTGACGTCTCGGCGAGTCCTCGGGAGGTTCTCGACGAGCAGCACGAACGCCGCGATGAACACGAGGCGCGCGATGCCGATGATGGTGACGCCGGGCGCGAGCGAGTGCGGGAGCGACCAGGCGCCCGCCGCGATGAGCATGAGCATGCCGGCGTCGACGGCCGACATCCTCGGCAGTGGCTCGCGGCCCTGCCAGATGGCCAAGGCCCATGAGCCGAGCGCGAGGACCAGCATCAGCTGATAGACCGTCAGCGGGACGGGCTTGTCGACCAGCCTGCCGTAGACATCGAGCGGCAGCGCGACAAGCGCGATCCCCACGGCCGTGAGCGGCGAGCGAATGGCTATGACGGCCACGGCGATGACGGCGAAGGCACCGACCGTGAGCATGACGACCGACGTGCCGAAGCGGCCGACACCAAGCCCCACGAGCGCTCCTGCGGCCAGCGCGAGCGCCACCCACAGGGCGTTCGGAGCGCGGCGCAACGCGAGTGCGAGATCAGACACCGGCATCCCCATCCGAGATCCGATCGAGGACGCGTGCGACCTCGGCTGCCTGAGAGCGGCGCTCGAAGCGGGTGAGCACGGCTTCGTCGACGCGGGCGAGCGGCTGGCCGGCGACCTTTCGGGCAGCCAGCTCCGCGAGTGCCCCCGCGATCGCGGCGGGATCCGAGCCGACGACGCGGCCCCCGTGCGATTCGTCGATGAGGCGCGCCGCGACTCCCTCGGAAGGCCCGACGAGCAGGACAGGGATACCCACACCGAGGTACTCGAAGAGCTTGCCGGTGTAGATGGCCGCGCTCGCCTCGTCCTCGGCTAGCACGACGAGGCCCACGTCCGCCGAGGCGACCATCGCGAGCGCCTCCGCGTGGGGACGGAACCCGTGGAACGCGACGCGGCTCTGCAACCCACGAGCGGCCACCGCGTGCTCCACCGCCGAGGACGGCGGCCCCACGACGTCCACGCGGACGTCAACACACTCCGGCCCCTCTTTCACCGCGAGCGCGAGCCCATCCAGAAAGGCGGTGGGGTCGGTGGTGCCGTAGAAGCGGCCCATGAACACGATCTTGAGGGGCCCGTCAGTGGGCGCATGCCGAGGAAGCTCGCTCGAGTCGAAGCCGTTCGGGACGACCAGGACTTCGCGTGCGCCGTACTCGACGACCTCCTCGGCGATCGGCTGCGAGACCGCGATCGCCGCCGACGCCACACGCAGCACCTCCCGCTCGCCTGCGAGAAGTCGCCGGTCGAGCGCCGGACGCTCGGGACGGCGGAAGTTCGGGTTGTCCGCCCAGGCGTCTCGGAAGTCCGCAAGCAGCGGGATGCCCAACTCCTCGGCGCATCGGGCCGCGGCCATGAGTGCCGAGGGGGGCGGGCCGGAGGCGAGGACCGCCTCGAAGTGGTGCTCGGCATGCAGGCGCGCCGCTGCGGCGGGCACCGCACGCGACCACGGCTCAGCCGGATCGATCCAGTAGCGGCGCATGAGCCGCGTTGAGAGCGGGGCGCGCCGAGATGCAGTAGCGTCGGCGTTCACGAGGGCCGCGGACGCGACCTGGGGCGCCGCCCCGGTGCTGCTTCCACCGCGTCTGATCCGCTTGATAGGCGCCAGCACGCGGGCGATGTTCGCCGACACGTTGCGAGCCGGCAGACGGACGACGTCGATCCCCTCCACCTGCGAGAGGAGCGACGGGTCGGTTGGCCGGCCCCACGCGGGTTCAGCGCACAGCACGGTGGGCAGCCAGCCGGACTCAGGAAGATAGCGAGCGAACTTGGTGAGTCGTTGGACGCCTCCGCCGGCTGAGGGCGGGAATTCATACGCTATCAGCAGCAGGTTTCGCATGAGCGGGGCTATGTTACCCTAACCCTGCTTTTGCCGCGTTGAGCCGCGGCTGAACCGTCAACCGGGCAGCGACCGCCCTCGCACAGGCGCCCCGCAGACCTCGAGGAGCACTCGGACGATGCCGACGTCATCGCGCATCCCGCTTGCCGTCGTATCGCACCTGTATCCCAATGCCGGCCGTCCGGACTACGGCGTCTTCGTCTCCGAGCAGACTCGCGCCCTGGTCGAGTCGGGTGAGATAGTCACGGCCGTGATCTCGCCGGTGCCCTGGGCGCCGTGGCCGCTGCCGCAGGTGCGTCCGACATGGAAGCGCTACGCCGCCGCCGAGCACGCGCGCACCGACTTTGGCACCGTCCCGATACACTTCCCGCGCTATCCGTCGTTTCCTCGGAAGATGATGCGCGGCCTTTCGGCCGCGAGTGCCGCGCGTTCCGTGCTCCGATCGCCCGGGCTCGCCGAGCAGCTCGCTAAGGCCCGGTTCCTGGTGGCGCACACCGCGCTGCTCGATGGACACATCGCCCGAATCCTCTCCCGGCGCCTTGGCGTGCCGTACGCGGTCTTCGTCCACGGCGAGGACCTGTACCAGAACGTCATGGGCATGGCCCCAGCGGCGCTGCGACGCTCGGTGCATGAGGCGCTCGCCGACGCCGCGGTCGTGATCACCGTCAGCGACGTCGTGGCGGACGGCCTTCAGGCGGCGTTCCCCGACCTGCCGCGCGCACGGGTGCTGCCGAATGGCGTCGACACGCGGCTGTTCACGCCGGCAGAGCGAGAAGCGGCGGCGGCCACCACCAGTCCGGTCGCAGATGACTCACGAGAGAGCGGCCCGCTGAGATTGCTCAGCGCAGGCCGCCTGGTCGAAGGCAAGGGGCACGCGACAGTGCTGCACGCCGTGGCGGAACTGGCCGCCGAGGGCGTCGACGTGAGTTACACCGTCGCGGGCGACGGGCCACTCCTCGGCGACTTGCGTGGGATGGCTCGCGAGCTGGGAATCGCGGCGCGGGTGGACTTTGGCGGCGCCTACGAGCATGAGTCGTTACCCGACTTGCTTCGCCAGGCCGACCTGTTCGTTCTGCCGAGCTCGCCGGAGGCGTTCGGCGTCGTCTACCTCGAGTCGCTCGCGTGCGGCGTTCCCGTCATCGCCGCAAACGACGGGGGTGCCGCGACGATCGTCGAGGACGGGAAGGACGGCTTTCTCGTCCCCCCACGCGAGCCCGAGGCGGTCGAATACGCCATCAGGCGCTTCCTCGATGCCGACGGTCAGACTCGCACGGCCATGCAGTCGGCTGCACGATGCAAGGCCTCGACCTATACCTGGGAGGCCAACGCCCGCGGGCTGGCGTCCATCATCGAGGCTGCCGTCGCGCGCTCGTAGCACCCGTTAGGCGCTCGTGAGCTGCTCGTAGAGCCCTACCAGCGAAGCGCGCTCTATGTCCCAGTTGTAGCGCTCGGCCGCTATTCGGCAGTTGGCGCGAAACGAGTCCTGTTCGGCGTGCGCAGCGAGGATCGCGCGCGCTACGTCCGCAGGATCCGCCACGTCGCACACGACGCCGACACCGCTCTCGCGGACGATCGACGCGATCACCGGCATGTCGGAGGCGACGACGGGCGTGCCGGCCATCATCGAGTCGAACAGCTTGTTCGGGGCCGTCAGCCGATACGACAGCGACAGCGGCTCGATCGGGACCGCCGACACGTGGCCGCGCGCCAGACGCGGAACCAGCTCGGCCGGCGGAAGGACGCCGACGAAGCGGATGCGCTCCCCCAATGAGGCGGCCGCGGACCGCATCAGGTCCTCGTACTCCGGCTGCGGGATCGGCCCGACCAGCTCGAGCACGAAGTCTTCGGGCAGGTGGTGGAAGGCCTCGATCAGCGGGATGGCGCCCCGACCCTTTTGGAACACGGAAACATAGACGACGCGCACCTCGGCATCGGCGTCGCGCGTCGCCCACGATTCGGAGAGCTCGGCCTCCGAGAACCAGCGCGGCACGTTGAGGATGGTCTGCGCGGGCCGCTTGAAGCCGTAGCGCTCGACGATCGCCTCGGTGTAAGCAGGCGACGCGGTGATGAGCGCGTCGGCGCCGCGGAGCAGCAGGCCCTCGATGCGCACGAGCATGCGTCGCTTGCGATGGACTTTGTCCCGCGCGTGACCGCTCCATAGCTCGTGCGAGTCGTAGACCGCACGCGTGCCGCGCCCGCGAAGGATCTTCGCTGCGACCACCGGCAGCAGCGAATCGATGTCGTGCCCGTGGTAGACGTCGGCATCCGCATCGAGCAACGGCTTGATGATGCTCCAGTACGGGATGCGGCTCGACTTGGCAATGCGACGGATGCGGACTCCGTCGACGACCTCGTTCTCGGCAAGCCCCATGTCCGGCTTCATGTCGGCGATGACCGTCACGTCGAAACCGGCGGCCGCGAGCGCCTCCGCTTCGCGCCGGACCCGAAGGTCGTGAGTGAAGACGTTGTTCACGCGCATGCACACGCGCGTGGGGCGCGGGGTCGTCATCGTGTCACCGGCTCAACGGGCGCGGGCGCCTTGAACGGTCCGCCGAAGTGCTCGGCCATGAACTGGGTCGGCGTGAGCCTCCTCGCGTCATCAAGAGCGGCGACGAGCTCCTCGGGCGCCGTCGTGAAGATGCGCTGATACGCCGACTCGACGCTTCGATCGATGAGCCACTCCGGCATGAAGAATATGGTCGGAAATCCCATGAAGAGACGGTCGAAGCCCACGGTCGAGTAACCCATGACGCCAATCCCCACGTCGTCGAAACGCTTGATGGAGCTGGGCCCCTCCCAGTCGATCTCCACGCGCTGGTGGCCGACCAGATCTCCCAGGTCATGTTCGCCCGTCTCGAGGTAGGTCCTGCGCTCAAGCGGATGAGGGAACACGCGCAACCGCAGGTCGGGATGCGTGTCGAGGTAGTCCACGAGGGTGCGCGCCAACAGCTCCTCGTGTTCCGCCTGAGGGGTCCCGGTCTCGTCCAAGT
>CAZSLI010000020.1:24001-42682 GCA_964607705.1 uncultured Eubacteriales bacterium
GTGCGCGCCAACAGCTCCTCGTGTTCCGCCTGAGGGGTCCCGGTCTCGTCCAAGTCGATGCCCCGACGTACGCGCAGTCGATAGCCTTGCGTGTACAGACCGATCACGTCTGGCTCAACGTCCCTCTCGGCATAGCCGTACCGCTCTTCGAGCTCGACGATCTCCTTGGGCCCCCACAGCACCGCGGGAGGCCACGAGCGCTCGCGACTGAGCGCTGCGACCTCATCCACCTGATATGGGTTGCACAGCACAAGCTCGTCGGCGACGACGGCATGTGTGTGAGGCAGCAGCGGCGTGGTCAACGCGACCTGATGGACGCGGAGACCGCCACGCATGAGCCAAGCCGCCACGAAAGGCGTCTCGGGTCGATAGATCAGGAACAGGTACGCGTCCTCGGCGCCGGAACGCTGGGCGTGCGAGCCGGCGATGAGGCAGCTGCGCGCGATGAGGACGTAGCTCGACGCGAGGTCGCTCTCGGCAAGATCGCGTCGGCTGAGCAAACGCCCGAGCCCCCACATCAGTGAGAACGTGCGCCGGAACCCCTGACCGCGAACGATGCGGCTCTTCATCGAGATGCCGAAGGGCTCAACGTCGCCGAGGAACCTCCGCAGCCAGGCGCGACACTGCGCGTGCTCCTCGGCGGCCCGGTCCCAGAAGACGTAGCGTCGGGCCCCGGACGGCGAGGATCTGAGGACGCCGCGGACCACCTGCGCCCAGAGCCGCCCATAGTCGCGCCACAGTCTCCGGCGATCGAGTTCTGGCATCCGGCAGATGGTGTTCAGCCGCTCCGAGCGACCCTCCATCGAGGCGGCGAGCTCCTCGAACCGATCGTCTCCCACGAGTCGGATGAAGTCTGCATCGATCGCTTTGAGCTTCAATCGTCTCCTCGGAAGACGTGATGCGAAGGTGCGCCGCAACGGCGGCACCGGGCGGGGAACGCGCTTGATTGTGTACAATCGGCGTGTCCCACGCAAGCGTGGCCCGACCGCTTCGCGTGCCCTCCTAACACCCTACGCGAGGATACCTACGTGCCCGACCCAGCCACTCGCAAGACCCAGCCGGCCGACAAGCAGAAGCGACCGGGGGCCACTCGGCGACTCTTGCGCTCGACCCAGCTGCGCCCCCGCGAGATCAGCCTCATGATCGTCCTCATCATCCTCATGGGCCTCTTCGAGGGGGTGGGCATCGGCCTGCTGCTCCCCATTCTCCAGTTCATCGAGGACGGCGTCTCGGCCATCGAGGGAGCAAGCGGCATCTCGGGAGCCATCTACGGAGCTGCCGAGAAGCTGAACATCCCGATCACCTTGACATCGCTTCTCGTGATCGCGTTCATCCCGATCATCCTTCGAGGCGTCACGTACTTCTTCAACCAGTGGTACGTCGCCATCCTGCAAAAACGCGCCGCCCAGAAGCTGAGGGTGCAGGGCTTCGGCGCCCTCGTGCACGGCGATCTCGGCTTTGTGACAGGCGAGCGCCAGGGCGACCTCGTGAACATCTTCACGTCGCAGATCTACCGCGGCGGCACCGCCATCCTGCAGTTCATCCAGATGTCGGGCGCGATCGTCATCATCAGCGTCTACATGCTGATCCTGGCGGCGCTGAGCCTGCCTCTGGCCGGCATCACAGTGGTCGCCGTGGCGGCCATCTTCTGGCTGACCCACGGCAACATCGCGCGTTCGCGGGCGGCGGGCCGAGACGTCACGCGCACGTCAGGCGAGATGTTCACCGTGATCGCCGAGAGGATCGGCGCCATCCGGCTCATCAAGATGCGCGGGCAAGAGGACGTTGAGACTGAGAACGTGCGAGTGACCAGCAACCACTTCGAGCAGGCGCAGATACGTATCCAGCTCGCCAGGGCCGCGGTCGAAGTGACCGTCGACCCCGCGCTCATGCTGGCCGTTTTCGCGATCCTCTACGTGGGCGTCGAGTTCCTTCACGCCAGCCTGGCCGAGCTCGGCCTGTTCATGTTCATCCTTCTTCGCCTCAATCAGCAGGCCAAGTCGCTCACCGTCGCGCGCCAGATGATGACGAGCAACGTGGACGGGCTTGAGTCGGTCCTTCGCACCATCGACCGCGCGAAGGAATCGCGGATCGTGGTCGGCGGCGACCGGGAGTTCTCGGGGCTTCAGGAGGCAGTCACGTTCGACGACGTGAGCTTCAGCTACACCACCATCGACGGCGAGTGCACCGAGGTGCTGAAGCACGTCTCGCTCAGCATCCCCAGTGGCAGCATGACCGCGTTCGTCGGTCGGTCAGGCGCGGGCAAGTCGACGCTCGTCGACCTCATCCCCCACCTGCGCGAGGTGAGCGGCGGCCAGATCCTCCTCGATGGCGTGCCGCTCCGCGAGTTCGAGCTCCACAGCCTCAGGCGACACATCGGCTTCATGACCCAAGAAGCCATGCTCTTCAACGACACACTGCGCTACAACCTCGTCTACGGCCTTGAGAACGAGGTCACCGACGAGCAGATCAGCGCCGCGCTCGATGCAGCCTACTGCGGCTTCGTCTCCGATCTGCCCGAGGGGCTCGAGACGGTCGCGGGCGACAGGGGCGTGCGCCTGTCGGGCGGTCAGCGCCAGCGCATCGCGCTCGCTCGCGTCTTCCTCGCGGACCCCGACATCATCATCCTCGACGAGCCGACGAGCGCGTTGGACTCCGAATCCGAGCTCTACATCCAGAAGGCCCTTGACCGGTACCGCGCGTCGAAGACGCTCATCGTCATCGCACACCGCCTCTCCACCGTGCAGCGCGCCGACACCATCTTCGTGATCGAGGACGGCGAGGTGGCTGAGTCCGGCTCGCACGACGATCTCCTCGGCGGCACGGGAGCGTACAGGCGACTGTTCGAGCTCCAGACCAAGCTGTGAGGGGCGCGGCATGCTGAAGCGGGCTCTTGCATCGATCAAGCGGCGTCGACGGGAACGTGCTCGACGCAAGATGGCCGAGGCGATCCGCTCCTCCGTGGCGTCCTGCGGCGTGGGGCTCAAAGTGAACGGGCCATCCACGGTCGGACGCGGTCACCTTGTCAGGTTGGGCAACAACGTCAACTTCAACGGGATGACCATCGCCGGTGGAGGTGGCGTCGAGATCGGCGACAACTTCCACTCCGGTCCCGGATGCGCGCTGATCTCGCAGAATCATGACTTCGATGGCGATGACTACATCCCGTACGGAAAGAAGATCATCGGCAAGCCCATCGTCATCGGGGACAACGTGTGGCTGGGGATCAACGTGGTCGTCCTGCCGGGTGTCCGCATCGGTGAGGGCGCCATCGTCGGCGCCGGCGCTGTGGTCACGAAGGACGTCGAGCGGTGCGCGATCGTCGGCGGGAATCCGGCGCGCTTCATCCGGTTCCGCGACATCGAGCACTACGACCGCCTGAAGGCCGAGGGCAAGTTCATGTAGGCCGGCCTTCGGGCCGATGCGCCCGAGGGCTAGCGTCCCGGATAGGCGGCCAGAGTGCCGGCCTGCACCTCGAAGGCGTCGATTCCCACGTTCGTGCCCCGGCTCGCCGCGTCCTTTGTGCCCAGTACCTTGATCAGCACCGTGTGCGTCGTGTCAGCAGACACACCCGTGGCGGTCCAGATGGGTTGGTTGTAGGCGATGCTCGACCGGTAGAGCGAGACGCGCGCCTTGCGCACCCCATCGAGGTAGACATCCGCGCGGCCACCGGAAGGATACTTCGGCGCATACCAGCGGAAACCGGTCCCCTTGAAGGCGACTCGGCAGTTCTTCCCTGAGCGCGAGGCGTAGCGATAGGACCCGCCCGAAAGCTTCGACGACCGGTAGGTGGTCCAACCGGACGAGTAGATGATGCGCGTGTGGGACTGCTCGTAGCGGGCGCCGAAGTTGATCCGGGAGATATAGATCTTCGTCGACTTCAGCCCCAAGGCGCTGCGCAGCGTGTCGCCGGTGATGGTGTAGCTCCTGCCGTTAGACCAGGCAATCGTCGCGTGGCGGGCGAAAGCGGAAGGCGCCCGATCGAAGGTGACATTCGTGACCGTCGCGGGCGAAGGCGCCGAGTACCCGAGGCTGCCGTCGTTGTCGTCCTTATCGCGAATGGCCGCTGCTATCTGCGAGCCGGTCTTTGTGACGGGCGCCCACGAATACGAGGGGCTGGTCTGATCGGCGTCATCGACGCCCTTGTAGTAGGGCTTCGGAGTTGATGTCAGCCACACGTCCTCGATGTTGGCGGTGTGACCGCCCGTTCCGGACGAGAAGTACGTCACGATGACGGTGGATGAAGGCGCGTGGTACATGACCTGACCGTAGGTGGCGTCAACAGCGCTGTTGGTCCGGCCGTCCTCGTGGCTCGAGATGTTGGTGTCCGCCCCGCCGATGAGCCGCGAGTGCCCTCCGTAGACCTGGCTGTACGTGGTGCAGTGCAGAATGCCCGACAGCGTCGAGCCTGTGGTGGGCGACGGCGGGTTCTGGGCCCACGCGTACGACCTCGCCGCCACGGCCTGCGCCTTGAGCGCCTCGGCATTCCAGGACGCAGGGCTCTCGCGCGGCACGACGCCGTAGAGGTACTGCTCCATGGGAAGGGCGTTCACGAGCCGCAGGGTGGAGGTCGTGACGGTGAGCTTGAGCTGTCCTCGGTAGCGCATGTACGGATAGCCGCTGGGGTAAGACGAGTTGAGCGCGGGGCCGGATGCATCCTTCACCACAACGAGCGCAGGTGATCCGCTCTCGGCGGCAACCGTCACAGGACTCGCGTAGGACTTCCCGTTGACGACCACCTTGCCGCCCGACACGGTGAACGCGTAGTACTTGTCCGCCGAGAGCAACGTCGTGGTCGTGGCGTTGCTTACCTTGAGACGAGACTTCCAACCTCTGAGCGTCCATGAGCTGCGGGATGCGTCGCTCTTGTCGAGGTTGACCTGAACGGTGGGATTCTTGTTCTTGCCGAGGGACTCAAGGGTGCTGACTCGGACGCCGCTGCTGGAACCATCGCGGTCCGCGCCGTAGAACCAGCGCAGGATGTCTGCGTACGGCCAGCCCTTGAGAGCGTAGCCCTGGGCGCCATACTGTGAGAGTCCGATGCCATGACCCCAGCCGCCGCCCGTGATCTTGAACGAGACGTCGGCAAGCGCAGGAGCCGGTCGAGCGACACCGAGGGCGACGGTGGCCACAAGCATCGCCATCGCGACGCACAGCGACACAGACCGATCGAGCCAAGTGGGATAGCGCACGAAGAGGACCTCCAGCTGCTGCGACAAGACTGCGTGTGTCTGTTGCAACGACGATGCCGTCGCACGACACACGTAGATTCTACCACCGAGGGCTCTCTCCACCCTCGCTCGTCACCAGCTCGTGGGTTTCTCCACATGTCGATGGGCTACGTGGCCGTTCAACTCAAGGAGCACCGGCTCCTTCTCCACCACAGCGATCACGTCGGCCAGCAAGAACCCCTCGGCGAGACGCGCGTAGAGAGCACGGGCAAACTCAAGGTCCTCCGACGTATCGACGGTGAGCCGCCAGTCCGGTCGGGTCGCCCAGTCGGGCGCCACGACGTTCGTCAGCCGAAAGCGCTCGGGGTGCTGGTAGATGAACGGTGTGACGTGCTCGCGTTCGTGCGGTGCGACCGCTTCGCGATGGGCGGTCTCGAGCGCATCGCGCGTGAAGGCCTCGGCATCCAGGCCCAGAGGATACGTGCGCACGAGCGTGTTGGTCGCGTAGTCGAATCGACCGCCGTCAAGCGCCCCGACGACGGCGTCCACGACATCCGGGTCCACGAACGGGCAGTCGGAGGTGATCCGCACGACCACCTCGGCATCAGCGGCCGCCGCGGCACCCTGATAGCGGGACAGCACGTCGTCGCTGCTTCCGCGAAAGACCCGGTACCCGAGCGCGGCCACCAAGCCGGCCAGATCGTCGTCGCCAGCGAGGTCGGTGGTGGCGACCATCACCTCGTCGATCGCCGACGTTCGTGCCACGCGCTCCAGGACTCGCTCGACCACCGGACGGCCACCGAGGTCGGCTCCCGACTTGCCGGGCAGCCGGGTGGACCCCATGCGGGCCTGCACGATCGCGACTACGCAAGCCATCAGCCGAGCAGCTCCCAAGACACCGGCGTGCCCTTGTCGGCATCCTTCGCGATGCGCTTGCCGAGGAAGACGTCGTAGTACTTCGGTGCGAGTCCGAGCCCTGGACGGACCACCCGCAGGTTCTCGGGCGTGAACACATCGCCGGCCCTCATGTCGCTGGCGACGTACAGTGACCGGCGGAACTGCAGCGACTTCCTCTCGGCGCCTGTAGGGCCGTAGCGGACCTCGCCGATCGACTGCCAGGCGCGTTCCGTCTCGGTGACCAGAGCGGCCATCTCGGCGGGCTCGGTGGAAAACGCCGAGTCGACGCCGCCCTCGGCCCGCGACAGCGTGAAATGCTTCTCGACCACCGTGGCGCCCAGGGCGACAGCGGCTACAGCCACGCCGGTCCCCATCGTGTGGTCCGACAGCCCGACCTCGCAGCCGAACAGGTCACGCAGGTGCGGGATCGTCGCGAGGTTGCTGTTCGCCGGAGTTGCTGGATAGGTGCTCGTGCACTTGAGGAGCACCAGGTGCTCGCAGCCCGCCTCGCGAGCCGCGGTGACCGCCTCGCCGAGCTCCTCCACCGTGGCCATGCCAGTCGACATGATGATAGGCTTGCCCGTCGCGGCCGCCTTGCGGATGAGCGGTAGATGCACGTTCTCGAACGATGCGATCTTGTGGCACGGCGCGCCGAGCTCCTCGAGGAAGTCCACTGCGGTCTCGTCGAATGGCGTCGAGAACGCGATGATCCCCCGCTCGGCGGCGCGGGCGAAGATGGCCTCGTGCCACTCCCACGGCGTGTAGGCGTCGGCGTACAGCGAGTGCAGCGATCGGCCGGCCCACAGGCTGTCGGGGTCGTCGATCGAGAACTCGCCACCCTCAACGTCGAGGGTCAGCGTGTCGGCGGTGTAAGTCTGGATCTTGATCGCGTGCGCACCGGCGTCAGCCGCTGCATCGACGATGGCGAGGGCGCGTTCGAGCGAGTGGTTGTGGTTGCCGCTCATCTCGGCGATGACGAAGGGCGGGGCGCCCGCGCCGATCATCCGCTCGCCGATCCTCACAACCGTCGCGTCGGTGCTCATGAACGTCCTCCCCCGAAAGCCGTGCGTGCGACCTGTGCCCTGTGGGCATTCCACGCGTCCCACGTGAGTTCCATCATGGTGGCACCTTCCTCAGCGGCAAGCGAGCCGCCTGGCCTGAACCCGAACAGCTCGTGCAGCGCGAGACTCCGCGTGTTGCCATCGAGCACCTGCGCATCGATCGCGTCGAGACCCAGTTCGTCGAAGGCCGCCTCGACGCCGAGGAAGCACAGCGCGCTCCCCAGCCCCCGCCCCATCGCGTCTGGCGACAGGTAGAAGCCCCATTCGGCTCTCGCTGCGTCGGAATCGATCCCCCGCAGTTGGAATAGACCGCTCGGCACTCCGGCCACCTCGAACACCCAGGCCGCCGCGTCGTCCGCTTGCGACAGCCGGTCGAACCACGAAGCGTGTTCCTGGGCCGTGATCTCGTGGCGAGTCGTCATGTGCTGGCGGACCTCAGGCGCGTTACGCCACCGAAGGACCAACTCCAGGTCTTTGCGCTCAAGCCGACGCAGTGCAAGAGCCGCGGGCGTTCGTCTCTCGCGCCTGATGGCACGCACCAATGCGTGCGAGCGCGCGGCCGCTGCATCCGCAGTCAATCCGGACGCCGAACTCGACATCTCGCTCAACCGCCCCGGCTCTCTCAGGACGGACTCCAGTGCCGTCTCCCAGGCTCCCGGCTGCGCATGGAGGCCGCGGGGGATCGCGACAGCGGCCCCATGCGCCGTCAGGCAGCGGACGTTGGACACCTGATTGTCGGCAAGCGTGGCCACGATGGTGGGCAGTCCGAGGAAGCACCGCTCCCACGTCGCGACACCGCCGGCACCGAGTGCGAGGTCGGCCCCCGCCATGAGCTCTGCCATCCGGTCCGTCGGGCCGATCAGTCGCACGCCAGGCATGTCGCCGAAGCGATCATGGAGCCCTGCCGAGCCACCGTACGAGCCGCCCCACACGACATCGACCTCGAGCGCATCATTTGCGGCCGCAGCCGCGTGCAGCGCCGCCGCGGTCGCGTCATCGGGATCGGAGCCGCCGAAGAAGACAAGGACGCGCCGCAGCGAGGTGCGCGGCTTCACCGCGCGCCTCGCGCGCACGAACTCGCGACGGAGCACCGCGTGCGCCGGACCGATCAGGAAGGCGCAGTCCGCAGGGCAGAGTGCTTGATAGCGGTCGCGCAGCCCGTCCGCGCAGGCGGTGTCGAGCAGCACGTCGCAATCGTGCGTGCGGTCAGCAAGGTCGTCTACGACCGCGATCCGACATCCGAGCGCCGCTCGCACGCGTCGCTCCCAGACTTCATCGAGCGCGTAGGAGTCGACCACCACCCAGTCAACGTCGTGGCCGGCAGCCAGCAGCGCGGCGGCGGTCTGCTCGGCATCCTGCGCGCGCGTCGCGGGCAGCCACGCCGCGTGCGCGGTCGCCCCGGGCTCGGGAGTGGCCGCCTCGTCCGTCGGCAGCAGGAGCACTTCGAAGCCGGAGTTCTCAGCGGAGGCGTGCATGGAACCGGGTAGTCGGCGCGAGACGAACACGACGCGCTCGCCCAGCCCGCGAAGCGCCTCGGCGAGCGTCAGGCAGCGAGCGAAGTGGCCACTGCCGATCGCGATCGAGGAGTCGACGCGGAAGGCGACGGTCATGACAGTGCGCGGGTCAGCGCCTCGACGACCGCGTCCTGGTCGGCCTCGGTCATCGCCGGGAACAGCGGCAGCGTCAACGCGCCGGCGTAATAGCGCTCGGCGTTCGGGAAGTCCCCTGCCGAGAAGCCGAATGCGCGGTAGTAGGGCTGCAGGTGCACCGGGATGTAGTGCACATTCACGCCGATGCCGGCATCGCGCAGGGCGTCGAACACCTCGGCGCGCGGGCGGGCGTCCTCGGCGAGCTGGACCACGAAGAGGTGGTGCGCGGAGTACGTCTGCTCCTGACCGCCTTGCCAGGTGAGGGGCAGATCCGCGAGCAGCATCCGATACCGCTCGGCGAGCTCGTTGCGGCGTGTGACGAACTCGTCCAGCCGCGTCATCTGACTGGCACCGAGCGCCGCCTGGATGTCGGTGAGGCGGAAGTTGAACCCGAGATCGATCTGCTGGTAGTACCAGCCGCCCTCGCTCTCGCCCTCCATGAAGCGCTCGTCACGGGTGATGCCGTGCGAGCGAAGCAACCGGAGGCGGTCGGCGACATCGGCATCGTTGGTCATGACCATGCCGCCTTCGCCGCTCGTCACCGTCTTGACGGGATGGAAGCTAAAAGTGGTGATGTCCGCCCAACGGCCGCTGCCTACTCGCTCTCCGCGGTAGCTGCCTCCGATGGAATGCGCGGCGTCCTCGATGATGGCGAACCCGAAACGGTCCGCGAGCGCCCTGATGGCCACAAAGTCCGCCGAGAGACCTCCGAAGTCCACCGCGACGACGATGTTCGGAAGCCGCCCCGCCTGCTCGGCCGCGATGAGCTTGCGCTCGAGCGCGACGGGGTCGAGGTTGAGTGTCACCGGGTCGATGTCTACGAAGTCGACGTCCGCACCGCAGTAGCGGCCGGCGTTGGCCGAGGCGACGAAGGTGATCGGCGTCGTCCAGAGCAGGTCGCCGGGCCCGAGCCCCAGTGCGAGCGCCGCGAGATGGAGCGCGGCTGTGCCGTTGCTCACGGCGATCGCATGGCCCGCGCCGCAGTACTCGGCGACCACCGATTCGAAGCGCTCGACGGTCGGGCCCTGCGTGAGGAAGTCCGAGCCGAGGACCTCGACGACCGCCGCGATGTCCTCGGCTGAGATGCTCTGGCGGCCGTAAGGAATCATGCTGCTAGACCGAGAAGGTGGGGTCGACGTGCTCTGTGATCAGCGCGCGGAGCTGCTCCACCGACAGCCAGTCGTGGTTCTCGCCCGAGCTGTAGCGGAAGCCCGGGTCGCACATGCGGCCGCCTCCGGCGCTCATGAACTCGTCGATGTCCCACAACGGTGTCGCCGGCAAGATCACGAAGTGGTCCTCGAACTCGACGGTCGACAGCGAGTCCGTCTCGGTGATCATCTCCTCGTGGAGCTTCTCGCCCGGGCGGATGCCGATGATGCGCGTCGGCACGCCGGGAGCGACGGCCTCGGCGACGTCCATGATCCGGTATGACGGGATCTTGGGGACGTAGAGCTCGCCACCCCACATGCGATCGAGCGCGCGCATGACCATCGCGACGCCCTCGTCGAGCGTGATGTTGAAGCGGGTCATCCGCTCGTCCGTGATGGGGATCTCGCCGGCATTGCGTTGCTGGAGGAAGAACGGGATGACGCTTCCTCGGCTGCCCATGACGTTACCGTAGCGGACAACCGAGAACTTGATGTCGTGATGGCCGCGGAAGTTGTTCGCTGCGACGAAGAGCTTGTCGCTCGCGAGCTTGGTAGCGCCATACAGGTTGATCGGCGCGGCGGCCTTGTCGGTCGACAGTGCGACCACCTTGCTGACTCCCTGGTCCATGGCCGCCTCGATCACGTTCTGCGCGCCGAGGACGTTGGTCTTGATGGCCTCGAAGGGGTTGTACTCGCAGACCGGGACCTGCTTGAGGGCCGCCGCGTGGACGACGACGTCGATGCCCTCCATCGCCCGCCGAAGACGGTCGCGGTCGCGCACGTCGCCGATGAAGAAGCGGAGCTGCGGGTGGCGTCCGTGGTCGAACTGCTGCGCCATCTCAAACTGCTTGAGCTCGTCGCGCGAGTAGACCACCAGACGGCGGATACCGGGATACCGGTCGAGGACTGTGCGAACGAACTGCTTTCCGAACGAGCCCGTTCCGCCGGTGACCAAGACGGCTTTGCCGTCGAGCATGCGTGTCTCCTTACGACTACGTGACGAGGGGCCCTCAAAGGCCGCCCGCGAACCGAGATATGATACCGTGCATGCGTCCGGCTGGCGAACCTCGGCCGACTCCGTTCCCGTTCCGTAAGGGGCATTTCACCTGATGAAGATCAGTGTTGTTGGAACCGGCTACGTCGGGCTCGTGCAGGGAGTGTGCCTCGCTGAGCTGGGTCATCAAGTGACCTGCATTGACATCGACGAGCGCAAGATCGAGCGACTCAACGAGGGCATCAGCCCCATCTACGAGCCCGGTATCGAGGAGCTCATCACCCGCAACGTCGCCGCTGGCCGCCTGTCATTCGCGACACCTGCCGCCGGATGGGCACCCCTCCTCGCCGAGGTGGTCTTCATCGCCGTCGGCACTCCCATGTCCGAAAACGGTGCCGCTGACCTCGGCTATGTCCGCAGTGCAGTGGCCTCCATCGCCGCCGAGGCCCCCTTCCCGCTCACCGTCGTCATGAAGTCGACGGTGCCGCCGGGCACCGGCCACGTGTTGCAGGCCCGGTTCCTCGGCGAAGCGGCGCACCCGGTGGGCTACGCGTCCAACCCGGAGTTCTTGCGCGAAGGCCAGGCCATCCGCGACTTCTTCGAGCCGGACCGCATCGTCATCGGCGGAGCAGCTGCCGAGGACCTGGCGCGTGTCACCGCCGTCTACCAGCCGCTCGTCGAGCGCTGTGAGGCCGAGGGCCGCGAGTGCGCCATCGTCTCCACCGACGTCGCCAGCGCCGAGACGATCAAGTATGCGTCGAACGCGTTCCTCTCCACCAAGATCAGCTTCATAAACGAGATGGCGAACGTGTGTGACTGCGTGGGCGCCGACATCGACGCCGTCGCGTCGGGAATGGGTCTCGACACCCGTATCGGCCCGCAGTTCCTCAAGGCCGGCATCGGCTACGGAGGCTCGTGCTTCCCGAAGGACACGCGCGCGCTCGACTTCATCTCGACACTCAACGGCTACGAGTTCGACCTCCTCAAGGCCGTCATCGACGTGAACAACCGCCAGCGCCTGTTGCCGGTCATTCACCTGTCGAAGGCGCTTCCTGAACTGCACCACAGCCGGATCGCCGTACTCGGCCTGGCGTTCAAGCCGCACACCGACGACGTCCGTGAATCGCCGGCACTCGACATCGTGCCGCTGCTCCTGGAGGAGGGCGCCGAGGTCACGTGTTACGACCCTATCGCCGCCCCCATCGACATCGACGGCGCCGTGCGTTGCGACACCGTATGGGAGGCGCTCGAGGGTGCCTCGGCCGCCGTGGTGGTCACCGAATGGCCGGAATTCATCGAGCTCGACTGGGCGCGGGTGCGCGAAGCGATGACAGGGCCGGGGATCATCTTCGACGGTCGCAATGCGCTCGACCCCGATGCTGTCGCCACTGCCGGGCTGTCGTACATGGCCGTCGGCCGCGACGGCGCCCACCGGCGGTAGCGCGCGGGTGCGCATCCTCTACGTCCACCAGTTCTTCGCCACCCGCGAGTCCACGCTTGGGCTGATCCGCAGCTACGAGTTCGCCCGGCGCTGGGTCGACGAGGGACATGAGGTCACGATGGTCACCTCGGCCTCCCGTCTGCCTGCCGAGTACTCGGAGAGACTGTTCTCGGATGGCCTGATCGATGGCATCCGCGTACGGAGCGTACGGGTCCACTACAGCAACTACATGAGCTACGGGCGCCGCATCCTGTCGTTCGCAACCTTCATGCTGGGTGCGACTTGGCTCGTTGCCACCGCCGGTAGGCACGACGTGGTCTTTGCGACCTCGACGCCGCTCACGGTAGGCATCCCCGGCTGGCTGGGCGCGGCTCTCAACCGGACGCCGTTCGTGTTCGAGGTCCGCGACTTGTGGCCCGAGGCGGCCATCCAGATGGGGGCGATCAGCGAGAAGGGCTTCTTCGGGCGCATCGCGAAGGTCCTTGAGCGCTTCCTCTACCGACGGGCACGCCACGTGGTGGCGCTTTCGCCCGGCATGGTCGCAGGGGTCGTCGCAGAAGGCAAGGACCCTGCACTCGTCCACATGGTGCCGAACTCGGCCGACCTCGACCTGTTCTCACCGGGCCCGAAGGACACCGAGCTCGTGGAGCGCTACGGCCTCACGGACCGCTTCGTGGTGGGCTATGCCGGCGCCATCGGGCCGAGCAACGCGGTCGAGAACAACGTTCCCGAGGCGGCTCGCGTCCTCTCGGAGCACGGGCGAACGGACATCGTGTTCCTGATCGTGGGTGAGGGAAAGTCGCTGCCCGAGCTTCAGAAGCGCTGCGAGGGCATGCCCAACGTCATAGTGACCGGCTCGACGATCCCCAAGGCCGAGGTGCCCCGCTTCACTCGCACCGCCGACGCCCTGATGGTGCTCTTCGACGACAAGCCGATCCTGGCGACCAACTCGCCGAACAAGTTCTTCGACGGACTGGCCACCGGCCGGCCCATGATCGTCAACTCGAACGGCTGGACCAAGGACCTCGTGGAGGACAACGGCTGCGGTGTCCACTTCCCCGCCGGCGACGGCGCTGCACTCGCAGAAGCCGTGATCCGCCTCGCTGACGATACGGCCATGCGCCAGGAGATGGGCCGTCGCGCTCGCGCGCTCGCCGAGGAACGCTTCGCGCGCGACATCCTCGCCGAGCAGGTGCTGAGGGTACTCGAGACCGCGGCCGACGCGCGCTAGCGTCCGGCCGCAACTGCCACCGAGAGCTACTGGCTGGCGTCCACCGGAGTGACAGGTACGCGCGCCAGGTCCCAGTCCTTGCCGATGACCACGAGCACGTCGGTACCAAAGGTGTACATACCGCGGCTCTCGACGATCTTCGTGCCGGGCGGAAGGGCCTTCGCGACCAGTGCCGCGGCAGCCGGGCTGTTCTTGTGCACGACCAGCGTCTGGTCGTAGACGAACTGGCCGGCGTTGCCCACGTCGGCGACGTTGAAGGCCCGCGCCTTGAGTATGGATGAAGCCTGCTTAGCGCAGCCGGCCACGCCCCCGCCGTTGCGCACAGTCACGCTGACGTCCTTGGGGTCGACTTCCTCGGCAGGAGCGCTCGAGGTCTGCGTCCCGGCGGTCGGCTTGGAACCGGGTGCCGTCGTCGAGGTGGCGTCGAAGCTCACACCGGCCTTCATCTTCTTGACGAGCTCGTCCAGCTTCTTCTCGTCGGTGTAGATGAAGGGGGAACGCCACTCGCCAACCACTGTGGCGGTGTAGAGGCTCTTGCCGCCCGCCCCGCGCATGGCCTGTGCGGTGCGCACCATCTCCATGAGTGACATGTCGGTCTTGATATAGGGAGCCACCGCCATGACGACTCGCGGCAGCTTCGATACGTTCTCCTTCTTGGCGACCTGATCGGCCAGTGCCCTGAAGAAGAGCTGCTGGTTCTTCATGCGCGAGAAGTCCTGGTCGACGAACTGGTGGCGCGCTCGCACGAAGGTGAGGGCGTGCTCGCCGTCGAGGAGCTGATAGCCGGCGTCGATGTGACTCGCGGCCTTCTTGCGAGAGGCGCTGGCTGCCGAACGGTCGTTGATCTCGACCGGCACGTCGATCCAGACGCCGCCGAGCGCGTTGACGGCTTTCTTGAAGCCGTAGAAGTTGACCTGCATGTAGTGGTTGATCGGCACGCCCGTCAAATCGTGGACTGCGTCGATGGCGCCCTCTGCGCCGCCGTACTGATACGCCTGGTTTATCTTCTTGGCGCCGTGGCCGGGGATCTCGACGCGCGTGTCACGCGGGATCGACATCAGCCACATCTGCTTGGTCTTGGGATCGATCTTCGCGAGGATCATCGTGTCCGAGCGGTAGACCTCATCGCCCTTGCGCTGGTCGCCGCCGAGAATGAGCACGGTGTAGGGCTTCTGCGGCTTGGCCTGGGCCAGGCTGGCGTCGAGCTTGGTGGTGCGCGTCACCTGCATGGTCGACTCGAGGTGGCGCACGTACGCATAGGCTCCCACGGCACCGAGTGCCAGAAGAACAGCGATGGTGACCACCGCAAAGAGTGCGACCTTGCGATAGCGTGACCGGCGCCTCTCGCGCTCGGCCTTCAGGCGCGCGGGTGCGGACTCCAGCGGACCGCGGCGGCGCGAGCTGGGATCGGTGAGCCGCTGGCCCTCTGCGGGTCGCGGCGTGCGCTTCTTGGGGCCCGAGCCATCTCGGTCGAGTGAGCGCAGCGGGCGCGGCTCACGTCCGGTATGTCCGAGGCTCTCATGCTTGCGCCCGAACGGCGTTCCGCCCTTGGACGAATGCTTACCCATGTACGCTCACCCCCTCGGTTTCACACGATGTCTCATTATGGCGCGCGCCGGCTGCGGTACGCACGAACGGCACCGCGGCGGACGCGCAGAGGCACTCTGCGGGGGCGTTTTGATTCCTGGCGCTAATCGAGCACACTCCTGACCACGCGAGCGACCTCTTCGATCTGCTCGCGAGCTATCCCGGGATACGCTGGCAGTGCAAACGTCACGCCATCGCAGGACTCGGCAACGGGAAGCGACGGCTTCACGTAATCGTCACGGTTGGTGAACGCATCCTGCTCGTGAAGAGCGAGCGGGTAGTAGAGTGCCGTGCCGATGCCCGCCTCCTTGAGGGCGTCCATGACTTCGGCGGCTCTCGTGGACTTCACGATGTAGAGATGGAACACCGCGTCGCCGTACTCGCGCGTGACGGGCAGCTCGAGATCCGGCGTGCCGGCCAGCAGCTCGTTGTAGAGCGCGGCGGCCTCACGGCGCTGTGCGTTCCACGTGTCGAGGTGCGGCAGCTTCACGAGCAGGATCGCTGCCTGCAGGGCATCCAGACGGGAGTTCACGCCGAGCGCGTCGTGGAAGTACTTCTTGCTCGTCCCGTGCGCGGCGAGCTTGCGAGCCTTGGCGGCGATCTCGTCGTCATCGGTCGTCAGGCAGCCGCCGTCACCGGCGCAACCGAGGTTCTTACTCGGGAAGAAGCTGAAGGCCGCCGCCTTGGCGAGCGCCCCCGCCCTTTTGCCCTTGTAGGTCGCACCGATGGCCTGGCAGGCGTCCTCGATGACGATCAGCCCGTGCTTCTCGGCGATCGCGTTGAGGGCGTCCATGTCCACACACTGGCCGAAGATGTGGACCGGCATGATCGCCTTCGTGTTCGGCGTGATGGCGGCCTCGACCTTGGCGACGTCCATGTTGTAGGTGCCGGGCTCGATGTCCACGAAGACGGGCTTGGCGCCCACGTGGGCGATCGACTCGGCGGTGGCAAAGAACGTGAAGGGAGTGGTGATGACCTCGTCACCCTTGCCGATGCCCGCAGCCGCCAAGATGAGGAAGAGCGCGTCGGTGCCGTTGCCGCAAGCCACACAGTGCTTGGCTCCCACGTACTCGGCGATCGCGGCCTCGAGCTCCTTGACCTTGGGCCCGCCGATGAACCCGGCGCCCTCCATCGTCTCGAACCATGCTGCATCGAGTTCGCTCTTGAGGTCACGGTATTGAGCTTTCAAATCGAGCAGCGGGACACCCATGATTCGAGCTCCTTCGGATCGGTGGTACGGGTAGTATGCACGGCGCGCCCGCCTGAGCGAGCGCGCAAGGGACTACTGTTGACCGTGTGTTACTGGTTCTCCAGAAGTTCGTCGGAAGGCACCTCTCGCACCGGTTTGGCAGGAACGCCGAGTACGAGTGTGTGTGCGGGTACGTCGCGGGTCACGACGGACCCGGTGGCCACGAACGCTTCCTCGCCGATCTCGATACCCGGGAGGATGTGCGAGCCGCCGCCCACACGCGCGCCCCTGCGCACCGTGCAGCCCTTGAGCTCGGCGAAGCGCTTCTCGGTGCGGCCCATGTAGTTGTCGTTGGTCGTGACCACCATGGGAGCGATGAACACGTCGTCCTCAAGCGTCACGTATGCGGTGATGTAGGCACCGCTCTGTATCTTGGTGCGCGCGCCGATGCTCGTGTCGTTCTCGACCGTCACGCCCCGGCCGACGACCGCTCCGTCTCCCACGGTGCAGCGCTCGCGGATACCAGCGTTGTCGCCAACGATGACGCCGTCTCCCAGCGTGGTTCCGGCCATGACGACCGTGTGACTGCCGATGGAGCACCCCTCGCCGATGACGACGCCGGGAAGCACGCCTCCCTTGGCGGTCGAGCGGGGCGAGAGCTTGGGCCTCTTGCCAACGATCGCGAAGTCGGCCACGACCGTTCCCGCGCCCAGCTCCGCGCCTTCGCAGAGGGTGACGTGGTTTCCGACGACGCACTGGGCACCGACCCGCACGCCCGGCTCGATGACCACGAAGCTGCCGAGCGCCGCGCCTGCGCCGAACTCGACGCCTTCGCCGACGACGATGCCGTGGCCGTGAGTCAGGTCGTCCGGTACCGCTACCGAGGGATGCGCGTGAAGCCCGTGCCTGCCCACTCAGACCTCCAGGACCGTCGACACCGGAGCGCCGCCCGCGGCCATCGACTCGTCCACGGCCTCGAGGACGCGAACCACTGCAAGGCCAGCGCGGCCGTCGCTTCTCGGCGCTTCGCCGCTGCGGCAGCAGTCGAGGAAGTGCTGGACCTCTATGCCGAGCGGCTCCTTCATCGGAATGAAGGGAACCGTGATGTCGCCGAAGCGCAAAGTGAGATCCTGGTTCCACGACATGGCGTCCTCGGGAGCGCCGAGGCCCTTGTCATAGATCCAGATCTTCTCGGTGGCCTGCATGTCGTCGAAGACGAGCATCTTCTTGGTGCCTACGACGGTGAGTGTGCGGACCTTGTGCGGATCGAGCCAGCTGACGTGGATGTTTGCCATCCGACCGCTCGGGAAGTGCAGGTTCGCGAACACGGTGTCGTGCACGCCGGGCGTGACGTATGCGGCGCCGTTCGCCGAGACCCGGTCCGGCGTCTCACCGAGGACGTAGAGCGCGATGGAGACATCGTGCGGAGCGAGCGACCAAAACGCGTTCTCCTCGGTGCGCACCTTGCCCAGGTTCAGGCGCTGCAGGTACACGTAGAGCACGTCGCCGAGCTCCCCGGAGGCGATGTAGTCGCGGATCCAGTTGATGGCCGAGTGGTACACCATCAGGTGGCCGACCATCAGCGTCACGCCGGCCTCGTCGGCCATGCGCACGAGCGTCTCGGACTCGTCCGAGCGCAACGTGAGCGGCTTCTCGACGAAGCAGTGCTTGCCCGCCGCGAGCACCTTGCTCGCGATCGCGAAGTGGCTCGGGGCGCTCGTGGCCACGACCACCGCGTCGATGTCGGCGCGCGCCAGCATCGCGTCCAGGTCGCTCGTGGTCTCCACGTAGGGATACAGCGCGCTGAGCTTGCCGAGGTTGGCCTCGGACAGGTCGCAGGCCGCGACGAGCTCGGCGTCACCGAGCCGGTCGAGGTTGCGGACGAGGTTGGGGCCCCAGTAGCCGAATCCGACGACTCCTACCCGCACCGGCGCCGCCACTAGAGGCGCACCACCTTGTTGGAATCGAAGTCCTTGAGCGCGTTGCGCGTGTCCAGGATCAGGTCCGCGTTACGCACGACGAGGTCGTAGTCGACGTTCTTGTGCGCCGCGACGATCAGGACCGCGTCGGCCTTGGCGATCTCGGCCTCGGTGAGGTCGACGTAGGGGACCGTGCGCCCGTCCTCGTGGTACTGCGGGACGTAGGGGTCGTGGTAGACGACGTCGGCGTCGTTGTCGAGCAGGCGGTCGATGACCTTGATCGCGGGGCTCTCGCGCATGTCGTCGATGTCGTTCTTGTACGCGACGCCCAAGACGAGCACGCGGCTGCCGGCGAGCGACTTGCGGCGCGTGTTGAGCGCGCTCATGAGGCGCG
>CAZSLI010000021.1:0-27147 GCA_964607705.1 uncultured Eubacteriales bacterium
CGCGCGTTGTATGCCTCGAAGATGGCCTCGTGCACCGCCTCGTGCGCTTCGGGTCCGATGTCCCGGGATAGCTCACCCAGTACGAGGGCGAGGTGCGTGTGCGGCACGAATTTCGGCATCGTGAGCTGGAGTCCGCCCTCTCGTGCCATCCGGTGCATGTGTTCCTCCACGTTCGCCGAGTGGCCGCCACCCACCTCCGATATCGGCAGGCCCTCTTCCGGCATGTGCGGCCGCAACTCGTACGGGACGAGGAAGAGCTCCACCTCGTGCTCGTGACGCAGGCGCTTGAAGCGCGGCCAGTCGAGGTAGCAGAACTGGCAGGCGTAATCGAAGAAGACGAGGATCCGCGGGACAGCGATCGATTGCGGAGTCGGCTGCTCGGTGATGGTGGCGGTGTCGGCCATGCGATTCTCCTAGTGTCGGTTCTACTTGCCGCGCTCCGAGGCGGGCTGCGCCGTCTTCTCGGGCACAACGATGCCGAGTACCTGTCCGCACTCCGCACAGCGGCCCTGCTCGTCGATGCGCAGCGCATCGACGCCGAAGCCTCGGCGGGCCACCGCGATGGCGCCGCAGTTGGGGCAGATGGTGTCCTCCCCGCCCGGCACGAACACGTTGCCGATGAAGATGTTGAGCAACCCGGCCTTGCAGCCGATGTCGCGAGCGCGCTGCAACGTAGACACCGGCGTGGCGGGCAGATCGGCGAACTCCAGATACGGGGTGAACCGGGTCACGTGCCAGGGAGTCTCGGGTCCGAGCTCACGCGCGATCCACTCGGCCATATGGGTGAGCTCGTCATCGGCGTCGTTCACCGTGGGCACGACGTTGGTCACGCACTCCACGTGCATCCCCTTCTCATGCTTCGCGCGGATGGCCTGCTCAAGGACGGCCTCGGGGTGCCGCACGTGGCACAGCCGCTTGAATGCCGCCTCCGAGAAACCCTTGATGTCGACGCGCCAGGCATCGATGACCTCGGCGAAGAGATCGAGCCCCTGAGGAGTCACATAGCCGTTGGTGACCATCACCGTGTAGTACCCGGCGTTCTTGGCGGCCCGTGCGGCATCGAGCACCCACTCGAGCCAGATGACGGGCTCGTTGTAGGTGAAGGCAACCCCTTGCGAGGCGGTCTGCCGCACAAGAGCGGGGACATCAACCGGGTCGACGTAGCGCAGTCCCACGCTGCCGTCGTCCCCCTTGGGCCGCGAGATCTGCCAGTTCTGGCAGTGCCCGCATCGCATCGAGCAGCCCACCGACCCGAAAGACAGCACCGTGCTGCCCGGGTGGAAGTGGAACAACGGCTTCTTCTCGATGGGGTCAGCCGCCGCGGAGCTCACCAGCCCGTACGTCAATGCCTGCAGGCGCCCGTTGACGACGCCGCGCGCGCCGCATACTCCCCGGCCCCCCTCGGCGATGACGCACGAGTGCGGGCACAGGCCGCAATGGACGCGGTCTCCGCGGGGTTCCTGAAGAAGCGCCTCGTGCACCATGTCCTCCGTCCGGGCGTCACTGCAGCGCCCTCAGAACAGAGGTTACCCAGCCGCGAGCTCCACGCGGTTGCGCCCGGCGTTCTTCGCTCGGTAGAGCGCGCCGTCCGCGGCGGCCAGCAAGTCATGAGGATGCCCCGCCGAGGACCCCCGCGAGGCCACGCCTACCGAAGCGCTCGTAGTGACGCAGGGACCGGTGTCGTTCGCGATGCGCAGCGAGGCGAGTGCGCTGCGCAGCTTCTCGGCGACCGCCCAGGCGTCAGTCTTGGCGGTGTTGGGCAGGATGACCGCGAACTCGTCTCCGCCGTAGCGCACCGGGATGTCAGTGCCACGCAGCTCGGCCTTGAGAAGCACGCCGACTGCCCGCAACAGGGCGTCGCCGCACCCATGCCCGTGCTGGTCGTTCACCGTCTTGAAGCCGTCGAGATCGAACATGAGCAGCGAGAGCGGCGTGTCGTAGCGCTCGGCGCGTGCGACTTCCTCGGGCAGCCGCTGGTCGAAAGCGCGGCGGTTGAGGAGCCCGGTGAGCTCGTCGGTCGTGGCTGCCTCGGAGAGCGCCGCCTGCTCGCGCAACAACACCTTGCGCTGGAGCGGGAAGCACATGTCCCAGCTCGAGTTGCCCTCCCAGATCGAGATCGCGTGTCGCACGCACGTCGCGTACCCACATGCTCCGCAGTCGACGGTCTCGGCGCGGCTCAGGAACTCGCCCGCGGCGAGAACGGAGTCGATCTCCTCGGCGGTGGGCGCGGCGTGTATCGCGGGACGGGCGGTGAAGCGGCGATGGAGGTCCACGGCGGGGAGGGCGGCCAAGAAGGCGCGGCTGTCCACCGCAGGCAGCGGCTGGCGTTCGCGCTCGGAGGCGTCGACCTGCCGCTTCATGTACACGGATAGCTCGCGGTTGACGCAGGGCCCGTCGATGCAGCCGTCGCAGTTGAGCATGTCCACCACCGCGGGCGCGGTCTCCCCTCGCGAGATCGCGGCGAGCAGGTGGTCGAGGTCGCGCAAGCCGCGCACGACGACGACGTCGCGGTTGGTCAGGTCGCGCTCCTTGAGCGTCCGCCGAGGAAAGCCATCTGTGACCGAGATCTGCTTGGCGGGGCTCGGGCGACGGCCAAGGCTCGGCGGCTGCTCGGGATCGGGTGCCTCGGCGACCAGGCGGCGCAGCTCGTCGAAACCGATCGCAGCGTCGATCTCGCCGTCGAGGTCGACATCGTAGACCTCGTCCTTGCGAGCCCAGCAAGGCGACACGTAGACGATCGCGGTGTCCTCAGCATAGAGCTCGCGCACGAGGCGGGCCTGCGCGACGTAGGGTGGGACGATCGGCGCGAGCGCGCCGGTGAGCTGCGGGTAGAAGCGCCGGACCCACTCGACGACCACCGGGCACGTGGAACGAAGTTGCGGGAGCAGCGAGTCGGAGCGGGCATGCGCCATCTCGTATGAGGCGGCCACCAGCTCCTCGCCGATGGTCGTGCTCTCGATGGCGACGAATCCGAGCTCGCCGAGTCGCGCCTCGACCTGCGCTGGGCTGAGCGGGTGCATGGCGGCGATGTGCTCGGTCGCCAGCAGCGCGACCACCGGCCGCCCACTCTCGAGCAGCGAACGCACGGCGGGAAGGTCATCGCGGACCTGGTGCGACCCGTTACCGCAATCGGTCACGCACAGGCCGCACTTCACGCAGCGATCCTCGATCACCTCCGAGCGATGGTCCACGACGCGGATCGCGCGGGCGGGACAGTGGCGCACGCAGCTCCAGCACTCGACGCAGCGCTCAGCGTGATGGGCGAAGAGAGGCTGGGCCGGCCGAGTCCTCGGCGACCTGCGATTGGATCGTTCGATCTGCGCCAACGTGCCTCCCCAGGCTACGCGCGGCGCTCGTTGGCCTCCCCGATGCCCTGCGAACGCAGTGCTGCGAGTACCCCCCAGCCGAGCCCGTACATCACTACTGCTTGCCCAATGGCAACTGCTACCACACCGACAAGGTACATGGCGAGCCACGAGGAGTCCATGCTGATGCTCGTCCCCGGGATCGTGTAGACCTCGGCGAGCGGCACGCCGGCGGCCTTGAGCATGATCGGAAGGTAGGCCGGCACGATGAGCGCGTTGGTGAGCACCGGGCCGAGGAGTCCCAGCTTGTCGCTCTTGCGGAAGCGCCAGGTCCACACCGCGCCGAGCAGCGTGGCCAGGGTGCCGAAGACGACGTCGAGCCAGCCGAGCGGACCGGTCTGGCTCATATTGAGCAGGTTCGCGATTAAGGTGCCCAGGGCGAGACCCGGGATCGCTGCAGGCGTGAAGAAGGCGAAGACGGTGAGGGCCTCGCTGACGCGGAACTGGATGGGACCCCAGGACAAGAACTGCATGACCTGGTTCACGATGACGGTGGTACCGCCGTACAGCGCGGCGATGAGGCCGGCCTGAGCGATGTAGCGGGTGCGGTTCACGATACTCCCTTGCAGGTGTGGCTACGCCCCCATTCGGGGCGCGGCGATTCTAGCAGGGAGCGGGCTGGGGCGCTACGCGCGGGGCACGCGGCGACTACGCGGGAAGCGTGGGCTCTGGGAGGTGGCGGACCTTGAGCAGCCCGGTGCCGCCGGCCATCGCCATCTGATCGAGCACGTCGAAGAGCGCGGCGAGGACACGCGGGTCGTAGTAGGTGCCGGCGTTCGACTCGAGCTCGAGGCGGGCCTGCTCGATGGTAAGCCGCGGCTTGTAGGCACGTTCGCTGGTCATGGCGTCGAACGAGTCGGCCACCGCCAAGATGCGCGCGAGAAGCGGTATCTCGTCGCCGGCGAGCCCTGCCGGATAGCCCTTGCCGTCCCAACGCTCGTGGTGATGCAGGATGATGGGTGTCAGCGACTTGAGGAACTCAATCTCGTCGACGATGGACGCGCCGATCTCGGCGTGGCGCTGGACCTCAGCGTATTCCTCAGCTGTGAGCCGGCTCGGCTTGAGCAGGATCTCCTCGGGAACGCCGGTCTTGCCGATGTCGTGCAGAAGGCCGGCGAAGCGCAGCTGCTCGATCGCCTCGAAGCCCAAACCGAGTTGCTCGCCCATCGCCATGGCGTAGTCCATAACGCGGCCGGCGTGTCCGTTGGGCGCTCGCTCACCGAAGTCGAGTGTGGCCGAGAGCGCGGCGATGGTCTTGGCGTAGTCGTCGCGAATCCGTGCGAAGAGAGCCGCGCGGCCGAGGGCGGCTCCCGCGTGTGCAGCGATGCCCTGCATGAGGGCGTTGTCCTGCCGGCCGTAGCGCTCGCCGTCGCAGCGCGCGGCGAACAGCCAGCCCACGTTGAGCTCGCCGTACGAGAGCGGCACGGTGGCGATCGCCCAGTCCTCGGCGGGTTGCGAGGCATCGGTGTCGCCCAGGTGCGTGATCATGCGCATGGAGTCGAAGGGCTGCAGCATCTGGTCGCGGCCCGTGACGACCTCAAGAACGTGGTCGACGTCCGACTTGGCCACGCTGCCCGAGATGACGACGTCGACACGGTCGCGGCCCCAGCCGCTCACTGCCACTCCGGCGATGCCGAACGCGAACGACTTCTCGATCACGGACGCCACGATGTCGGCGACGGAATACATGTCCGTTTGCCCGCCGAGCGCCGCTGCGAGGTTGTTCAACTGCACGTACCCGTGCATGGCACGCTCGACCTGCGCGCGTTCGTCCTCTCGCTCGAGGGCGATGGCGATGAACTCACCGAAGCGATTCAGCCGGGCGAGCCGGTCGGTGGGGAGCGGAAGCCTCTCGGGAGCAAGTCGTGCCTCGAGCACGCCGATGACCCGGCCGCTCGCGGCGAGCGGCATCGCGATGGTCGCGCTCGTGCCTCCGCTGCGGGAGATGACCGTGCGCGTGGTGTCGAGCGCACGCCCGGACGCGGTCGAGGCACGCGGCACCGAAGCGCCCACGGGTCCTCTCCAGCGCTCAGTCCGGGCTACCACCTTGAGCGTGTTGCCATGCGGGCGCAGGATCGCTCCCGCATCGCCGCCGATGAGCGCGACGGCCTCCTCGGCGATGCCACCGAGTGCGTCGGCGTCGAGCCGGTCGGTCGTGACGACTTGCTGTCCCGCCGAGACGAACAGCCGCAGTTCTTCGACTCGCTCGGAAGCCGAAAGCTTCTCGGCAGTCGCTTCGGCGACGGTTGTGGCGGTCGCCAGCGCTATCTCGAGGTAGGACTCGGCTTGCCGGCGCGAGACGACCGGCAGGGCCTTGATGGCGCGGCGGGCACCGTCCTCGGTGACGCCGCGTGCCAGGAGGTGCTCGTAGAGGCCGCGCCGCTCGCGGGTGGAGGTGACGAAGCCGCTCACGACGATGTGAGCGAGCACCCGTCCGCCGCGCTTCACCGGCGCATACAGGGCCGCGAGGCCTGCTCGGCAAACGATGCGACCGGGGCCGGCATCAGCGTCGGGACAGGTGTCGAAGCAGTTGAGGGGCCCGATGCCGCCGACGTCACTCGTGAGGTGGCAGTACGCGCAGGGCTGAGCGCTGCCCACGTTGTCGCAGCGCTCGAAGTCCATGGCGTTGACACTGACGCCCGTCGCTTGGAACAGGGCGTCCACAGAGCGTCTCCACTCGGGACTCGAGAACGAACGAACGGCGATGTCGCGTTCAGCGACCGGCACGAGAAGCAAGCCCTCCACTCGGATGGTGCGGACGTCCGAGGAGGTTATCGGCTTCGAGAGCGCGAGACTTGAACTTCGTGGCGCCTACAATCGACCCCGCGGCAACTGCACTACGAAGGTTGTTCCCTCGCCGAGGGTGCTCGCCACGCTGATGGTGCCGCCCATGTTCTCGACGATGCTCTTCGCGATCGCGAGCCCGAGCCCGAAGCCGCCCTCGCCTGCCGAGCGCGCAAGATCGCTTCTGAAGAAGCGGTCGAAGATCCTGGGCACGTCCTCGGGAGCGATACCCGGCCCTGAGTCGGTGACCAGGAGCGTGACCGTCTCGCGCTTGCGGCTGGTGTCCACGACGATCTTGCCGCTCTGCGGCGTGTACTTGGAGGCGTTGTCCAGCAGGATCGAAATCACGTCTTCGGTGCGCTCCGGGTCGCCCACCATGACGAGTGACTCCTCTTCAGGGCCGACGTACTCGATGTCCTTGTCGAGGTAGGAGCTCGCCGTCGTGGCGATCCGGTCACGGACCAGCACGTTGAGGTCGAATCGCTCGGTCCTGAGACGCAGACCTTGGTCGGCGTGGAGGAGGTTGAGCAAGTCGTTGGTGAGGCGCGCCATTCGGCGGGACTCCCGGTCGATGGCGTCGATCGCCTCGGACCGCACCTTCGGGTCCTCCCCACCCCACGCGCGCAGGATGCTCGTGTAGCCGCGAATGCCGGCGACCGGCGTCGCCAGTTCGTGCGACGCATCCGCGACGAACCGCGACTGCGCGTCGGAGCGGCGCCTCAGGCGCTCGATCAGCCGGTTGAGCGAACGGGCGAGCGCCCCGATCTCGTTCTCGGCCTCGTCGGGCAACCGCTCGTCCAGGCGGTTGGCGTCGATCGAGTCCGCCGCGCGCCGGAGGTCGTCGACGAGATTGAGGACCCACGACATCGACGTCTGCATGAGAACGACCATGATGAGCATCGCCGAGAGTGCCAAGATCGTCATCGGCACGCGGATGGCGTTGATGACGCGCTCCTCGTTGTCGGGCACGTAGGTGACATCGAAGACGCCGGTCGCGCCGCCTGGGAGCCTCACCGGCATGTGGACGATGCTGGTGCCGAGGCGGGCTCGGCTGAACAGACCCGAGATCAGGTCGCCTTGGGCGCCCTGCGAGCGCGTGAGGATCCCCGTCGCCATCGCACGCCTCCGAGCTTCGGCCAGCCCGGGGTGCAGCGCGCTCTTCGCCGAGCTCCACAGAACGGCACCGCTCGGGTCGTAGAGCGCGAACTCTGCCTCCGAGACTCCGGCCCTGCCGAGCAACTCGGGCATGCGCTCTCGCAGGGCTGCGGTCGCAGCCGCGACGGCGGCGGGGCCGCTCAGCCCCTCGCTCTTGGCGATGAGCTGCCCCTCGGCGACCGCTTCTTTGACGACTACGAACGACGAGTTGGCCACTCGTGCGGTGGTCTCGTAGGCGACAGCCTGCATGCCGTCGGCCACGATGACGTAGGTGGTCAGCGCGATACCGCCGACCACGAGGACGGCGAAGATGAGCGATACGATCAGCAGCCAGCCGCGGAGGGAGAGCGGGCGCATCTAGGTCCTCGAGAAGAAGTAGCCCACGCCTCGAATGGTCCGGATGATCTGGTTGTCGTCGTCGCCGATCTTGTTGCGCAGGTGGCACACGAACACTTCGATGACGTTGCTGTCGGTGGTGTGCTGACCGCCCCAGACCGTCTCGAGGATCTCGTCTCGGCTGATGACCCGGCCGGCGTTGGTGACGAAGAACTCGAGCAGGTCATACTCCTTAGCGGTGAAGTTGACCGGCTTTCCTCCCACAGTGACGCTGCGCGAGGCGGGGTCTATCTCGATGTTGCCCGCGCGGTACTGAGCCGTGGGGCGCTCGTGTTCGCTGCGCTTCAGCAGCGCCTTGATGCGGGAGATGAGCTCGGGCACCTCGAACGGCTTCCTGAGGTAGTCATCGGCGCCGGCCTCGAATCCGGTGACCACGTCTTGGGTCTGCGAGCGCGCGGTGAGCATGAGGATCGGCATGTTGAGCTCGCGCGAACGCATCGTGCGCGCCACCTCGAGGCCATCGATGCCAGGAAGCATCAGGTCGAGAACCACGACGTCGGGACAGAAGGTCTCGATCTCGGCAAGGGCGGCCTCACCTTCACCGAAACGGGCGACCTCGAAGCCGGCGTGCGCGAGTTCGAGCTCCACGAACCGCCCGATGGTCGCGTCGTCCTCGACGACCATGATCTTTTCGCCGTTGCCGTTCATCACGCCCCCTTGTCCCCGCGGCCACTCGTCGGCATCAGCCGAGGAGTGCCTCCGCGATCTGCACCGCATTGAGTGCGGCACCCTTGCGAAGCTGGTCGGCCACGACCCACATGTTGAGCCCATGTGGCACTGTCGGATCGATGCGCAGGCGACCCACGAACGTGTCGTCGGTACCCTCGAGCAGAGCCGGCATCGGATAGAGCTTCTCGGCAGGCTGGTCCATCAGCGTGATGCCTGGCGCCTGCCCCAGCGCTTCGCGAGCTGCGTCGAGCGATACGGGGGCCGAGAACTCGACGTTCACGGCCTCAGAATGGCAGCGCAACACCGGCACCCGAACACAGGTCGCCGAGACCTCGAGTTCCGGCGCGTGCATGATCTTCTTGGTCTCAACGACCATCTTCCACTCTTCTTTAGTGGAGCCGTCGTCGAGGAAGACATCGATCTGCGGGATGCAGTTGAATGCGATGCGATGGGCGAAGTTCTCGACGGTGAGCTCGTCGCCTGCCAGGAACTCGCCGGACTGCGCGTACAGCTCGTCCATGGCGGCCTGGCCCGCGCCGCTCGCGGCCTGATAGGTCGCAACCACCACGCGCTTGATGGGCGCGAGATCGTAGAGCGGCTTCAGCGCGACGACCATCTGGATGGTCGAGCAGTTGGGGTTCGCGATGACGCCCGAGTGCCACGCGACGTCCTCGGGGTTGACCTCGGGCACCACGAGCGGAACGTCCTCGTCCATGCGATAGGCAGAGGAGTTGTCGATGATGACGCAGCCCGCGTTCACGGCAGCGTCGCGGAACTGCTTCGTGACACTCGCGCCCGCCGAGAACAGCGCGATGTCCACGCCCTCGAACGACGCCTCGGTCATCTCCTCGATGACGAGCTCGCCGCCTGCGTACGGCACCCGCTTGCCCGCCGAGCGCGCGCTGGCGAGCGCGCGGACCTCCGCGGCCGGGAAGGCGCGCTGCTCGAGCGTGAGAAGCATCTCGCGACCAACGGCCCCGGTGGCGCCCGCTACGGCGACGACCGGGTTCTTGGGCATCGGCTTGTCCCAGGCCATGCTACTCACCGCCCGCAGGAGAGTTCTCGGCGGTGACCTCGGAGTCGTCGAGGCCGAAGGCGGTGTGGAGCGAGCGGACCGCGGTCTGCACCTGCTCGGCGGAGATCACGCAGGAGATGCGGATGGGAGAGGTCGAGATGAGGTCGATGTTCACGCCGGCGTCGGCGAGCGTCTTGAACATCTTGGCCGAGATGCCGGGGTGCGTACGCATGCCGGCGCCCACGAGCGAGACCTTGGCGATGGAGTCGTCCACGATCCAGGCACGCGCGCCGAGCTCCGCGCACAGCTGCTCGACCGCACGCTTGGCGCGCGGCATGTCGTCTTTGGGCGCCGTGAACGAGATGTCGGTCGTCCCCGCCTCCGAGACGTTCTGGATGATCATGTCGACGTTCACGTTCTCCTCGGCAAGCTTGCCGAAGACGCGTGCGGCGACGCCGGGGGTATCGGGAACATCGCGAAGCGTGAACTTCGCTTCCGAGGTGTCGTGCGTGACACCCGAGATGATCGCTTGTTCCATGGTCTCGTCGGCCTCCTTGACGATGGTGCCGGGAAGGTCGGTGAAGGACGAACGGCAGTGGATGACCACGCCGTGGTTGCGTGCGAACTCGACCGAGCGCATCTGAAGTACGCCGGCGCCGCTCGCCGCCATCTCGAGCATCTCCTCGTAGCTGATACGGTCGATCTTGCGGGCAGCGGGAGCCACACGCGGGTCGGCGGTGTAGACGCCGTCGACGTCGGTGTAGATCTCGCAGACGTCGGCCCCCACGCCGGCCGCTACGGCGACTGCGGTCGTGTCGGAGCCGCCACGCCCTAGCGTGGTGATCTGCCCGTCAGGCGTCGTGCCCTGGAAGCCGGCGACGATCACGATGAGCCCGTCGGCGAGCGCCTGCTTGACCCGCTCGGCGCGGACCTCGGTGATCTTGGCCTTGCTGTGGACCGAGTCGGTCACGATGCCCACCTGCGGGCCCGTGAACGACACCGCTCCAACTCCCTCGGCGTGGATGGCCATGGCGAGAAGTGCGATCGAGACCTGTTCCCCGGTCGAGAGCAGCATGTCCATCTCGCGCTCGGGCGGGTCGGCGCAGACTTGGCGCGCCAGCTCGACGAGCTCGTCGGTGACGTGCCCCATCGCCGATACCACGGCCACGACGTCATCACCGGCGCGCTTGCGCTCCACCAGCCGCTTGGCGACCGCGCGGATGCGCTCGGTGCTGCCGACCGAGGTACCTCCGAACTTGGTGACGACGAGAGCCACGTGGGGTCCTTCGCTGCTGCCGGGCCGTTAAGGTTAATGTGCCCGAAACGGCCGGCTCGTTAAGGTTTCGACCAGTGTAGAGGCAAGCGTGCGGTCACGCTACCGCGAAAGCACCAGCTGGTTGCTGCGGTTTCGCGCGAAACGAGGGCCTTACTGAGGCTTACTGGGGGTCCTCATAGAAGCCGAGGACCCGCGCCAGATGACGCATGCGCGCCGAGAACGACTGGAACGCGTCGTCGTAGAAGTGCTCGACGAGCGTCGCGCCCGACACGCGAGAGATGACGGCGTTCACGCGCTGGAGCGCGACTCGCATCTTCGCGAGCTCCTCGTCGGCGCTTCCGGGCACCTCGTCGAGGAACGTGACGTGTCCTCGGCTGATTCGGAACGGCATCTTCTCGGCAGCCAGGAAGTCGTCGACCTCGGCCTCCACGTTGCTTGCCAGACGGGGCCCCCCGAGGCGGCGGAAGCTCGCGAACACGCCGTCCACCAGCGCGAGGAACACCGCCCGGGCCTCTTCCGGCAAGACTTCCTCGGCGGTGTCGCCTGCGACCAACTCGCCGCTCTGCTCAAGCTCGTCGATGACTTCTGAGAACACCTCGACGATCCGGGGGTCGAACTGCGTGCCAGCGCAGCGGTTGAGCTCCTCGATCGCGTCAACCGTCGGGCGGCCCTTGCGGTACGGGCGGTCGGCGGTCATGGCCTCGAAGGAGTCAGCAACGGTGAGTATGCGCGCTAGCAGCGGTATCTCGTCACCACGCAGGCCGGCGGGGTAACCGGAGCCGTCGTAGGCCTCGTGGTGATGGCGCACGACGGGCGTGATCGCCCACGGGAACGCCACGGGCTTGAGGATGTTCGCGCCGATGAGCGGGTGATGGCGCATCTCGGCCATCTCGTCGTCCTCGAGGCGGCCCGGCTTCAGCAGGATATCCTCGGAGACGCCGATCTTGCCGATGTCATGCAGGTAGGCCGCCATCTCGAGGGCGATGCGCTGCTCGTGCGAGAGGCCCATCCGCTCGGCGATGAGGGTCGCGAACTGGGCGACGCGGTCGGAGTGGCCGCGTGTGTAGCTGTCCTTGGCATCGACCGCGGCCGCCAGCGAGCGCACGGTGGCCAGGTAAGCCTCCTGGAGGCTCGTGAAAAGCTCGATGTTGCCGATGGCGATCGTGACATGGTTCGCGATGGTGGAGAGCAGCCGCACGTCGTCGCTGTTGAAGCGGTACCGCGGCGAACTGGAGCCGATGGTGATCGAGCCGATGGTGCCCTCCGGCGAGATGAGCGGCACGCAGAGCGCGGCCTTTGCGCCGGTGACCGAGTCGATCTGCGGCGAGGCAGTGGCAGAGTCGGGATTGAATATGAGCGGGCGCCCCTCACGGATGACCCACTCGGACATCGAAGAGCGGACCGCTCCGTCGGCGGGGGCCTCGTCGCGACCACGAATCGCCCGGATGCTGATCGTGCCGGTCTCGCGGTCGCGGAGTGCCATGTAGCCCAAGTCGAGGTCGAAGATGCGAAGCGCCGAGTCGAGAACGGAACCCAGCAGCTCCTCGAGATCGAGCGTCGAGCCGAGCGCGCGGCTCATCTCGTACAGCGTCGCGAGCTCGAGGACCTTCTTGGTGAGCGATTCCGACCGTTCGCGCAGCGAATCGGTCATCTCGTTGAAGGTATCTGCGAGCTCCGATATCTCGTTGGCGCCCACCACCTTGACCTTCGTCTCGAAGTCGCCGTCGGCGATGCGACGCGCGCCCTCGGCGAGCTCGACGAGCGGATCGGAGACGCGTCGAGCAACCCAGCCGCCGAGACCGACCAGTGCGACGACCGCCACGATCGACCACATCATGATGAGATTGGTGGTGGTACGCCCGGCCTCATCGGACACGCCTTGGCTGACGATGCCGACAAGATAGCCGCGCGACTCGGCGCCGGCGAGGCCCGGAAGCTTCACGCGCTCGGCACGCACCTCGTACGTCGTGCCGTCCACGCTTATCTCGGTCACGCCTGCCCCGCTGCTGGCCTTCTCAAGCGCGTATCGGATCTCCGGGCTCGACTTGTGTGTCCGCTGCCACAGCGCTTCGTATGCCGGCCGCGACAACTGGTTGCCGTAGGCTGTGGCGATCCGCTTGCCGGACATGGTGTAGAGCGAGAATGCGCTGTCGTCGGCTGTCCCGAGACTCTCGACGAAGTCGTCGTCCAGCTTCGTCACCACACCCACCGAGTACGGGCCGTTCCTGCCGGCGAGCGGCTGAAACGCCACGAGGACCGTGCCCCCGTTCAACTCGTACATGCCGACGCGCGGGCGATCATTGCGCCATTCGGAACCGGTGCCGAACGGGCTGTCTCCGCGAACCACGCCCGCGCCCTGCGAAGCCAACACCTTGCCCTCGGAGTCAAGGACGATGACGTTGTCGTAGCCCAGGGCCGTCTCGCTCTCGACCGTCGAGCGCATCGCATCGATATCGCCAGTGGCGGCCGCGGCGCTCATCCTCGACGAGGAAGCGGCGAAGAGCGCCACACGCTGCATCTGGCGGGCGTACTCCTCGACGCGCATGACCCGGTTCACAGTGGAGCTCTCGGCGACCTGCTCGACCCACTTGTTGGTCAGGTCACTGAGGAAGTACACGGCAACGAGAGTAGCGACGACGCCCACCACGATAGAAGCGGCGAGGAGCGGATACACGATCTGGTTGTAGAGGCGCGAGCCAAAGATCGGACGTCTCGTCATCGACTGGGCGCGGTGCGGGCCGCGTCTTCCCTTCTCCCGTTCGTGCCGGTTCCGAATGTGGAGAAACTGTGTGCTTCCATGACCTTCAAGCACAATCTTTGCCGATTCGGCGGGTTAGCGCCAAACCGATACCAGAAAGCACCGGGGGTCAGCCGGGGCGCTGGTTCTCACAGATTACACGAGCAGACCCCCGAACGGCTGCCGTCCGGGGGTCTGCGGGTGAAGCGATGAGAGCGTTGCCTACTCGGCGCAGCGCTTCTCGATGTAGGCCCAATAGCGGTCGACCTCGTCCTGGACCGCCTGCAGGAGCGCCTCATTGCCGGGCGCGAACAGGTGCTTGAAGCGGCCCTGGGGCTTGAGGAAGTCGGTCACCGGCTTGCGCTCACGGACCTTGACGGTCTGGCGCCACACGCCATCCTCGACCTCGAACATCGGCCAGAAGCCTGTCTGCACACCTAGCTTGGCGATCTCGATGGACTGGTTCGACATGGTGCGCCAGCCGCGGGGACACGGCGACAGCACGTTGATGAACGCCGGACCGTCGACGGCGAACGCCTTCTCGGCCTTGCTGGTCAGGTCGCGCCAGTGGCTGACCGACGACTGCGCGGCGTACGGGACGCCGTGGTCGGCGATGATCGACGTGAGGTCCTTGCGGCGCTGCACCTTGCCCTGCTGCGCCTTGCCGACTTCGGCGGTGGTCGCCCAGGCACCGAACGGCGTCGCCGATGAGCGCTGGATGCCGGTGTTCATGTACGCGCCGTTGTCGTAGCAGACGTACACCATGTCGTGGCCGCGCTCCATCGCTCCTGAGAGCGACTGCAGTCCGATGTCGTAGGTGCCGCCGTCGCCGCCGAAGGCCACGAACTTGACCTTCTTGTCGGTCGGGATCTTGCCGGCGCGCTGCAGGCCCCGGAAGGCCGCCTCGACTCCGGACATGGTCGCGGCGGAGTTCTCGAACGCGTTGTGGATGAACGGGGTCCTCCACGACGAGTACGGATAGATCGTGGTCGAGACTTCGAGGCATCCGGTCGCGCAGCTGGCTACGACGGGGTCCTCCCCCGCGCCAAGGAGGATCTGGCGCACGGCGATGGAGGCGCCGCAACCGGCGCAGAGCCGGTGTCCGCCGGCGAGGCGGTCGTCGCGAAGGGCGAGCTCTTTGAGATTAGCCATCTTCCGACCTCCTATCGGGTGCCGAGGTAGGTCATGCCGAACGGCGCGACCGCCCCGGAGGCGATGTCGGACAGGTCGGAGTACACACGCTCGATGAGCTCCAGGCGCACGTCGCTGCCGCCCAGGCCGTAGATGTAGTTGACGACCGGGACGCGCTCCGCGGCATCGTAGAGGGCGCTGCGGACCTCGAGGAACAGCGGGCCGCCCTCGGCGCCGAAGCTCTCTGCGCGATCGAGCACAGCGACCGCCTTGACGCCCGCGAGGGCCGCACGCAGCTCCTTGGCAGGGAACGGCCGGAAGACGCGCACCTTGAGCACGCCGGCCTTGACGCCCTTGGCCCGCAACTGGCGGGCGACGTGACGTGCGTTACCGGCCGTCGAGCCGATGACCACGATGGCCACGTCAGCGTCCTCCATGCCCCAGCCCTCGACGACGTCGAACGGCCGGCCGGAGAGTGCGGAGAACTCGGCGCCCACGTCCTTGATGACCTTCATCGAGTTGTCGATCGCGACGCGCTGCTGCTTCTTGAACTCGAAGTACGGGCCGCCGAGGCCGGCGAAGTTGCCGTGGCTGACCGGCTGATCGAAGTTGAGCAGGTCGAGCGTGGGGCGGTACTGGCCGACGAAGTTGATGACGCTCTCGTCGTCCATGATCTGCGCCCGGTCGATCGAGTGTGTGGTGATGAAGCCGTCGAGACACGTCATCACCGGCAGGAGCACGTCGGGGTGCTCCGCGATGCGGACCGACATGATGGTGTTGTCGTAGGCCTCCTGCGCCGTCTCGGCGAACAGGAGCACCCAGCCGGTATCGCGGGCGCCCATGATGTCGCTGTGGTCGCAGTGGATGTTGATGGGGGCGGAGAGCGCGCGGTTGGCGTTCGCCATGACGATGGGCAGGCGCATACCTGCGGCGACGAACAGCTCCTCCCACATGTACGCGAGGCCCTGGGAGGACGTCGCGGTCATGACTCGGGCACCCGCTGCGGACGCGCCCACGCAGGCGCTCATCGCCGAGTGCTCGGACTCGACCGTCACGTATTCGGTGTGGACCCGGCCCTGCGCCACGAACTTCGCGAACTCCTCGACGATCGTCGTCTGCGGGGTGATGGGGTACGCCGCCATGACGTCGGGAGCGCACTGGCGCATCGCCTCGGCGACGAGCGAGTTACCAGTGGTGGCAAGTGTCTTCTGCTCCGGCATCTACTTCACCCCCGGAAGGTCGCAGCCCTCGGGCACCATCTCGATGGCGCTCTTGCCGTACTTGGGGTTGACCGGACACTCGTTGGCGCAGATGCCGCAGCCTTTGCAGTGGTCGTAGTCGAATGCGACGACCTTGGCGTCCTCGACGATCACGGACGTGTCCGGGCAAAAGATCCAGCAGAGCATGCACTGGGTGCAGACCTCGGGGTCGCGGTACGGGCGCTCGCTGCGCCAGCCGCCGACGTTGTAGTCCTCGCTGTTACCCGACTCCGGGATCACCGCGCCCCGGGGGAACTCCTCGGACTTCCATTCGTTGACTCGGGAGATGTCCCACTTCACGCGACGGTCACCTCCTTGAACGCACGGTCGACGGCCGCGAAGTTCGCGTCGATCATTTCCTGGCCGAACTTCTTGCTCAGGTTCTTCGCGAGCAGGCCCTTGAAGACCTCGACGTCGATCACGCCGGGGACGACAGCGCAGAACGCGCCCACGATCGGGGTGTTGGGGATGTCGCGCTTGATGGTGTCGACCGCGATGCCGCTCGCGTCGACACATGCGACCTTCACCGTGTCCGCGAGGCCCAGTGCCTGCTTCACCATGTCGGCGGGCGTGCAGGTGTTGATGATGATGGTGCCCTCAGCGGTGATGCCCTCGGCAACGTCCACCACGTCAATGAGCGACTCGTCGAGAACGATGACGACGTCGGGGTTCTCGATGTTGTTGTGGATCTCGATGGGCTCGTTGCTGATACGCGTGAACGCCTTGATCGGCGCCCCCATGCGCTCGGGACCATACTCAGGCATCGCCTGCATGTACTGGTCCGCGGAAAGGGCCGTCTCCGCGACGACCTTGGCGGCGGTTACCGCCCCTTGTCCGGCGCGCGCATGCCAACGGATCTCCGTCAGCTGTTGCATTGCGCCCCCTTTCTCGCACTCTCACTCAGGGTGGATCCCGGCGGACCGGCAGGCCGCAGGGGTTCGTACAGGATAGGTGCGACCTCCGCGCCGAACGGCGTACGGCACCACGGCGACGGTGGGCGGATGCTAGGAATCGGTGAACGGCATTCGAGACGGCCGCGCTACCCCCTTTCCTACCGATTCAGAAACTGGTTCACGAACTCGTTCTGACCCGTGAGACCGAAGTAGGCGCCGAGCGATGCGTTGACGATGCTCGCCGCGAGCCCGATGCCGCTGAGAACTATTCCCGCGATGGCGAGGCCCCGCTTCGGACCCTTGAGTGACTGGATGCCAAAGACTAGCCCGCCTATCGCACACGGCAGCGAGATGATCGGGATGCAGCACAAGATCGAGAGGATGCCGAGGACCAGCGACAGCGTCGAGCGGTCACGGCTCGCCGTGGCAGCAGGAGCCTGCCAGGGCGAGGGCTGCGGCTGGTACGGCTGGTACGGCTGTCCAGGCGGGACCGGAGGAGCGGCCGGATACGTCTGCTGGCCGCTTGGGCCGCCCTCCTCGATCGCATAGCCGACGGGCGGCGGCGGAGCGACCGGCGGGGGCGGAGGAGGTGCGTTCTGGGTGTCGGTGTCGTAGACGCGGGTCAGGTGTTCCGGCCCGTGCCCGTTCACGCACGTGCCGTCGTCGTTCACCCACACCCATTGGTTGTCGACATCACACCATGCAGCCTTCGGCATACTCGACTCCCCCCTAGCGCCCGGCAACTGGATCGACTTCCGGGACCAAGTGCCCCTACATCTCCCGGCGCGCCTCTAAAGCGCGACCGAGTGTCACTTCGTCGGCGAACTCGAGGTCGCCACCCACGGGAAGCCCGCTCGCGATACGGGTCACCCGTACGCCGAGAGGCTTGATCAGCCGTGCAAGGTACAGCGCGGTTGTCTCCCCTTCGACGTTCGGGTTGGTCGCCACGACCACTTCTGTCACCGACTCCGTCCCAAGACGCTCGATGAGCTCCCTGACTTTGAGCTGGTCCGGCCCGATACCGTCGATGGGCGAGATCGCCCCGTGCAACACGTGATAGACGCCGTGATACTCCGAAGTGCGCTCGATCGCGGTCAGGTCCCGCGGCTCCTCGACCACGCAGATGGCCGACTGGTCCCTCTCGGGATCAGCGCAGATGGCGCAGAGATCCGCCTCAGCGAAGTTGAAGCACCTCGAGCAGAAGTGGATCGAGCGCTTAACTTCCACGATCGACTCGGCCAAGCGCTCCGCGTCCGTCGCCTCGGCGGTCAGCAGCCAATAGGCGATGCGCTGAGCCGACTTGGGACCGACACCCGGCAGACGCTCGAGCTCGTCGAGCAGCCTCTGTATGGGAAGCGGGTATCGCACGCTACATGAGCCCCGGGATGTTCATGCCGCCGGTGACTGCAGCCATCTTGCTCGCACCCAGCTCCTGAGCAGCGCGCAACGCCTCGTTCACCGCGGCAGTGACCATGTCGCTCAGCAGCTCGACGTCATCGGGGTCCACGGCGGCAGGATCGATCTCGATCTGCTTGACCGCCATGTCGCCACTCATGACCACGCGGACCATGCCGCCGCCGGCCGAGGCCTCGACGGTCTCGTCCTTGAGCTCCTCCTGGACCTGAGCCATCTTCGCCTGGGCCTGCTGTACCTGCTTCATCATCTTGCCGAAGTTCACTTAGTTCTCCTCTTCCTCGGGCTCGTGCGGCCGTTCGTCGACGATCTCAGCGCCGAGGCCGTTCACCAGCAAAGATTCAAGGTCATCGCTCACGTCATAGGAGGCGGTCGGCGCCGACTGCTCGCTCATACCCGACGGGGCCACCGACGCAGCCGGTTCAGGCGCGGCAGGTCTTTGCGACGAGGCGGCCTCGGGGGCCGGTTCACGCCCCGCGGCCGGCTCAGGATCGCGCTGGTACGACTCGGTTTGCGGCTCCTGCGGGCGCACGGCGCCGCGGCCGAGCTGGTAGCGGAAGGACAGCGGCCTGCCGAAGACGGTGATGATCGCGTCTCTGACGAGGTCGCGGCACTCCTCGGCCATCTGCATGGCGAAGGTCTGGTCGGCGGGGAACTCGATGACGATGCCGTCGCCGTCCGGATCGACGTCGACCTCGGTGTTGGCGAAGGTCTGCATGCGAGCCGGCTTCGTCTTCTTGATCTCGAGCAGGACGGCCTGCCAGTCGCGCTTCACGGCGCCGCGATCGAGCGAGCCGGCCCGCGCAGGCGCCGATGGAGGGCACGGGTCGGGTGCCGGCGCGGCCTCAGCGGCAGGCCGAGCTGCAGGCGCCGGGGGTGCGGCGGTCGGCGCGACAGGAGCAGCGGCCTTCACCGACGGCTCGTCGGCTGCCGCAGCCGCGGGTCGCGCAGGCGGCGCGGGTGCGGTTACCGCCGGGGCAGGAGCGGCCGGGGCGGCCGGGGCCGAGCCCGCCATTGCCGCACCTCGCTCGAGGACCTCGATCCGCTCGGCGAGCGAAAGCAACGTCAGCTCACCCGCCGGACGGGCCATGCGCGTGAGCGCGACCTCGAGCGAAAGCCGAGGATCGCTCGACCAGCGCATCTCGGTCGCCAGCTCGCCGAGGAGGTCGAGCACGTGCGACAGCCGGTCGGGCCCGCCGAACTCGGCGGCCTGGGCCATGAGCAGCGACATGTCCTCGGCAGAGGCGTTCACGATGCCGGTGCCGTCGCCCACGGCCGCGATCACATACAGATCACGTACATGGCCGGTGAGCTCGCGGACGAGCTCGGCCAGCTCGGTGCCGGTCTCGACGGTCTCGGCGACCCAGCGGAAGCAGCCGGCGACGTCACGGCGGGCGATAAGTCCGGCCACCTGGAAGAGCGCCGCCGAGTCCACCTCGCCCAGCATGCCCTCGACGTCGTCTGCGGTGATCTCGCCGCCGGTGAACGCGGCGAGCTGCTCGAGCGTGCCGATGGCGTCACGCATGCCACCCTCGGCGTGCCGCGCTATCAGCGTGAAAGCATTGCGGTCGACCTTGAAGCCCTCAGCCTCGGCGATGAAGCGAAGCCGGTCGGCGATGTCCTCGACGGAGAGGCGGCGGAAGTCGAAGCGCTGGCAGCGTGACTGGATCGTCTCGGGCACCTTCTGGGGGTGCGTCGTGCACATGACGAACACCACGTGGGCCGGAGGCTCCTCGAGCGTCTTGAGCAACGCGTTGAACGCCGCCGTGGACAGCATGTGGACCTCGTCGATGATGTAGACCTTGTAGCGGCCGCGGGTGGGCGCGAACGAAACGCGAGCGATGATCTCCTCGCGGACGTTGTCGACACCCGTGCGCGACGCGGCGTCGAGTTCGTAGACGTCTGGGTGGCGCCCCTCGGCGATCTCGATGCACTGCTCGCACGTGGCATCCGGCTCGGCTGTAGGGCCGCGCTCGCACAGGAGCGCCTTGGCCAGCAGGCGCGCGGTCGTGGTCTTACCGGTCCCGCGCGGCCCCGTGAACAGGTAGGCGTGCGCGGTGGTGCCCTCCCCCACAGCGTTTCGCAGGGTGCGCTCGATGTGCTGCTGACCCACGACGTCGTCGAAGGTAGCCGGGCGGTACTTACGGTAGAGCGAGGTGTGCGCCATGCGCCGAGAACCCCTTCGTGGGCGCCGAAATGGTGTCGGCGACGAGTATACCGCCGAGCAGTGACGGCCCGCGCGACAACGCGTGGACCCGGCCGTGAACGTCAAGCGCCCCCTGCGGACCCGGGCGCTCGCCAGAGGCCGCTTATGGCTGCTGCCTTCCGGCCCTGACCAGGTTCGCGACATGGCGCCGCCCGAGCCCGCAGGGGGCGCTCGGCGCTCGTGCAGTATATGCGCTTGCCGCCCACCGAGGAAGCATCCGAATCGGGGAACACATCTTTTACAGAGAGATGCGCGCCCTCGACCGAGACGGGGGGCGCCTCTCGCTATCGGCCACCATCTTGAAGGAGGCGTCTGATGGACGTTCTCGATCGCGAGGCCCTCATCACCCTATCCCGCCCGAACGGATGGCCCTCGCTGTCGGTCTACCTCCCCACTCACCCGCTCCCGCGCCAGTCCGCCGAGGACCGCGTCAGGCTCAAGAACCTCGTGCGCTCAGCCTGTGAACAGCTGGTCGCCGAGGGAATGCGCGCCGCCGACGCCGAGCGCTTCTGCCAGCCCGTACGCACCGTCCTCGATGACGACGCCTTCTGGCGCAGCCTCGGAAACGGTGTAGCGATCTTCACGTCCGCCGAGGAGACGCGGGTCTTCCGCGTCGAGCAGTCCATGCCTGAGCAGTTCGTCGTGGGCGACCGTTACTACCTTCGTCCACTCCTGACCGCGTACGGCACCGACGAGACCTTCTACGCACTCGCCCTCGACAAGAACAAGACGCGGCTATTCCGGGGCGACCGCTCCTTCATCGAAGAACTCGATCTTCCCGCAGGGACGCCGACGAGCTTCGAAGAGGCGATGCAGTACGACGACACCCTCGAGCCGAACATGACGACCAACACGTTCAACGCCCGGGGAGGCGCGAGCCGCAGCTCGATGCGCGGTGGCTCGGTGTTCGCGGGCCACGGCGGGGCGAAGGACGCGGCAGCCGAGCAGACCGTGCGCTACGCGCGCCTCATCGAGCACGGGGTGACGGAACTGCTCAAGAACGAGACTGCTCCGTTGCTGCTCTTCGGCATCGAGCGGCAGCTTTCGGACTACCGGATGGTGAACCACTACGCGAACCTGGTTCGCGAGCAGGTGACGGGGGCGAGCGACTACCTGAGTCCCAAGCAGATACACGAGACGTCTCTTGAAGTGCTCAAGCCGCACCTCGAGGCCGGCGTCGACTCCGATCTCCATGAGCTCACCGAGAACGGCGACTCGGAACTCGCCAGCCAGGATCCCAGTCAGATCGTTGCCGCGGCGGCAGCCGGGCGCGTGAAGACGCTCTTCTTCGACGACAGTGTGGGCCCGTTCGGGACATTGGACAGACAGACGTTCGAGGTGAAGCAGGTCTGCGACGACCAGCCACGCTATCTACGCGAGCAGGGAGACGCGACCGCCGTGAGCGACTCGGCCTGCGGCTGGGACCTCGTGGACCTCGCGGCGGCCGAGACGGCACTGCACGGTGGCGAGGTGCACGCGTTCACCGGGGAAGATGCGCCGATCCATGGAGTAGCCGCCGTCTACCGCTACTGAGCGTCGGAGTCGGTCCCTGACTGAGCACGGGCCGCTTCGCGCTTCGCGATCCACGACTTCGTCGCGTGCCACGCGCTGGGAATGAGCGTCACCACGACGATGCCGATGACGAGCAGTTCAAGGTTGTTCTCTACTATCGGGATGTTGCCGAAGAAGTAGCCCGCGCCCACGAACAGCGTCACCCAGGAGATGCCGCCCGCGATGTTGAAGTAGGAGAACTTCACGCGATCCATACCGCTGATGCCCGCAACGAAGGGCGCGAAGGTACGGATGAACGGGAAGAAGCGGGCGACCGTGATCGTCTTTCCGCCATGCCGCTCGAAGAAGGCCTCCGTGTCGGCGATGTGCTGCGCCGTGATGATGCGCGAGAACTTCCCTGAGTCTATGAGCCCACGGCCCCACCGATGCCCGATGCTGTAGTTGCACGCGTCGCCCAGGATCGCGGCGGCGCTCAGCACCAGAAGGAGCACCCAGACGTTTAGCCCGCCGACGGCGGCGAGAGCGCCTGCCGTGAACAGGAGCGAGTCGCCCGGCAGGAACGGCGTGATGACGATGCCCGTCTCAAGGAAGATGACGAGGAAGAGCATCGCGTAGATCCACACGCCGTAGGTGGTGACCCACTCCTTGAGCACCGTATCGAGGTGCAGGAACAAGTCGACGAAGAAACTGGGGTCCACGAAAGGGCCTCTCGGTTACTCGGACATCACAGGCTCAGAGAACTCGCAGGGAGCATAGCGCAGCCGTCAGGTATCCTCGAATCACGTTGACGAGAGGATGCCCGTGGACCGACAGCTCCTCAACACCCATGCAGCCGGATGGTTCGAGGCCGTGAACACGCGGCATTCTCGGCGGACGTTCGACGGCATCACCGTAGGCCGGGCGGAACTCGACGAGCTCGAAGCCGTCTGCCAGGGGTTCAGGCCCTTTGAAGACGCGCGCATCGTTCTCGTTCGCGAGCCGGGTGTCGACGTGTTCAGGGGAGTCGTGGGCTCCTACGGCAAAGTCGTCCAGGCCCCGCACGTGCTGGTGATGATCGCCGGGCAAGGCAAGGCGGCACAGTGGCACCTCGGCTACACCGGAGAGGCGGCGCTTCTCGAGGCGACGCGCCTGGGGCTCGGCACATGCTGGATCGGCGGCTTCTTCGACCGTGAGAAGGTGGCCGGCCTGCTCGAGCTGGCTGCCGGCGAGCGGGTCTTCGCGGTGTCTCCGGTCGGCTATCCCACCTCGCAGCTCAACCTCAGCGAACAGCTCATGCGCGGCATGGCCCGCGCGCACAAGCGCCGCCCCGTCGACCAGATCGCCGAGAACCTCGACGATAGTTGGCCGTCGTGGGCGAGAGCCGCGGTCGAATGCGCTCGCCTCGCACCGTCGGCGGTCAACCGGCAACCATGGCGTTTCCGCATGTCTGCCGGAGCGCTCGTCATCCGTCAGGACAACGCGGTCGAGACCCCGTCGGTCACCAAGGCACTCGACTGCGGGATCGCGATGCTCCATGCCGAACTCGGCGCCCACGCGGCAGGCGCCGCAGGCAACTGGCACACTATGGAAGAAGGCGGACGCGATCTCGCCCGCTTCGAGACTGAGGAGTCCTTGTGAAGCGCTGGCTACTGGTTCTACTCGGCGTTCTCGGCGTGGTGCTCGTGGTTGGTGGACTCGGCTTCGTGATCTGGGGACTCAACCCGCTCGAGGCGACGCCGGTCGCGCTGGAGTCGCTTCAGAGCAACGACCTCGTGAACGTTGCCGAGACCGACCTTGGCTGGGAGTTCACGCCCGTCACGCCCAAGGGCAAGCAGGGCCTCATCTTCTACCCGGGCGGCCACGTCGATGCACGTGCCTACGCGCCGCTCGCTCGCTCGATCGCGGCCACCGGGCGCTTCGTGATCATCACGCCGATGCCGCTCTCACTCGCCGTTCTCGACCCGAATGCGGCCGACGCCGTCATCGACGAGCACACGGAGATCAAGGAGTGGGTGATCGGCGGTCACTCGCTCGGCGGTGCGATGGCGGCGCAGTATGCCGCTGACCATCCGGGGTACTGTGACGGCATTCTGCTTCTTGCCGCGTACGCGACCGAGAGCGCGGACCTGAGCGGCGAGGACATGTCGGCCTCGGACGTCTACGGCACCGAGGATGCGGTGCTCGACGCCGAGAACCACCAGGCAGGCAAGGCCTTCCTGCCCAAGGACGCCGCTGAGGTGGTCATCCAAGGCGGCAACCACGCGCAGTTCGGCAACTACGGCGACCAGCCGGGCGACGGCGAGGCGAAGATTTCGACTGAGGCCCAGCAGGCGGCTACGGTGAGCGCAGCGAACGACCTTTTCGCCCGCGTCGCAGCGCCGTAGCGACCGGCTCGCCGCAGGGATACGTGCCGCGCTCGTGGCGAGTATCTAGAGCAGCCTCGACGAGAGCCGCGCAAGGGCGTTCCGGAACTTCTGCCACCGCGAGAAGTTGCCGTAGGTGCTCTCGGTGATGTCGCACGAGTCCTGGGCGTCCAGCTCGAACGCAGCGTCCTGCTCCTCGGCGACTTGGGCGTCGTAGATGAAGACGCTGAGCTCGTCGTGGAGCATGAAGCTGCGCACGTCGAAGTTCGTCGTGCCGATGACCGCGACCTTGCCATCGATCGTCATCGCCTTGGCGTGGAAGAAGCCGGCCGTGTACTGCCGCATGCGGCCGCCCGCCTCGACGAGGTCGTCGATGTAGCTGAACGCGGCATTCCACGCGATGCGCTTGTCCGGGACCCCGGTCATCATGAAGTCCACTTCGACACCAGCGAGCGCCTGCGTGACGAGCGCCTGCAAGATGGGCTCGTCCGGCACGAAGTACGGCGACTGGATCCGGACCCGCTCCTCTGCCGAGAAGATCGCCAGCAGGAAGGCGTTGCGGATCTCCTCAAGCGGCGACTCGGGGCCGGAATAGGTCATCTGCGACCAGAAGACGCGCGCGTCCTCGGCAACCGAGAGCGGCGGGAAGTAGCGCTCGGCGAACAGCGATTCGCGCACCACGCGGAACCACTGCTCGGCGAACATCCGCTGGAGCTCGGCCACGAGCGGGCCCTCGAAGCGCACGTGCGTGTCGCGCCACGACTCGTACCGGGGCAGGCCGTCGATGTACTCCTGGCCCATGTTCATGCCGCCGGTGTAACCGATACGGCCATCGATGATCGCCATCTTGCGGTGGTTGCGGTAGTTCACCCGACTCAGGTGGGCGATGTCGGGATAGACCTTCCCTCCCGCGGCCTTGAGAGCGTTCAGCTGGTGCTTCTTGAACGGCAGCGAGCCCACCCAGTCGTAGAGGACACGAACCTGCACGCCCTCGGCCACCTTGCGCGCGAGCAGCTCACACAACCGGCCCGTGAGCTCGTCGCTCTCCCAGATGAAGTACTCGAGATGGATCGACTCCGTGGCGCGCTCGATGTCCTCGAACAGCGCCGGGAACTTGTCGGCGCCCTTGGTCATGAGGCGGAACTGCGTGGCAGGAAGCAGCCCGGTGCCGTTCTGACGCGTGATCGCGTGTGCGAGCCGCGTCGCGAACACCGGCTGCGACTCGAGGTGCCGAGCGCCGGCCTCGGCCCACTCGGCATAGAGCGGCGCCAGTTGGCTGCTCCCGAGCTCACGAGCCTTCGCGAGGCGACGATCACTCTCGCTGATCCGCTTCCAGTTCCTGCCGAAGAGCAGGTAGAGCACCAATCCCAAGCCAGGAAGGGTAAGGAGTAGGAGCGCCCATGCGAGCGTGGTCGAAGGGTCACGCTCGTCGTAGATCAGCAGGGCGACCACGAACACCGCGTAGAGCGGGATGATGACCGCCGTGAACGCGCCTATGAACGTCTGTGCCATGCATCCGAGTCTACCTGACGGCCTCGGCGGTATGCAGTAGAAGCACCGTCCGCCCCCTTACCCCTATACTGTGGCCATGGAATTCTCAGAATTGGGTTTGAGCGAGGAGATCCTCGCCTCTGTCGAAGCGCTCGGATACGAGGGCCCCACACCGATCCAGGAACAGGCCATCCCGCTGGTGCTCGACGGCCGCGACGTCGTCGCAGCCGCTCAGACCGGCACGGGGAAGACGGCCGCGTTCACGCTCCCGCTGATGCAGCGCATCGGCAAGGGCGACGGGCGGCCGATCGCGCTAGTGGTCACACCCACGCGCGAGCTCGCCGCGCAGATCGAGCGGGTGGCCTCGGCTGTGGGCACGCATACCGGCCAGAGCGTCGCGGTGGTCGTAGGTGGCGTGAAGTACGGGCCGCAGGTGGCGAAGGTGAAGGCCGGCATCGAGGTGCTCGTGGCCACGCCGGGCCGCCTCATCGACCTCGTCGAACGCAAGGACGTGGACCTCTCGGCAGTGAGCGTGCTGGTGCTGGACGAAGCCGACCGCATGCTCGACATGGGCTTCTGGCCGAGCGTGCGACGCATCCTCGGCTTCCTGCCCAAAGAGCGGCAGAACCTCCTCTTCTCGGCGACGCTGTCCGAGGAGATCACGCAGATCGTGGGCCGCATGCTGCACGATCCCGCCTACGTCGAGATCGCCCGCCGAGGAAGTACGGCCGACCGCGTCGAGCAGGCGATCATGCCAGTCGAACAGTCGCAGAAGCCCGAGCTGCTGGCGGCGCTCATCCGCGACCGCGGCGCCGACCGCGTGCTCGTCTTCACCAAGACCAAGAGCCGCGCCGACCTCGTTCGGACGATCCTCGAGAAGGACGGCTTCAACGTGGCGGTCATGCACGCGGACCGCACGCAGCAACAGCGTGACAGCGCGCTCGAGCGGTTCCGTGAAGGCAAAGTGGACGTGCTCGTCGCGACCGACATCATCGCGCGCGGCATCGACATCTCCGACATCGACCACGTCGTGAACTACGACGTGCCGGAGAACCCCGAGGACTACGTCCACCGGATCGGCCGCACGGCGCGCGCCGGAGCAAGTGGCTACGCGATCACGCTTCTGGGTCCGGACGAGATGACGCAGTTCCGCGAGATCGAGTATCTGCTCGGCGAGCTGATCCCGATCGAAGACGTCCCCGGCTTCCCGTACCGCGACGGCCGCATCGTGCCGTTCGCAGGCAGGCCCACCAAGAAGGCGTCACGCAGCGTCTTCGGCGGCCGCGTCATGCGCCGCCAGCCCCGCCGCCGCTAGCTAGCGCGACCAGGTGGCTCGCGACTGGGCGCCAAGGCTGTAGGCGGACATGCCGTCGTTCGCGAAGGGCCCGGGCCGCTACTTGATCGTGAGGTAGCGCCCCGATGAGTACGTCGTCGCGTGGGTGGTGTCGCCTTGCACGCGAGCGACGAGCTTCCAGCGCCCGCGATACGGCAACGCGAACCTCA
>CAZSLI010000021.1:27247-41425 GCA_964607705.1 uncultured Eubacteriales bacterium
CCCCGCCTCCGCATTCGATTCGGCGTAGTCGGTGTCTCCGGCGAACACGACGCGGTACTTCGATTTCGACACGGCCTTGTCAGTGCACGTGACGGCCCCGTCTGCGTCGGTCTGATACGACGCCACCGGTAGCCAGCCGACGGCATCTTCTGTCTCGTCTTTCTCCAGGGTGACCGTCTTGCCCGCGAGCGCTGCACCGTCCGCCGATCGGGTGAGCGTGGCCTCCACGCTCACCCGATCGCCGTCGTAGTCGACCTCGGGGACGACCGTCGACACGGTTAGCCTGGTGGGCGCGCGCTCGACCGACCAGGTGAATTCGTACGACCCACCCGTGCCGTCAGGCGAGTTGACGTCGAGGAAGTAGTTGTCATCTCGGTCGGCGACGTAAGTCAGCGCCCCGCCGGACGACTCCTGCACGATCTTGTCGAGGTCGACGATGCTCGTGGCGTCAGGGCCGAACAGAGAGGCCAGAAGCGCAGCCTCGCTTGAACCGAACTGCATCCTGAAGGTCTGGCCCGGTATGAGCGGGACGCTGAAGACGTCATCGAGGTTAGTCATGCCGAGTATGCCGGCGACCGGTGACGCAGGCAGGTCCCGCGCGGTCGGGATGTCGTTGTCCCCGTCCGAGAGTTCTCCTCGCGAGATCGAGTAGGTCAGCTGATAGTCACCGGCGCCGTACATCGCGTAGAGGTCCAGGTAGTACGTTCCTGCCTCGGTGGCGAAGTAGGTGAGCTGGTTCCGAGTAGGCTGCACCACTGCCAGTGGAATCCCTGCGATGTTGGCCGCGGTCGGGCCGAACAGGTACGTGACCAGTCCGTCCTCCGGAAAACTCGCTTCGTCGTAGGTGACGGTCACGTCCAGTCGGTCGCCCGCCGTGAGCTGCAACGAGAAGACGTCGTTGGGATCGGCGACGTCGTCGAGCGAGCCGGACACCGGCGAGCCGTCGAGCGCAAGCCCAGGGATGTCGTCATCGGAGGGGGTGGGGGCGGTCGCGGTCTCCCACGTGAGTGTGTATGCGCCAACGCCACCGAAAGCATCGACGTCGAGGTAGTACGTGCCCGAGGTCGCCACGGTGTAGGTGAGCTCGCAGGGATTGCCGACCGTGCCGCTGTCTACCCAGAGGTCGATGTCATCGACGGTGGTCGCTGAGTCGTTGAACAGATGCAGATCGAAGTTAGTGCCTGCGTCGGCCGTGAGCGTCGCCGAGAACGACTGGCCTGCGGTGAGCTCCACCGCGTAGACGTCATGAGAGTCGGTGATCTCGTCGAGGGAGTCGACCACGGGTGATGCCGGAAGCGCGACGCCGGGTATCTCGTCGTCGGCCGGCGCCACCGCGAATGCTGAAGCGGGTGCACCGAACACCGGAACCGCCAGTGCCAGCGCCAGGAACGCAGCGAGCCCCGCACGGAAGACTGAGTGGACTGTCTTCAGCATCGATTCCTCCGAGCCTATCTGACCGTGAGGTACCTCGCGGCCGAGTAGGTCTTGACGTGCGTGGCGTCGCCCTCGACGCTCGCGATCAACTTCCAGCGCCCACGATACGGCAATGACGTGAGTGCCGAGTACTTCGTGTACGACGACACCGTGATGTTCTTCGCGTACACGGTGCGTCGCAGCACCCACTTACCATTTTCGGAACGGAAGCATCGTACCTTTACCGAGCGCTGTCCCGCAGGATGCCTCGGACGGAGATAGCCGGAGAGACGGAACGCCGCACGCGCCCGCACCCAGGTAGGCGTGGCTGGCCGCGTGAGCGATGCCCGGACGCCCACGGCCGAAGGGGCGCTGTATGACTCGAGGTACTCGCCCTGAGGGACCAGGCGGGCGCGCAGGTAGCTGTTAGTGGTGAGCGGCACCGTCGCCGAGTAGACGCCCGAATCGTCCACGCGGGCCTGGGCCACCCGTACCCACGGGCGCCCGCTGGTGCGCCGTTCGATCTGGACCGTCGAGCCCACGGTGCTTCCCATCTCAGCAGTGGTGACTCCTGACAGCGTGACCTTGCCGCCGTAGCCGACCACCGCCGCGGACGGGCGGGCCGTGATGGTCGTCGGGTAGCCGACCGCCCAGTCAAGCGTGTAGGTACCCCGGGTGCCAGAGGTGGTGACGTCCACGTAGTACGTGGCGTTTTCGCTCGCCCCCACCTTGTAGCTCATGACGCGCGGATAGGCGCCGCCGCTCGACGCAGCGACCACGTCAGCGTCAGCCACGCTCACCGAGCCGGGACCGAGTAGACGCACCTGCGTGTCCGCGCTCGTGGAATCCGAGAGCTTGATCTTGATGGTGCGGCCGGCGGACAGCCGAACCGCGAATACGTCATGCGCGTCCGTCGCGGCATCGACCCGACCGAAGACGGGAGGAGCGGGAAGCGACAGACCGGGGATCTCGTCATCAGACATCGTGACGTTCAGTGCGCCGTCGGCACGAACCAGCCCGCAACCGAAGTAGTCGTCCCGCCCTACTGGGCCTAGATCCACCGCGGAACGCTGCAGCGCGTTGACCACCTCGGCCTCGCTCCACGTCGGATGAACCGACTTCAACTGACCGACCACGCCGCTGACCACTGCCGCCGCCATCGAGGTACCGGCCATCCACCCGTAGCCGCTGTCAAACGTGGTGGAGAGTATCCGGCCGCTCGCGTCGCCGCCCGGTGCCGCGATATCCACGTACGAGCCGTAGTCCGAGTAGGCGGCGCGCGTCGAGTCGATCGTGGTGGCCCCTACCCCGATCACTCCGCGGTACGCAGCCGGATACCACAGGGCGCTGCTGTTCGCGTTACCCGCAGCCGCAACGATGATCGAGCCATGCGCACGCGCGTACGTGACGGCGTTCGCGATGACGGGCGCCGACCTGAACGCCCCCAAGGAGAGGTTGATGACGTCAGCGCCCTGGTCGGCGGCGTACATGATGCCGTCGGCGACGTCGTAATCGGACCCCGAGCCGTCGTTTCCGATGACCCGCACAGGAAGGATCGTGCATCGGCCGGCCACACCGGCGACGCCCGTGCCGTTATCGATGCGCGCTGCCGCGATGCCCGCGACGTGCGTGCCATGTCCGGTGCCGTCTTGGGCGTTGGAATCGCCGGAGACGAAATCCCAGTCATGGACACGGTCGATGTTCGCGATCAGATCCGGGTGACCCAGGTCCACGCCCGAGTCGACGATCGCGATCTTGACCGCGGAGGACCCGCGGGTGATGTCCCAAGCTGCCGGCGCCCCGATAGCGGGAAGGTGCCACTGGCTCGGGTACTCGGAGTCCGAGGGGACGAACGCCTGACGCACTTCGATCGACGGGCTTGCGTACGTCACGCCGTCTTCGTCGGCGAGTGAACGAGCGAGCTCCTCGGCAGTCTGGCCGGGTGCGGGCTCGACGACGATGAACTTGTCGTGGCCCCCGCTCTTGACCAGCCGAGCGCCGGCTTCATTCGCCGAGTCGAGCGCCCCGTCCTTGTGCCCGCGCTCGATGCCGAGGATGACCTGGTCGCCCGCCACGGTGGCGCTCGTCGGGCCCTGCGGGCGAGCGACGGCAACCCCACCTACCGGCGCAAGCGCGGTGGCGAGGGCGACCACCAACAGTCCTCTGGTTACTCGGCGGGTCATCCTGACCATCCTGACAGCGATTGTCACGCCAATACGGAGACTACATCAGACGAACAAAAGCCCGGGCGACCACTGATGGGCCGCCCGGGCTGATCTTCCCTGCGAGAACGATTTCTAGCGGTACACCGTCACGTACCTGAACACCGAATCGGTGGCCGCGTACTTCGACGTGGCGGCGTAGCGGGACATGAGGCGCCACTTGCCCGTGTACGGAAGGCTGAAGCGTGCCGAGTACCGCGAGGTCGTCGCATTGTAGGTGGAGGTCGTGGTGGAGAACGACTTGCGGGTGACCCAGCGTCCGTGCTCGTAACGCTGCGCGTAGATCTTCACCACGTGCGAGCCGGACGAGTGGCGCGGACGCAAGTAGCCGACGGACGTGAACTTCACGTACTGGTGAGCGTGGCTCGGCGTCGACGGGCGGGTCAGGTAGACCTTGGGCGCCACGCGCACGACATCGCTGGTGACGAAGGTGTAGACGCCCGCCTCACCGGCGTACTGGACGCGGTAGTCGGTCGCGGCGGCGGGTTTGTGGGCGAACTCGTAGCCGCCGGCCAGCGTCGTGGTGGTCTCGTCGGCGGGAGTCCAGGTGCTGCTGCCTACGGGGCGTGCCTCGAGCGTGACGCGCGCGTTGCCGACAGGGGCGTCACCCTCGACCGTCGTGAGGGCGCCCGAGATGGACGCGGTCCCGTTGTAGGCGATCACAGGAGCGGTCAGCATACTGAGCTTGGTGTACTGACCGACCATGTACTTGAAGGAGTAGTCGCCCGAACCAAAGGCGCTGTAGATGTCGATGTAGTGCCAGCCCGTAGTGGTCGCCTCGAAGCTTCCGGACTCACTCGACGTGAAGCCGTCCGAGCTCGCCATGGGCGTGTCCGAGAAGACGCTCGTCTTGTCGGGGCTGTAGACGTAGACGTCGAAGTCGGCGGCCGCCGGGCCCGAGAGCTCGTACTTCACCTTGCCGACGCCGCTCAACATGATCTTGTAGACGTCGTCCTGATCGCTGTAGCGGTTCAGCGTGCCGGTGACTGGCGAGGTGGGAAGCACCACGCCCCCGCCCGCGGCGGGTATCTGGTCGTCGGGGTCGGCTGTCGCGACGTTGGCGAGCATCACGTAGGTGCCGATGCCCTCAAAGGCGTTGACGCCGAGGTAGTAGTCACCCTCGACCGGGGCCACGTAGGTGAACTGCTCGGGATAGACGTTGGTGTTGCTCGAATCCCAGACATAGGGCTGGGTATCCACGTCCGTGGTGCCGGGTGGGAACAAGAACAGGTCGAAATCGGTTCCGCCCGCGCCGGTCATGCTCGCGTAGAACTTCTGCCCGGCGGTCAGGTGAACCGTGTAGATGTCCCACGGGTCGCTCGGCGAGAGAGCTGGCTCGGCGCTGAGAGAGCCGTTGTTGTACGTCGGCTCCAACAGGAGCGTCATCGCGCCGGCGACGTTATTGTCTGCAGGCTCAGCAGCGACCGAATAGGTGACCGGGCCGGCGGCGTGCGGCGACTTGGTGGACTTCTCGGCGAACGCTGCGGTCGGCAGTACCAGCATGGAGACGACCGCAATAGCTACCGCGGCCCTGACAGGTGACCGTAGAAGATTCATACGAACTATCCCTTCCTTGCAGGTGGCGGCAGGAGACCCGGATGGAAGCTCCTTCCGGTAAATTCTTGCCTGATAACCGCCATCTATAACACGTTAACGGACGTAGACGTACCTTCCGGCAGAGGAGCCTGCCGCGTTGTAGGCGTCCGTCGCAGCGGAGGCGACGATCTTCCAGCTGCCCGTGTACGGGAGCGCAAGCCTCGCAGAGTACTTGGTGTACGAGCTGTAGTTGGAGTTCGTCGCGTAGACCGTCTTGCGCGCCTTCCAGCGGCCGCTCTCCTTGCGGTAGCAGGTGAGCTTGACGGTCCTGGCGCCCGAAGCGTGTCGCGGCTTCAGGTATCCCGTCGCCGAGAAGGTGCGCCCGCGGTAGACGCGGCTCGTCGTAGCCGGCGTGCTGAGATAGGCCTTCGGCATGATCTTGACGTCGTTGCTGACCGCGTCGAAGTACTTGGTCCCGCCGAGCGACCGCACGCGATAGGTGGTCGTCAAGGCCGGCTTGACCGGGACCGCGTACGCCCCCGACGCATCCGCCGTTCCTGCGGCGACCTTGGTGAACGTCGTCTTGCCCGCGGGGCGAGCGTAGACGTTGACCTGGGCACCGGCGATGGGGCTTCCCTGGGAGTCACGCACGATTCCGGTGACCGCGGGTGAGGCTCCCCAGGCGCAAATGGTGGGCGCGGCTGCCGTAACGGCCGGCTGGTCATCGGGGAAGCCATACGTGAGCGTGTAAGCGATATCGCCAGGAGTGGCACGCTTGTCGTCGAACGCCCAGACATCCAGGTAGTAGCGGCCGGTGGCCGGTGCGGTGTAGAAGAACCGCTCACTCGACGACCCCGCAGTCTCGGAGAGCGCGACCGCAGGCTCCGTTCCGAGCTTCGAACGCGTGTTGGGCCCCCAGAGGTAGAGGTCGACGTCGGTGAGACTCGGCGCGGCGGTCGAGGCGTACAGAGTCTGCCCCTGGACGAGGTTGACCGAGTACACGTCGTCCATGTCGTTGATGTAGTCGACGGTGCCGCTCACAGGCGACGCGGTGATGGGAACGCCCGGAATGTCATCGTCGGTCGTGACGACCAACGCCCATGCCCCGGCAGGTACGGCGATCGCCGCGACCAGCAGGCAGGCAATGATCACGTGTGCTTTCTTCAAGCTACGGACACCCTCTTTCATATCGCGCCTCGGGTTCAGTATCGGCTGGCGCAACAGAGGAGTCCAGCGAGGAGCGCGCCAGAGCGTCACGGAACCGTGATGGCGGTCACTGCGTCTCGAGCACCGGAGCGCCAACGCCGACGATGGCATCGACCCTCGTCGCACCAGCCTGGCGCCCTATCGTCAACCGCGATTGGGCGCCCCCCTTCTGGAAGGTGAGCTCAGCTTCCCCGGTCTCCAGCGCGCGGTCCGAGACCAGCTCCCAGGACCGGCCACGGTAGGCTTGTCGGTACCACTCGGCGACCGAGGCGGGTTCTTCGTACGACATGAGCGAGTAGTCCCAGGCATCAGGTCCTTGTGCCTTGCCCGATTGGACGACTCCCCTCACGACGGGGACTTCCGGCGGGAAGCTGGCGTCGATCGCAGCCTTCTCGGAGGTCGTCATAGGCTGTATGCCCTCGATCGAGACTGGGGCAGCCGTCGGCTGCTCGGCCGGCGGGGGCGGTGTCGGGCGCGCCATGCACGCCACCAACGCCGTCGAGGCGATCATGAGAACCAGTGCCATGCAACGCTTCATCGAACCTCCGGACCCGGCGGACAGACCTGTAAGCCTGACGATGCTGCGTATCATACGACCGGGTGTCGACGTGAGGGAGGTCGGATGACGGAGGACATACCGCAGTTTGCCGAGCGGATCCTCGGCGAGCTGAAGGCGAACGCCAATGCGGAGAACGTGGCGGGAATGCATCGGTTCGGCATCTCGACCGTGGGCACGCTCGGCGTCACTATGCCGGTGGTGCGCGGGCTCGCCCGCGACGCGAAGCGCGAGCTGGGACGCGACAAGCCGGCTCTGCACGCGCTCGCGCTGGAGTTGTGGGCGAGTGGCTTGCACGAGGCGCGGATCATGGCGACCGTGATCGACCAGCCACCCCTCGTAGCGCGCGAGCAGGCCGAGTCGTGGGCGCTCGACCTCGACTCGTGGGACACGTGCGACCAGCTCTGCGGCAATCTGCTCTGGCGTGTGCCCTTCGCGTGGGAGCTGCCCGCCTCGTGGTGCGGCCGCCCGGAGACCTACGTGAAGCGGGCCGGTTTCGTCGTCGCGGTCCAGCTCTTCAAGGACAAGACGGCTGCCGAGGAGCGCTACCTCCCCTTCCTCAATCTGATCGAGCGCGAGTGCACCGACGAGCGCAACGACGTGAAGAAGGGTGTGAACTGGGCGCTCAGGCAGATCGGGAAGAGCAGCGCTTCGCTCAATGAGGCGGCCATCGACTGCGCCGAGCGCATCCTCGAGCAGCATCCCGATTCGAAGTCGGCGCGATGGATAGCGCGCGACGCGCTCCGCGAGCTGCGGAGCCACGCCGTGCGCAAGCGGCTCGGAATCGGCTGACGCCTACTCGTAGTGCAGTGCGGCCACGATATCGAGCCGTGCAGCCTGCCGGGACGGGATCAGCGCGGCCAGCAACGCGAAAGCAAACCCGGCCACCGTCGCGGTGACGATCCCGGCCCAGGGGAAGAAGTACGGCATCACGAACCCGGTCGCGTTCATCGCATAGACGAGCGCGTAACCCAATGCCACTCCCCCTACGATGCCGAACAGCACGCCGACGGCTGCCAGCAGCAACGACTCGGCGACCACCATTCCGCGGATCTGCCTCCGCGTGGCGCCGACCGCGCGCAGCATGCCTATCTCGCGCGTGCGCGACAGCACGCTGATGGCAAGAGTGTTGAGCAGCGCCAAGAGCGTGGGCAGGGCGAGCATACCGATGAACGTGTAGAAGATGACGAGGGTCTGGTCGAAGATCTTGACCTGCGATGCCTTGAACGACTCAGAGTCGTACAAGATGAACTGCGGGAAGTCGGCGAGCGTCCTCTCGAGGCGGCTCTTCACCACGGGCACCGACGCCCCTGGCTCGGCGTTGGCAAGCACCATGACATTCGATTCGATGCCGAAATCCTTCGAGAGGTTCGCCTGCGAGATGTAGGTGGTCGCCAGCTTCGCATTGAGGTAGTCGGTGGCGATGCCCTGCACCTTGTACGACTTGAGACCGTTGGGCGTCTCGACCTTGAGCGTCTGCCCCGGCTTGATTCCGTTCTGTGCGGCGTAGATACCGTTGACGAGCATCGTCCGACCGCTTCCGAGCTTCGCCACGTCGGACGCATTGGTCTGGCCCGAGAACGTGAACGAGGCCACCTTGGGATAGCCGACCGGGTCGATGCCGACGACCTGCACCTCGCCGTTGTTGATCTTGGCCAGCCCAAGCCGCATCGTCGCGACGTCGGCGATGCCGGGGGTGTTCGCGATCTGGTCGACCAGGTTCTGATCCGCACCCACGTTGCCACCGCCGAGCAGCAGTCCCTGCGGGATCGTGACGAAGTCGCTGCCAAGCGACTTGTCGATGTAGTCGAAGAAGCCCGCGAAGATCGACGCGATGAGTCCGACCATGGAGACCACGACGGCGAGCGAGATCAGAATCGCCGAGGCGGTGGCTGCCGCCCGTCCTGGCTGGCGGGTGAGATTCGAGCTCGCGAGGTCGGCCGTCGCAGGCGATACGGGCTGGATGACGCGAGACAATACGTTGGAGAGCGGCTCGATCAGTGCCGGTGCGACCATGATCAGCCCCACAAGGAACAGCACCGCCCCGAACCCTACTGCGGTCGACTGCCTGATCAGAAGTAGCGGCACCGACGCTGCCAGCACGACCCAACCGATCACCACCGCTCGACGGTGCCCGCGTTCCGTGACCTCGGCCAGTTGCGGTCGAAGCGCCTCGAGCGGCGTGATGCGCGCGGCCTGGCGCGCAGGGATGATAGCGCCGAGCACCGTGATGCCCACGCCGAGAACGATGGCTGCGGCCCACGTGCCCATGGTGAAGGTCGGGACGATGGTGATATCGAGGTGCAGCGTGTCGCGCCAGATGGGAGCGATGCCTGCGATGCCGGCCGCCGCAAGCAGGTAGCCGGCGCCGATCCCCACGGCCGTGCCGAGAAGGCCCTGCACGACGCTTTGGAACATGAACACGTTGAGGATGGTCCTTCGCGACGCGCCTATCGCGCGCAGCATGCCTATGTCGTGCCGGCGCTCGGAGACGAGCGTCCTGAACGTGTTGAGGATGATGAACCCGCCCATGATAAGGGCGAACACGCCGAACATGGTGAATGCGAAGCGGCTCACCTTGAGCGAGGCAAGCAGCTGACTCTCCGTCGACAGGCCGCCGACGGTGTAGTCGCTGCCTAGCGCCCGCCGCGTGGCGGCCTCGACGGTCGCGCGGTCCGCGCCGGTCGCCAGCCGGCCTTCGACGGTATTCGCCTTGCCCGGCTGTCCCACCATCTGACCGGCGTCCGCAATGGTGACGTAGACCTCCGGCGAGCCGGGTGTCGAAGCCGTGCCGAGGAGCCCCACCACGACGAACTGGCGAGTTCCGGCGACGGTGGGAATGGTGACGTGACTACCCAGCCGCGCGTTGAGCTTCGCGGCCGTGTCCGCACCGAGCACGGTGTTCCCCCGGTCGCCCGGCGCGAGCATCCTGCCAGCCGAGAGCTCGAAACCTTTCACCTTCGACGCGGTGCGCGGGTCGATGCCGGTCAGCATGATCGAGCGCACGTCGCTGTCGAGCGGCATGGCGATCGTCCTGCGGAGCAGCGGCGTGGCAGCGGCCACACCGTTCACTGCCGCCACTTCCTCGGCGACGGTGGTGTCGAAGTAGCCGCTGCTGGCGCTGGTGACCGAGAGATCCACCTGTCCGGCAGCGCCGAGTATGGAGCGCGTGAAGGCGTCGATCATGCCGGGCAGCATGCCGTTGAGGCCAAAGATGATCGCCACGCCGAAGACTATGGCAAGCGTGGTGAGCGCGGTGCGAAGCTTGCGACCCCACAGGTAGCGCCAGGCGAGGGTCAAAGACACGCTCACAGCAGCCCCGCCTTCTCCATCGCCGAGTGCGCCTCATCGGAGCCGGCGATCTTCGTGTCGTCGGTGATGTGGCCGTCCTGCATGAACACGATGCGGTGCGCGTGCGCGGCGATGCGAGGGTCGTGGGTCACCATCAGGATCGCGCGGCCCCACACGTCGGACGCCTGCTTGAGCAGACCGGCGATGTCCTCGCTGCTTCGGCTGTCGAGGTTGCCGGTGGGCTCATCGGCGAGCAGGAGTGCGGGGTCGGTGACGAGGGCGCGCGCAACAGCGACGCGCTGCTGCTGGCCGCCCGAGAGCTGGTCGGGGCGGTTCAGAAGCCGGTCTCCGAGACCCACCCGCTTCAGCCACTCCTCGGCCTTCGCGCGACCCTGCGCCGATGGCATGCCGTCGAGGGTAAGGGGTAGTGCGGCGTTCTCGGTGGCGTTGAGGACCGGGATGAGGTTGAAGAACTGGAACACGAAACCGAAGCGGCGGCGGCGCAGCTTGGTGATCTCATCGTCACTCATCTGCGCGACGTTGGTGCCGTCGATGAAGATGTCGCCGCCGGTGGGCGAGTCGAGCCCGCCGAGAAGGTTGAGTAGCGTCGACTTGCCACAGCCGGAAGGACCCATCACGGCGACGAACTCGCCGGAGTCAACCGACAGGTCGACGCTATCGAGCGCGGTGACGGCCGTGTCGCCACTCCCGTACACCTTGGTGAGCCCTCGTGCTTCTACGATCGCCATGATCGGGTGCCTCTCTGATGGTGGTGTCTCGGCAGATATTCCACGTGCGAGTTAGAGCGCTTCACGCAGGTCCGCAGCACCGGGTGGTCCGGGATCGTCGGTGTCGACCGTCTTGGGCGGACGGCCGCGGCGCTTTGCCGTGGGCAGCGGGATGGGCTGGCGTTCGATGTCGCCGAGCCGCGCCTCGACCATGTCGAGCCAGCGCAGGTCGGCCTCGAGGTGCATCACCGCTTTGTCGAGCAATAGCGACTTGGCGAGTGCGGTGTCGCGGTCGAGCGACGACCGGCGTGCGGTGAGCGCATGCAGGTCGCGATAGAGCGTCGTGCGCTGGATGCGGAGGACCTCGCGGGCATCGGCTTCTGGTGTCGACACTGCGAGCATGAGCTTCACGAAGAAGGCGTCACGCAGCTGCTCCCCGTGCACCCCTTCCGAGAACCATGCGGCAAGCTCGCGCCGGCCGTCGTCCGTGAGCCGGTAGACCGTGCGTTCGGGTCCGCCGAAGCGGCCGGTTTCGGCCGGCTCGATGCGGCCGTCACGCTCGAGGCGCTGAAGTGTCGTGTAGACCTGCGCGGGCTTGAGGTCCCAAACGCTCGCTCCGCCGACGATCGCCACGTAGGCCTCTCGGAGGTCGTACCCATGGCGTGGACGCTGGTGGAGCAGGCCGAGTATCGCGCGACGAACCGGCAAGGAAAACCTCTACTTCCGCTGGCAGTAAATTCGTCTACGAGTTCATAGTAATACGCGGTGGGCGAAAATCAACGGGTATTCGCGCGGACGGCCCCGGAGTGTCCCTGCCCCTAGGTCGGACGGGCGGAAGGATCGGCATCTCGGCCGGACGGGACCGCCCTTCCGGACGGCGCGCTCCCGCGCTGCCACGGCCAGCGTCCCTCGATCTCGACCTCGAGCGACCACGACAGGAAGGTTCTCACCGCGACGAGGATCGCAAGCGAGGTGAGGCTTGCGATCGTCAACTCGACCGTCACGGTGCGGATGATATCGGCTGCGACGAGGATCTCGAGCCCCAGGAGCACGCCCCTACCAAAGGTCGCGCGCATCGCCTCATACGCCGAGTCGCCCCGCGACGCCGCCTGGTACGCCGTCCACAGCGCATAGAAGAAGCCGCCGATGATGACGGCGACGCCCACCGCCTCAAAAGCGATGGAGACGAACGACACGATGCTGGTTGGAGTTTCCATGACCAGTGCCTACCCCACTACCAGGCGCGGTATTCGCCCTCCCGCTCCTCAAGCACGATCGGCACGCCGAACAGCCCCGAGAGGCGCTCCCCGGTGAGCACGTCGCCCTTGGAGCCGTCGGCGGCGATGCGGCCGTCACTCAGGAGCACCACGCGCTCGACGGCGCGCACTACGTCCTCCACGTGATGGGTGACCAGGACGAGGGTGCGCCCGCGCTGCGCGAGCGTCCGCATCGCCGCGCGCACATGCCAGGCCGCCGTGGGGTCGAGGCCGGCACACGGCTCATCGAGTACGAGTACTGCGGGGTCGTGGACGAGAGCCCGCGCGATGAGGACCCGTCGCGCTTCGCCGGTCGACAACGTCGTCATGTCGCGCGATGTCAGATGGGCGACACCGAGCTCATCGAGCGCCGAGTTGGCCGCGGCTTCATCGGCGTCGGTGACCTGTGCTCGCAGGTGAGGCGGCACTCCCAGCGCTCCGAATCGGCCTCCGAGCACGACCTCGAACGCGGGCAGGTGTACGTCCACGACGTCCTGCCATGAGCTCGACACGATGCCGAGAAGCCGCCGCGCCTCAGCAAGCTCGATGCGCTCCTGCCCGAGAAAGCGCACCGGCGGCCGCTCCCGCCATAGCGGCAAGATGTCTCGCGTCAGCAGCCCGATGAGCGTCGACTTCCCCGCTCCGTTCGGGCCGAGGATGGCGACGTGCTCACCCTCTCGAAACGCCAGCGAGTCGACGTGCAGGATCTCGCGGCCGTCGCGGACTACGACGGCATCGCTCAACTCGAGCAGCGTACGGGCATCGGTCACGTGTCCGGCCTTGTCCTCGGCGATGGGGTTACCGACAGCGTAACGCACGGACGCCTCGCACGTGGCGAGGCGTCCGGAGACTGCGTGATGCCTGCGGTTCTAGTTGCGAACGGATATGTGGCGAACGAACGGCACGGCTTCGTCGGCCACGTCCCGCAGGATGCGGAAGCGCGCGAACGGATCGAGCGCCTTGAGCTCGGCCAGCACGCGTTCCTCGGCTTCGCTGATGTGCATCGAGCGCCGGTGCCAGGCGCGACCGCCACTGAGGAACACGGTACCGAGCACCATCAGCCCGATCGGGAGTATGAGGCTGCGCCAGACGCGGTTGCCCCTCGTCCAATCGGTGACACCCCACGCCACGCCGGTCGACACGAGCGTCCAGCCGACGAAGTTGGTCACGGCTTCCTGTGTGACGTTCTCGGCGAATCGCTCGCGAATCGCCTCGGCGCGTAGAGCCATGGCCTCACGGCTCTCCTCGGCGCGCTGCGCCATCTCCGCACGCCGTTCGTTGAGTTTCTCGGTGATGCGATCTCTGATCTCCATCGTGGGTCACCTCCTGTAGGAGTAGGTACCCGCGCGTGCAGCCGAGAAGCGTCCGTTCGTCGGCGCTCAGCGGCGGAGTCAGAGCCTGCTGCCCGAACCGCCCTTCAGGACGCGGTAGAGGGAGGCGCGATCGTAGTCGTAGGCCTCGATCAGGCGCACCGTCTGAAGAGCGCGCTCGCGCTCCTCGGCAGCTTCCGCGTAGGCAGGCCTCCACTGGACGGGCCCGGTGCGGGCGAGGCGGGTGTAGGGGGCGAGCCGGCGCGCGAGGTCCTTGGCCGCCCGCAGAGTCGTGGCGATGTAGGCCGCCTCGTGCTCGGCGCGATACATCTTCCCGCTGCCCACCCGTACGACCTGCGGCGCGAAGCGCCATGGCGCGTACGAGCCGTAACGGCTGCCGGCCTCCCCCACGAAAGCGGGCTGGTTCGTCTCGATGAAGGCGTAGCCTGTGCCCTCGAACCCGGGGCCGTCGCTGCGAACGCCGACCGCGGCGTGCGCAAGACCGTCGAGGGCGAACAGCGCAGTGTCGTAGCCCTCATGCGTGAGCAGCGTGGCAAGTAGGACGCTGCGGTCGTCGCACGCGGCCACGTTCTCGGCGAGCACCTGCGTGGGCAGATGGACACGGTCGTCGCGAACGCCGTAGGGGATCGCCTGGACGAA
>CAZSLI010000022.1:0-20417 GCA_964607705.1 uncultured Eubacteriales bacterium
GTAGTACTCGATGAGGCTGTCACCCTCGCCGCTGACCGTGAACGGACCGGTGTAGCTTCCGAAGGCCCCACCGTTCACCCGGTAGCGGATATCTGTGACCCAGGTGCGCGTCTCTGTGCTGGTCAGTGTCACGACCTCGGGCGAGGTCCGCCAGACCCCGCTCGCCGAGGAACTCGACACGGGCGGCTCTGAGTCCGCAGAGAGGGCGCCGACGATGTCGACGGCGTCCAGGTTGACTGCCGCGCCGGTCGAGCCGGCATTCATCAGACCGCTATAGGCGAAGGATACGGTATGCGTGGTGTCGGCGAGCCCCTGCACGCTCCACAGCGACGACTTGTACTGCGTCGTCACGGAGTAGAGGTCCGCCTGGATCGTCGCACCACCATCGACGGTGACGTTCGCGATGCCCGACTGGGCGGACTTCATACCGATGAGCTGGATGCCGGTTCCCCTGAAGGTGACATAGGCGACGGACGGCGCAGGTCCCGTTGTCCGAACTACAGTCCCTCCCGAGTGAGACGCGTGCGAGGTCGTGGTCCATGACCCACGGTAGGTGACGCGGGGGTCGGACTGCTCACTCCGCGCGAACATCGTGAATGAGGCGCTCTGCAGAGTCTCGCTGATGCCTACGTTGTCTACGGAGTACCACTCGAGTACATGGCTACCGACGGCATAGGGGACCGAAACGGCGGTGCCGGTCGTCCATGCGCCGCCATCGATCCGGTAGCGCGTGGTTGCCACTCCCGAGAAGGCATCCGACGGCAGCAGCGCGATCGAGGCCGCTCCCGTATAGCTCGTGAGAGCCGTGCTATTGGTGACGGGCGGAGTGTCATCGACTCGGACGGTGACCGACTGGGTGGTCTCGCGGTTGCCACGCTGGTCGACAGCGTAGTAGTTGATGACGGTCTGCCCCTCGGCGGTCACCGCGATAGGTGCGGTGTAGGTGGTGATTGCCGAGGGCTGGGCACCTGTGGAACCTGCATAGATGGCCTTGACGCCCGTCGTCGTGTCTTGCGACTGCAGAGTCACGGAGACTGGTCCGCGCGACCAGCCTGTCTGCGTCGTCGCCGAGGAGTGCGGCGCCTCGGTGTCGGGCACCTGCACCAGCGAACCCTCGACCTGCATGTGGTCGATGTTGACGGACGTGCTTCCCGACTGCGGCTCACCAGTCCACTCGACCTTCACGAGATAGTCGCCGAACTCGAGGTCGCCGGAGGACCATTTGAGTACGTTGCCGAGCTCCGACGCGTCCGCATACAGGTCGACGAGCGTACTCGGCGTCGCCGTGTCGAGTATCGACACCCGCATCTTTCCGTAGTCACGGCCCGTGTGCGTGTACAGATCGAGACGCGTGCCTTGGAATGCGATGAGCGCGTAGGAGCCGCTGGTATTTGTCTTGGCGATGTCCGTCTGCGTGGCAAGGTCCCAGGTGCCGCGGTACACGATGTTCGCGTTGTCCTCGGTCTCCTGCTTCGAGGTCAGCCGCACGTCAAACGTAGCGCTCTTGATGGCCTCGACGTTGCCGACGTTGTCCTCCGAACGCCATTCCAGCAGGTGGGTCCGGCGGAAGCGGTTCCATACGACCGTGGCAACCTTACCCTGCTGCCATGCGCCTCCATCGACGCGGTATTCGGTCTTCTTGACGCCTGAATACGGGTCGTTCGGAGTCAGGGTGATGACGGCCTGCTCCGTGTAGTTCGCTATGGCGTCAGAGGTCGTGTTCGGCGCTGAGCCGTCGACGTACACGGTCCCGAACTTGTCGGCCTCACGGTTGTTGAAAAGGTCCACCGAGTAGAACGGCACGGTGATCGTGCCCTCCTGGCTGATGGTGACGGGCGCGTAGTAAGAGTAGTAGTTGTTGCCGCCGTCCAGCGAGTACCACGTCGACCGGACCGTTGAGCTTGCGTCGTATGCGGTCAGGCTGAACTGGGCGGACCCCTTCTGCCATCCGGTGGGTCCGGTGAAGCTTGTGATCGGCGGCACGCTGTCGGGCGGGTTGACCGCCACCGTGAAGCTGTGGTGGGGGAGTTCCTCGTTCCCGGCATCGTCGACCGACCAGTACTCGATGTTGTAGATGCGGAACTCGACCAGGGAGATGCTCTGGCCTGACTGTTGAGTCCCCCCATCTATCCGATAGAACGACTGGGCCGGTGCCAGGGAGTCCTGGACGGTCAGGTTGATGACCGAGGGCCCGCTGTAGACAGGCACGTGGTCATCGGTCGTCGTCGGCGCCGTCGAGTCGACCTTCAGCTGAGCGGTCTTGGTCGTCTCACGGTTGTTCTGGTTGTCGATCGAGTACCAAGCGACCGAATGGATGCCGTCGGCGACCGTGGTCGCACCAGGCACCCAGAGGCTGAACGGCGCACCGTCGATGGATGCCTGGGTCTCACGGACTCCCGAGATGTTGTCGGATGCGTCAAGCTCCAGATGGAAAGGCCCGCGCACCCATCCGGTCGGAGGGATGTTGGAGCTGGTGACCGGTGGTGCGTAGTCGGGCTGGAGTACCACGACGTTGACGCTCTTCGGGTCCTCGGCGTTACCGGCGCGGTCTATGGCGCGGTACCACAGGGTGTGGCTGCCAACGTACACGGTGGCCGAGCTGCCAGCCGTCCACTGCTGGTCGGTGTCGAAGCGCCACTCGATCTGCGCGACGCCGGAGATGGCGTCCTCGGAGCTGAAGGTAACGGTCGCCGTGCCGATGACGCCCTGCGGGGCGGTGGCAGTCGAGACCGGTTTTGTGCGATCGAGGCGGAGCTCGTCGGTGTGGGGCGGCTCCGTGTGGCCCAGATTGTCGACGGACCAGTACTGGATGGTGTGGGTTCCCTCGGTACTCCACGTGAAGGCACCCGTGTAGGTGGTCTCGGCTCCGCCATCGATTCGGTACATCGTCTCGCGCACGCCGGACACGCTGTCAGTGGCCACGAGGGTGACGGTGGGGTTGCTCAGATACCACTCGGCACGGTACTCGGCCCAGTAGGTGGTGGGCGGGTCGGAGTCGGGCGGCTGCAGCAGGAACGAGGTGAGGTGAGGCGTCTCACGATTACCTGCCGTGTCCTCGGCATAGTAGGAGAGCGTGTGCACGCCGGGATCGACGATGACCGCCTGCGCCTTGTTGCTGGAGACCGAGCCGTCGATGGACCACCAGATGTCACGCACCCCCGACAACGAGTCGTCAGCCGAGAAGTTGATGGTCGCTTGGCCGTAGTAGATGGGCTGCACGTCACAGGTACTCGTGGGGTTGGTGTTGTCGATGCGCACCTGCTGGGTGACGACCGGCTCAACGTTGCCCGGCCGGTCGATCGAGTAGTACTTGAGGGTGTTGACGCCCTCGCTCTCGAGCGTGAGGTAGGTGCCGCTCACGTAGTTGATGGTCGGGGTGGTGTCGTCCGTCGAGTAGTACGTTGCGACGACAGGCGAGCTTGTGTCGTCGGCCTGCAGGCGCACCGAGAGCGGTCCCGTGCTCCAGGACGTGGGGGCGTTGGACGTGGTCGTCGGAGGCACAAGGTCCGGAGTACCCGCGTTGAGCAGCCAGGTGCCCACGTTGCCGGTCTTGTTGGTGCCGACTTTGTTCGTGACACGTACGGTGCCCCAGTTGTCGACTGAGATGCCGGACGGCTGGTAGAGCCGCTGCCCGATGGGAAGCCCGCCGCCGAACTGCCCGAGAGCGTCGTACTGCGCCCCCCAACGCGAGAAGCGTCCGCCGTAGAACGGTGACGCGGCGGGCCGGTCGAGGACGTAGATGGTCCCGTATTCGTCTACGTCAAGGTCCCAAGGCTGAGTAAACAGGTCGCTGGCGCCCGACTTGGGCCGGAGACCCGGCAGCAGGGCTCCTGTGGGCGAGAACTTCTGGATCCGGTTGTTGTCGCTGTCGGCGACGAAGAGGTTATTGTCGCTGTCCACGTGCAGTCCGTGTGGGTATGCGAAGCCCTCGGGCGCCGTGCTGCCGGTCTCGGGATCCGCGAGCACGCCAAGTGCGTAGAGGAACTGGTGCGACGCATCGAACTTGAGCACACGGTGATGCAGCTGGTCGCTGACATACGCGCTTCCGCTCGAGTCGAAGGAGACGTCTGACGGCATCGAGAAGCCGAAGGGGGTCGAATCGATGCTCTCAAGCGGATCAGAGTTCGCCGATCCGAGCGAGCCGAGGAAGGCACCGCTGTTTGGGTTGAAGATCGAGATCTGGCCGAGGAAGCCGTCTGAGACATACAGCAGGCCCGTCGCAGGCTCCACCGTGACAGACATGCCGTACCAGATGCTCTGCGAGCCGAGTCCCTGGCCGAAGATGGCGATGGGTTGGCCCGCTGCGGAGCGCTTCACGAGGCGAGAGAGCCCGGGGGTCCCCCAGTGCATGCCGTTCCAGTCGTTCTCCAGCGTCCAGACGTAGCCGTTGTGGTCATAGACGAGACCGTCGATGCCCATGTCCGACCCAGCCTGCGGCAACGCGGTCATGGTGCTTTGCAGACTATAGGTGTCTGTTATGACCGGTGCCGGGAAGTCCGCAGCGCCCGCGAGTGACGGGAGCATGAAGAATGCGAACAACGCGACGATGAGGGCGAGGATCTGCTTGCTTATGCCCGGCTTTGCTGATGACACGACGCCTCCTCGATCGGGCCCGACCGGACCCAACATTGCACACCACAAGACGAACACCATCCGGTGTCCTACTAGAGGTATCGAACGCAGACGCTTACTACCTTAGATACGCGAAGAAGAATTGTGAGATTGGTCACGGGGTTAGAAGCCGCTGGTAACCCGATTTCGACCGCTGGTCCAATTCGTCTATACTGACGCCGACCTGCAATCCATTTCCTACCATGCGGAGCCGCCGATGGCGTCCGGCCCGGTCACTTCAGCCGATGTCCACCGAGGAGTAGGGCGACGCGCCGAACGACGGCGCCTCGTCCTCGCACTCGTCGTCGCCGACTTCGCCGCGATCACCCTTGCGGGACTTGTCGCGGCGTGGCTGCGTTTCGGGACCGTCTACGCCAAGTCGGCCTTCGAGAACTCCGATACACAGTTCTCGTTCGTGGCGTTGTCCCTCATCACGGCTGGGCTATGGACCGCCGTCATGGCGCTGAGCGGCATGTATGACCCCCACCGAGCCTTCGGCAGCATCGGGGACGCCGGTAAGATCGCGCGAACCCTGTCGATGGGTGTCGTCACCCTGATTCTTGGCACGTACATCGTGCGCACGCCGGGTCTCTCCCGAGCGTGGGTGCTGCTCACCTGGGTCGTGGCTATCGCCTTGGTTATCATCGCGCGGGCCTTGGTGTGGTCCATCGTGGTCCTCGCACGACGTCGCGGTGGGATGATGCAGCCGACGCTGATCGTCGGAAGCAATCTCGAGTCGGCAGACATCATCCGGGTATTGAGGGCCAATCCCGATGCCGGTTTGGTGCCGATGGGCTGCCTGACCTCGTCGCAAGCCGAGAAGCTGGAGCTCGACTTCTGCTCGGGAGACATCCCTGTCCTGGGCAGCGCTCGCGAGATCCAGGAGGTGCTTGCGGCTCACGACGTCGCCACAGTCGTCATCGCGTCGTCGGCGTTCGATCACGACGTGCTGGCGCGCATGATCGCGGAGCTTCGAGACCGGGAACTCGACGTGCACATCTCTTCCGGCCTGTTCGAGGTGCTTACCAGCCGTGTCCTCGTCAACGAGATCGCGGGCGTGCCGCTCATCACTGTGAAGGGGCTGACGGTATCGCGCCGCACGCTCGTCACCAAGCGGCTGTTCGACTTGGTATGCGCAACGCTAGCCGTGGTCCTCGGCCTGCCGATCTGGGCGCTGATCGCGCTTGGCATCAAGCTCACGAGCCCCGGTCCCGTCTTCTACGCCCAGGACCGCATCGGACGCAATGGTCGCACGTTCCGTATGCTGAAGTTCCGCTCGATGTATCGCGACGCCGACGCCCGTCTCGCAGAACTCCAGAGTGCCAACGAGGCGTCCGGCGCGATGTTCAAGATGAAGGACGACCCTCGGGTCACTCCTATCGGCAAATGGATGCGCAAGTTCTCGATCGACGAGTTCCCGCAGCTCATCAACGTTCTGAGCGGGGAGATGTCGCTCGTAGGCCCGCGTCCTCCGCTGCCGCAGGAGGTCGAGCGCTACACCGCGCATGACTGGCGGCGGCTGGAGGTCACTCCCGGTATGACGGGGCTGTGGCAGATATCCGGCCGAAGCAGGCTCACGTTCGACGAGATGGTGCGACTCGACCTGTTCTACATCGAGAACTGGTCGGTAGGGCTTGATGTCTCGATCATCTTCCGCACCGTGCCGGCCGTCTTGCTGGCGCGCGGCGCGTACTAGGGCAGCGCCGCTTCGCTTTCGACCCTCTCGACCCGGTAGCGCACGAGGTCCGCTGCGTACCGGGTGTTGCCGATGAGATAGCGATGCCACAGCCGCCCGGGTTCGCTTGCCAGTCGGTGCACCCACTCGAGCCCCATGCGGCGCACCCACTCGGGTGCACGGCCCTTGCTACCCGAAAGGAAGTCGAAGGCCGCGCCGACGCACACGATCGGGATGCCGAGGCGTTCCGCGTTCTCGGCGGCCCAGATCTCCTGCTTTGGAGCCGAGACGCCCAGCCACAGCACGTCAGCACCGGAGGCGCGGACCTGCTCGATCATGCGCTGCGTGTCCTCGGCAGACCAGGGGCCGAACGGTGGTGACGCGAATCCGGCGATATGCAGGCCCGGATGGCGCTGAACGAGCGCCTGAGCGAGCTTCTCACAGGTCTCGGGACTGCTGCCGAGCAGGTAGAAGGCCTGTCCAGAACGAGCCGCTGTGGCGGCGGAGGCCTCGAAGACGTCGGGACCCGGTGACCTCTTGAGGCGCACGCCGAAGAGCCGCGCACCGAGGGTCATCGAGGAGCCGTCGGAAACCGGTACGACGCCGGGTGACTCAAGCAAATCGGCGTAGTCGGGCTCGCTTCGCCGCAGTATCGCCGAGTGGGCGTTGACGAAGGCGTAGACCACCGGTCGACGGTCGTTGGCGGCACGTGCGATCGCTTCGACCGTCTCGGGAACGTCGAAGTCGTAGGTTCGCAGCCCAGCAACGCGGTATATGCCATTCGAGGGCATCGTCAGCCTTCCGAGTGATCCGGTCGCCCTAGACTATACTTCGATGCGTCCGGCGCGAGGGCGACTCGTTCGAACCACACTCCGATTGAGGGGCGCCATGCGTATCCTGGTGACCGGTGGGGCCGGCTACATCGGCTCGATTACGACCCGCCATCTGATCGACTCCGGCCACGAATGCGTCGTCCTGGACGACCTGTCCCGCGGCCACCTCCGCGCCGTCGATCCTCGTGCGACGTTCGTTCAAGGTTCCGTGGGCGATGCCGACGCGGTGCTTGCCGCTCTCGCCGACTGCGACGCCGTGATGCACCTTGCCGGCTTCATCGAAGTCGCCGAGTCGCAGGTGCAGCCCGAACTCTACCGCCGCGTCAACGTGGAGGAACCGCTCGTGCTACTTGATTCTATGGCCGAGCGCGGAGTGAGCGCCCTCGTCTTCTCGTCCACTGCCGCCGTCTATGGTGAGCCGGTGTCCGTCCCTATAGCCGAGGACGCTGCCACCGAACCTGTCAACGTTTACGGTGAGACGAAGCTGGCGTTCGAGCAGGCGCTCGACGAGTGGGCCGCACGAGGGTTGCGCTCGGTGCGCTTCCGCTACTTCAACGCCGCCGGTGCCTGGCCCGACGGCTCGCTCGGCGAGGCCCATGCTCCCGAGACCCACCTCATACCGCGCGTCATCGGCGCGATGCGTGGCGGGCAGGAGCGGTTCGAGGTGTACGGAGGCGACTATCCCACGCCGGACGGCACATGCGTACGGGACTACATCCACGTTATGGACCTCGCGGAAGCCCATCGCCTCGGCCTGGAACGCTTGGGGGAGGGCGGAGCGGGCGGAGTATTCAACCTCGGCAACGGCGCGGGGTACTCGAACCTGGAGGTCGTGCGCACGTGCGCCGAGGCTACCGGCCGAACCGTGGAGATCGAGATGGGCCCGCGACGTGCCGGTGATCCTGCGCAGCTCGTTGCATCGTCCGAGAAGGTCCGTGAGCAGCTTGGTTGGGCACCGCGGCGACCGGGGTTGGGCGAAATGGTGGCGGATGCCTGGCGCTGGCACCTTGCCCACGGGAACGGGTATCGCTAGAATCGTTCCTCGCCGCTAGCGGCATGCACGGGCGATTAACTCAGCGGGAGAGTGCCACCTTCACACGGTGGAAGTCACTGGTTCAAATCCAGTATCGCCCACCACGAACATTCGAAGGCCTCGGCTCCAGCAGCCGGGGCCTTTCGTGTACTCGGTGGTAGACTCTTTCGGCTGTGATCCTTTCTGTCGACAACGTCACCAAGACCTTCGGGGAACGCGTCCTGTTTCAGGGCGCGTCGCTTCGCGTAGGCGCGCGTGATCGTGTCGCGTTGGTCGGCGCGAACGGCGCCGGCAAGACCACGCTCCTCGAGGTCATAGCCGGCAGGCAGGACGCCGACGAAGGCACGGTGACCTTCGCGAAAGACGCCGTCGTCGGCTACCTCGAGCAGGAAGCCATCGAGATGGCGGGCCGCACGGTGTTCCAGGAGGCGCTTACAGCCGCCGAGCACGTGACGTCGATGCAACACCGCCTGCACGTCCTCGAAGACGAGATCGCCGCCGCGGATCCGGGCACTGAGCTCGAACGCCTACTCGCCGAGTACGGGCGCTTGCGCGAGCGTTTCGAGCACCTGGGCGGTTACACGGTCGAGTCGGAGGCCCGCGCGGTGTTGTTCGGCCTCGGCTTTCGTGACGCTGACCTCAGCAGGGACGCCTCCGAGTTCAGCGGCGGTTGGCTGATGCGGCTCGCGTTGGCCAAGCTGCTCCTCGGCAGGCCTGACGTGCTGTTGCTCGACGAGCCGACGAACCACTTGGACCTTGAGAGCGTGCAGTGGCTCGAGTCCTTCCTGCGAGGCTACGACGGCGCCATCCTCATGGTGAGCCACGACCGCGCTTTCATGGACGGCATGGTCGATCGCGTCGCCGAGATCGAGAACAAGCGGCTCACGCTCTACATGGGCGACTACTCGGCGTATGTCGCCCAGCGCGAACTCGTCCTCGAGCAGATGAAGGCGCAGCGCGAGGCGCAGCTCAAGGAGATCCAGCACATGCAGGTCTTCGTCGACCGGTTCCGCTACAAGAACACCAAGGCCAAGGCTGCTCAGGACCGCGTCAGGCGCATCGAGAAGATCAAGGCCGAACTCGTAGAGGTTCCCGAGGAGCGCAAGCAGGTCCGCTTCCGCTTCCCGCAGCCCCAGCGGTCCGGCGAGCTCGTGATCGCGCTTGAAGACGTGCGCAAGGCCTATGGAGACCTGGTGGTCTACGACGGCCTCGACTTCTCGCTGTACCGCGGCGACAAGGTGGCCCTTGTGGGGCCCAATGGTGCGGGTAAATCGACCCTGCTGCGTATGCTCGCCGGCGAGCTGGAACCGGACGTGGGCGAGAGGCGCCTCGGGACCAATGTCGAGAGCGCCTACTTCGCCCAGCACCAGCTGCAGGCGTTGTCGCTCACCGGCACGGTGTACCAGGAGATCGACGCCGTCGCGCCCGGCTGGACGCAGAGTGAGGTCCGGGGGCTGCTTGGCGCATTCCTTTTCCACGGAGAGGACGTGGACAAGAAGGTTCGCGTGCTCTCGGGAGGGGAGAAGGGCCGGCTGGCGCTCGCAAAGATGCTCGTGAAGCCGGCGCCCTTCCTGTGCCTCGACGAGCCGACGAACCACCTCGACATCGCGTCCTCCGACGTGCTCGAGCAGGCGCTCCAGCGCTTCGAGGGCACGCTTGCGCTGATCACGCATGATCGGCATCTCATACGCGCCGTTGCCAACAAGATCGTCGAGGTCGTCGACGGCAAGGTCACGGTGTACGACGGCGACTACGAGTACTACCTGTGGAAGCGCGAACAGGGAGCGGCTGGTACCTCATCCGGTGCCTCGCAGAAGCCGGCGGCACGACCCGCGCGCCTCACCGATGCCGCAGCAACGCCTGCGGCAAAGACCGCACTCCAGCCGCAGGAAGCGCAGTCCTCGACGGACGCGGGCCGCACTCCTCGGCGGACGCATGGGCCCGCAGCGGCGCCTGCATCCGCGGCAGCAGCCGCGCCCGAGGTCGCGGGGCCGAAGACCAAGGAGCAGAAGCGTGCGGAGGCCGAGGCGCGCAATCGCGCCTACCGCGCCACACACGATCGCAAGAAGCGGCTCGCTGCTGTCGAGACCGAGATGGGGGAGGCGCAGGCGCGTTACGACCAGCTGGTCGAGCGCATGGCCGAGCCGGACTTCTATCTCGAGAAGGAGGCGTTCGACGCAGCGCTGGTCGAGTTCACTGCGCTCAAGAAGCGCCTCCCGCAGCTTGAGAAGGAGTGGCTGGACCTCTCCGAGGAGATCGAGCGGCTGTCCGCGGAGTAGCGCTAGCTCCTGTTCGGCGCTCGATGGGCTGAAGTAGCGGCACCTGCTCTGACCAGCACTTTGTAACACCAAGCGCATCACATTGTAACAATCGTTGCAAGGGATTTCCTCTTCGTCTACACTGTCGCCAGCCGCCACCAAGCGGGTCGCGGCGCACCAGGCCTGTCTAACCGGCCCTCGTCTCATCTGAGGCGTGGAGACAGAGCAAGGGGATCGATGCAGGGGGTTTCAACCCAGGCGCTGTTGTTTGTTCTCGGCCTCGCCTCCGCGGCGGCGGCCTTCATCGGCGTGGTGTTCGTCGCCAACGCGATCCTGGCTCCCAAGAGTCCTTCGACCGCCAAAGGCGAGCCGTTCGAGTGCGGCCTCGACCAGGCTGGGCGCCCTTGGGCCGCCCAGCGCCTGCGCTTCTCGACCGTTGCCATGCTTTTCGTCCTCTTCGACGCTGAAGCGATACTTCTGTTCGCCGTCGCCAGCCGCCTGCGCGGCAGCCTCGCGGGAGTCATAGAGGTGGGAGCGTTCGTTGCCTTCCTGGCCCTCGGACTTGCCTACGCGTGGCGCAAGGGGGCGCTCGAATGGCGCTCGTAGACAAGATCGGGGCGGCGCTCGACCGCTCGCCCGGCGGCGTCATCCTCACCAGCGTCGATGCGCTGGTCGACTGGTCGCGCGGACAGTCGCTTTGGGCGTTCCCCATGGGCACCGCGTGCTGCGCCATGGAACTCATCGCATCGTCGTTCTCGAAGTTCGACTTCGACCGCCTCGGTACGTTCCCGCGACCCGATCCTCGGCATACCGACGTGATGATCCTCGCTGGCACCATCACGGAGAAGATGAAGCCGGCTGTGCGCCGTCTCTACGACCAGATGCCGGAGCCCAAGTGGGTCGTTGCCATGGGCAACTGCACCGTGTCCGGCGGCATCTTCTACTACGACACCTACTCGGTGGTGCGCGGCGCCGACACGTTCCTGCCGGTCGACGTTTACATCGCAGGCTGCCCGCCGCGACCGGAGTCGCTTCAGGACGGCATCTTGCGGCTCCGTGAACTCGTCAAGGCAGAGTCGCTGGCTCCCGGCAAGCGCTACGAGCGCGAACTGACGCTTCCTAGGCCCGAGGACGTGCGCTACGCGAATGAGGATCCGTTCGCGCCGGCCGCCTCGGTGGCGGCCTCAGACGTCGCGGGGACCGAGGATTCTGCCTCGCAAGGCGCCCGAGCCGACGATCCCGCCGCCGAGGAGGTGTCCGAGTGACTCTCGATGAGCTCGAACGCCAGCTTGCGGAGCTTTCGCCGCGCCTGTACCCGCTGTTCTCCCTTGAGTTCGGCGATGCCGTCATCGGAGTTGACCGTGACGAGCTGCACGCCACGGCGGTCGAGCTGCGCCGGATCGGTTTCGACCGCCTCGGCATGGTGACGGCGGTCGATCACGGCGAGTGGGTGGTGATGGTCTACCGGCTTCAGTCGCGGTCGCTCTCTGCGGCGCTGTTCGTCAAGACGCAGCTGAGGCCGGATGACTTGCGGGTCGCGAGCGTCTTCGACGTGTGGCCCGCTGCCCACTGGCAGGAGCGCGAGGTTTACGACCTGTTCGGCGTCGAGTTCGAGGGGCATCCCGACCTCCGCCGCATCCTGCTTCCACCCGAGTTCGAAGGGCACCCGCTCCGCAAGGACTTCGACGCGCCCAACCTGATCCGCCGCCCGGACTACATCTGATGCTCCCGCCGCTGAGAGGAGGTGTGACCCCATGACGCTCGAGATCGAGAGCCGCGAAGAGGTGCTTGACGCCGACGGCCTGCCCGTCGAGGAGCTCGTCGTCAACATCGGGCCGTCGCACCCCTCCACACACGGCGTCGGGCGCGTTCTGGTTCATCTCGACGGCGATATCGTGACCCACGCCGACATGATCGTCGGCTACCTGCACCGCGGCATCGAGAAGATGGCCGAGAACCGCACCTACCTGCAGGTCGTCCCGCTTACGGACCGACTCGACTACGTGGGGTCCATGTACGCGAACTGGGCGTACTGCCGCGCGGTCGAGCGCCTCGCCTCCATCCGCGTGCCCGAGCGTGCCGAGTACCTGCGCGTGATCGTCTGCGAGCTCCAGCGCATCGCAAGCCATATGATGGCGATGGGGGCGTCCGCGGCTGATACCGGCGCCTTCACCATGTTCGTGTACGCCTTCGACCAGCGCGAACGCGTCGTCGAGCTGTTCGAGGAGCTGTGCGGGGCGCGCCTCACCTACAACTACGTGCGTCCCGGCGGCGTCTCGTTCGACGCCCCCGACGGCTGGACCGACAAGGTCCTCGACTTCACCGCCAAGCACCGAGACGGCCTGGCTGAGATGGACAAGCTGTTCTTCGGCAACGTCATAGCGCGCGGGCGCATGAAGGGCGTCGGCGTACTGTCAGCCGAGGACGCCGTCGCGTGGGGGGCATCCGGCCCGACCGCGCGCGCCTCAGGTGTGAACTGGGACCTGCGTAAGCACGACCCGTACTCGGTCTACCCGCGCTTCGACTTCGACGTCGTGGTCGGTGACCGCGGAGACGCTTACGACCGGAACCGCTGCCGCCTACTCGAGTGCAACGAGAGCTGCCGCATCGTCGAGCAGGCCATCTCCCAGATGCACGGGGGTTCGGTCCATGCTGACGGCCTGCCACGCCTGATCGCACCCAAGCCTGGTGACGCCTACGACCACATCGAGAGCGCGCGTGGGTCGCTCGGCGTGTATCTCGTGTCGGACGGGTCGCCTCGGCCATACCGCATGCACGTTCGCAGCCCCGCCTTCTGCAACCTCGCGCTGCTTCCGCTGCTGGCGAAGGGTCATACGCTCTCGGACCTCGTCGTGATCCTCGGCTCGCTCGACCCCGTCTTCGGGGAGGTGGACCGATGAGCTTCCTCTACGGTGCCTTCTGGGGCCTCGCGGCCTCGCTGCTGATCGCCATCGCCGCACTCATCGGCGTGTGGTGGGAGCGCAAGGTGGCCGGGCGGATCCAGCTTCGCTACGGCCCGCAGGAGGCCGGGCCGGCGGGTCTGCTGCAGACGCTATCCGACACGCTGAAGCTCATGCTCAAGGAGGACATCACGCCGAACCAGGCGGATTCCCCCGTGTTTCGCGCTATGCCGTTCCTCGTCTTCGTGCCTATCGCGAGCTCTCTCGTGGTCATCCCATTCGCTGCGGGTTGGGCGCCGTTCAACATCGAAGCGAGCGCCCTGTTCTTCCTGGCCGTCCCCGGGATCAGCGTTCTCGGCATCCTGCTGGCCGGATGGTCGAGCAAGAACACGTTCGCCTCGATCGGTGGCGTCCGAGGTGCGGCGCAGATGGTCTCCTACGAGCTGCCGAGGACGCTTTCCGTGCTCGCGCTGGTCCTGCTCGCCGGCTCGCTGTCCACCGGCACCATCCGCGCAGAATGGCGCTGGTGGTGGCTGCCGTTGCTGGCGCTCGCGTTCCTCGTCTACTTCATCGCGTCGATCGCGGAGCTCAACCGCGGGCCTTTCGACCTGCCTGAGGCCGAATCCGAGCTGGTCGCCGGCTACTTCGCCGACTACTCGGGAATCCGCTGGGCGATCTTCATGATGGCCGAATACGGTGGCATCGTGGCGGCCTCGCTCTTCGGCGCTGCGACGTTCTTCGGCGGAGGCCTCGGACTTCCTGGCATCGCCGGCGCCGTGATGTTCGTCGTGCTCTCGGCGCTCATCGCGACCGCGATGATCTGGGTGAAGTGGACGTTCCCGCGCATGCGCCCGGACCAGCTCATGTCCCTAGCGTGGAAGGTGCTCACGCCCATCGCCCTCGTGCAGCTGGTGCTGGTAGGGGTGGTGCTTCCGTGGCTGTAGAGCGCAAGCGGCACGCAGCACCCGATCGAACGCCCGAGGTCGTGCCTATCGCCGTGCACGCGACTGATGACTTCAGCCCCGGAGTCCGCGGCTTTGTCGAGCGCTGGCGATCGCTGGTCACGGGCATGGCGATCACTGCGCGCAAGGCCGCCGAGAAACCACAGACACTGCGCTACCCGTTCGAGAAGCTCACCGTGTCGCCCCGCTGGCGGGGAGCGCTCCGGCTCACCGGGGTGCTCGGCAAGGACGAGATCGCGCCCATCGAGGCGCTTGCGCCCGCGTACAACGGGCTCATCGAGGGCCTGTACCGCGCCGACCAGCTGCCGCCGTGCGTAGGTAACTGCCCGGCGAACGTTGATGCCCGCGGCCAGTCGTTCTTCCTCGCCGATGACCGCCCCGCCGAGGCGTACGAGCTCGTGCGCGCGCGAAACGTGCTGCCGGGTGTTCTCGGCCGCATCTGTCACCACCCGTGCGAGAGCGCGTGCAAGCGCAACTACTACGACGAGGCCATCGCGATACGGCCGCTCCACAGGGTGGCGTACGAGCGCTACCAGGAGGTCCGTGAGGAACGCGTACAGAAGCTGCCCGTGACCCGGTCCGAGCGCGTCGCCATCATCGGCAGCGGGCCGAGCGGGTTGGCCGCGGCCTACGACCTGATGCACCTCGGCTACGAGGTTCACGTCTTCGAGAAGGACCACAAGCCCGGCGGCGCGCTGTACTCGGGCGTGCCGGCCTACCGGCTCCCGCGCGAGGTCCTGCACGGAGAGATCGACGACCTCGTGACGATGGGAATGCGCCTGGTGACAGGCGTGAAGATCGGCGAAGAGGTACCGATCGAGCACCTCATCGGCGAGTACGAGGCCGTTCTCATCGCAGCGGGCCTTCAGGTCAGCCGTATGCTGCCCATCCCGGGTGCGGACGCAGAGGGGGTCATGGGAGCCATCGAGTTCCTGCGCCGTGGCAACTGGGAGAACGACGCCGGCGTCAAGGGCAAGCGCGTGCTCGTGGTAGGCGGCGGAAACGTCGCCGTGGACTGCGCGCGGGTGGCCCTGCGCGTGGGCGCGAGCGAGTCCATGCTGTCGTCGCTCGAGTCGATGGACGAGCTGCCCGCCCACCCCTGGGAGATCGAGGAGGCGCTCGACGAGGGAGTTGCCGCGAACTGCTCGTGGGGACCGCACAGCGTCATGGTGGAGGACGGCAAGGTCGTCGGCATGCGACTTCAGAGCTGTCTCTCGGTATTCGACGCGCAGGGCCGCTTCTCGCCCCAGTTTGCCGAGGAGTTCACCGAGATACCGTGCGACGTGGTTGTGTTCGCTATCGGGCAGGCACCGGATCTCCAGGGACTCGTCGGCGGCTCGGACCTCATGCTGACCGACCGGGGACTCCTGCCAGTCGACGGCCAGCTCATGACCACGCAGCTCCCGGGCGTGTTCGCTTGCGGCGAGGTCGTGACCGGCCCGGGCTCGGCGATCGCTTCGATCGCGAGCGGGCACGAGGCCGCGATCTCGATCCACCGCCATCTCGAGGAGCGCGGGCTCGGCGAGGACCGTGTGTACCGTCCGGTGCCGGTCTACCCGCGCTATCAGCCGGCGACCCTGCAGGGCGTCGAGTCGACGCGCCGCCGCGCCGTCATGCCGATGGCCAAGGGCGCCGAACGCGCAAAGGACTTCCGCCAGGTCGAGTTGGGCTTCACACGCATGGAGGGGCTGAACGAGGCGGCGCGCTGCCTGCGGTGCTCCTCGGAAGTGTGCGTGGGGTGCACCTTCTGCGCGCGGACCTGTCCGGACTACGCGATCCAGGTCGACCGCATAGACGACCCCGGGGCGCGTGCCGTCGCCCGTTACGATCTCGACCTCTCGAAGTGCTGCTTTTGCGGCCTGTGTGCCGAGCAGTGCCCGACCAACGCGCTTCGGCACACTGGCCAGTACGAGCTGTCGTTCTACTCGCGTGATCTGACCATCTTCGGGCGCGATGAGATGCTGCGATCCGGCGAGGGCTCGCGCGCGACCGGCGCGGACGTGGGAGGCGACCGATGAACATCCAGATCGGCGACGTCCTGTTCGCCGCGTTGTCGCTGGTGGCGCTCGTCGGCGCATTCGCCGTCGTCGCGACGCGCGACGTCATGCGGCTCACGCTCGGGCTCGGCGCCTTCTTGATGGCTGTCGCAGGGTTCTTCGCGCTCTTCGGATTCGGCTTCCTCGCGCTGGCTGAGCTGTTCGTCTACGTGGGCGGCGTGCTGGTCCTGGTCCTCTTTGCGGTGATGCTCGTGCACCGGGGCCAGCCGGGCTCGCCTGACCTCGCGTCGCGCCACGACGCGACTGCTGTGGTCGCCTGCGCAGGACTCTTCGGGTTCATCGTGATCTCTCTGCGCGGCGTCGCGCCGACCGCAGCCGGCATCGTGAAGCCGGGCGCTCTGGGCGCGCTGCTTCTCGGCGACATGCTGCCTCAGTTCTGGCTGGTAGGGATGCTGTTGCTTGCGGCCTTGGTCGCAGTGGTTGCCGTGGGTGGGGGCGATCGGGAGTGATGACGGTCGTTGTCGCAGCGGCGCTGTTCTGCATGGGGCTCTATGGGATGCTGGTGCGCCGCGACCTGGTGGCGATCCTGGCATCGGTCGAGGTCATGATCGGCGGTGCGCTCGTGCTGCTGGTCGGCCTTGCCGGTTCGGTGGCGAATCCCGCGAGAGTCGAGGCCATCGCTTTGATCGTCATCGTCGTGGCCGCCGCGGAGGCCGCCGTCGGGCTTGCGTTGCTCGTCTCGGTCGCTAGGCGATCTCGTACGACGAGGATCGATGACCTTACCGAGGTGAAGGGGTAGTGAACGCTTTCGTGACCAGCCCCTGGATCGCAGTCGTGGCGCCGATGCTTCTCGCGCTCCTGCTGGGAGTGTCAGGCTCACGCCTGCGCTCGGCTGCGCCGTGGATCGCGCTTATGGCGCCGCTCGTCACGGTCGCCCTCGGCGCGGCGTCCCTCGTACGCATCTGCGGACAGGGGCTCGTCGTGGACGCGGAGAGGCACGCGACGGCGGCGCAAGGGTCGATCCCGTGGTTCCGTCTAGGCGGGACTTCTATCGAGCTCGCTTGGACCGTGGACGGCCTGGCCGCTGTGATGCTCGTTGTTGTCGGGCTTGTCGCGGCCTGCGTGATCGTGTTCTCCATCGGCTACATGGCGGGGGAGCGCGGGTGGGTGCGCTACTTCGCCCTCCTCGCCCTGTTCACGGGCTCCATGAACCTACTGGTCATAGCCGCGAGTTTCACGACGCTCTTTATGGGCTGGGAGCTCGTGGGTGCGTGCTCCTACCTGCTCATCGGCTTCTGGTACACGAAGCCGTCCGCAGTGTCTGCGGCGGTGAAGGCCTTCATCACCACGCGCGTGGGGGACGTCGGCCTGCTTCTCGGCATCGCGATCCTGTGGACCGCAACGGGCGCCGACAGCTACGCGGACGTGATCGCGGCGCTGGGTGCTGTGCCCGCGACGACGGTAGCGGCGGCCGGTGTGTGCCTGGCGATCGGTGCGATGGGCAAGTCGGCGCAGTTCCCTCTGCATGCCTGGCTTCCCGACGCCATGGAGGGGCCCACGCCGGTCTCGGCCCTGATACACGCGGCGACCATGGTGGCTGCCGGCGTCTATCTGGTCGTTCGGGTCTGGCCGATCTTCGAGGCGGCGCCGGCCGCGCGCCTGCTTCTGCTGGCTGCGGGCGTCATCTCGGCGTTCGGAGCGGCGCTCGCCGGTGCAGCGCAGCGCGACATCAAGAAGGTGCTGGCCTACTCGACGATCAGCCAGCTCGGACTCATGTTCGCAGCGCTCGGCGTGGGTGCTTGGTACGCCGCCTTCTTTCACCTGGTGACTCACGCCGGCTTCAAGGCGCTGCTGTTCCTGACCTCAGGGTCCGTCATCCACGGCACGGGTACGCAGGACATGCACGAGATGGGCGGGCTCAGGCGTCAGATGCCCTGGACGTTCGCCGCGTGGCTCTTCGGCATGCTGGCCTTGACGGGCACTCCCGGATTCGCCGGCTTCTTCAGCAAGGACCTCATTCTCGAGCAGGTGCTGCGCAGCTCGCTTTGGCTCGGACTCATCCTCTACGGTGCCAGCGCCCTGACGGCGTTCTATGCCGCACGATCGACAAGGCTCGTGTTCTTCGGAAAGCCTGCCGAGGGACTGCGGGCGCACGAGAGCACGCCCTCGATGTTGTTGCCGCTCGTGGTTCTCGGCTCGGCGGCCGTGGGCCTCGGATGGCTCGGCCATCCGCTGGAGCTGCTACTCGGGCATGAGGCCGAGCCATTCGCGCTCGCGGCCAGCGCCGCGGCTGTCGCTGTCGCGCTGTTCGGCGCGGTCATCGGTTGGTTCTCCTCCGACGGACCCGAGGGCGATCGCGCCACGGCCGAGTCATTGGGCGCGACCTGGCGGCTCCTCGAGGGCGCGTACAGGTGGGACGCGCTGGTGGACCGGGTCATCGTGCGGCCGAGCATCGCCGTGAGTCGGACTGTGTGGGCCGTCGCCGACCGGCTTCTGGCCGACGGGGCTGCCGAGGGAACCGCTCGCGGCGCCCGCAGGGTGGGCCGGTCGTTGTCGTCGCTGCAGCTCGGCGACGCGCAGGCGTACACGCTGGCGATTGTCGTGGCGGCCGTGCTCATGCTCGTCGTGACAACGTGGATGGGGAGGTGACCGTGGTTCAACTCGATCTCATCGTGGTGACCCCGCTCCTCCTGGCGCTCTCCTGCGCGCTGGTCGGCCGGCGTCGTCCGTCCGCGGTGCGATGGCTGGCGCTCGCGGCCCCGGTCACCCAGCTGGCGCTGCTCATCTCGCTCGCGTCCTCCGGGCTCTTCGCCGGGAAGACGGTCGTGGGGGCTGACTTTGGCGCCGCGAACGCCGTCTGGTCTCTGATGGCTGACGGCCTGGCAGCACCCCTAGTCGCGCTGACCGGCCTCATCGGCCTCATAGCGGTCTCGGCCTCGTGGCGTGTGACGAGGCGACCGGGCGGACACTTCGCGCTTCTGGCGCTCCTCCAGGGCGTGGTCGCGCTCGTGTTCCTCGCCGAGAACATCGTGCTGTTCTACATCGCGTGGGAATCCGTGCTCGTACCGATGTTCCTGCTCATCGGCGGCTGGGGTTCCGCCGGCGGCAAGCGTGCCGCGATGAAGTTCCTTGTCTACACGTTTGCCGGTGGGGCCGTCTTGCTCATCGGCGTGATCTACACCCTGGTGCTGGCCGGGACGCAGTCGATGACGGTGATCCAGGCCGCCGGTGGCCTCGGGAACCAACAGGTGCTGTTCTGGCTGCTTGCGGTCGGGTTCCTGGTGAAGGTGCCCGCCATCCCGCTGCATACCTGGCTGCCGGATGCCCACACTGAGGCTCCCACGGCGGGCTCCATCGTGCTTGCGGGCGTGTTGCTGAAGATGGGCGGCTACGGCCTCATCAGGATCGCGGTGCCGTTCGCTCCTGAGGGGTTTGCCACTGCGGCTCCCGTCCTTGCAGCCCTTGGCATCATCGGCATCGTCTGGGGAGCGATGACGGCACTCGTGCAGTCGGACCTCAAGCGGCTGGTCGCCTACTCCTCGGTCGCCCACATGGGCTTCGTCCTACTCGCGGTCAGCGTTGCGACGCCGGCATCGTTCGGCGCGGCACTCACCACGATGGTGAGCCACGGCCTCGTCGCCGGATTGCTGTTCTACCTTGTCGGCGCGCTCTACTCGCGGGCTCACACGCGGGAACTCAGCCGGTTCGGCGGCCTGGGCGCCATCACCCCGCGATGGGCGGTGGCCTTCGTGTTCGCGGCGCTCGCGTCAGCAGGTCTGCCGGGGCTTTCGGGCTTCCCCGGCGAGTTCGTGACGTTCATCGAGGCCATGGGGCCTGTGGGGTGGTCCATGGTCGTGGTCGGGATCGGTATTGTCCTGGCGGCCGCCTACAACCTGCGGGCGGTCCGAGGGACCGTGCAGGGCCCCGTGGGCGGCTTCGCCGAGCTCGCCGACCTCGACTCGCTCGAGACCCTCACCGCGGGCGCGACAGCGTTGAGCATCGCGGTCCTCGGCATCGCTCCCTGGCTTGTGACCACGGTCGCGTCGCCGGCGCTCCAGCAGGTCGCCGCCTACGTGGAAGCGGTGGCCCGATGAGTGCCGTCGCCCTGTTCCTCGTGCCCTTCATCGCAGCGGGTGCCGCCGTCATCG
>CAZSLI010000022.1:20517-41011 GCA_964607705.1 uncultured Eubacteriales bacterium
CGGAATGTCGCCCATGAATCCGCCATGAAGTACTTCGTACAAGGCGCGGCCGCGACCGGGCTGCTCGTGATGGGCATCGCGGTAGTGGTGTCCGGGATCGGTTCGGACGGCACCTACCGCGCGGTCGCTCAGGCACTTGCGTCAGGAGCGTCGCGACAGGCAGCGGCACTCGGACTCGTCGCTATCACAGCGGCCCTCGCGTTCAAGGTCGGCGCAGCTCCCTTGCACAGCTGGGCGCCGGACGCCTACGACTCGTCGCACCCCGCTGCGGCGTCAGCCTTGGCGGGACCCGTGAAGCTCGGCATGCTGACGGCACTTGCCGTCTTCGTGGCGAGCATCGCCCAGGCAGGCGCCCCGTCTGGGTCGCCGTTCGGTCTGGTCGGCCGCGATGCGTTCGCTCTGCCGGGAGTGCTCGCCATCGTCTCGGTGATCCTCGGCTCCACAGTCGCTCTCCAGACGCGCTCCTACACCCGCATGTTGGCCTACGCCGGTGTCGCGCAGGTGGGTTACGGCCTCATCGCGATCGCCTCGCTCAATCCGTCGGGTGCCCTTGTCTTCGGCGTGACCTATGCGGTGGCGTCGACTGCGACCTTCGCCGCCGCCGCGGCCTTCCCGCGGCAGGTTCCCGAGTGGGACGGCACGGTCGAGGGTCTGCGCGGCACGGCCCAACGCTCGCCATTGCTTGCCGCAGCCGTGACCGTCTCGCTGATGTCTTTGGCCGGCATCCCGCCGCTCCTCGGCTTCTGGGGCAAGCTCCAGGCGTTCGGTGCCGCGGTGTCTGCCGCGGTCGGCTTCAACCAAGGGGGAGCGACCGGTTTCGCCGTGTGGTTCGGGTTCCTGGCCTTGGTGGGTGTGGCCGGCTCGATCGTCTCTCTCGGTTACTACGGCGCGGTCGTCCGCGCGCTCTATGCCGACGCGCCTTCTGGGCTCACCGACGTAGCGACCGCCGATGACGCCGAGTCTCCCGCGGGTCTCGGGGCAGCGGGCTGGACCGTCGTCGGGCTCGCGGCCCTGGTGCTCGCCCTCGGGCTGCTTCCGCTGATCTTCGGCATCCCCGCGACGGTCTCGGGATTCCTGCTTCGTTAGTGCGATTCATCGGTGAACGGCGCTTGCGAGGCGGTCATCGGCGTGCTAACATGCGACCCGAGTTGCATGCGAATGCAACCCCTTACCCCTGAGCCTCAAGGTGCCGGCCTTGGGGCTCCCCCTTTTCTCGGGGTCTTTCTGCGGCTCACGCGCGCAAGTGCTCCTATGCTGTGACGCACATCACGGGCACACAAGTCCTTCACAACCCAAGTGCTCAAGCGCAGGTCAGGCGTGCCGATAACGCAGGTATGATCATCTCAGACGAACAGGCCCGCGCGGTCGCACAGCATCTCAAATCGCACGCAGGGCCTCGCGTCTGCACCGGTGTCTCCTGCTCTGTTTCCTCCGACCTCATGGACAAGGCGGTCGCCGCGGCATTCGATGCCCCCGAGATCCGCGAGGACCGTCTCGCCGAGGCGCGCATCCGCATGGATGCGGGGATGCTCGATTCACACGACGTCGCCGAGAAGATGATCTCGCGCATTCTTTCCGACTCCTTGCGCTGAGCCTTCTCGCATCTCTGGCTTTCACGGGCGCTTAGCCGCCATAATCGGGATGCACCCTTGCAGAGCAGAGGAGTCTCCCATGGCGAAGAGCAGTCCCATCCGCACCATCCTCACCATCGTGATGGACGTCCTCGTCATAATCGCCATCGCCGACACCCTGAGGATCGTCGTGGAGTTCTTCGGCCAGCTCGCCGCGCAGCGCTGGGGTGAACTCGTCATCGCATTCACCAATCCTGTCGTCATCGACTTCGGTGTCGAAGCGATCAAGACGCCCTACGGTGGCGTCTTCGACGTGAATGCCGCGCTCACCGTCGTCGCCCTGCTTGTTGCCGAGTGGGTGCTGTCCGTGGTGCGTTCGCGCACGTAACTGGCACGTTTCAACCAAACGAAGGGGGGAGCCGTGCCGTATACGAGCGAACGGCTCGGCGAGTTGCTGGTCCGGGCGAACGTCGTCACCGAGGGGCAGCTCCAGGCCGCCCTAGACATCCAGCAGCGCTCCGGGGGCAAGATCGGCGAGGTACTCGTCAGCGAACTGATCGTCACCGAGGACCAGATCGCGCAGGCGCTAGCCGAGCAGAAGGGCCTCGAGCACGTCAACCTCGCCGCGGTCGACATCGATTCCGACGCAGCCCTTCTGATCCCGCTACGCATGGCGCGCCGCCGTCTCTGCATTCCGATCTCGATCGCGGGCAATCGCGTGACTCTCGCGATGGCCGACCCCCTAGACGTCGAGGCCATCGACGAGACTGAGATCCGGACCGGACTCAAGGTAGACCCGGTAGTCGCCGCAGCGAGCCAGGTGCGCTTCGCCATCGAAAAGTACATCGCCGGCGGTGAGACGCTTCACGAGCTGCGCGCCAGCCAACGCGGGCCCGAGATCATGGACCCGAGCAAGATGTCGGGCGATATGGACGTCCCGATCGTGCGCATGGTCAACCAGATCCTGCGCGAGGCCGCGTTGCTCGGCGCGAGCGATATCCATTTCGAGCCGGCGGACGCGGGGGTTCGCGTACGCAGTCGCATCGACGGGGTTCTGCGTGAGGTCTCGGTCATCCCCAAAGACGCTCAAGCGGAGCTGCTCTCACGCGTGAAGGTCATGGCGGACCTCGACATCACCGAGCGACGCAGGCCGCAGGACGGCCGTATCGCCGTCGACGTGGACGGCCGCGCACTCGACATCCGGGTCGCCACGCTGCCCACTCCCGAAGGCGAGGCCATCGTCCTTCGGCTCCTCGACTCCGAGGTGGCGTTTCATAGTCTCGACGACGTGGGACTGGCGCGAGACGACTACCTCAAGCTCGTCGATATGCTCCGGCACCCCTACGGCGCGATACTCGTGGCCGGTCCGACTGGCTCGGGTAAGTCGACGACGCTCTACGGCATCTTGAACGAGATCAACGACGTGTCTCGCAAGACGATCACGATCGAAGACCCCATCGAGTACCGCATGCACGACGTCACCCAGATCGCGGTGAACCAGAGGATCGGGCTGACCTTCGCGGCCGGTCTACGGACCGTCCTTCGCTCGGATCCGGACATCGTGATGGTGGGTGAGATCCGCGACCCGGATACCGCCGAGACCGCGGTGCGCGCGGCACTCACCGGACACCTCGTTCTCTCCTCGATACACACCAACGATGCGCCGAGTGCCCTCACCCGACTCAACGACATGGGCGTGCCGCCCTATATCACGTCGTCTGCGCTCATCGGCGTTGTGGCCCAGCGCCTTGTCCGGGTGCTGTGCCCGCACTGCAAGCAGGAGCACGTCGTGCCGGGTGCGAGGCTGCTGGCTGCCGGGTTCGAGCCCGCCGAGATCAAGACGCTGAAGGTCTACGCACCTCGTGGTTGCGAGGAATGCGCAGGTACCGGATACCGCGGGCGCATCGGCGTGTTCGAGGTGATGAACTTCGACGGGACGCTCTCCGAGAGCTACCTGCGCAACGCGCCCGCCGAGGAGATGCGCAAGCTGGCCATCGAGCAGGGGATGAAGACTCTGAGACGCGACGCTCTCGACAAAGTCGCGAGCGGCGTGACGTCACTCGAAGAGATCGACAGGGTGGTGATCTAGTGGCCCGTCAACCACGCGCGATCGTGCTCGTGCTGGACAGTGTCGGCGCTGGCGCGCTGCCCGATGCGGCCGAGTACGGGGACGAGGGGTCCAATACGCTCGCGAACACCTCAAGGGCGGCCGGAGGCCTGAGCATGCCGAACCTCGGCGCCCTGGGGCTCGGCAACATCACGGACATCACCGGAGTGCCGCCTGTGGACGCGCCTGCGGCATCGTGGGGCAAGAACGCGGAGGCCAGCGCCGGCAAAGACACCACAACCGGTCACTGGGAGATGATGGGCCTGCAGCTCATGAGCCCGTTCCCCACGTATCCTGACGGGTTCCCGCCTGAGGTCCTTGAGGCATGGGAGCGCGAGACGGGGCTCGGGTGGCTCGGCAACTACCCGGCGAGTGGCACGGTCATCATCCAGGACCTCGGCGACGAGCATGTCGCCACGGGCAAGCCCATCATCTACACGAGCGCCGATTCCGTCTTCCAGATCGCGGCCCACGAAGAAGTGATACCGATCGAGGAGCTCTACCGCCTCTGCACGATCGCGCGCACGAAGGTGTGCGTGGGCGAGCACGCCGTCGGGCGCATCATCGCCCGGCCTTTCATCGGCCCGAACGCCGAGGGAGTCTACACGCGCACGCATCGCCGCCGGGACTACGCCCTCGAACCGCAGGAGCCCACGGTGCTGGACCGGCTGCTTGAGCACGGCATCAACAGCTACGGCATCGGCAAGATCGGCGAGATCTTCGCGTGGCGCGGCATCTGCGAGTCGCCGCACTCCGAGAACAACATGCACGGCTTCGACAATCTCGTGAAGCGCGTCAAAGACGACACCGACAACGGCTTCGTGTTCGCGAACCTCGTGGACTTCGACATGGTGTGGGGTCACCGCAACGACGTCGACGGCTATGCGCGCGGTCTCGAAGCGGTCGACGCCCGGATCCCGGAGCTGTTCGACGCGATGGTCGATGGTGACCTGTTCATCCTGACCGCCGACCACGGTTGCGATCCCACCACCGACTCGACCGACCACTCCCGTGAATACACGCCACTGATCGCGCACGTGAAGGGCGTGGAACGCGGCGTGGCGCTCGGCGTGCGTTCGACCTTCAGCGACATCGGCGAGACCGTCCTCGACTTCTACGGCCACGCCGGCGAGTGCGGCCGCGGCACGAGCTTCCTGGCCGAGGTGAAGGGCGCATGACCCGGCTCACGTTCGAGGAGCTCATCGAACGCAAGCGGGACGGCCACGAGCACTCCGCCGAGGAGATCGACCGCATCGTTCTCGGCTATACGGGGGGGGAGATGCCCGACTACCAGATGAGCGCGTGGCTCATGGCCGCGTACCTCAACGGCCTCAGCGCCGAGGAGACCGTTGCGTTGACCGACGCGATGGTGCGCTCCGGCCGGATCGTCGACCTGTCGAGCGTCCCGGGCGTGAAGGTCGACAAGCACTCGACGGGCGGCGTCGCCGACACCGCTACGTTGGTCATAGCGCCGCTGGTCGCCGCGTGCGGAGTGCCCGTCGCCAAGATGAGCGGCCGAGGACTCGGGCACACGGGCGGCACGCTCGACAAGCTCGAGGCCATTCCCGGTTTCCGTATCGAGTTGAGCCCCGAGGAGTTCATCGCGCAGGTGCGCGACGTGGGACTCGCCGTCATCGCGCAGTCACCGGACGTCGACCCTGCTGACAAGAAGATCTACGGGCTTCGCGACGTCACGGCCACCGTGCCGAGCGTGCCGCTCATCGTCGGCTCGATCATCAGCAAGAAGGTGGCGGGGGGCGCCCAGGCCATCCTCATCGACGTGAAGGTCGGCTCGGGCGCCTTCATGAAGACGCTCGAGGACGCCCGCCATCTTGCGAGTGAACTCGTGCGTGTCGGGCGGGCGCTCGGGCGTGACGTCGTGTGCGAAGTCACAAGCATGGACCAGCCCCTCGGCATGGCCATCGGCAACGCGCTCGAGGTCGCCGAGGCGATCCGCGTCCTCGACGGCTCGTCGAGCTCCGACGCTCTCCGCACGGTGTCAGTGACCTCCGCTGCCAGACTTCTCGTGCTCGCTAAGGTCGCCGAGAACCAGGAGGCTGCCGAGAAGCGCGTGCTCGACGCGCTCGAGTCCGGCGCGGCGCTCGGCAAGATGCGCGAGTGGGTCGCCGCCCAGGGCGGAGATGCGCGCGTGGTCGACGACCCGACGCTCTTGCCGCAGGCGCCGGTCATGCGGGAAGTGCGCGCGTCGACGGCCGCCTACGTGACCGGATTCGATGCCGAGGGAGTCGGTCGGGCCGCGATGCTGCTCGGCGCCGGTCGCGCCACGAAGGACGATGCGATCGACCCCGCGGCCGGCATCGTGCTCGGCGTGCGGATCGGCGATCGCGTCGAGCCGGGTGCGCTGCTCGCTACGCTGTACGCGTCCGACGAGTCGCTGCTCGCGGCGAGCGAGGAGCGGTTCCTCGGCGCGCTGATGCTGGGCGAGACTGCGCCGACGCCGCCGCCGCTGTTCTACGAGCTGTAGGCGCGCGGTCGATGCGCATCGTCGTCGGACATGCGAATCCTGACTTCGACGCCTACGCGGCGACGGTAGCGGCGACGAAGCTGTTCGAGGGCGCCAAGGGCGTGTTCCTCGGCACGCAGAACGCCAACGTGCGTTCCTTCCACAACCTGCACGAGGACTTTCTCGACTTCGTAGAGCTGAAGCAGCTCGACCTCGACCAGGTCGACGAGGTCGTGATGGTCGATACGCGCGACCCCGACCGCGTGGGCGAGATCGGCGTATTGATCGGCAAGCCAGGCGTGAACGTGGTCATCTACGACCATCACCCGCCCCAGGAGGGCGACTTCCAGGGCGGCGAGGACCGTTCCCTCGATGTGGGCGCGACCACGTCGATCCTCGTACACGAGATCAAGCAGCGAGGGATCGAGATCGCACCCATCGAAGCGTCCGTGATGCTCCTCGGCATCCATGAGGACACGGGTTCGCTCACCTACCCCAACGCCACGGCCTACGATGCCGACGCCGCCGCGTACCTCATGGCGGTCGGCGCCGACATGGAGGTGCTCAACCAGTTCCTGTCTCGCACGCTCGACGCCGGGCAGCAGGACCTGCTGCGGCAACTCGAGACGTCCATCGAGGTCTGGGACGTCAACGGCCAGGAAGTGGCGGTCGGGACCGCCGAGGCGGCGGACTACGTGGACTCTGCAAGCGTCCTCACGCACTACATCGTCGAGGACATGGGGTTCAAGGTGGCGATCGCGATCGTTCGAATGCCCGAGCGTGTCCAGATAGTGGCGCGCTCTCGTCTGGCCGAGGTCGACGTGGGGGCCGTGATGACGCGCGTGGGGGGCGGAGGTCACCCGCAGGCGGCGTCGGCGGGCTTTCGCGAGATCGCGCTCGACGACGCGATCCGGTGCGTACACGAGGCGCTCGAAGCGGAGGTCCCCGCCCCGCTGAGAGCGGCTGACGTCATGAGCACCCCGGTGCGGACCATCGCCCCGCGTGCCGGCATGCGCGAAGCGGGGGAGCTGATGGCGCGCTGGGGCCACGGAGGCCTTCCCGTCGTCGAGCACGGGGTTCTTCTCGGCATCGTGACGCGCAAGGACGTGGACAAGGCGCTCGGGCACGGTTTGGGGCACGCGCCGGTCACCGGGTTCATGGGACGAGATGTCGTCACGGTCGGACCTGAGGTGACGCTGTCCGACCTCGAGCGGCTGCTTGCCGGGCGGGGGATCGGACGCGTGCCGGTGGTGAAGGACGGCCTGATGCTCGGCATCGTGACCCGCAAGGACGTCTTGCGCGCCGAGCACGGCGACGCGTACCTAGACCGCCGTCTCGCGCGGTCTCATCCGCAGGCGACGGAGCGGTTCCTCGGCGGCGTGGAGACGCTGCTGCCTGAGCACGTGCGGGAGGCGCTCGCGCGGCTCGGCGAGTTGGCAGGGGAGCGTGGAGAGCGTGCACATGTCGTCGGCGGCTTCGTGCGTGACATGGTGCTCGGGCGGCGCAATCTGGACGTCGACGTGGTGATCGAGGGGGACGGCATCGCGTTCGCCGAGGCGGCCGCAGAAGCGATGGGCGGCCGCGTCAAGGTCCACCGCCGCTTCGGAACCGCGGTCATCGTCTTGTCGCGTGACTTCCACGTGGACGTCGCGAGCAGCCGCAGCGAGTACTACACCCGGCCGGGTGCGCTGCCCACGGTCGAGCGCTCGACTCTTCGGCAGGACCTCTTCCGCCGCGACTTCACGATCAACGCGATGGCCGCGTGCATCGAGCCAGCCTGTTTCGGACAGCTTGCGGACCCGTTCGGCGGCTTGGTCGATCTCGAGCGCCGCTCGGTGCGCGTCATGCACTCGCTGTCGTTCATCGACGACCCTACGCGCATCCTGCGGGCGGCGCGCTTCGAGGAGCGCTACGGGTTCCGCATGGATCCCTTCACTGAGGCGCAGGCGCGTCAAGCGGTGCAGATGGGCATGCTCGCAGAGGTCTCCGGCGCTCGCATCCGCGAGGAGCTCGTCGACATCGTGGACGAGGAGCGTCCCGCCGAGGTGTTCTTGCGCCTCCTCGAGCTCGACGCGCTCGATGCGCTCGTTCCCGAGGGCGTTTTGGCGTCGGGCGCCGCTGCGCTCGTGGCGGCGAGCGAGGGCGCGCTGCCGGTGCTGGAGCAGCTCCTCGGCAGGCCTTTGAGGCGGCGGTATGCGGTCATCGGGGCGTTGGCGCACGGTGCGAGCCGCGCGCAGTGCGAGCGCTGGCTGCGGCACTTCAGGTTCGGCCGCGAGTATGCCGAGGTGGCGCTCGCTGTCGCAGGCCGGGTGCCGGCCGTGCTGCGCGCTCTCCGCGACCGGCGTGGGATGCGCGATAGCAGGCTCTTCCGGCTGCTGGCCCCGCTGCCGCCCGAGGCGCTCGCAGTCGCGGCGGCCGCAGCCGACGGGCAGGCGCTCAAGCGCATCGAGCGCTACGCCGGCGAGCTTGCGCACGTACGGGCAGCCGTGAACGGCCGGGACCTCATTGAGATGGGGTACGAGCCGACCGAGGCGTTCGCCGCTATACTGGCCCGAGCCTTCGATGACCGGCTCGACGGGCGTGCGGTCGGACGCAGCGCCGAGTTGGCCAACCTGAGACGGCGCGCACAGCGCGTTCTCGGCAACCCGAATCCACGAGGAGACACCGCTTGAGCGGATTGCTACTGCCCATCCTCCAGTTCCTTCTCATACTGCCCGCGATCGTGCTGCACGAGGTCTCACACGGTTTCGTGGCGTACCGGCTCGGGGACCCCACCGCGAAGCAGGCCGGTCGGCTGACCCTCAACCCGATCAAGCACATCGACCTCTTCGGAACGCTACTGCTGCCCGCGTTCCTGCTGCTTGCTTCGGGCGGGAAGTTCTCCTTCGGCTACGCCAAGCCGGTGCCGGTGAACCCGCACTTCTTCAAGAACTACCGGACCGGGTTCTTCCTGACCGGGATCGCCGGACCCACGACCAACCTGTTGCTGGCCACCGCATCGGGGGTCCTGGTGCGCGTACTTGGTGCGGACAGTTTCGTCGGCGTGGTGTTCTACTACTTCGCGTACATGAACCTGGTGCTGATGTTCTTCAACCTGATACCGCTGCCGCCGCTTGATGGCTCTCGCATCATCCCGCTGTTCCTGAGCGACGCGGGCATGCGCACGTATGCGCGTGTCGAGCAGTACGGCTTCGGACTCCTGCTATTGCTGCTGTGGGGAGTGCCCACTCTCACACGCATGATGGGCATCCCGTTCGACCCGATGGACGTCTACTTCTCGTACACCGTCGACAAGTTGATGCCGCTTCTCACCGGTGTCGGCTAGACCCGCCGCGCGGGCGGTGCCTGCGCTATGATTGACCGACCGACCACCCGGCATCCCAGGAGTCTGTTCGCGTGACCAAGAAGCGCACCCTCACCGGCTACCGCCCGACCGGCAAGCTCCACATCGGGCACTGGTTCGGCAACCTGCAGAACATGCTGCGTATGCAGCACGAGTACGACGCCTACTACTTCATCGCCGACTACCACGCGCTCACGAGCGACTGGGCCGATCCGAGCGGCATCGCCACCTCCACTGAGGAGATGGTCCTCGACTGGTGCGCCGCCGGCCTCGACCCCGAGGTCTGCACGATCTACCGGCAGAGCGACGTGCCCGAGGTCTCCGAGCTGATGCTCTTCTTCAGCATGGTGCTCCCGATGCCGTGGCTCGAGCGCACGCCCAGCTACAAGGAGCAGCGTGCCCAGATCACGAGCAAGGACCTGGGCAACGTCGGCTTCTTCCTCTATCCGGCGTTGCAGGCGGCAGACATCGCGATCGTGCTGGCAGACGCCGTGCCCGTGGGAGAGGACCAGATCCCACACCTCGAGCTGACACGCGAGATCGTGCGCCGCTTCAATACCACCTATGGTGACTTCCTTGTTGAGCCGCAGGCGATCATCGCCACCGAGGGCGCGCGCGTTCCCGGCACCGACGGCCGCAAGATGAGCAAGAGCTATGGCAACGCGATCTACATCAGTGACCCGGAAGACGAGATGCGTGCCAAGGTCATGAGCTTCATGACCGACCCCGCCCGCAAGCTCAAGACCGATCCGGGCGACCCCGACATCTGCCCGCTCCACCAGGTCCACAAGCTCATCGCGCCCGCCGAGGAGATCGCCGAGTGGGACCGCTGCTGCCGCGTGGCCGAATGCGGCTGCGTGGCGCACAAGCGCAAACTCGCCGACGACCTCGTCGCGTACTTCGCGCCGTTCCAGGCAAAGCGCGCCGAGCTCGCGGCGATCCCCGGGTTCGCGGACGAAGTACTCGCCGGTGGCGTCGCGAAGGCCAAGCCGGTCACGAGCACGGTCGTCTCCACGTGCCGCGAGCTGATCGGTCTGGACCCGCGCACGAACCTCTCGGCGGGCATCGAGCGACGTGACCCCAACGCCGTCGCCGAGGAGTCGCACCCGTCGTTCCTCGACGCCGAGTAGCGGACGAGACGCGCCCGCGTGAGCTACACGGTCAAGACAGACGTATTCGAGGGTCCCTTCGACCTGCTGCTGCACCTCGTGAGCAGGCAGAAGCTCGACGTCTCGGCGATCTCGATCTCCCAGGTCGCCGACCAGTACATCGATCACATCGACAAGATGCGGGAGCTCGACCTCGACGTCGCCAGCGAGTTCCTTCTGCTCGCGGCGACGTTGCTCGAGATCAAGGCTGCGTCGCTGCTGCCCAAGACAGAGGCCTACGTCGGCGACGAGCTCGACGATCTTTCGCCCGAAGAGGCCCGCGACATCCTCATCGCGCGCCTGCTCGCCTACAAGCAGTTCAAGAACATCGCTGGCGAGCTGTCGGCGCGCATGGAGTCCGAGGACCGCACCCATCCTCGGCAGGCGGGGCTTGAGACCGAGTTCCTGGGGCTCATGCCGGACTACCTCGAAGGCATCACGCTGCACGGTCTCGCGGTCATCTGCGCCGACCTCGAGCATCGGCGCGAGGTGTTCCTGCTCGAGGCCGAGCACGTGGCCAGCATGCCGATCTCGCTCGAGCTGCACGCCGAGAGCGTGCGGCGCACCGTCTCGCGCCAGGGGCGGGCGAGCTTCTCGGAGCTGGTGGGCGAGGACCCGTCTCCGGAGGTCGTGGTCGTCACCTTCCTGGCCATCCTGGAGCTGTACAAGCGCGGACTCGTTGATGTCGCCCAGGACGCCCTCTTCGGCGACATCGTCATAACCCAGTTGAGTGAGGAAGAAGCCGCGCGACGCGGCGTCTCCAAGGAGGAGTTCCACGATGAGTGACGGCATCAAGGGCGCCGTTGAGGCCCTTCTGTTCGTGAGCGACGAGCCGGTTTCGGCGGCTCGTCTGGCGCGGGTGCTCGAGGCGGCTCCCGGAGAGGTCGAGGCGTCGCTCGCCGACCTTGCCGAGGAGTACCGCGAGCAAGAGCGCGGCTTCCAGCTCCGCGAGGTCGCGGGTGGCTGGCGGCTCTACACGCACCCGGCGCATCACGACGTCATCGAGCAGTACGTGCTCTCGTGGGATACCCGCCGCCTGTCACAGGCTGCGCTCGAAGCGCTTGCCGTGGTCGCCTACCACCAGCCGGTCACGCGTGCCGGGGTCAACGCCGTCCGCGGCGTGAACTCCGAAGGCGTCATCGCGTCGCTCATGGAGAAGGGCCTCGTCCGCGAGGTGGGACGCGACAAGAACCAGGGCAACGCGATCCTGTACGGCACCACCCGCACCTTCCTCGAGAAGTTCGGCCTGAAGGACCTCAACGAGCTTCCGCCCCTCGACGAGTTCGCGCCGGACTCGGATACCGAACGTGCGATCCGCGAGCGCCTCTCCTCGGGCGACTCACCGATGATCGCCGCGATCGAGCACGACGAGGACGAGGGCGACCTCGAGATGATCGACTAGCATGGCTGCCGAGGAGGCACGCGACCGCCGGGAGGCAGGACGCGACGCCGCCGCTGCCGGCGAGCGCGTCGTTCCCATGCGCCTGCAGAAGTTCCTGGCCCGCGCCGGTGTCGCTTCACGCCGCGGCAGCGAGGACCTCATGACCGCGGGTCGCGTCACCGTCAATGGCGAGACTGTGACGGCGCTCGGCGCGAAGGTCGACCCGCTGACCGACGAGGTGCGTGTCGACGGCAAACTCGCCCGGCTTGCCGACTCCTGCGTCTACCTCGCGCTCAACAAGCCGAGCGGCGTGGTCACCACCATGAGCGACCCTCAGAAGCGCCCCACGGTGGCGTCCCTCGTGCCCGTCGCGGTGTACCCCGGGCTGTTTCCGGTCGGCCGCCTCGATGCCGACACCACCGGCCTGCTACTCTTCACGACCGACGGGGAGCTATCTCACCGGCTCCTCCACCCGCGGTGGAAGGTGCCCAAGACCTACCTCGCGTTGGTCGACGGCGTCCCCACGGCACGCGAGCTCGAGCAGCTGCGAACCGGCATCGAGCTTGACGACGGGCCCACGGCTCCTGCCGAGGTCCGCGAGGTCACGTGGCGCGATGGCGCAACGCTCACTGAGATCATTATCTCGGAGGGTCGAAAGCGCCAGGTGCGCCGCATGTTCTCGGCGGTGGGGCATCCGGTGCTCGAGCTCGAGCGGGTCACGTTCGGCGGGGTCGTGCTCGGCGAGCTTGCCGAGCGCACGTGGCGTCTTCTGACCGCCGAGGAGATCGCTGAGCTCAAGGCGGCCGTAGGGCTGGAGGAGTAGATGGCGCTCGTCGTGATCACGGGAGGTGCGCGGTCGGGGAAGTCCTCGGCGGCCACTGCTCTGGCGGCGTCACGGGCCCGCACTGGCGAGCGTGTCACGTGCGCGGTCTTCGGGCGTGCCGAGGACCCGGAGATGGCCGACCGCATCGGGCGCCACCGTGCAGACAGGCCGGCCGGCTTCGAGACCCTCGAGGTGCGCCACGGCGACTGGCTGGGCTCGGCGCCGGAGGATGGCCTGCTCTTCGTGGACTGCCTGGGCACGTGGCTGGGACTGGTCATGGAGGAGTTGTGGCCCTCCCTTCACATGCTCGCCGACGCTGAGCGGGCCCAGTTGCCAGACGGGTACGCGGCGTCAGTGGAGGCGCGGTTCCTCGGCGACGCCGAAAGGCTGAGCGCTCGTACCGGCGACACCTTGGTCGTCACCAACGAGGTGGGTGAGGGCGTCGTTCCGGAGTGGGCGAGCGGGCGCCTCTTCCGCGACGTTCTCGGACTTGCTAACCGCTTGCTGATCGCCCGAGCCGACCGCGCCTACGCGTGCATCGCCGGGCGGCTCATCGACTTGACCGCACTGCCGACCCGGGCCATGTGGCCCGAAGACTGAGAGCGAGGACGCGTGACTGAGGACGCCTTGGGTTTCGAGGAACAGCTTGCTGAAGTGATCGGCTCGATCCGGCGCACTGACCCGGCGGCTGAAGAGCGCGCCTGGGCGCGGCTCGACCAGCTGACGAAGCCGCCACGCTCGCTCGGCCGGCTTGAGCGCCTCGCTGCGCAGGTAGGTCGCATCCAGGGCACTGACCGGCCATCCGTCGACCGCAAGCTCGTGCTCCTGATGGCGGGCGATCACGGCGTGGTAGCCGAGGGCGTGTCGCCGTACCCGCAGGATGTGACCTGGCAGATGGTCGCGAACTTCTCGGCGGGCGGTGCGGCGATCAATCAGATCGCTGCGTCGGTCGGCGCTGAGGTGCGCGTCTTCGACGTCGGCGTGGCGAGCGACGTCTCCGCCTTCGAGGGCGTGACGGTTCGCAAGGTCGCCGCCGGCACCGCCAACATGGCGCTCGGCCCTGCGATGACGCGCGAAGAGTGCGCGCAGGCGGTACTCGTCGGCGTGGCTGCCGCTCGTGAGGCTGCCGAGCAGGGCTTCACGCTGCTCGGGACCGGCGAGATGGGCATCGGGAACTCGACGGCCGCAGCTGCCCTCAGCGCCGTGTTCGCGGACGCGGCGCCGGCCTCGGTCGTGGGACGCGGGACCGGCCTGGATGATGCGGGTCTCGCGCACAAGGTGGACGTGGTCGAGCGGGCGATCGAGGTCAACCAGCTGTGGGACCTCGACGCGCTCGGCGTGCTTGCCGCTGTGGGCGGGCTTGAGATCGCCGCTCTGGCAGGCGTCCTTCTCGGCGGCGCGCAGGAGGGCGTCGCCGTAGTAGCCGACGGCTACATCGCGACCTCAGCGGCGTGCGCGGCGGTGGCACTGTGTCCCGCCGCTCGCGACTACCTGCTCGGATCGCATCTGTCGGCCGAGCCCGGACACCGGCTTGCGCTTGCCGCCCTGCAGTTGGAGCCCGTGTTCGACCTCGACATGAGGCTCGGCGAAGGCACGGGCGCGGCCCTCGCCATGGGCGTGGTGGACGCGGCCTGCCGCATGCTCTCCGGCATGGCCACCTTCGCAGAGGCCGGCGTCGCCGAGGCAGGGGACTAGCATGCCGAGGACCCGGCCAGGCCACGCGTTCGCGCTTGCTGTCACGCAGCTGACGGTAGTGCCTCTGCGCGTTTCATGGCCTGAGGGTTCACGTCCCGATGTGGCGTCCTGGTACCCGGTCGTGGGACTCGCACTGGGCACCGTGGGCTGGGCTGTGGCGGCGCTGCCGGCGCTTCTGGGCGCGAAGACCCTTGCGCTGATCGCCTCAGCGTTGGCGGTCGCTGTCCTCGCGTTCCTCACCTGCGGCCTTCATTGGGATGGGCTCGCGGACGTAGCCGACGCCTGGTATCAGCCGACGATGGAGCGGCGACACGCGGTCCTCAAGGACTCGGCGACCGGTGCATTCGGCACGCTTGCCATCGTGCTGGCGGCGATCATCCAAGTGACAGCGCTTGCGGCCATCGCGAGCGCAGGGGCGACTGCGGTCGTCATATTCGCCGTTGCATGCGGGCGTCTGGCAGCGACCTTCTCGGCTTGGCTCGGCAAGCCGGCCCGAGCGGACGGCCTTGGAGCCAGCGTCGTGCGACCGCCATCGGCGGTGGGTGCCTTTGTCGTCGCATTCGCACTCGGTGTGGCCACACTCGTCGTGACTTTCGCGACCGGGCTGGCGACGCCGCTCGTAGCCGTGATCGTCGTCGGCGGCTTCATCACGGCATTGGTCACGCCTCACCTCGTGGCATCGCGATTCGGCGGTGTCACCGGCGACACGATGGGCGCATCGATCGTGATCACGGAGGCCGTGATCCTTATCGTCGCCGCGACAGTGGCCGCCTTGTGAGCGAGACGAATATCCTGCTCGTCCGCCATCCTGAGACGGTCGCCAATGTAACCGGACGCTATGTCGGTCGCGGCGACTCTCCCTTCACTGACGAGGGTCGGCTCCAGATGCGTCGAGTCCCCGCGAAGGTCGCGGCTTTCCAACCCGACGGAGTGTTCACGAGCCCGTTGCGGCGGGCGCATGTCCTCGCATCGCGGTGCGCCTCGAGAGCCAACGTGCCCCTGCATGCCGATGAGCGCCTGCTCGAGCTTGATTTCGGCGATGCCGAGGGGTTGACCTATGACGAGGTCACGCAAGCCGACATGACGTTCAACTACCGGAGCTTCGCGGCGCCGGTCGCACCGGGCGGCGAAAGCCGGCAGCAGATCGTGACGCGCTCATCGGCGTTCTGCGACGACCTGGTCGAGCGGGGGGGCCGGTTCGTCGTCGTCACGCACGGTGGCGTCTTCAGGGCATCGCTCGTTCACCTGCTCGGGCTCGCGTCCGCGGACATCTGGGCGTTCCATATCCACAACGCTCAGCTGGCGCACGTGAGGGTGATCGAGGGGCACGGCATGCTCGAGGAGTACGTTCGCGGCTAACGTCGGCGTCGGACGGACGGCGCGCTGCTTGCCGCTCGCCGCATCCACCTGCGACAATCCTCGGCACACCTTTCACCGAGTAGGGGGCAGCTCATGGACTGGGACGCGCTCATCCGTCCGGCGGTCGCGCCGCTGACGCCGTACGCGCCCGGCCTGCGCGGCAGTGAGGTGCGGGAACGCACCGGTGTCGACGAGGTCCGAAAGCTATCCTCGAATGAGAACCCGTACGGTCCGGTGCCCTCCGCCATCCGTGCGATGGAGACCGTTCTGCCGCGGCTCAACCGCTACCCGGACGGGTCGGCTCGCGCGCTTCGGCGCAGGCTTGCCGAGCATCTGCAGGTGGACGAGCGCTTCGTGGCTGTTGGCAACGGCAGCAACGAGCTACTCCGCATCCTTGCCGAGGCCGTTCTCGCACCCGGTGATGAGGCCGTGTTCGCTTGGCCCAGCTTCGTGGTCTATCCCATGGCGACTCAGCTCATGGGCGCGACTGCGGTGAAGGTGCCGCTCGCCGAGGGCGACGCGCATGACCTTGACGCCATGCTCGCAGCGATCACCGAGCGCACCAAGCTCGTCTTCCTGTGCAACCCCAACAACCCGACGGGCACGATCTATCGACGCGAGGAGTTCGAGCGGTTCCTCGGCAGCCTTCCGTCGCACGTGCTGCTGGTGCTCGACGAGGCCTACATCGAGTACGTGACGGACCCTGACTTCCCCAACGGGCTGGACTATTTCGACGGCTCTCGCCCCATCGCAGTGCTGCGAACCTTCAGCAAGATCTACTCGCTCGCCGGTCTCAGGGTCGGCTACGGCGTCATGCCTGAGCCTCTGGTGGCGGCCGTCAACAAGGTGCGGGACCCGTTCAACGTGAACACCGTCGGCCAGGTCGCGGCCTACTACTCGCTCGACGACCAAGATGAGATCGCCCGCCGCGCTCGCGAGAATGCCGAGCAGCGCGCCCGCCTGTGTGAGGCGTTCGACCACTTGGGCCTGGCGTGGGTACCTTCTGAGACGAACTTCGTCTACCTGCATGCCGAGGACTCGAGGTCGCTGTTCGATGCACTGCTCGCACGCGGCATCATCGTCCGCGACTTCGGACTGGGCGGGGCCCTTCGCGTAGGCATCGGCACCGCCGAGGACACTGATGCGACGATCGAGGCCTTCGAGGCCATCATGGGCGAGAGGGGCTAGCGCGTGTCTTCTGTGGGATTCGACCGCATCTGTATCATCGGCATCGGGCTGATCGGCGGCTCTATAGCCGCGGCCTGCAAGCAGCTTCCCGACCCGCCGCGCGTCTGCGCCATCGATATCGACGAGTCGGCGCTCGGTGAGGCGGTCGCGCGAGGCTACGTGGACGAGGGCGCCCTCGCGGGCTCTCCCGCGGCCGACGCCTGGCTGTCTCCGTACGGTTGCGAGCTGGTGATCGTCGCGACTCCTGCCAAGCACGCCGCCGGCTGGCTCGAGCGCCTCGGCGGCCTCGGCTTCGACGGCGTCGTGACCGACGTCGCATCTACCAAGAGCGCCGTGATGCGCGCCGCCCGCAAGCACCTGGGATCGGCGGCACGCTTCGTCGGAGGTCATCCGATGGCGGGTAGCGAGCGCAGCGGCGTCAGCGCTGCTCGCCCCGACCTGTTCCAAGGTGCCTACTGGATCCTCACGCCGGCTAGTGAGACCGACGCGGACGCCTACTCGCGCGTACACAGCTTCGTCACAGGCCTGGGCGCCCGGGTCGTCTCGGTCGAGCCGAAGGATCACGACGAGGCCGTTGCGATTGTGAGCCACGTGCCACATGTGGCTGCCGCAGCCCTGTGCGACGTCGCCGGCGCTCATGCGGGCGAGGGTCGCGAGCTGCTCCGCTTGGCTGCCGGCGGCTTCAAGGACACTACGCGCATCGCGGCGGGAAGCCCGGAGCTGTGGACAGGCATCTGCCTCGATAACGCAGACGCGCTCGCTGAGGGCCTGCGCGAGCTGCGATTGACTCTCGGCGAGTTTGAAGCGATGGTTCGCGCCGCCGATGCGGACTCGATCCGGCGCTGGCTCTCGCAGGCCGCCATGGTGCGCCAGTCGCTGCCTGCGCAGTGGGTCCCTGCGACCACGAGGCTCACCGAACTCAAGGTGCCCATGGAGGACCGCCCCGGCGTCGTTGCCGAGGTAACGAGCGCGGTCGGCCGTGCAGGCTGCAACATCGAAGCGATCGACATCGACCACGAGACCGAGGATCGGGCGCTGCTCGTCCTCGTGCTGACCGACGAGGGCGACTTGCATGCGCTCGGCCGGGACCTCGCCGAGCTCGGACACGACGCGAGGTTCACTCCGCTCGCGACCGCTGCGGCCGAAGAGGCGTGCGAGTAGTGGAGCGCTCCTTCTCTCGGGCGCGCGGACCGCTTCGCGGAAGCATCCGAGTGCCCGGGGACAAGTCGCTCTCGCATCGCGCTGTCCTCTTCGCGGCCATGGCCGAAGGCACCTCGCGGCTCGAGGGTGTGCTGGACTCGGCCGACGTTAGGGCCACCATCGGTGCCGTGCAGGCACTCGGCGCTTCGTGCGTCCTCGCGCTACAGCCCGACGGCAGCTGGGCAGGAAGCGTCACCGGCTGGGGAGCAGGCGGTCCCGTATCGCCAGAAGGACCCGTCGACTGTGGCAACTCCGGCACGACGGCGCGGTTGCTGATGGGAGTCCTGGCCGGCTGGCCGGTGCGCGTCACGCTCGTAGGCGACGAGTCGTTGAGCCGCCGTCCCATGCGCCGCGTCACCGAGCCGCTGTCCGCGATGGGTGCCCACTTCGAGACTACCGATGCCGGGACGCTGCCCGTCTCGATCACCGGCGCCGAGGAGCTGCGCCCGTACTCGTATGCGAGCCCCGTGGCGTCGGCCCAGGTGAAGACCGCCGTGATCTTGGCCGGTCTCAGGGCCCGCGGTGGCGTTCGCGTCACCGAGCCCGCTGCCAGCCGGGACCACACCGAGCGCATGCTGCCCGCATTCGGCATCGCGCTCAAGGTCGACGCGGCCGCTCACGCCGTCACGCTGTGCGGCCCGCAGGTGCCTCAGGCGTGCGACGTCAGCGTGCCGGCAGACCCGTCCTCGGGCGCGTTCATGGTCGCGGCCGCCCTACTCGTGCCGGCCAGCGAGGTGGTTCTCACGGGCGTCTCCCTCAATCCCACCCGTACCGGATTCCTCGAGGTTCTGCGCCGTATGGGCGCCCCAGTGAGCGTCTCGGACGCCACCGATCTCGGCGCTGAGCCCGTCGGAACCATCACCGTCCGTCATACAGACGGCCTTTCCGCCACCACCGTGACCGCCGAGGAGATCCCCTCACTCGTGGACGAGGTGCCCGTCCTTGCGCTCGTCGCTTCGCAGGCTCGAGGGACGACGCGCTTCGAGGGCATCGGCGAGCTGCGAGTCAAGGAGAGCGACCGGCTGGCAGCCGTGCACGAGGGATTGGCCGCTCTCGGCGTCAGCGTGCGCAGCGGTGGCGACTGGCTCGAGGTCGACGGCCCCGCGCAGCTTCGGGGTGCGACGCTCGACTCGCTGGGCGACCACCGACTCGCGATGTGCTGGGCGCTGGCGGGCCTGGTTTCCGCGGATGGGGTCGAGGTCGTTCGATTCGACGCCATCGATGTCAGCTACCCGTCGTTCGTTGACGACTTGAAGCTGCTCGGCGCGTAGGGGAGGGCCCGCAGTCGTAGTACACTACCTGCGACCTGCATCTCTTCCGCAATGGAGCCTCTTCACACATGATCATCGCCATCGACGGCCCCGCCGGTTCAGGGAAGTCCACGGTCGCCAAGCGCGTTGCGCGGCGTCTCGGTTTCCACTATCTCGACACGGGCGCGATGTACCGTGCCGTCGCCTTCCGGGCGCTCGTGGGCGGCGTCTCTCTCTTTGACGAAGAGCGCGTGGCGCGCATCGCGCGCACCGAGCCGATCAGCTTCGTGCACGAGGGTGATGAGCCGTTGCCGAGCCGCGTCCTCATCGGCGACCTGGACGTCACGAACGCCATCCGCACACCGCGCGTCGAGGAGGCCGTCTCGGCGGTCGCCAGCATGCCCAGCGTGCGCGAAGCCATGGTCGAGCAGCAGCGCCACATCGGCACACTCGGCGACATCGTGGTCGAGGGACGCGATATCGGCACGGTCGTGTTTCCCGACGCCGAGGTCAAGGTCTTCCTGACCGCCTCGGCCGAGGAGCGTACCCGCCGCCGCACCGCGCAGCAGGCCGCCAGCGGCCTGATCGTCGACCCCTCCGGCGTCCGAGACTCGATCGTGCGCCGCGACCACCTCGATTCCACTCGCGAAGTGGCCCCTCTCCAGTCGGCCGCAGACGCGATCTCGGTCGACTCGACCGGACTGTCCATCGACCAGGTCGTCGAACGCATCGCCGATCTTGCCGAGAAGGCGCGCCCGTGAAGGCGGCCGAGAAGCGTGGCAAGCCGCTCGCAGGCCCTGGAGCTCCGAACTGGAGCTTTGCTCGGATAGTGCGCGGCACTGCCGGACGCCTTCTCGCCGCGATGTTCCGCGTGCGCTCGTTCGGTGCGGACCGTCTGCCCGAGCCCCCTTACATCCTCGCGGGGAATCATGTGAGCTATCTCGATCCCGCGCTGTTGTGGTGCG
>CAZSLI010000023.1:0-38181 GCA_964607705.1 uncultured Eubacteriales bacterium
GACAAGGCATGGCCTCCAGGCAAGAAGTTGCCGCGTTTCGTGCGGGTCACCATGAGCTACGGTGAGCCGGTGCACCCGGACGACTTCGAGGGGGGCCGCAAGGAGCGCGTGGCCGCCATGACCGCCGAGCTGATGCGGCGTATCGACCACGAGCTGCACGTCGCCAGGGAGGCGTAGTTGCGAGTTGAGGTCGCACGGTACGCGGGCGTCTGTTACGGCGTCGAGCGTGCCCTCAAGCTTGCCGAGGAAGCCGCGCTGCGTGGCACTGAAGTCCGCACCCTCGGTCCGCTCATCCATAACCCGCAGGCGGTCGACGCGCTTCGCGCCAAGGGCGTCGAAGTAGCCGGCTGCCTCGACGAGGTCGACTCCGGCACGCTCGTGATTCGCAGCCACGGCGTCGACCCCGCCATCATCGCCGAGGCGCACGACAAGGGGCTCGACGTGGTCGACGCCACCTGTCCGCACGTCCGCAAGGCCCACGAGGCCGCCGAGGAGCTGCGCGCCTCCGGCTACACCGTCGTGATCGTCGGCGAGGCCGACCACCCCGAGGTCGAGGGCATCATGGCGCACGCCGGCGGCGAAGCGATCGTGGTCGAGAGCGCGAGCGAGCTGCCCGAACGCATGCCGTCTCGCCGTATCGGCGTCGTCGTGCAGACCACCCAGTCCGCCGCCCGTCTCGCCGAGGTCGTGGACGCGCTCCTGCCGTCCGTGCGCGACCTCCGTGTCGTCAACACCATCTGCTCGGCCACCGGCAAGCGCCAGCAGTCCGCCGAGGAGCTCGCCGAGAGCGTCGACGTGATGATCGTCGTCGGCGGCCGCAACTCGGGCAACACCACGAGGCTCGTGGAGATCTGCAGCTCGGTGAATCCCCATGTACACCATGTCGAGACTGCCGACGAGCTCGAGCCCGCCTGGTTCGCCGGGGCGTCCGTGGTCGGCGTGACCGCCGGCGCCTCCACGCCCGACGAGCAGATCAAGGGCGTCATCGCTGCCGTCGAAGCCATGGAGTAGCCGTGGACCGCGCCGATTACGCACCCTCAGAACAGTCCCAGGCCAGTGGCGGTCTGATCGTCGCCGTCGAGGCGGATAGCCCCGCCGAGCGCGCCGGCCTCATCGCCGGCGAGCGGGTCGTCTCAGTAGCCGACGTGCCGGTCTCCGACATCCTCGATTGGCTATGGCTCACCGATGCGGACCGCATCGACATCTTCGTCGCAAACGATGACGGCGAGGGGCGGACGGTCATCCTCGACCGTGATTCCGACGAGCCGTGGGGCATCGAGTTCGCCGACGCGATCTTCGACAACATCCGGACGTGCCGCAACGCCTGCGCGTTCTGCTTCATGACGCAGTTGCCTTCAGGCATGCGCAAGGCGCTCTACCTGCGTGACGACGACTTCCGCCTGAGCTTCCTGCAGGGCAACTTCATCACCCTCACCAACCTGACGGACGCCGACGTCGAGCGCATCGCCGAGCAGCAGCTTTCGCCCCTCTATGTCTCCCTGCATGCCGTCGACCCCGACGTGCGCGCCAAGCTCGTGTGTGCCCGCGAGGATCGCGCGCTCGAGCGCGTCGACCAGCTGCTCCAGGCGGGCATCGACCTCCACATCCAGATCGTCCTCGTCCCCGGAGCAAACGATGCCGAGGAGCTCGACCGCACCCTTACGTGGCTCGCGGAGCGCGAGGGTATCGAGAGCGTGGGAGTGGTCCCGCTCGGCTACACCAAGTACCAGAGCGAGTACTCGGCTAGCTATGGGGACGAGATCGAGGCCGCGAAGGTCATCCAGCAGGTGCAGCGCTGGCAGTTCGAGTCGCGTGCCCGAGACGGCGTGACGTGGGTGCATCTGGCCGACGAGTTCTATCTCAACGCGCGAGCGCCCTTCCCGACGACCGAGTGGTACGACGGCTTCCCGCAGTACGAGAACGGCATCGGACTCGTGCGCTCGTTCGTCGACGAGGCGCTCGGTCTGCGCGACGAGCTCACTGCCGCCGTCAAGGCCCTTCCTGCCGAGGAAGAGCAGGTCACACTCGTCACCGGCATGATGGGCGCCACGACGATGGCCGGTGCGCTCAACGCCTGCGAGGCCGCGGGTCGCGTGCGCCTGCTCGTCGTTCCGAACCGCTTCTTCGGCGGCAATGTCTCGGTCACGGGGCTCATCACCGGGCGCGACCTGATCGACGCCATCACCGCCGACCGGGCACGGGTGCCCATCGCCACCGCGTATCTCGTGCCCGACGTGATCCTCAATGCCGACGGCGTGACGCTCGACGACCTCTCTTTGGCCGACATCAGGGCCGAAAGCGGTGCCGACGTACGTCTGGTATCCTCTGACGCCGCCGGTCTGCTGGCCGGCCTTGTTGAGGCTGGGCGGACGCCGCCTGCCGAACCGAAGGAGTGAGGCGCCCATGGCGCTCCCGATCGTAGCTGTCGTCGGCCGACCCAACGTGGGCAAGTCGACGTTCGTGAACCGCATAGCCCAAGCCTCCGACGCCATCGTCCACGAGATGCGCGGCGTCACGCGCGACCGCAGTTACCACCGCGCGGACTGGAACGGTATCGACTTCCTGCTCATCGACACCGGCGGCATCGAGGTCGCCTCGATCGACGAGTTCCAGACCTCGATCAAGACCCAGGCGCTCTTGGCCGCCGAGGAAGCCGACGTCATCGTCTTCCTGGTCGACGGCAAGACCGGCCTGGTCGCAGAGGACGAGGCGGTCTCGCGCATCCTCAAGAAGACCAGCAAGCCGGTCTTCCTTGCAGTCAACAAGGTGGACACGCCGGGCAGCGAGACCGAGACCTACGAGTTCTGGAAGCTCGGCCTCGGCACGCCGTGGGCCGTCTCGGCCACGCACGGCAACGGCACAGGAGACCTGCTCGACGAGATCGTCGCCGCCCTGCCTGAGGTTGAGCCTGAACTGTCGCTCGACGCAATCGACGTCGCGATCATCGGCCGCCCCAACGCTGGCAAGTCGTCGCTGCTCAACAAGCTGACCGGTGTCGAGCGCTCCATCGTCTCGAACGTCGCGGGCACGACGCGCGATGCGATCGACATGGTCGTCGAGCGTGACGACGCGCGCTACCGACTCGTAGACACGGCGGGAATTCGCCGCAAGGGACTCATCGATGAGGACGTCGAGTACTACGGCTTCGTCCGCGCGATGCGCGCGATCGACCGTGCGCACGTGGCGCTACTCGTCATAGACTCCGAGATCGGCCTCACCGACCAGGACCAGCGCATAGCACGCTTCGCCGAAGAACGCGGCTCAGCCCTCATCGTCCTGCTCAACAAGTGGGACGTGCTCGAGACAGACGAGCAGAAGGAGGCGCTGGTCATCCACGTGGGTGAGCGTCTCGGCTTCGTCGGCTACGCGCCGGTGCTTCGTATCAGCGCCCTCACCGGGCGTGGGGTGCACCGCATCTGGGACGCGGTGGACCAGGTCTACGAGAACTACACCAAGGAGATCCCGACGAGCCAGCTCAACAAGCTGCTCACCGAGATGCGGGAGTTCGGTCACACGGTCAACAAGGCGGGCAAGACGCTGCGCGTGAACTACGTGACGCAGACCCGCACCTCGCCTCCGGGATTCACCTTCTTCGCCAACCACCCGACGCTCGCCGACGACAACTTCAAGCGCTACGTGGAGAACCGCATGCGCGAGCGTTTTGACTTCACCGGCACGCCTCTCATCCTGAAGTTCAGGAAGAAGGACTAGCCGTATGGCCGATCTGGCCCCGCGCATCATCGGTGCGTTCGTGATCGCTTATCTGGTGGGCGGCATACCGTGGTCGCTCATCATCGGGAAGCGGTTCTTCGGGATCGATCCTCGGCAGCATGGATCCGGGAACTTGGGGGCGACCAATGTCTTCAGGTTGCTGGGCGCACGGGCTGCGGCCGTGACACTGCTCCTCGACGCAGCGAAAGGCGCGGCAGCGGTGCTGGTGGCCTGGCTGCTCGTGCCCGCCGACGTCTACGGGATCACTGTTTCCGACTGGACCGCGGTGGGCGCGATGATGGCGGCGGTGCTGGGCCACGCATACTCTCCCTACATCGGCTTCAAGGGAGGGAAGGGTGTCGCGACCTCTGCCGGGGCGCTGTTCGTGCTCACGCCAGCCGCGGCGCTTTTGTGTCTCTTCGTGTTCGCCCTCGTGGTCGTTCTCAGCCGTATGGTGTCCCTTGGATCGATCGTGGTTGCGCTCATCTATCCGCCGCTCACGATGGTGCTCTACCCCGGGCGAACGCCTCTGATCATCGTCATCTTCATACTTGCCGCGCTCGTGATCTGGCGGCATCGGTCCAACATCGTGCGTATCGCACGTGGTGAGGAAAGTAAGATATCTCTGCGCCGCCGAGGCGCGGCTGTCTCCGGCAGTCCATCGAACGCTGACGTGAACGGCAGTGGAGGGGAAGGCGACAAGTAGTGCGCATCACCGTTGTAGGAGCGGGCTCGTGGGGAACCGCAGTCTGCTGGCTGCTCTCCGGCAAGGGACACGACGTTCGCCTCTGGTCGCGCGAGGTCGAGATCGCCGAGGGTGTCAACGCCGACAGGCGCAACCCGATCTACCTTCCAGAGGTGCTCTTCGAGCGTCCGGTCTTCGCGTCCCACGACATGGAGGAGGCGCTGCAGGGCGCTGAAGCCATCGTCATGGTCACACCAAGCATCGGCGTTCGCTCGACCGCCGAGTCGATGAAGCCTTTCCTCGGCAGTGATGTGCCCATCGTCATACTGAGCAAGGGCGTCGAGCAGGACACGCTCTTCCTCATGACCGAGGTGCTCGAGGACGTCCTCGGCAACAGGGATCGCATCGCAGGTCTCTCCGGCCCGAACCACGCCGAGGAGGTCAGCAAGGGCGTCCCCTCGGCGACGGTCATCGCTTCGTACGACTCGAAGGTGGCTGAGCTCTTCCAAGACGCGTTCATGACGAACTTCTTCCGCGTCTACACCAACACCGACGTCATCGGCGTCGAGCTCTGCGGCGCTAGCAAGAACGTCGTGGCTATCGCCGCGGGCATGAGCGACGGGCTCGGCTACGGGGACAACACCAAGGCGACGCTCATGACGCGCGGCCTGGCCGAGATGACACGCCTGGGTGTGAAGCGGGGCGCCAATCCGCTCACCTACATGGGGCTGGCCGGCATGGGCGACCTCGTGGTCACCTGCACGAGCAGGCACTCCCGCAACCGCGGGCTCGGCGAACTGATCGCCACTGGCGGAACGATGCAGGAGTTCTACGACAAGACGCACATGGTCGCCGAGGGCGCAGTCGCCTGCCTGTCGCTTGCCGAGATGGGCGAGCGCGAGGACGTCGAGCTGCCCATCACCAACATGGTCAAGCGCGTCTTGTACGATGGGATGGATCCGCGCGTCGCCGGCGCGAGCCTGATGGGCCGGGAAGCGCGCGACGAGCTGCACGGCATGGGCCTCATAGTCGACTGAGCCACTTCACTCGAGGGGAAGCTGCACCGATGAGCGAGATCAAGATCGCCCCGTCCATCCTCTCGGCAGACTTCACTCGGCTTGCCGATGCGGTCGCGCTTGTCGAATCCGGCGGCGCGGACTACATCCACGTGGACGTCATGGACGGACATTTCGTTCCCAACCTGACCATCGGGCCGCCGGTCATCAAGGCGCTCAAGCGCGTGGCGACCAGGCCGCTCGACGTACACCTCATGATCGACAACGCCGACTCGACTATCGACTGGTACCTGGACGCGGGCGCAGACCTGCTCTCCGTGCACGTCGAAGCGTCGCCGCACCTCCATCGCACGCTTCGCCGTATCCGCGAGTACGGCGCCATGCCCGCTGTCGCCCTCAATCCGGCCACTCCGGTTGCCGCGGTGCGCGACGTCCTCGGCGAGGTGGACATGGTGCTCGTCATGAGCGTGAACCCCGGCTTCGGTGGCCAGAGCTTCATCGAGCGCAGCATCGAGCGCATCGCCGAACTCAGCGAACTCTGCGACTCGGAAGGTGTCTCGCCGATGATCCAGGTTGACGGCGGTATCAATCCCGCGACCGCCGCTGCTGTCGCCACGGTGGGCGCGACATGCCTCGTTGCGGGCAACGCAGTCTTCTGCCAACCGGACCCCGCCGCCGCTATCGCCGAGATACGCGATGCCGCCCTGCAGGCAAGGGGGGACGCTCGCCGTGACGGGTGAGGGTCGCACCGGTCAAGGCGAGGACGCTCGCAGCGCTGAGACGAGTACCGACGCACGGCGCACGCGTCTTGCGAAGATGAATGAGGAGCCTTGGGGCAAGTTCCTCATGAGGACGCTTCTCCAGTTGCTGCTCATCGTGGTCATCGGGGCGCTCGTCTTCTGGTTCCTCGGCAGGTAGCCCGGCGGCGATTTGGTACACTGAACACGCTTTCTTCAGGGCGGGGTGAGATTCCCCACCGGCGGTTAGAGCCCGCGAACCCCGAAAGGGGCCGATCCGGTGTGATTCCGGAGCCGACGGTATAGTCCGGACGGGAGAAGGAAGGTCGAAGGGCTTGCGTCTGTTCTCGGACAGCGCTTCTCGGGTCGATGACCCGTATCTTGCGCATGCGCTCGCGCTCGCTGAGCGCGGTCGCGGCTCCACTGCGCCCAACCCGCTGGTCGGCTGCGTCGTCGTTTGCGACGGGAGCATCGTCGGCGAGGGCTTTCACCCGCGCGCCGGCGAACCGCATGCTGAGATATTCGCGCTCGGCGACGCGGGGGCCGATGCCCGTGGCGCTGACGTCTACGTGACGTTGGAGCCATGCCGCCATCACGGTCGCACGCCGCCCTGCACGGACGCTCTGATCGCTGCCGGCGTCTCCCGGGTGTTCGTCGGCATGGCGGATCCAACGGGTGAGGCCGGAGGCGGCGCGCAGGTGCTGCGTGATGCCGGGATCGAGGTCAGCTTCGCGGAGGACCCGTCGCCGTTTTCGGCGATCAACCGCGGATGGATCAAGCGGCTCGCGACCGGGATGCCGTTCGTGCGCGTCAAGGTCGGCCTGTCGATCGACGCCAGCCCGGCGTTCTCGGCAGGCGAGCGGGCATCGATGACCGGCGTGCACGGGCGCGAGGTCACGCGGAAGCTCAGAGCCGCCGCCGACGCCGTCATGGTGGGCGGCACCACGGTGCTCGCCGATGACCCGGCGCTCACGGTCCGCGACGAGCACGGAGCCCCCGCCGAGTACCAGCCGCTGCGCGTGGTGCTGCTCGGCCAGGAGACGCCCGGGATGGACGCGCGAGTCTTCACCGACGGCGCGGCACCGACGCTGGTGCTAGGCGCGTCGGTACCGATCGACGCACTTCCCGACAACGTTTTGCAGCAGGCGGTCGAGGACCGGTGTCTGGCCACGGCTCTCCGCGCCATCGGCGACCGTGGTGTCAACGAACTCCTCGTCGAGGCGGGTCCTCGGCTGCTGACGGCGCTGTGGGCAGATGGACTCGTCGACGAGTTGGTGGTGGTCACTGCGGGCGGCATGGCGGGCGCGGACGCCCTTCGCTTGTTCCAAGGGTCCCCGGACAGGATCGATGAGGCACTGCAGCCGGCCATGCGGCCGGTCGAAACAGGTATCGTTGGTGACGTCGCAGTCACCGTGTGGCAGCCGGTGGAACCGGCAGCCGGCTAGCGTTTCGAAAGGGAGCGTATGTTCACCGGATTGATCGAAACCAAAGGGCACATCACCCGCGTCGAGCGCGTGTCGGGCGGGGCGCAGGTAGAGGTGTACGCGCCCGACTTCGGCCGTGACATGGCGATCGGCGACTCGATCGCCGTCGATGGCGTCTGCCTTACGGTGGGCCGCTTCATCCGAGGCGCGTTCGTGGCTGACGTGAGCGAGGAGACGCTGCGCAAGACCAGCCTTGGCGGACTCCAGCAGGGCTCGTCGGTGAACCTCGAACGCGCGCTGCGGCTCTCCGACCGCCTCGGAGGCCACCTCGTCTCGGGGCACGTCGACGGGGTGGGCCGGTTGCTGCTTCGCCATCCGGCGGGCAACTCGACCGTCTACCAGTTCCAGGTCCCTGGACCGCTCATGGAGTTCATCGTGCCCAAGGGCTCCGTCGCCGTCGACGGGATCTCGCTCACGGTCGCGCAGATACGCGGGGAGAGCTTCGCTGCGGCGGTAGTGCCGCACACAGAGGAAGTGACGACCCTGAAGGACAAGCCCATCGGCGCGCCGGTCAACGTTGAGATCGACATGATGGCCAAGTACGTGAAGCGCTTCGTCGACCTCTACACCGACAGCGGTGACGAGGCGGCCACGAGCAAGCGTGGACTGGGCGACATGCTCCGAGAGTTCGCCGAGGGGGGCAAGTGACCGACACCTCCGACATCAAGGCCGAGGACCACCGTCCCTTCTCGAGCGTCGAGGAAGGCATCGCGGAGATCGCGGCCGGCCGCATCCTCGTGGTCGTCGACGACGAGGACCGTGAGAACGAGGGCGACCTGATCATGGCCGCCGAGAAGGCCACGCCTGAAGCGATCAACTTCATGATCACGCACGGTCGAGGCCTCGTGTGCCTGCCCATGACGGGCGACCAGCTCGATGCCCTGAAGATCCCGCCGATGATCGAGGACAACACCTCAGAGCAGGGCACGGCGTTTCACGTGTCCATCGGCGCCAAGGGCAAGATCACCACGGGTATCTCGGCGGCCGACCGCTGCAACACCGTCATAGCGGCCATCGACCCCGACAGCCGCCCCGAAGACATCTCGATGCCCGGCCACGTGTTCCCGCTCCGGGCGCGTCCCGGTGGCGTGCTCGAGCGCGCAGGCCACACGGAGGCCGCCGTCGACCTGGCCCGCCTCGCCGGGCTCAAGCCGGCCGGCGTCATCTGCGAGATCATCAACCCCGACGGCACCATGGCTCGGCGGCCTCAGCTCGAGGCCTTTGCCGAGGAACACGGCCTCAAGATGATCACGGTCGCGGACCTCATCCGCTATCGGCGCCGCACCGAGAAGCTCGTCGTCCGGTCGTCTCAGGTGACCTTGCCGACCCGCATGGGAGTGTTCACCGGCTACGGGTACGAGTCGCTCACCGACGGACGTACGCACATGGCACTCGTTGTAGGCGACGTCGCAGGCAAGGAGGACGTGCTCGTGCGCGTCCACTCCGAGTGCCTGACCGGCGACGTCTTCCACTCGCTGCGCTGCGACTGCGGGGCTCAACTCGACGAGGCGATGAAGCGCGTCCAGGACGAAGGGGAGGGCGTCATCCTCTACATCGTCGGTCACGAGGGCCGCGGCATCGGCCTGTCGAACAAGCTCAAGGCCTACGAGCTGCAGGAGCAGGGCGCCGATACCGTCGAGGCGAATGAGGCGCTCGGCTTCCCGGCGGACCTTCGTGACTACGGCATCGGGGCGCAGATCCTGTGCGACCTCGGCCTGCACTCGATCCGCCTGCTCACGAACAACCCGAAGAAGATAGTGGGCCTCGAGGGCTATGGCCTGAAGATCACGGAGCAGGTGCCGCTCGAAGTGCCGTCCTGCCCCACGAACTACGAATACCTGCGCACCAAGAAGGAGAAGATGGCGCACACGCTCTCACTCACCGAGCGCGCGCCCGAGTCGAAGGGAAATGCCAGATGAACACCTATGAGGGTCACCTCATCGGCACCGGCCTCAAGGTCGCCTGTGTCGTCAGCCGCTTCAACGAGTTGCTCTCCACGCGCCTGCTCTCCGGCGCGCAGGACGGCTTCGTTCGACACGGCGTGGCTGCCGAGGACGTCGACGTCGCATGGGTACCGGGAGCATTCGAGATCCCGCTCGTCGCGCGCAAGCTCGCCGAGTCCGGGCGCTACGACGCCGTTGTCGCGCTGGGAGTGGTCATCCGTGGCGGCACTCCTCACTTCGAGTACGTCGCCTCCGAGGTGAGCAAGGGCATCGCGAAGATCTCGCTCGACACCGGTGTCCCGGTCATGTTCGGCATCATCACTGCCGACACGATCGAGCAGGCCGTCGAGCGCGCAGGCACGAAGGCCGGCAACAAGGGCTGGGAGGCCGCGATGGGCGCCATCGAGATGGCGAACCTGATGAAGGGCCTCAGCTAGTCCGTCTTCGCGCCGACGGTTGCGCACCGAATGCAGCGAGCCCCGGCCGCCTCACGGGCAGGTCGGGGCTCGACTTTCTTGGTGGTCGGATCCATTGGGCTCTCGCGACCCCGTCGCTATCAGCCGTGGACCGTACCAAACCTTCACCCCTCAGGGCGGACACCCATCGTAAAGCGCGCTTACCGCGTGTGCAATCGCATCACCGAGCGTTTCGACGAGAAGCCAGAATCTGTCGGCGAGCGGTATTGCCTAGAGGACAGAAGGAGCCATCTAGCCGACGAATTGTTGTGCCGCTATGAACCGCCTCGCTTGGTGTTGACTTCGCTTCGCCTCCGGGTATGATGCAATCATTACCGATTCGGTAGGGATTAGACCGGAGCTGCGATGCGACTGACCGCTAAGAGCGAATATGGGCTGCTCGCGATGATAGAGCTCGCGTGCCGCTACGGCGAGGGCCCTGCGAGCGCGCGGGAGATCGCGGAGCGCCGTGGTATTCCCGCACGCTTCCTCGAGCAACTCTTTGTCGCCCTGCGGCGCGGCGACCTCGTCACCGCCGTACGCGGCGCGCGAGGCGGCTTTGTGCTCGCACGAGCGCCCCACGAGATCTCGGTGCTCGAGATAGTGGAATCGCTCGAGGGTCCGCTCACCTCCAGCGTCTGTGACGCCGAACGCGGCGACCAGTGCATGAAGAGCGCCAGTTGCGCCGCGGCCCCGGTCTGGCAGCGAGCCACCAACGCGCTACGCGATGTGTTCGCTGCGACCACGCTCGACGAGCTCGCCGGCAACCAGTCAGCCTTCGACGCCCGCGATACCGCGGCGGCCAAGTAGGGGAGATGCGAAGCATGGAAAACGTGTACTTCGACTACGCCGCAACCACTCCGATGGACGAGCGGGTCGTCCAGGCGATGTTGCCATTCTTCACGGAGCGGTTCGGTAACCCGAATTCCCTCTACGCGCTGGGTCGCGACTCGTACCGCGCGCTCGAGGATGCCCGTGAGCGTTTCGCCCGCGGCATCAACGCCGAGCGCCCCGATGAGGTGCTGTTCACCGGCGCCGGCACCGAGAGCGACAACGCAGCTCTTCTCGGCATCATCCGGCAGCTTGCGCCTGAGGGCGGCGCGCACCTGATCGTCTCGGCGTACGAGCATCACGCCATCCTCGAGCCGGCGCATTGGCTCGAGAAGAACGGTCACGAGGTCACCTACCTCAAGCCTCGCGCCGACGGCCACATCTACGCCGAGGACCTTCGCGCGGCGATGCAGGGCAACACCAAGCTCGTGTCGATCATGCACGGCAACAACGAGATCGGCGCGCTCAACGACATAGCCGCGTTGGCCGCCATCGCCCATGAGGGCGGCGCGCTCATGCATACGGATGCCGCCCAGACGCTGGGCAAGGTGCCTTTCGACGTCCAGGCGCTCGGTGTGGACGCCGCGTCGTTCTCGGCACACAAGATCTATGGGCCGAAGGGCGTGGGCGGGCTGTACCTCAAGAAGGGCACTCGCTTCGACCCGCTGCTCAAGGGTGGCGGCCAGGAGTTCAAGAAGCGTTCGGGCACCCAGAACGTCGCCGGTGCGGTCGGTTTCGCCAGGGCCCTCGAACTGATGCTCGAGGAGCAGGACGCCGAGATGGTCCGCCTCGCGGGACTGCGGGACCGTCTGGTCACCGGCATCACCTCCGTGCTGGAGAACACCGAGGCCACCGCACCGGGCGGCGAGCGGCTGCCCAACATCGCTCCGCTGCTCATCAAGGGTGTCGAGGGAGAAGCGATGCTCCTCCAGCTCGACAACAAGGGCATAGCCGTCTCGACCGGCTCCGCGTGCAGCAGCGGATCGCTCGAGCCAAGCCACGTGCTTCTCTCGTGTGGCGTGCCGCAGGAGGTCGCGCACGGTTCCCTGCGACTCTCACTCGGCCGCTTCACCACTGAGGAGCAGGTCGACTACTTCCTCGAGGTATTCCCGCCGATCGTTGAGCGCCTGCGCTCGATGTCGCCCGTCTACGCCCGCATGTTCGGCAACGGCTGATAGCCGAACCATTCTTAGCTGACCGCATCCCCTTTAAGGAGACCAGAGAGTGCTCTACAGCGAAAAGGTCATGGACCACTTCAACAACCCGCGCAACGTCGGCATCATCGAGGACGCCGATGGCGTCGGCGAGGTGGGAAACCCGGTCTGCGGCGACATGATGAAGATCACGATCAAGGTCGACGACGCCGATCACATCAGCGACGTGAAGTTCCAGACCCTGGGTTGCGGGGCCGCAATCGCGACGTCCTCCATCGTCACCGAGATGGCCAAGGGCCTCACGCTCGAGGAGGCCGTCGCCATCAGCAAGAAGCAGGTCGCCGACGAGCTCGGTGGACTGCCGCCCGCGAAGATGCACTGCTCGGTGCTCGCCACCGATGGACTGAAGGTCGCGGTCGACGACTACCTCAAGAAGCACGGCCGCGAGCCGATCGCAGGTGAGGTCAAGAGCGCCGACCCCAACTTCGACCCGCACTCCGACGAGGACGATCACGATCACGAAGAGGCGTGCGACCTGTGACGTCGCACCCTCGCGGCGGGCGTTAGCCATGGCGCGGGTGTTCGTCGCGATGAGCGGCGGAGTCGATTCGAGCGTGAGCGCGGCCCTGCTCCTCGAGCAGGGACACGACGTCACCGGTGTCACCATGCAACTGTGGCCGTCCTCTGACGACGAGGGCGGTTGCTGTTCGGTGAGCGCTGTGCGTGACGCGCGGCGCGTCTGCGACCTTCTCGGCATCCCGCACTACACGCTCAACTACCGCGACACGTTCGAGCGCGAAGTCGTCACGCCCTTCGCCGAGGACTACGCCAAGGGCCACACGCCGAACCCGTGCATCGTGTGCAACGACCGCGTCAAGTTCCAAGACCTGCTCGCCAAGGTGGCCGCGCAGGGCGCAGACTACCTGGCGACGGGGCACTACGCCCGTATCGGTGGCGTTGCTGGCACGCCGCGGCTACTGCGTGGGCTCGACCCATCCAAGGACCAGAGCTACTTCCTCTATCGCCTTACCGAGACTCAACTGGCCCATGTGCTGTTTCCCGTCGGCGAGCTCGAGAAGAGCGCGGTCCGGGCGTTCGCAGAGAGGCTTGGGCTGCCTGTGCACGCGAAGCCCGACAGCCAGGAGACCTGTTTTGCCGCTGACGGCGACTACCGCACCGTCGTGCGCGAACGGGCGCCGCACGCCCTTGTAGCGGGCGACATCGTCGACCTGCAGGGCGAGGTTCTCGGCAGGCATGACGGGCTGGCCGGCTACACGGTCGGACAGCGCAGGGGCCTGGGCATCGGCGGCACGGGCGACCCGCTCTATGTGGTCGCGCTCGACGCTCCCAACAACCGCGTCGTCGTGGGCCCACAAACGGCTCTGGCGGTCTCGACGGTCGAGTCCTCGGATACGGTGTGGCATGGCGGCGTTCAGGAACGTGTTACGGCCGCGGTGCGCTATCGGATGGCTGCCCGCCCCGCACTCGCTCGCTATGCGTTCGGTCGGCTGACGGTCCACTTCGACGAGCCTTTGTTCGGCGTCGCCCCGGGGCAATCGGTCGTCTGCTACCGTGAGGATGAAGTGATCGGCGGAGGGGTGATCGAGTGCGCGAGCTGATCGACTGTCACGTTCACACCGAGCGGTGCGGCCATGCGAGTGGCACCGTCGCGCAGATGATATCGGCTGCCGTGTTCAAGGGCCTCACGGGCATCGTCATGACCGAACACCTCCCGCTTCCCGAGGATCTCGACCCCGAGCGTCATCTCTCGCTCGCACCGGACGCGCTCGCCGCGTACGCGGACGAGGTCCTGTCGATGGCTGCTCGCGTGAAGGGTCTTGAGGTCGTTCTCGGCGCCGAGGCCGATTGGCTGCCAGGCCGCGAGGCCGAGACCGCGCTCACGCGCCAGGCCGCGCGGAACGCCGGTGTACAGGTGCTTCTCGGCAGCGTGCACTTCCTCGGAGAGTGGGCCTTCGACGACCCGCACCACCTCGAGGAGTGGGACGCGCATGATGTGGACGAAGTCTGGGCGGACTACTTCGCGCTATGGTGCGACGCCGCACGTAGCGGTCAGTTCGACGTGATGGCACATCCCGACCTGCCGAAGAAGTTCGGTCACCTGCCCAGCTTCAACACCTCCGAGCTGTTTGCCTCAGCCGCAGCCGCTGCTCGTGAGGGACAGGTGCTGATCGAGGTCTCCACAGCCGGCCTGCGCAAGCCGATCGGCGAACTCTACCCCGCGCCCGCACTCCTTCGTGCGTTCCGCGAAGCAGACGTGGGAGTGACCGTCGGATCGGACGCGCATGCGACCGACGAGATCGGTTATCACATCGAAGAGGCATATCAGGCCGCGTTCGAGGCGGGCTACCGGAAGGTCGCCCTGCCGCTAGGCGAGGGGGACGTGAAGTGGATCGAACTGTGAGCCGCGTGACGGTGGCCGATGTCGTGAACGCGATCGCTCGACGCTTTCCCGTACAGCGCGCGGCCGAGTGGGACCGTGTCGGGCTGCTGGCCGGTGATCCCGACGAGGAGGTCGCGGGCATCGCGGTTGGCCTCGACCCCACGCTCGAGGCGGTCGCATTCGCCGCGGAATCCGGGGCCAACGTCCTGCTCACCCATCACCCGGCCTTTCTGACGCCCCCGGAGTCGCTTCGCCCCGGACGGGGTGCCGGCGGCATCCTGTTCGCCGCCCTTGATGCAGGCATCGCGCTCGTGAACGCGCACACGAACCTAGACCGTGACCACGAGGCTCAGGGGCTTCTTCCGGCGGCCTTGGGACTTGAACCGGTGTCGCCCGTCGAGCGCTCTCCCATGGCCATGACGCTCGTCACCGTTTACGCGCCTAGCGCGGCCTCGGAGGCGGTCATCGAGGCGATGTCTGCAGCGGGCGCAGGGCGGATCGGCGACTACGAGCGCTGCTCGTTCTCCTCGGAGGGTGAAGGCTCGTTCCTGCCGGGCGCGACGTCAGCGCCGTGCGTCGGTGCACCCGGTCGGCAGACCGCCGTCCCCGAGACCCGCATCGAGATGCTGTGTCCGCCGAACGCTGCCGTACGGGTCATCGCAGCGGCCGTCCGTGCCCACCCGTACGAGGAGCCGCTTGTCACCGCCAACTCCGTGATGATCGCTCGAAATGCGGCGTGCATCGGCATGCTGTGCGGCGCACCCTATGGCATGACCTTGCGCGGCCTCGCAACCGTGAGCAACGCCACCTTTGGCATCACGCCTCGCGTCTGGGGCGACCCGGATACAGTCCTCGAGCGGATAGTGACCTCGACCGGCTCGGCGGGCTCGCTGGTCGGTGACGCGCTCGCTGCGGGCGCGCAGGCGCTCGTCGCCGGAGAGGTGCGCTATCATGACGCACTGGATGCGACCGAGGCGGGACTCTCCATTATCGAACTCGGCCACGACGTGTCCGAGTGGCCGCTAGTCTCGCTGCTTGAACGAACGGTGCTTGAGATCGCAGGGGTAGAACCTTCCATGGTGAGTGTGCTTCCCGCACGGCCAGGTTGGTGGACCACCTGACACGAATAGACTCGAGGAGACCCATGCAAGACGCATCTGCGCTACTGGCTCTGCAAGACGCCGACCTCGAGATCATGCGCATGAACAAGCGGCTCGACGAGCTGCCGGAAAAGCGCGCCATCCTCGAAGTGCGCGCGAAGCAGCGCGAGGTCGCACAGATGCGCGACAAGGCTGCTCTGCTTGTGCGCAAGCTTGAGGCCGAGGTCAAAGCCCGTCAGGACGAGATCGCGACGCTCACCGAGAAGATCGACGCCGAGCAGAAGAAGGTCATGGAAACCAGTGACCATCGCGCCGTCCAGTCGATCACCCGTGAGATGGACGGCCTGCGACGCCGGGTCGACAAGCTCGAGATGGAGTCCATGCAGTACATGGAGCGCATCGAGAAGGCATCGGCGCAGGTCAGCAAGATCGAGGAGGCGCTCGCGACCCTCGGCGAGACTGAGAAGAGCTACATCGAACGTTTCCGCAAGGTTGGCGGGGAGCTTCAGGACGAGATCTCCTCGGCCGAGAAGAAGCGCAAGAAGTTGGCGAAGGGTCTGGACCCCGAGCTCCTCAAGCAGTACGAGTCCATCCGGGCGGCCAAGGGCGGGATCGGCGCGGGCAAGCTCGACGGCGATTCCTGTTCGGCGTGCCGCATGTCGTTGCCGGCCGAACGCCTGCGCGACCTCAAGGGAGGTCCTCCGATCAGCACGTGCCCACAGTGCCGTCGCCTGATCGTGGTGAGCGTCGGAGAGGACGAGTGACCCGCGCGGTCCTGCGCTCCGACGGGGGAGCGCGCGGCAATCCGGGACCTGCCGGCGCCGGCTTCGTGATCGAGGTCGACGACTCCATCGTCTGCGAAGGCGGGCGCTTTCTCGGCTCAGTGACCAACAACGTGGCCGAGTATGAGGCGCTCATCTGGGGCCTGGAGAACGTGCTCGCTCTCGGCCACGACGAAGTCACTGTCTATGCGGACAGCGAGTTGCTGGTCAAGCAGGTCAATGGCCAGTACCGCGTCAAGAATGAGGGCCTCAAGCCGCTCTTCCTACAGGTCCTCGGCCTCCTTCGGCGCTTCTCGAAGTTCGAGGTGCGGCACGTCCGCAGGGAGTTCAACAAGGAAGCCGACCGCATGGCGAACGAAGCGATGGACTGCCGCTCGACGGTCGGCGATCCCGCATGCGAGCCTGGCGGCGGCTCAGCAGCCACGCTCTTCTAGGAGGCGTCATGGGCACCTATGAGCTGACGGTCAAGGGCCACTTCGACGCAGCCCACCATCTCTACGGCTATCCGGGAGAATGTCGAGAGCTGCACGGCCACACCTGGGACGTCGAGGTCACCGTGGGCGCGAGCGAGCTTGACGAGATCGGGATCGTCTACGACTTCAAGTCGCTCAAGGCTGACCTGGCAGGCGTTCTGGGCCAGTACGATCACGTGCTCATCAACGGCGTCGCGCCCTTCGACGAGATCAGCCCGACCGCCGAGAACCTGGCACGCGTGATCTGTGAGGAGCTGCAGGAGAAGGTGGACCCGCGCGTAAAGGTTCTCGAGGTGGCGGTCTGGGAGTCGCCGATCGCCCGGCTGGTCTACCGGCCGTAGGCGGGGCTACCGCGGGAACGAAACAAGCCCGCAGCCGGGGTGGCGGGCTTGCGTCTGGATATGAGTGGTCCCGAGAAACCTCGCCCACGAGGCTTCGTACTCGAACGGCTTCCCAACGATTCTTACCTTCGAGGCCCCGGATCCGATGACCACCTCACGGTCTGTCACCATCTCGCGGTCCCTCTCGGGCAGCTACCGGTACACCGTCTTTCCGATCTCGCTGCGTCCGACTTCTCGGGACACCCAGAATGTACGCCTGGCGCATCCGTGCGTCAACGGGATTTCCGGAGAAATCGCGGATTGCTGACAATCGGCACCCGTGGGTCGTTGAACGGTAAGGTTGAGGGAGCAAACGGCAATCCGGCGTAGCGATGCGGAAAGGGCGTTTGCCCGTTCCAGCTGTCGTGTCCTACCATGTTCGCGGGGGGCCCGGCGGAGCAGGACGGTCGCAAGGAACAGCATGCCTACACCGGCGCTCGAAGAGTACCTCGAGACGATCTACAAGCTTGGCCAGCAGGGCCCCGTGAGGCCCACTCAGATCGCCGACGCGGTCGGGGTGTCAGGTCCGACCGTCACTGCTACCCTCAAGCGCCTCGAGTCCCACGGTCTCGTTCGCCGAGACGGCACGGAGGTCGTGCTCACCGAACTCGGGATCGCCCGTTCTCTTGAGATCGTCCGCAAGCACCGCATCGCCGAGCGGTTCCTCGTCGACGTGCTCGGTCTCGACTGGGAAGCCGCGCACGAAGACGCCTGCCTGCTCGAGCACGCCCTCTCCGGACGCGTGCTCGAGGCGCTCGAAGCGTATCTGGACAATCCTGAGGTCTGCCCGCACGGACACCCGATCCCGCATGCCGACGGCTCCATGCCCGATGTCAGCGGACGTTCGCTCGCCGAGTTCCCGGTAGGCGCGCAGGTTCGGATCCTGCGGGTCGCCGAAGACGAAGACGTGCTGGGATACCTCGGTTCGCTCCAGCTGGTGCCCGGCGCCCGGTTGACGGTCGTCGCGGTGGAGCCGGCTGGCGGCCTCATGACCATTCGCGTCGGTGCCGAAGACCGCGTCTTGGCCCTCGGCGTGGCTCGGCACGTGACAGTCGTCGAGGATCGATCGTGAGGCGGCTTTCGCTCGTTCAGGAGTTCGCGCTGAGAAGCCTCGTCTTCGTCGTCCTGATGGCTCTGGTCCTGGGAATCTCCATCAGCGTCGCTGTGCGCCAACTCTTCCTGAGTGAGGTTGCGCGTACCGCACGGGTGACCGCTTCCGCCATCGTCCTGGAGCATCTTTCAGTGGGAGAGATCACCCAGGCACTTCCGGCAAACCTGGCCTACAGCCTCGATACCATGGCCACCGACGACCTCAACGATGCCGGGATCACGAGTATCCGGCTGTGGAACCGCAAGGGCGACCTCATCTACGCCTCCGACGGCAAACAGATAGGGGAAAGCTTCCTCAGGTCCGAGCCCGTCCGACGCGCACTTGAGGGGCAGCAGGTCGTCGATCTCCGACGCCACAACGGCGACGAGGTCGACTACGGTCCCGCGGGCTCTCGTGCGACGATCGAGGTGTTTGCACCTCTCAAAGCCTCGAATGTCCCCATGCCGCTGGGCGCGTTCGAGATCACACAGCCTTACGAACCCGTGGCCTCGGCGTCCGCGCGGCTGATCACGGTCGTGTGGGTCATCATCCTTGCCGGCTCGATTCCCGCCTATTTCCTGCAGCTCACCGTGGTCCAACGCACGGCGAACGAACTCGATGCAGCGCAAGGTGACCTCGAAACCGTCAATTCGCGGCTTCGCGCCTCGCTTGACGACTTGGAACTCCACTCGCTCGGTACGCTCCAGGCGCTTGTGGCCGCGGTGGACGCGAAGGACAGCTACACCGCACGACACTCCATCGCCGTGACGGACTACGCGTTGGCTATCGGACGGCAGCTCGGCCTCAGCCCGGGTCAGTTGGCCAATCTCGAGCGGGCCGGCCTGCTGCACGATGTCGGAAAGATCGGCACGCCGGAGGGCATCCTTCTCAAGCCGGAACGTCTGACCGATGAGGAGTTCGCGACCATCACCTCACATGCGGCCATCGGTGGGCACATCGTCGAGACGGTACCGTTCCTCGCGGGCATCATGCCGGTCATACGCGGACATCACGAGCGGTGGGACGGCACCGGCTACCCGGACGGACTCATCGGCGAACGCATACCGCTGCTGGCGCGCGTTCTGGCTGTCGCTGACGCGTTCGACGCGATGACCTCCGAGCGCCCCTATCGCAAGCCGGTGTCGCTTGAAGTCGCGCGCGCCGAACTCGTCCGCTGCACCGGCACGCAGTTCGATCCCATGGCGGTACGTGCGCTGTTGGCCGCGATCGACGCCGGCGAGACGCGGGTGTTCGTGCACGCGAGCGCTCACGCGCGTAAGCGCGCCGTGGCCATGAGCGCGTAGGTTCGATCTGCGGCTTTCGCTCGGGTAGGATGCGTCCGACGGCGCACCGCCTGGCACTCATTTCCAGCAGGAAACAGCCCTTGTTCGCTTGTTAGACCGAACATGTGTTCGGTATACTACCAAGCGTGTCAGATGCCCTCGGCATGATTGCGATGCCGCATCGAACAAGGGAGGTGCCGTGGGCCGCAACGCCGCTATCAAGAACTACGACGCGACCCCCATGGGTCAGCCTCTCGAACTGTTCGACGGGCAGCACGGCAAGGTGCCGGTGATCATCGAGCTTCTCAAGAGCCCGTGGATCATGCGCGCCTCCGAGCTGGTGACTCGCGACGGCACCGCCGCCACCAAGCATGCCGAGGAGACCGTCTCGGTGGGCTGGGACGCCCAGCGCCAGTGCCCGCGCCACTTCGACCGCGGTGGCGTGCGCTACCGCATCGACGCGCTCGTGCAGGTGTGGGCGACGGACCGGTCCTGGTGGGACCCGCGCAAGCGTGTCGCGCGCCGCTACTGGCGGGTACTTGCACGCGGTGGCGTCTACGACCTGGCCTACGACCGTGACACCGGCGAGTGGGCACTCGTCGGCATCCAGGACTAACAGGGCATCGACGTGTCCGCAGGATTCGTGCACCTCCATACCCACTCGAACTTCAGCTTCATGGACGGCGCCTGCCCGCTCGAGGCCCTCGTCGCGCGCGCGGCCGAGCTCGGCATGCCGGCGCTCGCGCTCACCGACCACCAAGGGCTTTCGGGCGCGATCCGCTTCTACCAGGCCTGCAAGAAGGCGGGCATCGTGCCCATCCTCGGCGCCGAGATCGTGGTCGAGACCGCCGGGCTCCTCGGCGAGGAGGCCGATCTGCCGCCGGAGGCTCGACTCGAGATGCCGGCGCGGGTGGGGTTCGGGCGGGCGAGCGCGGTCGGCTACCACTTCACACTGCTCGCGCAGGACTTCGAGGGCTACCGCAACCTATGCCGCTTGCTTTCGCGCGCGCACCTGCGGGGGCCTTCGATCGACAGTGTGGTGGGGCTTCGGGACCTCGCGCAGTTCTCGGCGGGGCTGATCGGCATGAGCGGGTGCGGGAACGGGGAGGCAGCACGGGCAGTGGCGGCGGGAAGGCCGGGACGCGCCCGGACGGCGCTCAAGCGGCTCGCGGAGTGCTTTGCGCCCGGCGACTTCTACGTGGAGCTCGTGCACCCGATGACCGCGGATGCCCCACGGCTCGTGGGAGGGCTCGTACGGGCCGCCGATGACCTCGGGCTGCCCGTGGTAGCGACCAACAACGTCCATTACCTCACAGCGGTCGACATGCGCCTGCACGACGTGCTCGCCTCGACAGGTTCGCGCATGGCGCTGCCGGGGCCCTACGACCGGCCCAACGCCGAGCTGTACTTCAAGACCGGCGCCGAGATGCGCCGCCTGTTCGAAGGGTGCGACCGCGCGTGTGACGCGACGCTTGAGATCGCGGCGCGCTGCCAAGTCGAGTTGCCGCTGGGAGAGTTCCACTTCCCGGGCGCCGATGTGCCGCGCGGTGAGACGCCGTACTCGGTGCTCGCTAAGGAGTCGTGGCGGGGGCTCGAGCGGCGCTATACGCCCATGACGCCCGAGGCTATCCGGCGTCTCCAGCACGAGCTCGCGCTCATCGATCAGATGGGCTTTCCCGAGTACTTCCTCGTGGTGAAGGAGATCGTCGACTTCGCGCGGTCGCGCGGCATCCGCTACAGCGGGCGCGGCAGCGCGGGCGACTCGATCGTGGCGTACGCACTCGGCATCACCGACGCGGACCCCATTCGCCACGACCTGCTCTTCGAGCGCTTCTTGAACCCGGAGCGTCGGCAGATGCCTGACATCGACGTCGACTTCGACTCGGCGCGCCGCGACGAGATCATCGACTTCATCTACAAGCGCTTCGGCAGCGAGCACGTCGCGATGGTGGCGACCATCCAGACCACCACCGCCCGCAGCGCCGTGCGGCTCGCCGCCCGCGCCTTCGGCCTGCCCATCGCCGAGGTGAACTCGCTCTCGCGCCATCTGCCGTGGGTGAGCGCCCGGCGCATCCGAGAGGTTCTCGAGAGCTATCCCGAGTGTCGGGACCACCCCTTGCGGCGGCCGCAGTACGAGCAGGTTCTCGAGATCGCCGAGCAGTTCGACCACACGCCCACGCACCTGGGGACGCACCTCGGCGGATTCATCATCACGAAGGAGCCGGTGGCGTCGTGGACGCCGCTGCAGTGGGCGGCGAAGGGCACGGTGGTCTCGCAGTACGACAAGGACGACATCGAGGCCCTCGGGCTCGTGAAGATGGACATCCTCGGCTTGCGGATGCACTCGGCGATCAGCGACTGCGTGATCCTCGCGCGCAAGCGGATGGGCGAGGCGGCGGTTCCCGAGCCGTTCGAGCTCCCCCCCGATGACCCGAAGGTCTACGAGATGATCGAGAAGGCCGACACGGTGGGGATGTTCCAGCTCGAGTCGAGTGGCCAGCGCAACCTCTCCACGCGCCTTAAGTCGAGCCGCTTCGAGGACATCATCGCGCAGATATCGCTGTTTCGGCCCGGTCCTCTCGAAGCCGAGATGATCACGCCGTTCATCCGCCGCCGGCACGGCCTCGAGCCGGTCACGGTGCCGCACGAGGCGATGCGCGACTGCCTCACGGACACCTACGGCGTCATCGTCTACCAGGAGCAGGTGCTCCTCGTCTCCAAGGCGGTCGCCGGTTTCTCGCTCGCCGAGGCCGACTCGCTGCGCCGTGCGATGACCAAGGGGCGCAGCCGCGAGGAGATGGAGCGCATACGCGGGCACTTCCTCGAGCGCGCGCTCGAGCGCGGCGTGGACTCGGAGGTGGCCGCGGAAGTGTTCAGGCAGCTCGAGGGCTTCGCGGCGTATGGCTTCAACAAGGCGCACGCCGCCTGCTTCGCCGTGGTCTCCTACGCGAGCGCCTGGCTGCGCACCTACTATCCGGCCGAGTTCGCCGCCGCCATCCTCAACAACGAGCCGATGGGCTTTTACAGCCCGCGCCTCATCGTCAACGACGCGCGCCGTCACGGGATACGAATCGAGGCGCCGCACGTGAATGCGAGCGAGGCCGGCTACACGGTCGAAGACGACGGGCGCACGGTGCGCGTCGGCCTCAAAGACGTGCACGAGATGACCGCACGCCTGCTCGAGGTGATCCCGCGCGAGCGGGCGGTGCGGCCCTTCCGCGACCTCGCCGACTTCCTCAGGCGCACGCGGGCCGAGCTGCCCGCGGCCTCCTCGCTCATCCGCATCGGCGCGCTCGACGGCCTGGGGGTGACGGAGGAGGGAAGACCGCCCACCCGCGACGAGCATCTCGCACTGCTGCCCGAGCTCAAGGCGGTGCTCGCCAAGGAGGGCGTGGCTGGCGACGACACCCTCTGCCTCGCGCCTGCGCCCACGCGCCCCGCCGAGGACCCGTCGCACGTGAGCGGCTGGAGCCCGGTACGGCGGCTCTCGGCCGAGCTCGAGCTCGTGGGGCTGTCGCTCACCGCGCACCCGCTTGCGCTCGCCCGCCACGATCTCGAAGCTCGCGGGGTGACCTGGGCCTCACGCTTACGCGATATGCCCGACCGCACGAAAGTCCGCGTCACGGGTGTGCGCGAGCGCGCCCAGACGCCGAGGACCCGCTCCGGCAAGCGCACCTGCTTCCTCACGCTCGAAGACCCGACCGGTCTGCTCGACGTCGTCGTCTTCGAAGACGTGCTCAACCGGGTGGGCGACGTGATCGTGAAGCACCGCGCCTATCTCATCGAGGGCACGTTGCAGAACAACCCTGAGCGAGGCCTCGCGATCGTCGCCGACAACGTGAAGCCCTACGTGGTGCGCACGTCGAACGGCGCGCCGGTACGCCTGCGCCGTGGGGTGCGAAGCGGTCCGATGGGTCCTGCACTCGGTGGCGCAGGTGCGCCGGAGGAGGAGAGCTGGGAGGACGCGGGAGCGTATGAGCTCGGCGCCGTGTCCTCGGCGATCGACCTGGCTGCCGAGGACTCGGGCAACTACGACGCGCGCGGGACGCTCAGGCCGGCCAACCGGTGAACGCGTGTGGCTAGCCGGCGACTACTCGGCGGGGCCTGAGGAGCCGGTGACCTCCGAGATCGTCTCGACGGTCATCTCGGGGCCGGCGCTCCGGATCGAGGGGCCGTCCTGTCGTACCCCGACAGCGCTCACCTGCTTGCCCGCCAGGTCCTCAAGAGCGCCCTTGAGCTCTTGGCTGTTGGCGATCACCACGAGAAGTTCGCCCGGCTCGCCTTCGGCCTTGGGCAGTCCGGTGATCACGTAGAAGCCGCCTTCGAGATCGCGATACTCGAGCGTGCCGAGGGCGTTCACCTTGCCATCGGCAATGTCGTACAGGCCCGGTGCCAACTGAGAGCCCGCGGCCGGCCCTGAAGACGGCGACTCGGCGCCGGTGGGTCGGCCGGGCTGCTCAGGCTGGGCCTCTTGTCGCCCACAACCGCTGAGCGCTCCCAGCAAAGCGACGGACAGGATCGCGATCAGAAGCATGCGCCGCATACGGCAACTCCCTACTCGGGGCGAACGGTACTCAGCTTCTTTGACGCGTCGCTCGGCATCGCGGTTCGCTCAGCTGTCAGATTCGTCCACGGGTTCCGCAGGCTCGGGTCGCTTGGCTCGAAGCTCCTTGCCGAAGCGCACAGCGTCGTCACCGAAGCGGTCGCGGATCGCATCGATGCCCTTGACCAGCTCGGGTGACGTGCGCCGCCTGGACGCGGTCTCCTCCGGCAGGTCATCGGTTAGTAGCGACATCTGCTCGCTGGCGGCGTCGAAGCCCGACATCCCCACGCCGAGAAGCCGCACGCCGACACCAGGGTTCCACATAGTGCGCATGAGCTCCCGCGCAACCTCGCCGAAGACGGCGTCGTCATCGGTGGGCGCGGGGAGCGTGCGCTGGGCGGTGCGCGTGGTGAAGTCGCTGAAGCGCAACTTCACGGTGACGGTGCGACCGGCGAGGCCCTTGCGTCTGAGCCGCTGCGCGACCTTGGCGGCGAGCCCGGCGAGCGCGGTGCCGAGTTCCTCGGCAGTCCTGATGTCGGTGGAGAAGGTGCGCTCGTTGGAGACCTGCTTGGCGGGGTCGTTGTCGTGAACCGACCGGTCGTCGATGCCACGCGCGCGGGCGACCAGTCCGACTCCGTGCGAGCCGAGCAGCTGCCGGGCGGTCGTGTCGTCGAGTGCGGCGAGGTCGCCGAGCGTTCGGATCCCGAGCGTACCGAGGCGCTCGGCAGACTTGGGTCCGATGCCGCTCATGTCGCGGACGGGAAGCGGGTCGAGGAAAGTCTGCTCATCTCCCGGGCACACCACCGTCAGGCCGTCCGGCTTGTCGTGGTCGGATGCGATCTTGGCGACGGTCTTGGATGTCGCGACTCCCACCGACGCGGTCAATCCCAGTTCGGAGACGCGAGCGCGAATGCGGCGGGCGACGGCGACGGGGTGCTCCGAGCGACCCCGGCCGGGAGTGACGTCGATGAAGGCCTCATCCACCGAGACCGGTTGCACCAGCGGACTCTCGTCCCTGAAGATCGCGAAGACCGCCGAGGACATCTCGCGGTAGCGATCGAATCGCGAGGGTGCCCAGATCGCGTCAGGGCACAATTGGGCCGCTCGCGCCGATGGCATGGCAGATCGCACGCCGAAGCGACGGGCTTCGTAGCTCGCCGTCGAGACCACTCCTCGGCCGGTCGGGCTTCCTCCCACGATCACGGGCTTGCCGCGCCACTCGGGATGGTCGAGTTGCTCGACGGCGGCGAAGAATGCGTCGAGGTCGACATGGAGGATCGCTCGACCTTTCCACGGACACGCTTCTGTCGGATGTCGGTCCTCAGGTTGCATGAAGTGAGTGTACCGTCACCCGCCGGCGCGGAACCTCGGTACAATCCGCCACAGACGAGGAAGGGGAACGGGTGCTGATCGGCGCGCATGTCTCGGTAGCGGGTGGATTCAAGAACGGGCTCGACTATGCCCTCGAGGTGGGAGCGGAGTGCATCCAGATCTTCGCGAAGAGCCCGCGGCAGTGGCGCGGTCCTACGCCCAACGCCGCGGCGGGTGCGGCGTTCTCGGCGGCCTGCCGGGATGCCGGATTCGGGCCCGTGTTCACGCATACTGCGTACCTCATCAACTTATCGACGACCGACGAAGAGCTGCGGGCGAAGTCGGTGATCGCGCTCGCCGACGAGCTGGTGCGTGCCTCGCTGATCGACGCCGCCGGCGTCGTCACGCACGTGGGCAACGACCCAGGCGGCGACCGTGCGTCCGCTGCCGTTCGCGCTGCCGGGTCCGTCCGTGCGGCGTTCGAGCTTGCTGGAGAGGCCGGAGCCGAGACGAGGCTTCTGCTCGAGAACACCGCGGGAGCGGGCCGCAGCTTCGGGTGCGACTTCGGCGAGCTGGCCCAGACGATCGACGCTACCGGGATGCCGCACGAGCGCCTCGGAATCTGCCTCGACACGTGTCACGCCTTCGCACACGGGTTCGACCTGACAGACGAGGCGGGATGGGACGCGACCCTCGGCGAGATCGAGCGGGTGCTCGGCATGGAGCGCCTGGGGCTCGTGCACGCGAACGACTGCATGTTCGAGCGCGGGTCACACCGCGACCGCCATGCTTGGATCGGGGAGGGCCACATCGGTGACGAGGGCTTTCGAGCGATGCTCTGCGATCCTCGGCTCGGCGGCGTGCCGTTGGTGACCGAGATGCCCGGCGACGTACCCGTGAAGGACACGACGAACCTGGGCAAGCTCAAGGCGCTCCGGGAGTCGTGCGGTCCGTCACACTGACGCTGTGCGAGCGGTTGCCGCACGCGCCTTCCGGCACTACGATGAGGCAGGCTGCGACGCTTACGCGCCATTCTGCAACCGACGTCCCATGCGAGGTCACTGATGTCGTTCTTCTTGCTCGGCAAGGGCTCTGACGGCGAACTGGTACTGCTCTCATCCGGGCAGTATGCGAGCCGCAAAGAAGCCATGGCAGAGCTCTCAAAGCTGACGAAGGACCCCGGATTCGCCCACTGGGACGCCGAGGTCATGGTCTTCAGCCTCAATGACGGCGCCGACGTCCTGCTCGTACGGCCCGAGGCAGCCGCGGAGCCGGTGGCGGAGAAGGAGCCCGAGGCCGAGCCGCCCGCCGAGGAGCCGATCACTGCTGACGAGTCGGAACCCGCCGAGGAAGCCGACGACGCGACCGAGCCGCACGACGCCGAGTCGGCGGAGCTGGACGCCGCTCTCGTGGAGCTGGGCGAGCCGCAAACGGTAACCGAGGTCGACCCGGCCATCGCCGCCGTCATCGAGGACCTGGCGTCCGAGGAGGATGCTAGCGTCGTCGAGGCGCCCGAGCCGGTCATCGTGCAGACCGAGTCCGCATCCTCGGCAGATGAGGTGCCGGAGCTTGAGTCGGCGGTCAGCGAGTCGGTCTCCGAGGACGAGTCGCTCAAGGCCGCGCTCGCGCGCACTGCCGCCCACATGGAAGCATCCGGAATCACGCCGCCTGAGTCTGTCGGTCCCGAAGAGGCCGCACCGGAGCCCGAGGCCGCAAACGTTGAGCCTGAGCCGGAAGCCGCCGCGACCGAGTCGTCCGAATCTGCAGAAGCCGCATGGCCTTGGGCCGTGCATGCGCCCGCCGAGGAGGGCGGCTTCAACCTGGACGCTCTTGAGGAGCCGGGTATCGACGAGGGCTCTCTCGTGCGCGCACCCGGGGACGACGAGACGATGGCTGCGGCCCGACCCGTGATCCTCGGCGACTACGACACGGCTTCCTCCGACGTTGAGGCCGGGCCAGGGTTTGAGGCGGAGGCAGACAGTGCGGCCGAAGCCGCGACCGGCGCCCCAGCCGCTCCGGAGCAGCCCCTCGAAGCGGTGGCCGTAGCCGAAGTGCCTGCCGATGACACCGCCTCGGCGCCCGTCGCGGAATCCGACTTCATCCTCGACCTCGAGCAGATCGTCGCCGAGCCGCTGTCCGAGAAACCTGCAGGCTATCAGGTCAACGAGCACGCCGGACCCACCATGACTTGCAGGGACTGCGTCTACGTCGAGACGTGTCCCAACAAGGACCAGCGTGATCCCGCGAGCTGCGGCTCGTTCCAGTGGAAGTAGCCGCCGCCCGTCGGTGACCCACGCCGTTCGGCAAATACACAATATCTAGGATGCCTTCGAGGGCGTGTCTACCGTATGATGGGGACACGCCCTCGTCGTACGGAGGTCTGGTGTCGCGTCGCCCGGTCCAGAGCTTCCCCTTCTCGGCCATCGTCGGCCAAGAGGAACTCAAGCTGGCTCTGTTGCTGAACGCGGTCGACCCGCGCGTCGGCGGCGTCCTCATCCGTGGGGAGAAGGGGACCGCGAAGTCGACGGCCGTGCGTGCACTCGTCGGCGTCCTGCCGCCGATCGACGTCATCGAGGATTGCCGGTTCAGCTGCGATCCCTCGGACCCCGGCTCCTGGTGCGACGAGTGCCGAGAGCGGCGCGAAAGCGGGCCGCTGCCCAAGGAGAAGCGCACCTCCCGCGTCGTCGACCTGCCTGTGTCGGCTACGGAGGACCGGCTGGTGGGCACGCTCGACTTCGAGAAGGCGCTCAAACATGGCGAGCGCTCCTTCCAGCCCGGCCTGCTAGCCGAGGCCAACCGCTCGATACTCTACGTCGACGAGGTCAATCTGCTCGACGACCATCTCGTCGACACGCTGCTCGATGCAGCCGCGATGGGCGTGAACACGGTCGAGCGTGAAGGCGTGTCCTACCTCCACCCGGCGCGCTTCATCCTGGTCGGGACGATGAATCCCGAAGAGGGCGAGATCCGCCCGCAGCTACTCGACCGGTTCGGGCTTTGCGTCGAGGTCCGGGCGGTCCGCGAGCCCGAGGCCCGCGTCGAGATCGTGCGCCGCCGTCATTCCTTCGAGGAGGACGCCACGGCGTTCGCTCGTGAATGGGCTTCCTCGGAGGACGAGATCCGCACCAAGCTGGCACATGCGAGGCTTCGTCTGCCCTCGGTGAAGCTGCCCGATGAGATCCTTTACGCGATCGCCGACCTCTCAATCAGGGCCGGCGTCGACGGCCACCGCGCCGACAGTGTCATGGCACGAGCCGCCTCGGCGCTCGCCGCGCTCGACGGGCGAACGGAGGCCGGCCTCAACGATGTCGAGCGGGTGGCCGGGCTCGTGTTAGCCCACCGCCTTCGCGCGCGACCGTTCGAGGAGGTGGGCACCGACTCAGCCACCCTGCGCGACGCGCTCGTCCGGGCGCTCTCGGGCGGAGAAGCCGAGGGGGAGGGCACAGGCTCGCCGACTCCCACGCCCGGCGACGGTCAGGTCTCGATCTTCGAGGGGCTGTCGGCCATGGGGTCCTCGGCAGACGACGAGGTCGCGGTCTCGATGGACCTCCAGACGCCGCTGGACCGCGCACGCCGCTCGATGTCCGGTCGTCGGCAGGAGACGGTCGCCGAGGACAACCGTGGCCGCTACCGTCGCTCTGAGCCCGCACGCGGTGCTGTCTCGGCATCCGATGTGGCCATCGACGCCACCATCCGCGTGGCTGCGCAGCGTCAGTCGGGGCGCGTGGACTCAGAGATGGCCTGCACCATCGAGCCTGACGACGTGCAGCGCAAGATACGCACGCGCAAGGTGGGCGCGTCGATCGTCTTCTGCGTGGACGCGAGCGGCTCGATGGGCTCGTCCAAGCGCATGGACGCGGCCAAGGGCGCGGTGCTCGATCTGCTCGTCGACGCGTACCAGCGGCGCGACCGTGTGGCGCTCGTGACGTTTCGCGGCGAGAGCGCGGAGGTCGTGCTCGCGCCCACCGCCAGTGTCGAGCTCGCCAACCTCAAGCTCAAGAACCTCGCGACCGGAGGCGCCACCCCGCTTGCTCACGGCATACTCCGTTCACTGGACCTCATCGAGGGGGAGAGGCGTCGCGAGCCGGACACCGTGCCATGGCTCGTGATCGTCACGGACGGACGCGCGAACGTGGGGCTCGATGGGGGTCTCGGCAGCGAGGACGCCAAGCTGGCGGCCATCCGGATCCGAGCCGCAGGGATCAATTCGATCGTCGTGGATACCGGGGCGGGCGGAGTCTCCAGCACCGCCGCTCGGGACGTCGCCCGTGAGGCTGGCGCGGAGTACGTGAAGCTGCCCAGTCTCGCGGGGTCGACGATAGCCGGCGCCGTGAGGGCGCGAATCGCCTAGCGGCGCTCAAACACGTCGGTGTTCTTGCCGATATCTAGTAAGTCCGTACGCTCTGAAGGGGGCACCATGCGTAGCCTAGTCCGAACTCGGGCCCTGACTCGGCGCCTTGCGTCGACGGCCGGGAAAGCGATACGCCTTGCGCTCGTAGCAGGCATGTTGCTGATCTCCGTCCCGGCATCGGCGTTCGCCAACATCTATGAGATGCCGTCGCCGATGGGATCGTCGCCGACGAACCCGGGAATCCCGGGTCAGTACTCGTCGTCGTGGCGAGAAGGGTGGGGTAACAGCACCCTGCCGAACTTCAAGCTCGGCATCCCGCAGCCCGACCCCGGTCAGCCGGCTATCCTCGGCGGCTTCTACTACACCACGCGGCCGAGCAACGACGCGACCATCTACTCGGACCTCTGGGCCGACGCGCACATGGCGCCCATTTCCAGCCCGGGCCTATGGGACCTCTACGTCGACATTCCCAGCGAGGTCACCAACGCACAGCCCGGTGACCTGTTCAATCGCTGGTTTGAGGCCCCCTTTAGCCCCTGGGTGCCGGCAGTCGTTCCGGACAGGGCTTATGAGGGTCCCTTCCAGACGATGATCCAGTACTACGCTCAGAACACCACGGACGCGGCTTTCGGCGGCTTCCGCTACGGCATCGATGTCACGCCTCCCGAGAAGGTTGACGGCCTCGTGGCCATCCCCGGCTTCGGCGTCGCCGCTCCGACCGGCTGGCTCACGCAGTCGCGGGTGGTGCTCAAGTGGAACGACAAGGTGTACGACCGCCTTGCCGGCACCGGCTACTTCGAGGCGTTCATCGACGGGGTCCCGTATCCCTCGAGCGGCTCTGACTCGTCGCGTCGCGTCTACGACCTGAAGGAGCACTATCCGGGGTACGGCACCTCGATTCCCACGAAGCGTGAGATGACCATCGAGGACCTGCCGGCCGGCTCGCACCAGATCCAGGTGCGCGCGGTCGACCGTGCGACCAACGCCGGCCCGCTCTCCGAGCCGGTCACCATCAAGGTCGACCCTGACATCCCGACTATCGGGATCACGTCACCGCGCGTCGACGGCGAGTACCTCGGCGCCAAGCCGCAGCTCTCCGCCAGCACGACGGACATGGCGGGCGTCCAGTACGTCAACTTCAAGGTCGCTCGCGAGAGCAGCCCCGGAGTAGTCATCCACAGCGAGACCGACACCGTCGCCCCCTTCAATGCGACCGTAGACCTGAGCGCCCCCGCTTACGCCGACGGCTCGTCCTACATCGTTACCGCATCGACCGCCGACATGGCCGGCCGCACGAACTACACCACCAAGACGTTCCGCATCGAGAAGAAGCCGACGATCAAGGTCGTCGCGCCGTCCTCGGCAGAAGTCCTGCCTTCGCTTGCCGCCTATCAGGTGCAGGCCGAGGACAAGACCTCCATCGCGGCCGTGGACGTCACCATCGACGGCGTGCCGGCGAAGCACTTCGTACCGACCGGAGATATGACATCGGCGCTCGTGACCGGCTTCAAGTCACTCGGCGCCGGCGTCCACACGCTGGTCGCGACGGTCACCAACACCTCGAGCGGCGTGGCCAGCCAGACCGTCAGCTTCAGCGTCGATCCCACGCTGCGGCCGGTTCTCGCCGACTACACGACCACGGTCGACGGCACGACCGCCAAGAGCGCATCGACGTCGTGGACCAACCGCCCGGTACTCGACTTCAACGCCGCACTTGACAGCGTGGTCGATCCCACCGAGGTCCTGTACGCGATCGACCGCCAGCCCATGACGGTCGTTGACCCTTCGGATCCGAACGCCTACTACGCATCCTCCAACGTCGCCGAGAACACGACGCTGTTCCACGGCACAGTCGATCTGCTCGGCGTCTACCTGAGCGACATGATGAACCTCGACGGCAACAGCCAGCTGCCCGGCGCGGTGAGCTCGCCCCTCGAGGGTTTGTGGTACACCCACGCTCTCGTGCGTAACGCCTCGAGCCAGGCAGGGCCGCTGCTCCATACGGTCTACGGCGTCGACCTGACGAGCCCCGCGGCCGTCACGGGTGTTGGCGCGTTCACGAGCGCATCTGCGGTGACCACGACCTCGGCCTGGCTCGACCAGACCCGTATCGTGATCCGGTGGGACGGCGCTCAGTACGACTCGCTCTCCGGCGTCAACCACTACAACGTATACGTGGACGGTGAGCTCGCTACCGGCGACGCCGGTGTCAGCTACGAGCACGGCCGCGCGCGCATGGCGCTCACACTCGAGGACCTCGCGCCCGGAGCCCACGATGTGACGGTGAGCGCCGTCGACGAGGCCGGCAACGAAGGCGCGAAGTCGGCGCCCGTGACCGTTCGCGTCAAGTCAACGCCGAGCATCTTCATCAACTCGCCCGCGAGCGTGGGGACCACCATCACGAGCCCCTCGCCCCTTCGTGCGCGCGTCACAGACGTCTCGGGTATCCAGCGCGTCGAGTTCTCGATCGACGGCTCGCTCGTCTACACGTTCTATCCCACGGCGTCCGAGCGCTACGCCATGAACTGCAACATGTTCAGCGCGCTCCAGACCGGCAGCTACACCCTGCGCATCGACGCGTACAGCGTCTCCGGGCCGTCTACGACCGCCATACGCGCCTTCAACGTCGACACCAGCCTGCCGGGGGAAGAGAATCCCGATCCCGGCAACGGCGGGGGAGGCCCGGTCGTAACGCCGAGCTTCCGCTGGTACAACACGGCGTTCCCGACGTTCACGGCGAAGCCGAGTGTTCAGCCGACCGATCCGACCGAACTGCTGTACCTGGTGGACCGCGCGCCGAACACCGGCATCGATCCCACGAATCCCAACGGCTACTACACGTCGTTCAGGATTGCGGACACCACGAGCTACCTCAACGGCGTCATCGATCAGTGGGGCGTGTACCTGAGCGATCCGACGACTTTGGATGGCGCTCTCTACCTCGGCAGCCGTGTCACGCAGCCGGTGGAAGGCCTGTGGTACCTGCACGCGACCCTGCGCAACGCGCTCGGCGAGGGCAGTCCTGAGGTCACCCACGTGTCCTACGGCGTCGACCTCACGCGGCCGGACACCGTCGGCGGTGTGGGCATCTACTCGAGCAACACCGCTGTCACTCCTGTCGGCAACGCCTGGCTCAACCAGAGCCGTGCCGTCGTGCGCTGGAGCGGCGCAGAGGTCGACCAGCTCTCCGGCACGAAGTACTTCAAGGTCTATGTCGATGGCGCGGCCATCGGCGGCGAGGAGCGCATCGGCTTCCAGGCCGGGCGACCCACCATGTCGCTGACCATCGAGGACCTCCTTCCCGGTCGACACACCGTTCAGGTGAGCGCCGTGGACGTCGCAGGCAATGAAAGCGACTTGTCGGCGCCAGCATCCGCCAATGTCGATATCGACGCTCCCCGCATAGCGCTCACCTCCCCGGCTGCAGACGGCGAGCACGTGTCCGCCCTGCCGCACGTATCGGCTGAGGCCAGTGACAACGCCGGTGTCGAGGACGTCACGTTCACCATCGCACGCCAGAGCGCGCCTGGTGTGCCGGTGGCCACCACTGTCGATGCCGAGGCGCCCTACGAGGCCGACCTCGACCTCACGAGCCCTGCCTTCGCCGACGGTTCGTCCTACGTTGTCTCGGCGACCGCGCGGGACCTCTCCGGTCGCACAAGCGTCCAGTCACACACGGTCGTGCTCGACAAGCGGCCCGAAGCACAGATCCTGAGCCCGGTTCAGGACTCAGACCAGCCGCAGCTCGTCGCCCTCAAGGCGCTCGCGACCGACGACATCCAGATCGCCTCGGTCGACCTCCGCGTCGACGGCAATCTCGTGCGCCACTACGTTCCCACGGCGACTGATGACAAGGCGGCAATCGTCACCGAGCTCACGCGCCTCGCCGCAGGCGCTCATGTCTTCACGGCGACCGTCACCAACACTGCGGGCGGCGTGTCGATCGACACGGTCACTTTCGATGTCGATGCGAACCTGCGCCCGGCGAGCACGATGCCCTACGCCACCGGCGCTCTCGAGGGCGTTGCGAACACCTGGTATGAGGCTTCGTGGCAGAACCACGCGGAGCTCGACTTCAACCAGGAGCTGGGTTCGGTCACCGACCCGACCGAGGTCCTCTACCTCGTCAACAGGACGCCGATGCAGGGCATCGACGCCACCAACCCCAACGCCTACTACTCGTCGTCCAACATCGCGGACAATGCAACGCTTTACAGCAACACGATCGATCTCCTCGGCGTCTACCTGAGCAATCCGGGGGCGTTCGCCGGTTCGCTGCAGTTCCCTGGCAGCGTCACGTCGCCGCTCGAGGGCCTGTGGTACACGCACGCGCTCGTTCGTAACGCGCTCGCCGAGGCAGGTCCCATCACGCACTCCGTGTACGGCGTGGACATGACCGCGCCGACGCAGGTGGGCGGAGTCCAGGCCTTCACCGACAACGTGACCGCCGTCCCCGCCACCCAGTGGCTCGACCAGTCGCGTGTCGTGGTCCGTTGGAACGGCGGCCAGTACGACGCGCTCTCCGGCGTAGCGTTCTACAACGTCTACGTCGACGGCCAGCTGCTCGGCGGCGAGAACGCTCGGGTGGCCTACGAGCACAACCGGGCCCGGATGGCCGTGACGCTCGAAGACCTCGCGCCCGGGTTCCATAAGGTTGAAGTCACGGCCGTCGACAACGCGCTCAACGAGGGCCCCAGGTCGGCGCCGTTCACGGTGAGGATCAAGTCGACTCCGACGATCAGGATCACCGCGCCCGCCAGTGACGATGTCACCGTGACGACTCCGGCACCGCTGCGTGCCACGATCGCCGATCCTTCGGGCTTCACCAGCGTCGTGTTCTCGATCGACGGACAGCCGGTGCAGACGTTCTACCCGGCCTCCGCCGAGACGACCGTGATGGTGTGCAGCGCGTACGCGCCTCTCCAGACCGGCAGCTACAACTTCACCGTCACGGCGAACAGCGCCTCGGGCAACACGGCGACCGCGAGCCGTCCGTTCAACGTCGACTCCACCCTGCCGCCTGAGATCGACCCGGGTAACGGGGGAGGCAACGGTGGCGGCACGCCCAACGTCACACCGACCTTCACCTGGTTCAACACGGAGTTCCCCACATTCACGGCAAAGCCGAGTGACGCGCCGACAGACCCGACTGAGCTGCTGTACCTCGTCGATCGCTCGTCGGGTACGGTCATCGACGGCTCCGATCCCAACTCCTACTACTCGTCATTCCGCATCACCGACTCCACGACCTATGTCAATGGCTTGGTGGACCAGCGTGGTGTGCTGCGGAGCAATCCCGTCGCCTTCGACGGCGTACTCCAGCTCGGCTCCGCGCGTATCGCCGATCCGGTCGAGGGCATGTGGTACCTGCATGCGCTCTTCCGCAATGCGCAGGGTGAGTCGAGCCCGATGGCGCACGTGGCCTACGGCGTGGACCTCACGCGTCCGATCCCTGTCACCGGCGTCCAGGTGTTCTCGAGCGCGAGCTCAGTGACGCCTCTGGACACCAGCTGGATCGACCAGAGCCGCGTTGTCATCCGCTGGGACGGCACAGAGCGTGACGCCCTCTCGGGCACCAAGTACTACCGCGTCTTCATCGACGGCAAGCCGCTCGTGCAGGAGGGTGGCGAGGAGATCGGCTTCCAGACCGGCCGCGCCACCATGTCGGTCACCGTCGAGGACCTCACCCCCGGCGCTCACTCGATCTATGTGACGGCTGTGGACCGCGCCGGCAACGAGAGCGTTCCGTCCAACGCCGCCTCGGCCAACCTGGACTTCGACACTCCCACGGTGGCGATCACGGCGCCTGTCGGCGATCCGGGCGTAGTCGGCCTGAGCTCGACGCTCGCTGCCACCGCCAACGACGAGGTAGCCGTTCGCTACGTCAACTTCCGAGTTGACGGCACGAGCGTGGGGACCTACTGGCCCACCGGTCTTCAGACCTCCGCGACCGCCAAGGTTCAGCCCGACTGGTCCGGCTTCTCCAACGGCACTCACACGCTTACCGTCTACGTCGCAGACCACGTCGGCCATGTCACGGCCGAGAGCAAGACCATCGTCCTCGACAAGACGCCCCCGGTCATGACGTTCGTGTCCGCCGGCCCCACGCCGTTCTACCCGCGCAAGCACGACGGCTACCGGGACAACTTCATCGTGAAGGCCCGCTCGAACGAGGTCGCCACTGCGAAGCTGACGATCAAGGATTCCACGGGCAAGGTATGGCGTACGGTAACCAAGTCGGTACCCGCGGGTGTCACCTCGAGCGTGTACTGGAACGGCCACAGCACCACCGGAGCCATGAAGGCGGGAACCTTCCGCTGGACGCTCCAGATGGTGGACGCTTGCGGCAACGTTTCGGCTGCGCGCTCGGGCACCACGTCGATCCGCTACTACCAAGTCGTGCGTACGAGCGCGAGCACGGTGCGCATCGTTCAGCGCTAGCAGCACATTCTCGGCACATGACGAGGCCGGCTCCCGAAAGGGTGCCGGCCTCGTGTCGTTCGAGCGTGGAGTGGGCCTGTAAGCGGGGTTCTGTAGTAGACGACCATTTATCTGGGACGCACGTCGCCGTGCGCCTCAAGCGGACGTACCCGAGCGCGGGCCGGGCAGGCCCATGCCGCTCCTATTCGTCCTTGCTCCGGGTGGGGTTTGCCAAGCCGCCACGTTACCGTGACGCTGGTGCGCTCTTACCGCACCGTTTCAGCTTTTCTCCCGCTTCAAGAGCGGGGGAGTCTTCTTTTCTGTGGCACTTTCCATCGCGTCGCCGCGCCCTGCCGTTAGCAGGCACCCTGCCCTGTGGAGCCCCGACTTTCCTCACGCCCTAAGACGCGCGGCCGTCCGGCCCACTCCGCAGGTGATTCTACCAGCGAATGGCCCGCCACACGCGTTCAATGCCCCGCCAAGTCCCGCTGGGGGCCTAGGACGCGTTCTGCTTGCCCTGTGCCTGCACCTTGGCCCAGGAGTCCTTGAGCGTCAGCGTGCGGTTGAAGACCAGCTTCGCTGCCGAGGAGTCCGGGTCCGGGCAGAAGTACCCGAGCCGCTCGAACTGGACCGTCTCGCCGATGGGAACCTCGGTAAGCGACGGCTCGACGAAGCAGCCGCGCACAATCGTCTCAGACTCGAGGTTCAGGCTCTCTGCCAGGTCCTTGCCGCCGGCACCGGGGTACGCCTCGCTGAAGAGGTGGTCGTAGAGGCGCACCTCCGCGGGAACGGCGTGCTCCGCGGACACCCAGTGCAGGGTGGCCTTGGGGCGGCGTCCGTCGGGGGCGCTGCCGCCGCGTGTCTCCGGGTCGTAGGAGCAGCGGAGCTCGACGACGTTGCCGTCCGCGTCCTTGACGACCTCGTTGCAGGTCACGAAGTAGGCGCCACGCAAACGGACCTCGCGGCCCGGCGCCAGACGGAAGAACTTCTTGGGCGGGTCCTCCATGAAGTCGTCGCGCTCGATCCACAGCTCGCGGCCGAAGGGGACTTCCCGGGTGCCTGCAGACTCGTCCTCAGGGTTGTTGACCGCTTCGACGTACTCGGTCTGGCCTTCGGGGTAGTTCTCGATGACGACCTTGAGCGGGTCGAGCACGCCGAATCGGCGCATCGTCTTGCGGTTCAAGACGTTTCGCACCGCATGTTCGAACATCTCGATCTCGACGACGCTGTCGGCCTTGGCGACCCCGATCATGGCCGCGAAGTCGCGCAGACCCTCGGCGGGGAAGCCCCGACGACGCAAGCCGACGAGAGTGGGCATCCGAGGATCGTCCCAGCCGCGGACGAGGCCCTCGTTGACGAGCTTGAGCAGCCAGCGCTTCGAGAGCACGGTATGCGTGAGATTGAGCCGCGCGAACTCGTACTGGTGCGGCTCAGAGGGGACCGGCAGGTTCTCGATGAACCAGTCGTAGAGCGGGCGATGGTCCTGGAACTCGCAGGTGCAGATCGAGTGGGTGATGCCCTCGATGGCGTCCGACTGGCCGTGAGCGAAGTCGTACGACGGATAGATGCACCAGGTGTCGCCGGTCCGCGGGTGAGTGGCGCGCAGGATGCGGTACATCACCGGGTCGCGGAAGTTGATGTTGCCGGCGGCCATGTCGATCTTGGCGCGCAGCACGTGTGAGCCGTCCTCGAACTCACCGGCGCGCATGCGCTCGAAGAGGTCGAGGTTCTCCTCGGCGGAGCGGTCACGCCAGGGGCTCTCCTTGCCGGGCTCTTTGAGGGTGCCGCGGTACTCGCGGATCTGCTCGGCGGTGAGGTCGTCCACGTAGGCCTTGCCGGCCTTGATGAGGTGGACGGCCCACTCGTAGAGCTGCTCGAAGTAGTCCGACGCGTAGTAGAGGTGCTCGCCCCAGTCGAAGCCGAGCCAGTGCACGTCCGCCTTGATGGCGTCGATGTACTCCTGCTCCTCCTTGACAGGGTTCGTGTCGTCGAAGCGCAGGTGGCAGCGGCCGCCGAACTCCTCGGCGATCC
>CAZSLI010000024.1:0-35062 GCA_964607705.1 uncultured Eubacteriales bacterium
CGGCACGGGATTCGACCTGCCGATCGCACTCGGCATCCTTGCAGCGACGAGGCAACTTCCCGTCGCGCTCACATCGTCCGTTCTGGCAGTCGGCGAACTAGCCCTTGACGGCGCGGTGAGGGGCGTCCCGGGCCTCATCGCTTTCGCCCTGACGGCCCGCCGTCTCGAGCTGCCGCTTCTAGGACCGCCTGACCAGCGCGGAGCTGCGGCGCTCGAGGGTCTCGCGTACCTGCCTCTCCGCACTCTGAGTGCCCTTCGCACCGGTTTACCGGAGCGCGAAGTCCGGACCCAGGCATGGGAGAAGCCCGACGAGTCCGTCGACTTCAATGACGTTGCCGGCCAGGAGCTCGCCGTCAGAGCGCTGCTCGTGGCGGCCGCAGGCAACCACAACGTGCTGATGGTCGGCCCGCCCGGGGCAGGAAAGACCATGCTCGCGCGCCGGCTCCCCACCATCTTGCCGCCTCTCTCGGAGCAGGCACGCATGGAGTCGGCATTGGTCCACTCCGTCGCTGGTCTCGATGCCGACTCCGCGCTGTCCGGGGTACGCCCGTTCAGGGCGCCCCATCATTCGGCCTCGATCGCCGGGCTAGTCGGAGGTGGCGTGCCGCCTCGACCGGGAGAAGCATCGCTCGCCCACAACGGCGTGCTATTCCTCGACGAGATGCCCGAATTCGGACCTGCGGCACTCCAGTGCCTGAGACAGCCGCTCGAGGACGGGAGGATCGTTCTCGTACGTGCCGAGGGGAGGGTCGCATTTCCTGCCCGGTTCGCCTTGGTGGGAGCGGCGAACCCGTGCCCGTGTGGGTTCCTCGGCGACCCCGTCAAGCGCTGCTCGTGCGCCCCCGCGGCTGTTGAGCGCTATCGCAACAGGATCGGCGGCCCGCTCATGGACCGCATCGACATCGTCGTCAATGTCGATCGTCCCGATCCGGCACGGCTGCTCGAGCGTCCCGCGGGCGCTCATTCGCGTGAACTTCGAGAGGCTGCCAGCGAAGCGGCCTCATGCGCGCAGGCGCGGGGGGATGGTCGGCCCCTTTCGGGCGTCGAGTTAGTCACCGCCTGTCGCATGGACACCGGAGCACGCCGTTGCCTTGAGGACGCGGCGAGGACCCATACGCTTTCGGGACGAGGTGTCACACGACTGCTGCGGGTGGCGCGGACCATTGCCGATCTTGACCGCTCGACGACCGTTTCGCCGGAGCACCTCGCCGAGGCGTTGGGCTATCGCGCGGCCGGAAGGATGTGAGTCGATGGCGACGATCGGCTTTGAGCTGCATCTCGGCGACCCGGACTACCCGGAGCTTCTGGCGCAGATTCCCGACCCGCCCGCCACGCTCTATGGCATCGGTGACCCGCGTTCGTTGCGACCGGGACTCGCGGTCGTAGGGGCCCGCAAGGCGACTCCCTACGGGCTGGCCGCTACACGGCTGCTCGCCGGGTGGGCCGCCGAGGCCGGTTACCCGATCATCTCTGGCGGCGCGATCGGGTGCGACCAGGCAGCTCATCGTGCGGCCTTGACCGCGCGCGGTGGCGTGACCGTCGCCGTCATGGCCGGCGGTGCCGACATCGCGTACCCGCGCGCAATGCGCTCGCTCTTTGACGACATCGCTCTCTGCGGCGCTGTCGTCTCCGAGCATCCGTGGGGAACCGAGCCGCAGCGGTGGCGGTTCAGGACGCGAAACCGCATCATCGCCGGTCTGGCACAAGTGCTTCTCGTGGTGGAGGCCAACGTCCCCAGCGGGACGTTCACCACCGCCGATTACGCGCTCGATGCGTCACGCACCGTGGCTGTGGTGCCCGGCTCAATCTTCGCGCCTGAGTGCCGAGGACCCAACCGGCTTCTTCGGCAAGGAGCGGTGCCGGTCACGGACGCGTCCGAACTTGCGGACCTGCTCTCTGCCGAACTGGGGCCACCCACGCGCACGGCCGATCCGTGGCGGCTTTCTGACCCGGATGAACACGACCCGCTGCTAGCTGCCGCATGCGCCGACCCGGCAAGGCCCGACGACTTCGCGCGTGCGCTGGGGCTGGACATCGTCACAGTCGCGCGACGGCTCGGCGCACTCGAAGCGCAGGGACGCGTGGCTCGGTATCCGGACGGGAGGTATGGCCCGTGCTGAGGCGCAACGCGATACAATGCGCGAGACCGCCCCCGACCCAAAGGACACGCCCACATGCAGGTCACCATCATCGGAGGCGGCATCGCTGGGACGGAAGCCGCATGGCAGCTCGCCTCGCGGGGCGTGGCCGTGCGTCTGGTCGAAATGCGGCCGGGCGTGATGACTCCGGCGCACCATTCCGACCGGCTCGCCGAGCTCGTCTGCTCGAACTCGCTCAAGAGCGACGACCCCACCATGGCAGCAGGCGTTCTCAAGCGCGAGCTCGATGCGCTCGGAAGCCTCGTGCTGCGCATTGCGCGCGAAGAGCGTGTGCCGGCAGGCACCGCATTAGCGGTCGACCGCGAGCGCTTCTCGTCGCGACTGACAGCGCTCGTCGAGGAACACCCGCTCATCGAGGTCGTTCGCGAAGAGGCATGCCGCGTCCCCGATGGTCCGGTCATCATCGCGACCGGCCCGCTTACGAGCCCTGCGCTCGAATCTGCCCTCAGCGAGCTCGTGGGCTCGGGCAGACTCGCCTTCTACGATGCAGCAGCGCCCGTAGTCGACGCCGAGACGATCGACCGCTCGATCGTGTTCGAGGCATCGCGCTACGAGAAGGGGGAGGGCGCCGACTACCTCAACGCACCTATGGACCGCGCGCAGTACGAACGCTTTCATGCCGAGCTCGTAGGCGCGGCGCGCGTGCAGGAGAAGGACTTCGAGCGGCGTGAGCTCTTCGCGGCTTGCCAGCCCGCCGAGGAGGTCGCACGCACGGGAGCCGACGCTCTGCGCTACGGCGCGCTGAAACCAGTCGGCCTTCTCGACCCGCGAACCGGCGAGCGGCCATGGGCCGTCGTTCAACTCAGAGCCGAGAACCGCGATCGGACCGCGTACAACCTCGTCGGCTTCCAGACCAACCTGACCTTCCCGGAGCAGCGGCGCGTCTTCCGGCTGATACCGGGACTCGAGAACGCCGAGTTCGTGCGCTACGGCGTCATGCACCGCAACACCTTCGTCGACGCGCCACGGCTGCTCGACGCATCGCTGGCCCTCGCCGACGAGCCCCAGATCCGTCTGGCCGGGCAGATCACCGGCACGGAAGGCTACCTCGAGGCCGCCGCCTCGGGCCTCATGGCCGCCCTCAACACCTACGCCATGCTTCGGGAGCTCGATCCCGTCGTCTTGCCGAGGAGCACCGCGTTCGGTTCGCTCATCGCGTATGCCACCGACCCTGTCACCCAGCCGTATCAGCCGATGCACGTCAACTGGGGCATCGTCCCGCCATTGCCACAGCGCGTCCGGGGCAAGCGCGAGCGGTACGCGGCCTACTCGGCACGCGCCCGCGTCGAGCTCGCGAACTGGCTCGATGAGCGCTCCACGGAACTCCGGATCGACGAGGTCCGCGGTGCCTGAGCACGCCCCCGCCTCCGAGCTGGTCGACCGCTTCCTCGCTCAGCTTGCCAATGAGCGCGGCGCATCCCCGCACACCGTGCGGTCCTACGCCGCCGATCTCGCCCGGTATCTCGAGTGGGCCGAGCGCTCGGGGGTCGATCCCATCACGCTCGATCACCGGGCGCTTCGCCGGTATCTGGCGGAGCTTGACCGCGCGCGCTATGCGCGCACGACTATCGCACGGCGGCTGTCCTCGGTACGCTCGTTCTTCGGCTTCCTCGCCGTCGAAGGCGTAATCGACTCTGACCCGACGGGTATCGTAAGCAGCCCGCGGCTGCCGTCCCGCCTGCCCCGCATCGTCCCGAACGACGAGTTGAAGGCGCTCCTCGACGCGCCAGACGCCGACACGCCGACCGGCCTGCGCGACCGGGCTGTCCTCGAGCTGCTCTACGCGAGCGGCATGCGTGTCAGCGAGCTCTCGGGCCTCACGCTGGCAAAGCTCGACCTCGCGCAAGGCCAGGCGACCGTCATGGGCAAGGGCAGCAAGGAGCGCATCGTTCCCATCCATCCGCTCGCCGAGAAGAAGCTGCGCGCCTACCTTCTCGGCGGCCGCCCGTCGCTTGCGGGGGAGGGCTCGGGTGACTGGGTCTTCCTTTCAACGCGCGGCAATCGGCTGTCAGAGGACGCAGTCCGGCGGCTATTTCACCGGCATCTTACCAACGTGGGCGGTTCTTCGGGCTTTACTCCGCACGCTTTGCGGCATACATTCGCTACCCACCTGTTGGATGGGGGAGCCGACCTGCGCACGGTGCAAGAACTACTCGGTCATGTTGCCCTGTCTACCACCCAGATTTATACTCACGTGAGCATGAAACGGCTGCAGGACGTGCATCGTAGCGCGCACCCACGAGCCTGATGACAGTACGCAGTTAGGGGCAAACTGCATGAGATCGGACTCGCGGACGGATCTTTCCGGCCTGTGGTCACGCTATAAGGAAACAGCTGACTCCAAGGCGCGCGACGCCTTGATCCTCAACTATTCGCCACTGGTGAAGTACGTCGCCGGCCGGCTCGCTTCGAGCCTTCCGCAAACCGTGGATACCGCCGATCTCATCAGCTACGGCATCTTCGGGCTCATCGACGCCATCGAGAAGTACGACCCCTCCCGCGCGATCAAGTTCGAGACCTACGCTATCGCGCGCATCAAGGGTGCGATCATCGATGAGCTTCGCGCGATGGACTGGGTACCGCGTTCGGTCCGTTCGCGAGCCCGCGAGATAGAGAACGCCTACATCTCGCTCGAGAACGAACTCAAGCGCGTCCCGAACGACCAGGAGGTCGCGGACCGCATCGGCGTGAGCACCAAGGAGTATGCCGACATCCTCACCCGCCTGAGCTACACGTCGGTCGTGAGCTTCGAGGAGTTGTGGGTCGGCGGCGACCGTGAAGACGGCCAGAACGCCATCGGGACGATCCGGGATGACAGCGCCGATGACCCGGTCGCCATGTTCGAGAGCACCGAGATCAAGGAGATCCTGGCCACAGCGATCGAGCGACTGCCCGAGCGCGAGAAGACCGTGATCGCTCTCTACTACTACGAGGGCCTGACCCTCAAGGAGATCGGCCAGATCCTGGGCGTCACTGAGTCGCGTGTAAGCCAGCTGCACACCAAGGCCGTACTGCGCTTGCGCGCACGACTCCACGCGGCCCATGGTATATCCTGAGGTCGCCAGTCTCCCTGTTCATGGCGCCTGTTCACCGAGCACATCGCTAACGAGGAAACCGAGATGAGCCTCACCGTACTGGTCGTTGAAGACACCGAACTCCTTCGCCGGATGTACTCTGACCGGCTCGCACAGGACGGCTACCGGGTACTCGGCGCCGCCGACGGGCTCGAGGCGCTGTCAGTACTGCGCACGGACACACCGGACCTCATCCTCCTCGACCTCATCATGCCCAAGATGAGCGGCCTCGAAGTGCTCGAGCTGGTGAAGAAGGATCCGCGCCTCAAGGACGTGCCAGTCCTCATCCTGTCGAACCTCGGCCAGGACAGCGACATCGAGCGCGGCCTGTCCATGGGGGCGATGGACTACCTGATCAAGAACGACGCGCGCCCCGCTGATGTCTCCGAGAAGATCACCGCGATCCTCAAGCTCGCGGGCGGCCGCGCCGTCGAGTCGTCCGCCTACCGCCTCGTGGTACGCGACCGTGACGCTGATGCCGATCGCTTCATCAACGACGCGAAGCTCGCGCGCCGCTTCTGGTGTCCCGCCTGCGAGGTGGAGCTCAATCTAGAGCTGCTACCCAAGGCAGACAAGGCCGGCTGGTACGACGCGCACATCGTGTGTCCGATGTGCGCTCGCGAGTACTGAGCCGCCTCTTTCGGACTTCCACGCTCTTCCGCTTCACATTCGAGAGCCGTGACGATACACTGTCACGGCTCTTAATCACGCACGCCCGCGGACTTCGGCGCGAAGGTGCTCTCACCCAAAGGGGGTGGGGGTCGCAGCCGGGGGATGAACCGGGCGGAGGAAACAACCGAAAGGTAGGAGAACTATGCCCGTCGTCACTATGAGGAACCTGCTCGAAGCAGGCGTCCACTTCGGCCACCAGACTCGTAGGTGGAACCCGAAGATGAAGCCGTACATCTTCACCGAGCGTAACGGCATCTACATCCTCGACCTGCAGCGCACCATGCGGGAGCTCGATCACTCGTACAAGTTCGTGCGCAGCACCGCCAGCCGTGGTGGCAAGGTCCTGTTCGTCGGCACCAAGAAGCAGGCCCAGGAGCCGATCATGGCCGAGGCCGAGCGCGCCGGCATGCCCTACGTCACCAACCGCTGGCTCGGCGGCATGCTCACGAACTTCGTGACCATGCGTTCACGCGTACAGCGCATGGAGGAGCTCGAGACCATGCAGGAGGACGGCCGTATGGCCACGCTGCCCAAGAAGGAGCAGCTCGTCCTCGGCAAGGAACTCGCGAAGCTCAAGGCCAACCTCGACGGCGTGCGCGAGATGCGCGAGCTGCCGACGGCCCTGTTCGTCGTGGACACCAAGCGTGAGAACATCGCCATCGCCGAGGCTCGCCGCCTTCGCATCCCGATCATCGGCCTGGTCGACACCAACGCCGATCCGGACGAGGTCGACTACGTCATCCCCGCCAACGACGACGCCATCCGTTCCGTGGGCCTCATGTGCCGCGTGATCGCCGACGCCGTCATCGACGGCCGTGGCGGCAACACGAACGAGGCCCCGCAGGTCGTCGCGTCCGAGGCTCCGGCCCCGGTCGTGGTCGAGCGCGCCGAGGCACCTGCCGAGGAGTGCGCGGAGCCTGACGCCGCCGCTTCCATGGCGGCCGTGGCCGACGCGGCATCGGATACCGAGGCGGCTGCCCCCGAGGCGCCCGCTGCGGAGACCGCCGCCGAGTAACCAGCGCGCCGCACGGGTATGCCGTGAGGCGGACGAGAAGCTTCCACCTCGATCCGAAAGGACGCCACTATGGCTGAGATCAGCGCCAGCATGGTCAAGGAACTGCGCGAGTGCACCGGCGCAGGCATGATGGAGTGCAAGAAGGCCCTCACCGAGGCCGAGGGCGACATGGACGCCGCCGTCGACATCCTTCGCACCCGCGGTCTTGCCGCGCTCGCGAAGAAGGCCGGCCGCGCCACCAACGAGGGCGCCATAGCCGCCTACGTCGCCGACGGCGGCAAGGTGGGCGTGCTCGTCGAGGTCAACTGCGAGACCGACTTCGTGGGCCGCAACGCCGAGTTCCTCGGCTTCGTGAACGGGCTTGCCGAGCAGGTCGCGGCCTCCGCTCCCGCCGACGTCGCAGGGCTTATGTCCTCGACGATGACCGGCCGCGAGCACACCGTCGAGCAGGTTCTCGGCGAGTACGTGGGCAAGCTGGGCGAGAACATGGGCGTGGCGCGCTTCGAGCGCATCGCCGTGACCGGCAACGGCGCCGTGACGAGCTACATCCACGGCGGCGGCAAGATCGGCGTGCTCGTGGAGTTCGCTTTCAACAACGAGGCGACCGCCGAGAACGCGGTGTTCGTGGCCGCTGCCAAGGACATCGCCATGCAGGTCGCTGCCGCGATGCCGATGTTCGTGAGCCGCGAGGCTGTCGACCAGGGCACCATCGATCACGAGATCTCGATCTACAAGGCGCAGGCCGCCGAGTCCGGCAAGCCTGAGGCCATTCAGGAGAAGATGGCCCAGGGCCGTTTGGAGAAGTACTTCAAGGAGGTCGTGCTCCCCGAGCAGGTCTTCGTGAAGAACCAGGATCAGACGGTTGCTCAGTACCTCGCGCAGGTCTCCAAGGAGATCGGCGACGAGGTCTCGATCGTCGGCTTCACCCGCTGGAACCTGGGTGAGTGCGCGGCATAGGTTCGGCTCGTCGATACATCGCGTTACCCGCGAGCCGGCGCACCGCGCGCCGGCTCGCGTCATGTATTCTGTCGTGGAGGCTCGTGCCGCTTCGTGCGGCACTCGGTTGGAGGGGAGATCGAGCTTGTCAGAGTTCCGATTCAAGCGCGTGTTGCTCAAGCTGTCCGGTGAGGCGCTCATGGGCGACAACGCCTACGGTGTCGATCCTGCGTTTCTCGACAAGCTCGGCGCCCAGATCGAGGCCGTGTGTGCAGCGGGCATCGAAGTCGCAATCGTGGTGGGCGGCGGCAACATCTTCCGCGGCCTCAAGGCGGCCTCGAGCGGCATGGACCGCGCCCAGGCCGACTACATGGGCATGCTCGCCACCGTCATGAACGCGCTCGCACTCCAGGATTCGCTCGAGCGCCGCGGCGTCTACACCCGCGTCATGAGCGCGATCGCCATGGAGCAGATCTGCGAGCGCTATATCAGGCGCCGTGCGGTCCGCCACATGGAGAAGGGGCGCGTCGTCATCTTCGCGGCCGGAACGGGCAACCCGTACTTCACCACGGATACGACGGCCGCTCTGCGAGCCCTGGAGATCAACGCCGACGTCGTCATGAAGGCCACCAAGGTGGACGGCGTCTTCGACTCGGACCCCAAGACAAACCCTGATGCGGTGAAGTTCGACGAGCTGACCTACCTGGATGTGCTGCAGCGCGGTCTCCAGGTCATGGACAGCACGGCCGTGTCGCTGTGCATGGACAACGGCCTCCCCATCATCGTGTTCAACATGGAGCGTGAAGGAAACATCGAGCGGGCGCTTTCCGGAGAGCCCGTCGGCACCATCGTGAGAGGAGACGACCGATGAGCGTGAACGACATCATCAAGGACGCGGCTGCGCACATGGACAAGAGCGAGCAGGCGCTTCAGCACGAGTTCTCGACGGTGCGCACGGGCCGCGCGTCGGCAGGCCTCTTCGAGAAGGTGCAGGTCGAAGCGTACGGCAGCCTGATGCCGCTCAACCAGGTAGCCAACGTCAGGATCCCCGAGGCGCAGACCGCGGTCATCGAGCCGTGGGACAAGTCCACCATGGGCGCCATCGAGAAGGCCATCCGCTCCTCCGATCTCGGACTGAACCCGAGCAACGACGGCGTGGTCATCCGCGTGCCGTTCCCGCCGCTCACCGAGGAGCGCCGCAAGGAGTTCGTCAAGCTCTGCCGTGGCTACGCCGAGGAGGCGCGTGTCGCCGTGCGCAACGTCCGCCGCGACGCGAACCACAAGCTCGACAAGCTCTCCAAGGACGGCGAGGTCTCCGAGGACGACGTCCGTCGGGCCGAGACCGAGGTGCAGAAGCTCACCGACTCGCACGTGAAGGACATCGACGAGGCGCTGAAGCGCAAAGAAGCCGAGATCATGGAGGTCTAGGGCTTGAGCCCTGACGCTTCATCCAGAGCAGAGTTCTTCCACGGCAAGCGGGCGGCCGAGCTCCTCACCGAGTTCGACGCTACCCGCGTGCCCGCGCATGTCGCCATCATCATGGACGGCAACGGGCGCTGGGCCGAGAAGCGTGGCCTGCCGCGCCTTGCCGGTCACCGCGCCGGCGCCAAGGCGGTCCGCGAGGTCATCGCGGCGGCCATCGAGCTCGGCGTGGGCTATCTGACGATCTACTCGTTCTCCTCGGAGAACTGGAGCAGGCCCAAAGACGAGGTGTTCGGGCTGATGGCCCTCTTCGTCGAAGTACTCGAGCGTGAGCTCGTGAACCTGGAGCGGATGCATGTGCGCGTCCGGGTGGTGGGCGACCTTCCCGGCCTGCCCGACGCGACCCGCAAGGCGTTCGAGCGCTGTATCGCCCGCACGGCCGACAACGAAGGCATGACGCTGGTGGTCGCTCTCAACTACGGAGCGCGCGCCGACATCGTCAGCGCGGCACGTGCGCTTGCCGAGAAGGCGGCGGCAGGGGAGATCGATCCGGGCAGCATCGACGAGGCCGCGGTGTCCTCGGCGTTGTCGACAGCGGGGATCCCGGATCCGGACCTCGTCATACGCACGAGCGGCGAGATGCGCATCTCGAACTTCCTGCTGTGGGAGATCGCCTACAGCGAGTTGTGGGTTACCGCCACTCTCTGGCCGGACTTCGGCAGAACGGATCTGCTGAAGGCGGTCGTCGACTATGAGAAGCGCCAGCGGCGCTTTGGAGGGCGTTAGATGGACTCGAGACTCCCCGTCACCCCCGACGAGTCGTCGCAGCTCCAGAGCGGAGCGCCGGCGGGCATCAAGAAGGGCTCGCTGATGGTCCGCTTCGTGAGCGGGCTCGCCTACAGCGCCTTCATCGTCTTCGTGCTCTGGATGGGTCCGGTCTATGCCGGCATCGGCTTCGGGATCATGGCGGGTATCGCTGCCTCGGAGTTCTACACGATCGTGCGACTCCAGGCGCGGCTCCCCAACGACGCCTTCGGCATCGCCGGCGCCGCCGCCATGCCGGTCGCCGCAGCGCTGTGGGGGCTACCCGGGCTCTCGGCGACCATGACCGCGGTCCTCGGCGCCTCGCTTGTATGGCATGTCGTGTTCCGCCGCGCGGGGATCGCCGACACGGCCGTGACCGTCTTCGGCTCCCTGTACACGGGATTCCTGCTTGCCTACCTCGTGCTCGTCCTGCGCGACTTCGAGGCGGGGACCTATATCGCGCTCACGCTCGTCTTCAGCGTGTGGGCCAACGACGTCTTCGCCTACCTGGTCGGGTCCACGCTTGGCCGTCACAAGATGTCACCGCAGATCTCGCCGAAGAAGTCGTGGGAAGGCTTCTACGCGGGAACCGCTGCGTCCGTCTTGGTATGGGTTGCCGCGTCGTACCTGCCGCAGGTAGACCTCAGTCTCGTGCAGGCCGCTCTCGTGGGCTTCACGGTGGCGGTCGCCGGCGTTCTGGGTGACCTCGCCGAGTCGCGCATCAAGCGCGAAGCGGGGGTCAAGGACTCCGGCACGTTGATGCCCGGCCACGGAGGATTCCTCGACCGGCTCGATTCATTGATCCTGGTCTGTCTCGTCGCGTACTGGGTGCTTTTTTGGACGGGCGTGCGATGAGTGACCGCGTGAGAGTCGCCATCCTCGGCTCGACCGGCTCGATCGGCCGCCAGGCACTCGATGTCGCCGCTGCGAACCCCGAGCGGATCCAGGTCGTCGCGCTCGCCGCCTGCCGCAGCTCCGCGCTGCTTGCCGAGCAGGCCGCCGCGTTCGGAGTCGGCGACGTCGCGTGCTGCGAGCCGGAGGCGGCCGCCGCCTGCTCCGCCGCTCTCGGGCGCAGCGTGGCGAGCGGTGCGGACGCCGTCGTCGCGCTCGCCGAGCATCCCGAGGCCGACATCGTCCTCAACGCGCTCGTCGGCGCCGCCGGCCTGCGCGCCACCGTGACCGCGCTCGAGGCGGGCAAGACGCTCGCGCTCGCGAACAAGGAGTCGCTCGTCGTGGGCGGGGAGCTCGTCATGGCGCTCGCCGAGCCGGGCCGGCTGTTGCCGGTCGACTCGGAGCACTCGGCCATCTTCCAGTGCTATCTCGGCGAGGACGCTCGCGACGTATCCCGCATCTGGCTCACGGCCAGTGGCGGGCCGTTTCGCGGCTACACGCGGGAGCTGCTCGAAGGCGTCACAGCCACGCAAGCACTCGCGCACCCGACGTGGAACATGGGCCCCAAGATCACGGTCGACTCGTCGACTCTCATGAATAAGGGACTCGAGGTCATCGAGGCGCACCACCTGTTCGGAGTGGACTACGACGACATCCGTGTGGTCGTGCATCCCCAAAGCTGCGTGCACTCGATGGTCGAGTTCACGGACGGCAGCGTGAAGGCGCACCTTGGCGCCACCGACATGCGTATCCCAATCCAGTACGCCTTCAGTCACCCCCGGCGATGGGGAGCACCTTTGCCGCCGGTGGACTTCACGACGATCGGGCGGCTGGACTTCGCGGACCCCGATCTCGAGACCTTCGGCTGCCTGAGGCTGGCATTCGAGGTGGGGCGCGCCGGAGGCACGGCGCCCGCCATCATGAACGCCGCCAACGAGGTCGCGGTCGCCGCGTTCCTCGACGGGCGCATCGGGTTCCTCGGCATCGAGGCGACGGTCCGCGCGACGCTCGACGAGGTGGAGGCCGGTGCGCTGCACTCGATCGATCAGGTCGAGGAAGTCGACGCTGACGCCCGGCGCGTCGCAGCCCGAGTTCTGGAGAAGTTGTAGGCGATTGCGCACTCCGGGGCGCGGGAAGCTACTCGTGGCGTACGCTTTGCACCCGTTGGATGCGATTGCCAGCTGATTCGGCGGGCGCGACCCGCCTCAACCTTTAGGGAGCCATTTCGATGACCGACGGCATGGCCGCTATCTTTTGGGGCGTCGTAACCTTCTCGCTGCTCATCGTGATCCACGAGGGCGGGCACTTCCTCACCGCCCGATGGTTCGGCGTGAAGGTCCACGAGTTCATGATCGGTCTGCCGGGGCCGGCGATCCGCCTTCACGGCAAGAAGACCACCTATGGCATCACCGCCATCCCGCTGGGCGGCTACGTGCGCATCGCCGGGATGGAGCCGGGTCCCGAGGATCCGCTGCTGGCGCCGGCGCTCGCTTCGGCGACCCGCGTCGAGACCGCGAACGCGTTCACGGTCGCGACCGACCTGGGCATCGAGGAGACCGAGGCCGACGCGCTTCTCGTCACGCTCGCCGACTGGGACGCGCTCGAGCCCATCGAGGGTGACGACAACAGCTACCGCTCCCGCTTCGCGCCGGAGGATGCCGAGGACCCCAAGGCGCTGCTCGACAGGGCTCGCCTGGTGACCTACCGGGCGCTTCCCACGTGGAAGCGCATCATCGTGCTCTCCGCCGGCGTGGTGCTCAACCTCATCACCGCCGTGCTCGTCTTCTCGGTGGTCGTCTCGATCTTCGGCGTGTATTCGCTCAAGCTTCAGGACGTGGCGAAGGGCTCGGCGGCGGCCGCGGCGGGGATCCGCGCGGGCGACCGCGTGACGGCGCTCGACGGCAAGCGGGTGGGGGACTGGCAGGCGCTCGTCGACCGCGTCGCGACGCACGAGGCCGGCGACGTGGTGAAGGTCACGTACGTGCGCGACGGTAAGACGGTGACGGTCACCGCCACGCTGAAGGAAGCCAAGGACGGAAGCCGCCCGCTTCTCGGCGTGTCGCCTTCGATCGAGAAGCCGACGCCGGTGCAGGCAGTGCTCGTCTCGGTGAGCTACATCGGGATGACCTTCCGCGCGATCATGAACTTCTTCAACCCGGGTACATTCCGCGCTGCCATCTCGCAGTCGTCGAGCATCATCGGCGCCTCGTACATGGCCGCGGCGGCCGCACGCACGAGCGCGCTCAACTACGCGGCGCTCGTCGCGTTGCTCTCGCTTTCGCTCGGGGTGATCAACATCTTCCCGATCCCGCCGCTCGATGGCGGCAAGGTCGCCATCGAGATCTTCGAGCGCTTGCGTGGCAAGCCGCTGTCCAGGAAGGTCTCGCTTGCCCTCTCGGCGACGGGTGCCGTGCTTCTCTTCGCCCTCATCGGATACCTCATGTACGCTGACGTGGTGCGCTTCATCATCAACTAGCAGCGGAGGTCGGCGTGATCGAGAGGCGTGAGACGCGCCCGGTGATGGTCGGGAACGTGGCCATCGGAGGCGGCGCACCCATCAGCGTCCAGTCGATGACCACCACCGATACGCGCGACGCGGAGGCAACACTCGCGCAGATCGCACGGCTTGCCGAGGCGGGCTGCGAGATCATCCGGGTCGCCATCCCGCACGCCGACGCGCTCGACGGGTTCTCGGCAGTGTGCGCCGGGTCGGCGTTGCCCGTGGTCGCCGACATCCACTTCGACCACCGGCTGGCGATCGAGGCTTCCCGCCGAGGAGCGGCCAAGCTGCGCATCAACCCCGGCAACATCGGCGCGCTCGAGAAGGTCGACGCCGTCATCGAGGCAGCGGGGGAGGCCGGCATCCCCATCCGTATCGGCGTGAACGCCGGCTCGCTCGCCGAGAAGTACCACGACCTCGACTGGCCCCTTGCCGAGAAGCTCGCGGCGAGCGCCGTGTCGTTCTGCGAGCACTTCGAGGCCCGCGGTTTCACCGACATCGTCGTGAGCGCAAAGGCCTCGAGCGTGAACGCGACCATAGACTCATACCGGCTGCTTGCCGACAAGGTCCCCTACGCGCTGCACGTCGGCGTCACGGAGGCCGGAACCGCGCTCGCGGGCACCGTGAAGTCGGCCGTCGGCCTCGGCGTGCTGCTGCACGAGGGCATCGGCGACACGCTGCGTGTCTCGCTCACCGCCGACCCCGTCGAGGAGGTGCGCGCGGGCTGGGAGATCCTCGGCGCGCTCGATATCCGCCGCAATGCGCCCGAACTCGTGAGCTGCCCCACCTGCGGGCGCTGCCAAGTCGACCTCATCCCCATCGCCGAGGAGATCGAGCGTCGCCTGCGCACCAAGCGCAGCGCCCTCAAGGTCGCCGTGATGGGCTGCGTCGTGAACGGCCCCGGCGAGGCCAGGGAAGCCGACCTCGGCGTAGCCGCCGGTAAGGGCCTGGGCATCCTGTTCGCCAAGGGGGAGACCATCCGCAAGGTCCCGGAGGCAGAGATCGTCGACGCGCTGATGGCCGAGATCGACCGGCTGGAGAGCGCCCGCTAGAGGTCGCTTCCGGGCGCATCGCACGCGCGATATCGCCGGCCCCGCCGCTCACCGACGCCCCCGCTCGCCGTTCGCAGTGGCGCGCGCACCGTCTGCCGTGACCGCTCGGCGGGCACCTCACCGTTTACCGCTCCCAGACACTCGTTCGCAGCCGCTTCTCGCCGTCCGCGGCGGGACCCACCCGCTTTGACCTGCAGGAACCGACAATCTCTGTAGGCAAAAGGCCGTCGTCGCGCCGAGTGCGCGCCCCGACCCTGAGAAGGGTGGTGTTGCGAAGTGAGCAAGATGGATCTCCACAGCGAGGAGTATCTGAAGACCGTCATGGGCCGCCAACTGAGGCTGTCCATGGGGATCGCGAGCGTGTTCGTTGCGATCATCATCGCTGTTCCGCTGCTCAACAAGTTCGCCCCCGAGACGATGAACCAACCGTTCATGGGCTTCACCGTGAGCTGGTTCGTCCTCGGGTTTGCCATCTTCCCGGTCCTGATCCTCCTCGCGTGGCTGTTCGTGCGTCGCAGCAACGCGTTCGAGGACGAGGCCGTGGCGATGGTTGACCAGTCCACGCTGCCGGCTCATGGCGAGCCTGCCGAGGATGCGGCCGCCGCGCCCGCCCCGGCGCACTAGGGAGGAGGGGAACGCTATGTCAAATGTTGCCATCATCCCGCTGATCTTCGTCGTGGGCATCGTCGTCGCCACGATCGGGCTTGGACTGTGGGCGACCCGTCTGTCGCGCACCACGTCTGACTTCTACGTCGCCGGTCGAGGCGTCAACGCGTTCTGGAACGCGTCGGCCATCTCCGGTGAGTACCTCTCGGCGGCGTCCTTCATGGGCATCGCCGGCATGGTGATGAAGTTCGGCTACGACGTCTTGTGGTACGCGGTCGGTTACGCCGCAGGCTACGTCTTCCTGCTGCTCTTCATCGCCGGTCCGCTGCGCCGCTTCGGCGCCTACACGATCCCGGACTTCGCTGAGGGCCGGTTCGACAGCAAGAACATGCGCAAGGTCGCTGTCTCGCTGGCGCTGTGCATCAGCTTCTTCTACATGATGCCGCAGATGAAAGGCGCCGGAATCACGCTGGCGCAGCTTCTCGGCAGCCCGTACTGGGTCGGCGTCGCCGTCGTCGGCGTGGTCATCACGCTGAACGTCATCCTCGGCGGTATGAAGGGCGTCACGCTCGTCCAGGCGTTCCAGTACTGGGTCAAGATGTTCGCGATCTCGATCCCGATCTTCCTGCTCTTCACCGTCTTCGGCGGGTACGGAGCCAACGTCGAGCGCGCCGGCAACATGCTGCGCCTGGACGAGAACAAGGCCGTCATCGAGTCGCCGGACAACGGCCAGCTCGTGCTGACCAAGGACCTGGAGACGAAGTACCCGGCCCTCGGCGAGCTCAAGTGGGTCGGCAAGACCGGCACGATGGTGCCTGCCACCGATGCTGCGGTGAAGGTCATCAACTACGGCTCTTCGGGTGAAGTCCTCTCGAAGGAGAAGACCACGCTGCCCGCGGGCCAGCCGTACACCTTCACCAAGTCCGAACAGGTCGCCGGCCAGAAGCTCGTCTTCGCCGCAAAGACCGCGGTCACGATCAAGGCCGGAACCAACATCCCGAACGTCGCAACCGGCAACAAGTGGCTCGCTCCGTTCGGACCGTTCACGAGCAAGTACGTGAACCCGCTCGACGCGCAGTCCGTGGCGTGGACGCCGCTGCTCTACACCTACTCGCTCATCATCGCGCTGCTCTGCGGCACGGCGGGTCTGCCCCACATCCTGGTCCGCTTCTACACCAACCCGGACGGTCGCGCCGCCAAGCGCACGACGCTGCTCGTGATCGGCATGCTCTCGCTGTTCTACATCTTCCCGGCCATGTGGGGAGCATTGGGACGCGTTCACATCCCGACGCTCTACGCCAACGGTGGTACCGACCTGGTCACCATCAAGCTGCCGACGATGATCGCCAACGAGACTCTCGGCCAGATCCTGTCCGGCATCACGTCGGCCGGCGCGTTCGCCGCCTTCATGACGACCTTCTCGGGACTGCTCGTCAGCGTCTCCGGTGGTATGGCTCACGACATCTACGGCCGCATCCTGCGCCCGAACGCGTCGCCTGAGTCTCGTCTGTTCGCCTTCAAGGTCGCCGCTGCCATCGGCGGCACCGTGGCCATCATCCTTGGCCTCATGGTCGAGAACTTCGACATCAACATGCTGGTCGGTTGGGCGTTCGCCATCGGTGCCTCCACCTACTTCCCGCTGCTGCTCCTCGGCTCGTGGTGGAAGGGCCTGACCAAGGCCGGCGCGGTCGTCGGAATGCTCGGCGGCGGTGCGGCAGCCATCGGCTCCGTTGTGTTCACGATGCTCGTGGACAAGGGCATGGCCACGGCCCCGGCTTCTGGCTACGTCAACACCCTGCTCGCGCAGCCCGCGATCTGGACCGTGCCGCTGGCACTGACCCTCATGGTGACCGTCTCGCTCGCGACCAAGGGCATGGTGCCCGCCGACATCCGGCTCAAGATGCTCAAGCTCCACGCACCCGAGCAGCTGGGTCTCAAGGCCGACTACATCAAAGATTAGGGAGGTGCCCGCATGGCCACGACGCTCGATCGCACTGCCGAGCTGATGACGGACGACGACTTCACCGAAGTCAGCATGTCCGTCAGCAAGATCCTCGTCCCGACGGACGGGTCGGCCACCGCTGTGGAGGCCACCAAGGTCGCGATCTCGCTCGCAAAGTGCCTGGGTGGCGCCGAGGTCATCGCCCTCTTCGTCGGCCCCGGCCGCGTCGAGGACCCGATGGAGTATGCGTCGCAGGAGCAGATGGAAGGCATCAAGCACTCGAAGGCCGGCCTCGAGGTCGCCAAGAAGATCGGCGCGAAGAACGGGGTCACGGTCACAACGGACCACCGGGACGGTGCCGTTGGCCACGAGATCCTCGCGGCCTGCAAGGAGCACGGCGCTCAGATGATCGTGATGGGCTCGGAAGGCCGCACCGGCCTGAAGCGGCTCGCACTCGGCTCCATCGCGCAGTCGGTGATGGAGGAGTCGCCGGTACCGGTGACCGTCGTCCGCCGCTGCTCGACAGAGTTCTGCATGACCCCGCGCGGCTGACGAACCCCCTCGGCAGTCACGCGAACATCCTTCTCGCTAGGAAGGGCCGGCGCCCACCCCGCCGGCCCTTCCGCTTGTCCGGGCACAGATGGGTGAGCGAGCGCGCGGTGCGGTATCCTGCTTTGAGCCGCCCATGCGGCCCCAAGGACACCGATCAGGGGAGAGAGACGCCCGTATGACCGTCGCGCTTCGCATGAGCAACCTGTACGCACCTACGCTCAAGGACGATCCGGGCGAGGCGGAGCTCGCGAGCCACCGGCTCCTGCTCCGCGCCGGCATGATCCGCAAGTCGGCGGCCGGCATCTACTCGTTCCTGCCGCTGGGGTGGCGCGCCATAGCCAAGATCGAGCGCATCGTGCGCGAGGAGATGGATGCCATCGGCAGCCAGGAGCTTCTGCTTCCCATTGTGCAGCCCGCGGAGCTGTGGCTCGAGTCCGGACGCTGGGACCTCTACGGCCCTGAGCTCGCGCGCCTCAAGGACCGCCACGACCGCGACTTCTGCCTCGGCCCTACGCACGAGGAGATCATCACAGCCCTCGTCCGCGGCGAGGTCCAGAGCTACCGCCAGCTGCCCCTGTCGCTCTACCAGATCCAGATGAAGTTCCGCGACGAGGTGCGCCCGCGCTTCGGCCTGCTCCGCGGCCGTGAGTTCATCATGAAGGACGCCTACAGCTTCCATGCCACCGAGGAGTCGCTGCAGGAGCACTACGACCAGCAGGCCTACGCCTACGGCCGCATCTGCGAGCGTCTCGACCTCGAGTTCCGCCCGGTGGTCGCCGACTCGGGCCAGATCGGCGGCAAGGTGACCACCGAGTTCATGGCGCTCGCTGAGGCCGGCGAAGCAGAGCTCGTCTACTGCGCCTGTGGCTACGCCGCGAACGTCGAGGCCGCCGAGACCTCCATCCCTCGGCACCCGAGCGTGACCGAGCCGCGCGACATGGAGCGCGTCCACACCCCCGAGATCCGCACGATCGCCGAGCTCTCGGCATTCCTCGGCATACCTGAGCACGACACCGTGAAGACGATGGCGGGCAAGACCGCCGAGGGAACGCTCGTGTACTTCTGCGTGCCCGGCGACCGTGAGCTCAACCCCGTGAAGGCCGACTGGGCCGTACCGGGCGTCGAGCTGCTCGATGAGGCCGACTTCGCGTCGTACGGCATCCCCAAGGGCTCGCTCGGCCCGGTGAACCCGCCCAAGGGCGCCCTCGTGATCGCCGACAAGTCGCTCGAGGCCGATGTTGCCTGGGGTGTCGGCGCCAACGAGAACGACTACCACCTCGTCTACGCCCAGCCCGGGCGCGACTTCGAGGTCGACCGCTGGGCCGACCTGGTCGTGGCGGCCCCCGGCGACGCCTGCCCCACATGCGGCGGCGAGCTCAAGGGCGCGCGCGGCATCGAGGTCTCGCAGGTCTTCCAACTCGGCACGCGCTACTCGGAGGCCATGGGCGCCACCTTCACCGATGAGAACGGCGAGGAGAAGCCATTCCTCATGGGCTGTTACGGCGTAGGAGTCTCGCGTTCGCTGGCCGCCGTCATCGAACAGCACAACGACGACCACGGCATCGTCTGGCCGGTCTCCGTCGCCCCGCTTGAGGTCGCCGTCGTCCCGCTGGCCGCCGACGGCGAGGTCTTCGATGTCGCCGAGTCGATCTGGGCCAATCTGGGCGCCGCTGGCATCGAAGTGGTCATCGACGACCGCGACGAGCGTGCGGGCGTGAAGTTCAACGACGCCGACCTCATCGGCTGGCCGTTCCAGGTGGTCGTGGGCAAGAAGGGGCTCGCCGAGGGCATCGTCGAGGTGAAGACGCGCGCCACCGGGGAGCGGGATACCGTGCCGGTCGACGAAGTCGTCACGCACCTCTGTGGCTTGGTCACCGCCGCTCGCGAGCGTACGGCGCACTAGCCATTCCAACACCCTCTGTTTGGGCATACATTTCCTTAGCGGAGGTGAGCGCGTGATCGACCACGGAATCGCCGCTGGACGGATGCCCGCCGCGCAGGTCGCGAGTCTCTTGCGCGTGACGCAGTCGCTTGGGACCTCTCTCGATCTCGCCGTCGTGTTGCAGACGGCGATCGACAGCGCGGTGGACGTCACGGGTCTCGACACCGGCGCCATCTACCTGCTCGAAGGCGATCAGCTCGTCATCGGCGCCACGACGCCGCCACTGCCCGACGACTTCCCCGACGAGCTGCGGCGGGCACAACTCGCAGACCACCCGCACATCGCCGAGACCATCAACGGACGACGCCTCCTCTTCATCGCGGACCTAGCGACGGCCGATCTCGCGCCCGCAGAACGCGGGGCCGCCGAGGCGCGAGGCCTGGTCTCCCTGCTCTACGTACCGCTGTTCGCGCGCGACGAGCTCCTCGGCGTGTTCCTGGTCGGGTCGTGCGACCGCCCGGCCGAGCTCATGCCCGACCACGTCGAGGTGTGTAGCGCACTGTCCTCGGCGATCTCGCTCGCCATCTGCAACGCCCGCCTGTACGAGTCGCTGCGCGAATCGAACGCCAAGCTCGCCCGCGCGTACACGGAGTCGCTCGCCGACAAGGAGCGCCTGCGCGCCTTGGCAACCGCGATGACCCTTGCCGAGGAGCGCCAGCGGCGCGACATCGCCACCCAGTTGCACGACCGCGTGAGCCAGCCGCTCGCCGTCATGAAGATGCGCCTGCAAAGCTTCAAGCACAGCATCCCGGGCGATGCCGGCGCCGAGGACCTCGTTCTCGTGAGCAAACTGCTGGGCGAAGCGATCGAGCAGACGCGGATGATCACCCAGGAGACGAGCCCGCCGTTCATCTTCGAGCTGGGACTCGTTCCCGCCGTCGAGTGGCTCGGCAAGCAGACGGGGGAGAGCGGACCGCGCTGCAAGGTCGTCGCGAACCACTCGTTCGACGATCTTGACGAGGACCTGCGGCTCTTCGTATTCCAAGCGGCGCGCGAACTGCTCTCGAACGTCGTGAAGCACGCGCGCGCAGGTCGCGTGAGTGTGGCGCTCGACCGGGACGGTGACGCCGTATCCCTGCGCGTCGCCGACAACGGCGTCGGCTTCGAGCCCGTCGACCCCGTCGACGTTGAGCCCGAGGAACGGGGCCTGGGGCTCTTCGGACTGCGCGAACGAACGCACTACCTCGGCGGCACCATGGTGGTCGACACGGTCTTCGGCGTAGGGACCACGGTCACGATAACCGTACCGACTCACCCGGCGGCGAAGCTTCCCTAGCATCTGGAAGCGCTCGGTTCGGGTAGGGTCGCGCACCTTCACCGCCCCTCACCTGTGTGTTATCATTCCGTCCGCACGTGAATCTGTCGTCTTGCGAGAAGTGGGCTTATGCTCGCTTCTTTTGTTCTGCGGACCGGGAGGTGATTTGGAGTGGCAACGACCGACGTGGCGAAGCGCATCGAGGAGATCCTCGAGCCCCTCGCCGAGCAGCACGGTTTCGAGCTCGTGGCCGTCGAGCAATCGGGTGGCCGGCACTCCATGATCGTCCGAGTCCTGCTGGACCGCGAGGGCGGCATGAATCTCGACGCGATCTACGAGGCCAACACGTGGGTGAGCGATGCCCTGGACGCCGAGGACCCCATCCCCGGCCCCTACAACCTCGAGGTCTCGTCGCCCGGTGTCGACCGGCCGCTTCGCAAGCGAAGCGACTTCGAGCGCTTCGCAGGCGAGACGGTCACCGTCAAGGGGAAGCACACGGGTCACGGCCGGGCCGCGTGGACCGGGACGCTCGTCGGCCTCGAGGGCGACGACGTGGTGCTGGACACCGATGGCGAGCGGGTGGCCATCCCCTTTGAATCAGTACAGAAAGCACGCCTCAAGGGCGTCGTGAGTTTCGAACAGGAAAGGGGCACGGACGGATGAGCTCCGATTTGATGGATGCCTTGCGCGCGCTGGCTCGTGACAAGGGCATCGACGAGTACGACATGCTCGACAAGCTGGAGCAGTCGCTCGCCGGCACCTACCAGCGCATTCTTGACCTCGAGTTCGACGCGCGCGTGACGATCGACCGGGAGACCGGCCGCATCTACGTCTACGAGCTCATCCCCGTCGGCGAGATCGACGAGGAGACCGGCAAGGCCGAGAGCTACGAGGAGCGCGACGTCACTCCTCCGGACGTGTCCCGCATCGCCGCACAGAACGCCAAGAGCGTCATCACCTCGATCATCCGCGACGCCGAGCGCGAGCGGATCTTCGAGGAGTACGCCGACCGTATCGGCGAGTCGGTCACCGGCACGGTGCAGCAGTCGGACAGCCGCTACACGCTCATCAAGCTGCGTGAGGGCGTCGAGGCGCTGCTCCCGCCGAGCGAGCAGCCCGGCAACGAGCGCTACGACCACAACCAGCGCATCAAGGCCTACATCATCGACGTGCGCAAGACGAGCAACGAGCCGTCGATCGTCGTGTCGCGCACGCACCCGGGCCTGATCCGCCGCCTCTTCGAGATCGAGGTGCCCGAGGTCTACGACGGCATCGTCGAGATCAAGAGCGTGGCCCGCGAGCCCGGCGCCCGCTCCAAGGTCGCCGTGAGCAGCCGCGAGCCGGGTCTCGACCCGGTCGGCGCCTGCGTGGGCCCGAAGGGCAGCCGCGTGCGCATGATCGTCGGCGAGCTTCGCGGCGAGCGCATCGACGTGGTCCCGTTCTCCGAGGAGGCGTCGAACTACGTCGCGTCCGCGCTGTCGCCCGCCAAGGTCGACCGCGTGCTCATCGACGAGGACACCCACACCGCCACGGTCATCGCTCCCGACGACCAGCTGTCGCTCGCGATCGGCAAGGAAGGGCAGAACGCCCGCCTGGCCGCCAAGCTCACCGGCTGGCGCATCGATATCAAGAGCTCGACCATGGCCGCCGAGCAGGGCCTTACCGCCGCCTCTTCCAAGACCCAGGGTGCCGAGGACTTCGACGGCCGCTGTGTCTGTGTGACTTCTTCCGGGGTCCGCTGCCGCAACCAGGCGCGCCCGGGCACCTACTACTGCGGTATCCATGAGAAGGAGGCCGCCGCGGAGTGATGAAGCCGCGTAAGGTTCCGGTCCGTACCTGCACTGCCTGCCGTACGTCGAGTGACAAGCGGCAGTTCGTGCGCGTGGTGCGGACACCCGAAGGCCACGTCGAGATCGATGCGACGGGCAAGGCCAACGGCCGCGGGGCGTACCTGTGCGCGGACCCGGACTGCTTCGAGGTGGCGCGCAAGCGCCGACGCCTCGACGCCGCCCTCCGGGTAAGCCTGCAAGACGATGATTACACCAGACTGAAGCGGGATTTCGACGAGCTCCTCAAAGAGGACTCGCAGCAGGGAGAGTGACGTTCGTATATGCCGAGCATGAGAGTCCACGAGCTCGCCAAGGAATTCGGGATGTCCAGCAAGGAGCTGCTCGACAAGCTCCAGGCGATGAAGATCCCGGCGAAGAACCATGCTTCGACGCTGGTCGAGGCCTATGTCGACAAGATCCGCAAGGAGCTCGGGCCTGAGATAGCCGAGCGCCAGGCGGCGATCGAGGCCGACCGCAAGAAGGCCGAAGAGGCCGAGGCCGAGAAGAAGGCCGCCGAGGAGGCGCGCCGCAAGGCCGACGAAGAAGAGCGCCGCCGCGCCGAGCAGGCCGAACGTGAGGCCCGCGAGGAAGAGCGCCGTGCCCGCGAGGAGGAGCAGAAGCGCCTTCTCGAGGAAGCGCACGTCCGCGCGCAGGCCGAGGAGGCCGCGCGCCAGGAGGCCGACACCGCCGACGCTCGCGCCCAGATGACGGCAGCGCCTGCCGCCGCTCCTGTCGCGCCGCCGGCTCCCGAGCCCGTGGCACCGCCGGTCGAGGAAGTTGCCGAGCCCGAGGCCCCCGTGGCCGAGGAGCCCGAGGTCCCGGTCGTCGACAACCGCAGCCCCCTCGAGAAGGCCATCGCCGCCGAGAAGGCGCGCCTGGACGCCGAGGAGGCCTCGCGGCTCGAGAAGGTCGAGGCCGAGCGCTACCGCCAGATGGCCGTCGAGGCAGAGAAGCTGCAGCGCGACAAGGTCATCGAGGAGGCACGCGCCGCGGTCGCCGCTGCGCAGGCCGAGGGTGGCAAGCGCAAGAGGAAGAAGCACAAGAAGACCGGTGAAGAGGCCGAGGACGCCCGGCATCACGAGGCCGCTCACACTGCCGGCGAGGTCCAGGTCGAGGGCGCCATCACCGTCACGGAAGGCCTGACCGTCGGCGACTTCGCCGAGGCGCTCGGCGTTCCGCCCAACGACATCATCAAGCGGCTCTTCATGCTCGGCACGCCGCTCACGGTCAACCAGCCGCTCAACCGCGACCTCATCGAGATCATCGGCGAGGACATGGGCGTGCAGGTCAACGTGATCAAGCCGGAAGAAGAGGCTGCCTTCGTCTTCGAGGACAAGGAAGAGGACCTCAAGACGCGTCCGCCGGTCGTCACCGTCATGGGTCACGTCGACCACGGTAAGACTTCGCTGCTCGACGCAATCCGCGAGACCGGCGTCGCCGCGACCGAAGCGGGCGGCATCACGCAGCACATCGGTGCGTCCGTGGTCCACCGCAACGGCCGCCAGATCACCTTCATCGACACCCCGGGCCACGAGGCGTTCACCGCCATGCGTGCCCGCGGCGCCAACATCACCGACGTGGTCATCCTCGTGGTGGCCGCCGACGACGGCGTCATGCCGCAGACCGTCGAGGCCATCCACCATGCGAAGGCCGCCGGCGTGCCGATCATCGTCGCCGTCAACAAGATCGATAAGGACGGCGCGAACCCCGAGCAGGTCAAGCAGATGCTGACCGAGCACGAGATCGTCCCCGAGGAGTGGGGCGGCACGAACATCTTCGTGAACGTCTCGGCCAAGAAGCGCATCAACATCGAGGACCTCCTCGAGATGGTGCTCCTGCAGGCCGACGTGCTCGAGCTCAAGGCCAATCCCGACACCACCGCCTCCGGCGTGGTCATCGAGGCCAAGCTCGACAAGGGCCGCGGTCCGGTCGCGACCGTGCTCGTCCAGCGCGGCACGATCAAGGTGGGCGACGCCATCGTCGCCGGTACCGCCTACGGACGCGTCCGTGCGCTGGTCAACCCGCTCGGCGCGACGGTGACGTCCGCCGGTCCGGCCGATCCGGTCGAGATCCTCGGCATCGCGAGCGTGCCTTCCGCAGGTGACGAGTTCCGCGTGTTCGCCGACGAGCGCGACGCCCGCAACCTCGCCGAGGAGCGCGCGCTCAAGCAGCGACTGCTCGCCCAGGCCGCGACCAAGAAGCACGTCTCGCTCGACGACCTGTTCGACCGCATCGCCGAGGGCGAGCTCAAGGACCTCAACCTCGTGGTCAAGGCGGACGTCCAAGGCTCCATCGAGGCACTCAAGGACGCGCTCGACAAGATGGACCAGTCCGAGGTCCGCATCAACGTCATCCACTCGGCCGTCGGTGGTATCACCGAGTCCGACGTCATGCTCGCCGACGCCTCCGACGCGATCATCATCGGCTTCAACGTGCGCCCCGAGCCCAAGGCGAAGGCGCTGGCCGAGAGCGAGAAGGTCGACATCCGCCTGTACCGCGTCATCTACCAGGCCATCGAGGAGATCAACGCAGCCCGCGTGGGCATGCTCGCTCCCGACCAGGTCGAAGAGGACACGGCGCGCATCGAGGTCCGCGAGCTGTTCCGCGTTCCCAAGATCGGCGTCATCGCCGGCTCGTACGTCCAGGAAGGCGAGATCCACCGCGACGACCAGGTACGTCTGGTCCGCGAGGGCACCGTCGTCCACGAGGGCAAGATCGGTTCGCTCCGCCGCTTCAAGGAGGACGTGAAGTCGGTCAAGTCCGGTTACGAGTGCGGTATCAGCATCGACGGCTACCAGGACCTCAAGGAGGGCGACATCATCGAAGGCTTCCGCACGATCGAAGTCGCCCGCGAGGCCTAGTGGCAGGGAGTTGCCGATGAGCCGCGAATCGTTCGGCCGCAAGATGGAAGAGAAAGTCCGCGAGACGGTCGCTGAGATCCTTGCAACGGAGATCAGCGACCCTCGCGTCACCTTCGTGACGGTCACGGGCGCCAAAGTGAGCCCCGACCGCAGCGTCGCGAGCGTCTACGTGAGCGCCGAGCCCGGCACCTACGACGAGGTCCTCGCGGGCCTCGAGTCGGCCACCGGTCGCGTGCGTTCGCTCCTCGGCCGCTCGCTTGGCTGGCGTGTCAGCCCCGAGCTGCGCTTCTTCATCGACGAGAGCGTGGACCAGGGCGAGGCCATCGAGCGTGCCCTCATGGAGGTGCCGCCGTCTCTTCGTGACGGCAAGGGCGCCGAGCCCAGCGTCCCCGAAGACGAAGACGAGGAGTAGCCGCATGCAGGCGGCGCTCCACCACGTCGCCGTCGCGCTGCGACGCGCCAAGTCGGTCGTCGTGTGCGCTCACGTGCGCCCCGACGGTGACGCGATCGGATCGGTCCTCGGCCTCACGCTCGCCCTGCGCGAGTTGGGGGTCGCGGCCGTCCCGACGCTTGCCGACGACCGCTCCGCTCCCGAGACCTACTCGTGGCTTCCCGGCCACGCGCTCTACGTGGCGGCCGCGCAGCTCGAGGCCCCCGACGTCTTCGTCGCGCTCGACACGCCCAACCCGGAACGCCTCGGCGTCGCACGTACTCTTGCCGAGAACGCGCGCACCCTCGTGATCATGGACCACCATCCCGACGCGCAGGAGTACGGCACCGTTCACGCCTTCGACTCCTCGGCGGCGGCCACGGGCCAGCTGGTCTGGCGGCTGCTGCGCACGTTGGACGCGCGCCCCTCGCGCGACGTGGCGCTGTGCTGCTATGCCGCGCTGCTCACCGACACCGGCCGCTTCGCCTTCCAGAACACGAACGCCGTGGCCCTTCGCGACGCCGCCGAGATGCTCGATGCGGGCGTCGACCCGGCTGAGACTGCTCGGCTCATCTATCAGAACCGCTCGCTGGCGTCGCTCGCCATCGAGGCGTGCGCGATGGCTCGGTTGACAGTAGCGAACAGCGGTCGCGTGGCCTACACGTGGCTCACTGACGAGGACTTCGAGGCCACCGGCGCCCGTCCCGAGGAGGCCGAGCATCTGCCTGAGGCCGTTCGCTCGGTCGAAGGCACCGAAGTCGCGCTGCTGCTGAGGCAGAAGGGGACCGAGGTGCGGGGCAACCTGCGCGCGAAGGGCTCCTTCGACGTCGGCTCGATCGCTCGGCGCTTCGACGGCGGAGGGCATGCTGCCGCGGCCGGTTTCACCGTGTTCGACACCACGGTCGATGTCGTCCTCGGCGAAGTGCTGCCGTTGCTGCCCGGCGGAGAGCCGGCGTGAGCGCCAAGCGGGGAGCGAGCGGCCTCTCCGGCATCCTGCTCGTCGACAAGCCGCAGGGCATGACGAGCCACGACGTGGTCAACCGCGTGCGGCGCGCCACGGGCGAGCGTCGGGTGGGCCACGCAGGGACGCTCGATCCCATGGCCACCGGTCTGCTGGTGGTCCTCGTGGGCCCGGCAACGCGTCTGGCGCCCTACCTCACCGCCGCCGAGAAGTCGTACGCCGCAACCGTGACGTTCGGCTCCGAGACCGACACCGACGACGCCGAGGGCGAGGTCACGGTCACCGCGCAGGTCCCGGAGACGCTGCTCGCCCCGGCATTCGCCGCCGAGAAGGTCGCGGATCTCGTAGGTACTCACGAGCAGGTGCCGCCCGCGTACTCGGCGATCAAGCGCGGCGGGGTCGTCGCGCACCGTGCCGCCCGGGATGGCGAGGCGCTCGAGCTCGAGGCCCGCACCATCGAGGTGACCGACGCCCGGCTGCTCGCGGTCCACGCTGAGCCACCGGCGTGGGAGCTCGAAGCGTCGGTATCCAAGGGCACCTACATCCGAGCGCTCGCTCGCGACCTCGGACGCTCGCTCGGTACCGCCGCGCACCTCTCCGCCCTCAGGCGGACGAGCTCCGGCTCGCTCACCGCCGAGGACGCCGTACCGCTCGCGTCGATCGAGGCCGCCGAGAGCGCCGAGACCGTGGCCGCGCTGTTCGTGGACCCACTGTCTGCGCTGGGCATGCCAATCGTGCAGGTGAACGCCGACGGCGCGCTTCGCGTGGCAGCCGGCTCCGTGCTCGATGCTGAGGCGCATTGCGAGCCGGGCGGCGCATGCCCCGCCGAGGGCGAGGTCGCCCTGGCGCGGTCCTCGGCGACCGGCGAGGACGTGTTGCTCGCAATCTATCGCGTGTCAGGCGGCTCCCTGCGCGCCGTGACCGTCCTGCCCGGCGGCGTCTCGGCGGGAGCGTGCGCATGAGGCACCGGGTCGTGACATGGGAACCGGGCATGCCGTCCCTGGGCAAGGCCGTCGTCGCCATCGGCGTCTTCGACGGCGTGCACCTCGGGCACCAGGCGCTGCTGCGCGATGCCGTGGGAGAAGCCAAGGCGTTCCGCGCGCGGTCCGTCGCGCTCACCTTCGACCGCGACCCCGACCAGGTCGTCTGCCCCGACGTTGCCGCGCCGCAGTTGCTCACATTGCAGGACAAGTGCGACTTCATCCTCGAGACCGGCATCGAGACCGTGCTCGTGGTCCCGTTCACCGCCGAGCTCGCGGCGATGGCGCCCGAGGCCTTCCTCGACCGGGTGCTCGCCGACTGCTGTGACGTGCGCGCGATCCACGTGGGCCGCGACTTCCGCTTCGGCGCGAACGCGTCCGGCCACCTCGACACGCTGCTCGCCTGGGCTGCCGAGCATGCCGCCGACGTCCGCCCGCACGCCCTCGTCACGCACGAGGGCGCGACCGTGACGTCCACGCGCATCCGCCGGCTGGTCGCCGCGGGCGACGTCGAAGGTGCCGCCGAGCTCCTCGGCAGGCCGACTCGGGTGACGGGGGCGGTCCATGAGGGGCGGCAGCAGGGGAGGGAGCTCGGCTTCCCGACTGCCAACGTGGTGCCCGCCGAGTACGCGGCGCTTCCGGCCGACGGTGTGTACGCCGGCACGGCGACGCTCGAGGGTGGTGGCGTGTGGCCCGCGGCGATAGCGGTCGGCACCCCGCCGAGCTTCCCGGAGGCGCGCGACTACCTCGAGGCGCACTTGATCGGTTTCGACGGCGACCTGTACGACACGGAGCTGGTGCTCGAGTTCACGCGGCGCATCCGCGAGCAGCGGGCGTTCGGTTCGCTCGACGAGCTCACGTCGGCGATCGCCGCAGATGTCGCGGCCGTGGTCGCTCCGCCGGAAGACCTCGAGTACGGCGTGCTCGAGAGCGGCGAGCCGGTCGTCGAGGACGAGGCCGCACTCGACGCGGCCGAGCGTGCGGTGCGGGGGCTTCCCCTGCGCCAGGCGCACCTCGAGTCGGACGAGCCCTTCGTCCCGGTGACGAACCCTCGGCACCTGTCGGGGCTCTTCGGCGAGGCGGGGTTCTCGGCGGCGCTCGTGACGGGGCCTCTTCGGGCGGCGAACATCCCATTTGCGTGGGAGCCCTACGATCCCGAGCAGATGCCCACGTTCCGTCCCGCGTACGGTGTCTTCGACCGCAAGTTCACGCTGCTGGTTCCTGAGAGCCGGCTTGCCGAGGCGCGCGAAGTGCTCGGCGTGAGGGAGTAGGGCTGCTGCGCGACTTGAGTCGCATTGCGCACCGCGTGGGTAGGAACACCCGGAGCCGTGTGCTATACTTCCTCGGCTTACGTGAATACCCCGGCCTGAGTGGTGCGATCATCCACCGACGGCCAACCCGGACCGGGGCGGACTCCACATGAAAGGTGGAACCTGATATGCCGCTGTCTAAGGACGTCAAGACCAGCATCATCGGCGAGTACAAGCGCGGAGAGACCGACACCGGATCCACTGAGGTCCAAGTCGCCCTTCTCACCCAGCGCATCCGTGACCTCACCGAGCACCTCAAGGTCCACAAGAAGGACCACCACACCCGCCGCGGCCTGCTCAAGCTCGTCGGCCAGCGCCGTCGCCTCCTCAACTACCTGAAGAAGAGCGACATCGAGCGCTACCGCGCAGTCATCGCGCAGCTGGGTATCCGCGAGGTCAAGTAGCACCGAGTGACTGAAGGCGGGAGGACACCGCTCCCGCCTTCTTGTTGTGATGCCTCGAGGTGTCACGCCCAGCGCCACGGCGGTCGCATCGTGCGACTTGTCGTGGCGTACGGGTACTAGATGGGTGGTCCCGTGTGGACTCGGGCCCACCGACGATGTGTGAGCCGTACGCAAGGGGCGTACGGTGAGGAGACAGGGAAGAGCAACATGGCAAAGATCGTTGAAACATTCGAGTTGTACGGCAAGGAGTACACCCTCGAGACGGGTGAGCTGGCCAAGCAGGCCGGCGGTGCGGTGCTGGTGCGACAGGGCGAGTCGATCGTCTTGGTCACGGCGACCGCGTCCAAGTTCCCCAAGGACCTGGACTTCTTCCCGCTGACCGTCGACTTCGAAGAGCGTATGTACGCCGCCGGCAAGCTCCCGGGCGGCTTCATCAAGCGCGAGGCGCGTCCGAGCGAGAAGGCCACGCTCACCGCACGCATGATCGACCGCCCCATCCGCTCGTCGTTCGCCGACGGCTTCCGCAACGAGGTCCAGGTCATCGCGACGGTGCTCTCGGCCGACCAGGTCAACCAGCCCGACGTCATCAGCATCATGGGTGCCTCGGCGGCACTTCTCGCAGCGGGCATCCCGTTCGAGGGTCCGCTTGCCGGCGTGCGCATCTGCCGTGACGCCGAGACCGGCGAGTTCCTCGTGAACCCGACGTTCGACGAGACCGAGGACTCGGATCTCGAGCTCGTGGTGGCCGGCTCCAAGGACGCCGTCTACATGCTCGAGGCCGCTGCGTACGAGGTCACCGAGGAAGACATGCTCGCCGCGATGATGTTCGCGCAGGAGGCCATCGGCAAGTTCTGCGAGGCTCAGGAAGCCTTCCTCGCCAAGGTCGACATCACTCCGATGGACGTCGTCCTCCAGGTCGTCGACCCCGAGGTCGAGGAGCGCATCTTCGCCGCCGGTGGCGACGAGATGTCCGCCGCGCTGCACAACCCCGACAAGCACGCCCGCATGGCCGGCGTTCAGGCCGTGAAGGACAAGCTCATGGCCGACCTCTTCACCGAAGAGGAGATCGCCGCCAAGAGCAAGGACATCAAGGCCACGCTCAAGAAGCTCGAGAAGAAGACCATGCGCACCATGGTCCTCAAGGAGGGCGAGCGCGCCGACGGCCGTAAGCTCGACGAGGTCCGTCAGATCACGACGGTCGCCGGCTACCTGCCGCGCAGCCACGGATCGGGCCTCTTCACCCGCGGCCAGACCCAGGTCCTCTCGGTCCTGACGCTGGGCATGCTCTCCGAGTGGCAGCGCATCGACACGATCGACGTCGCCGAGGGCAAGCGCTACCTGCACCACTACAACTTCCCGCCGTTCTCGACGGGCGAGACGGGCTTCATGCGTGGCCCGAAGCGCCGCGACATCGGTCACGGTGCACTCGCCGAGAAGGCGCTGCTGCCGGTCATCCCCGCCGAGGACGAGTTCCCCTACACGATCCGCATCGTGTCCGAGGTCCTCGAGTCCAACGGCTCGAGCTCGATGGGCTCGGTCTGCGGCTCGACCCTCGCGCTCATGGACGCCGGCGTGCCGATCAAGGCCCCGGTCTCCGGTATCGCGATGGGGCTCATCAAGGAGGGTGACGACGTCGCCATCCTGACCGACATCCAGGGCCTCGAGGACTTCCTCGGCGACATGGACTTCAAGGTCGCGGGTACCGAGAACGGCATCACAGCGATGCAGATGGACAACAAGGCCAAGGGCCTCTCGCTCGAGATCCTCACCCGTGCGCTCATGCAGGCCAAGGAAGGCCGCGCGTTCATCCTCGGCAAGATGATGGAGTCCATCCAGACGCCGCGCGAAGAGATGAGCAAGTACGCTCCGCGCATCATCACCATCAAGATCCCGAGCGACAAAATCCGCGAGGTCATCGGTAGCGGCGGTAAGGTCGTCCGAGGCATCCAGGAGGACACCGGCGCGCAGATCGACATCCAGGAAGACGGCACCATCTACGTGGCGTCGCGCGACCTGGGCGGCGAGGAAGCGGTCCGCCGCATCCAGGCCATCGTCAAGGAGCCGGAGATCGGCGAGGAGTACCACGGCCGCGTGGTCTCGATCCAGCCGTTCGGCGCCTTCGTCGAGCTCATCCCCGGCAAGGACGGCCTGCTCCACATCTCGCGCGTGGCCCAGGGCCGCGTGGAGAAGGTCGAAGACGTCCTCAATGTGGGCGACTCGGTCCACGTCAAGATCATCGACATCGACGACCGCGGCAAGGTCTCGCTCGACCGTCTCGACAAGCCGGCGGCGCCCCCGCGTGCCGAAGGTGCACCCGAGGGCGGCAGCGGCGACCGCGACCGTGGCCCGCGCCGCGAGGGTGGCGGCGGAGATCGCGACCGCAAGCCGCGCCGGCGCCACTAGGTAGCGGAACGGCCCGCGCAGCGCGCAGGCGACCACCAGGTTCGAGAATCGAGGCCCTCGGGAAACCGAGGGCCTCGCTGTATCTTCGGCAAGAAATCGGCAAGTTCCGACGCCGAAAATCGGCCGAGAGGGGAGTCCATGGACCCGAACACCGTACGCATTCCGAACGACGGAGCCGCCAGTGCGCAGCGGCAGAGCAGCTCACCAAGGCTGATGGACCAGCTGCGGGCGGCGCTGCGCACGCGGCACTACAGCAAGCGGACCGAGGAGGCGTACTGCATGTGGGTGCGCCGCTACATCCGCTTCCACAACTACCGGCATCCTGCCGAGATGGTCGAGCCCGAGATCAACGCGTTCCTCACGCACCTGGCAGTTGAGGAGCACGTGGCGTCCTCGACACAGACGCAAGCGCTCTCGGCCCTGCTGTTCCTGTATCGCAACGTGATCGGCTACGAGCTCGGCGAGATCCGAGGGATCGTACGGGCGAAACGCGAGCCACGCCTGCCGGTAGTGCTGACGCGAGACGAGGTGCGGCTGGTTCTCGATCAACTCGACGGCCAGTGCTGGCTCCAGGCATCGTTGCTCTACGGCAGCGGTCTGCGCCTGATGGAGTGCCTCCGTATGCGCGTGCAAGACATCGACTTCCAGACCAACGAGCTCACCGTGCGCGACGGCAAAGGCGGCAAGGACCGCATCACGATGCTGCCGAGCAGCCTCAACGAGCCCCTGCGGGAGCACCTCACCCGCGTACGTGCGGTGCACCAGCAGGACCTTGCCGAGGGATGGGGACGAGTGCAGCTGCCCGCAGCGCTGAGCCGAAAGTACCCCAACGCGCCGACCGATTGGGGCTGGCAGTGGGTCTTCCCGCAGGAACGCCGCTGGCGCGCTGCAGACGGCAAGCAGGGACGGCACCACACCGACGAGTCGCTATTGCAGCGCGAGGTGAAGGCCGCTGTAAGGCGCTCAGGCATCGCGAAGCGGGCGACCTGCCACACGCTGCGCCACTCGTTCGCCACCCACTTGCTGGAGTCCGGCTACGACATCCGAACCATCCAGGAGCTTCTCGGGCACAGCAGCGTCAAGACGACGATGATTTACACCCACGTGCTGAACAAGGGCGGCCTAGGCGTGACGAGCCCGATGGATCGGCTGTAGCGGCGCTCAGCCAGCGTCGGCGCGGTGGAACCTGAGTGGCGATGTTGGCTCGCGCTCGATGATGCCTTTGAGCTCGAGATCGAGCTGCACCGTCTTGGTCCACCATCCGGCCTTCATGCCGTCAGGAAACAGCTCGGCCGGCACCTGAGGAATCAGTGCCTCGGTCATCATGTTGTAGGTGAGTCCGGGAGGCGCGGGAGGAAGCACCGCAAGCATCGCGTCCCGAACGGCGGCGTACTTGGCGGCATCGACGGTACGGCTGCGACCCGGATGCAGCGGGCTGCCGACTTCAACGACGTCCGGCTTGGCCTGGTTGCTCACTGCGCTGACTCCCTCTCCGAGGCGGTGGGGGACTCGCCGCCCCCAACTTGTCCACAACCGCTTACATGGACTGTATATTCCACATACCAGCAGCTCGGAGTACGCTTACCGTTGAATGAGCATCATATCTGCGCCCCAACCACGGTCCGCAGATTTACTGTTAGGTAGAACAGGGGTGTCTCTTGCAATTTGAGTTCGATCTCGCCAGCGACGACTACGCTGCCTTCAACATGCACGCCCTCAGCCATCGCCCGGCCGGCGTCAAGCAACTGAAGTCCTACCGCATCTCGGTTTCGGTACTCGTGGCAACAGCCTCGTTCGCAATCATCGGCCTTGTACTCGGTGACCCCGTTGGTGGGCTAGTCACCGGCGTCATCACCGGCGTGGTGATGTGGTTTCTCACGCCTTGGGCTTGGAGAAGACAGGTTCGATCTAACGTGCGCAACATGTCCCGGGAGAACGGGCTTGGCACTCCAGGCCGACACCTTATCGAACTCGACGAAACCGGCATCCGTGAGCAGAGCCCTAATCGCACTACCATCACAACGTGGGACAAGCTGCAGCAAGTGGATGAAACTTCTTCCCATATCTTCATCTTCACTGGGCCCGTCGAGGCCTACATGATTCCGCGCACGGCGGGTCCAGATGAGATTGCGGGCGTGCTGACTGCTATCAGGACCCATCGGCCCGATCTGATGTCGATGTCTACCTAACAGGCGCATTGAGCCGACGCGTAGGACGCGTCGGGCGCTTCGCGCAATATGCTGGTACCGCGCAGCTCATGCGCAAGAACGTTAGGACGAGCTTTTGCTCGCCGCGAGTTCTATGGGGGGACACGATGGGGTTCTTTGACGAGATTGATGCGTCAGAGGTGCGCGATCTAAGAGCTGCGAAACTGGATCGCACCAAGTCGGCTGAGCAGTCTCGAATCGAGACCTTGAACGCCGGGCGCGAGGCGTACCGCGCGTTCTGCGAGGCGGACGTGCCGGTGCTTGTCTCGGACTACGTAAGCAAGGCTCGCGAAATCGCCCCTCCGGCGATAGTGACGTCACTTGGCGTTGACTCCTCAGGCAGAAATGTGAGCAAGCCGATGCTGATGGCCAAGCGTGCGGTCAGCGGAGATGTGGGCCCAGGGAACTTCTTGAGACAACCGTATCCGCTGTGGCCGTTTGTATCCCGCGGCAGGTCTGTTAGGTATCGCATCCATGAGACGGGCACCGTATATGCTGAGTCCGGAGGCCGGCTGATCAGTGGCCTGTGGATCAGGCGTTACACCAATACGTCCTGGCTACAACCGATGCCGTTTGACGAGGTGTGCGCGATGTTGGCGTTCTCGGAATGCCCAATCGGTCAGATGCCCGCACCTGCTCTCCTCCAGAGCTTCGACCGCAAGGCCGCGGTCGATAGGTTGGTTCACGAGTTGGGAGTCGTGCTCTCTAGCTGAGTCCACGGCATAGCGTGACCGGCCTAACAAGCGCATCGACCTGACGCGACTACTGCTGGGTGATCCTGACAGCGAACGGCGCGCAGGTCATGCGCAAGAACGTTAGAAGGAGCGGGGGGCGTATTGAGGCTGCGAACAGCTC
>CAZSLI010000025.1:0-25635 GCA_964607705.1 uncultured Eubacteriales bacterium
TGGCGGAGGGGGTGGGATTCGAACCCACGAGCCCTTGCGGGCCAACGGTTTTCAAGACCGTCGCATTCAACCACTCTGCCACCCCTCCATGCCGGCGGCGCGGAAAGGATAGCACGCAACAGGGGGTCCTCGGCGACCTCTCGGCGTGGCCGCCCCGCGCCTTCGCGGCCTGCGCTAGACTCGGATGCGCAACGGCGACCGGGGAGGGGCGCGGGTGGAGCGCAGCGACGAGACCTACATGGCGATGGCCCTCGACGAGGCTCGGCGCGCCGAGGAGATCGGCGAGGTACCGATCGGCGCGGTCGTCGTGTGCGACGGCGCGGTGGTCGCCCGCGGGCACAATCGGCGCGAGATCGATCACGACCCGGCCGGTCACGCCGAACTCATCGCCATCCGAGACGCCGCCGCCAAGCTCGAGCGCTGGCGGCTCTCCGACTGCACCGTCTACGTGACCCTCGAGCCCTGCCCCATGTGCGCGGGACTCATGCATCAGGCCCGCATCGCGCGCTGCGTGTACGCGGCGCCCGACCCCAAGGCCGGCGCGCTCGGCACGCTGTACGACCTGTCGAGCGACGAGCGTCTCAACCACCGCTTCGACGTCTCCAGTGGCTGCCTCGAGACCGAGTCCGCCGAGCTGCTGCGCGCATTCTTCCGCCGCCTCCGAGAGGACGCCCGATGACGCTACGCAGGACCGCACCCTTCGCGCTTCTCCTCGGCGTTCTGCTGGCGGTGTCACTGCTGCTGCCCGGCGCGGCGCTCGCCAAGGAGTACGCGATCGACTCGGTGGACATCCAGGCCGGCGTGTCGCCTGACGGCTCGCTGAGCGTGCAGGAGGCTCGGCAGCTGACGTTCGACGGCGACTTCTCGCGCGTGTACTGGATACTCGACAAGGGCGGCTCCTCCGGCATCACGGTCACCGGCGTCACCGACGACCGCGGCACTACCTACACGCCGATGAACGACACCTCGGCGATCGACGATCCTACACACCGGGTACCCGGCACCTACCTCGTCGTCGACACCGGCGACACCGTCGAGGTGCACGTCTTCCACAGCTCCTCGAACGAGACGCGCACCTTCACGCTGAGTTACGTAGCGGCGGGCGCGGCGAAGCGCTGGCAGGACACCGGCGAGCTGTACTGGAAGCTGATCGGCGAGGGATGGGCGGTGCCGACGGCGAAGTTCAGCGCGCTGGTGCGCGTGGACGGCGTCACGTCGAAGGACCAGATGCGCGCTTGGGCGCACGGACCGCTCACCGGAGTGGTCACCATCAATGACGACGGCTCGGTCGCGCTGAAGGCGAACGACGTCCCCGCCGAGACCTTCGTCGAGGTGCGCATGGCGTTCCCCTCGGAGGCGCTGTCGCAGGCGCCCTTCCAGTCGGGCGCCCGTCTCAACACCATACTCACCGAGGAAAAGGCCGCCGCCGACACCGCGAACAGCCAGCGGCTGAGGGCCCGTTTCGCGGTCGGCGCGTGGACCGGAGTCTCATGGATCGTCGCGCTGGGCGCGCTCGCGTGGGGGATATGGGCGTTCAACCGCCACGGGCGCGAGCACAAGACCGAGTTCCAGGGCGAATACTTCCGAGAGGATCCTCGGCCGGACCTGCACCCCGCCGTCGTAGGGGCGCTGTGGAAGTTCGGCACCGTCGACGACGTCGCGATCGCCGCGACGCTCATGGACCTCGCCGACAAGGGCATCGTGCGCATGGCGCCGCAGACGGTGCAGAAGAGCGGGATCTCCGGGATGTTCGGCGGTACGGAAGAGAGCTTCTCGCTGGAACGCGTCAAGAACCCACCGAAGCCACCCTCGCCGCTCGACGTCGAGCTCCTCGGCATCCTGTTCGACGAAGTGGGCGGAGGGCGCGACGTCATCGCCCTGTCTGAGATCCAGCCCTACGCCAAGGCGAACCCGCAGTCGTTCACCGAGGCGATCAAGGCATGGAAGGAGAAGGCGCGCGCGGAGGCCGACTCCCTGGGCTTCTTCGAGGGCGAGAGCTGGATGTGGCAGGTGATGGCGGGTCTCGCGGCGGCATTGGTCATCGGCGTGGCGATCTTCGGCACGGTGGCCACCGCCGGGCCGTTCCCGCTGCTTCTGCCGATCCCGGTCGCGATCGCGCTGGCAGTCATCGCCGTGTACATGCGTCGCCGATCGAGGCAGGGCAACGAGCTCTACGCGCAGTACGAAGCCGTCCGCAACTACCTCAAGGACTTCAGCCGTCTCAACGAGGCGCCGCCGCAGTCAGTGATCCTTTGGAACCGCTTCCTCGTGCTCGCCGTCCTCTTCGGCATCGCCGAGGAAGTCATCGAGCAGCTGCGGGTCCGCATGCCTGAGCTCGTGAGCGACCCGTCGTTCCAGACGTCGTACTGGTGGGTCTATGCGGGCGGGTATGGTCATGCGTCGCCGGTCGCGGCGGTCTCGCAGTCGTTCGTCTCGGCAACCCAGGTCGCTACGAGCCAGATGTCGTCGGCGTCCGGCGGCGGCGGCGGGTTCTCGGGCGGCGGAGGATTCGGCGGCGGGGGCGGCGGGGGCGGCGCCGACTAACCTGATGTCTGTGACGCGGGGCACGAGAAATGCTGTCTGCCCCTAAATCACCGCAGGTAGATGGCCGATGATACCTGCAGGGACTTCCCGTTCTCGGCCTGGCGAGGAGTACGTATTGCACAGGATCGGTCGCATCACCGCATGGTCGGGGGTGGCGCTGTTGGCGCTGCCCTCTTCGGCATACGCCGCAGGACCCGCCGCCGGAACCGATATCGTCTCGATCGGCGTGAGCCTCCTCGGCCTCATCGTCGCGATCGTCTTGCTGATCGAGGCGCTGGGCGTCCGCAAGGTGGCGCTCGGGGGCGCGATCGCCGAGCGCATCTCATTCGTGGTGCTGGCGATCATCTGTCTCGCGGCTTCGGCGCTTGCCGAGTGGGTGGGCAACTTCGTCGTCGGCGTGACCGCGGATCAGGTGCAGCTGGCGTCCCAGGCGCTGGTCATCGCCGCCATGGGACTGCTCGCCGCCTACTTCTGGAGCGTACGCACGGCTCTGCAGCGCTACCTCAAGTCGATGACGGGTGCCGAGATGCTCGCCGAGCAGAGCAAGGCCGACGAGGCTGACCCGGATGCCTAACCTGCTCGCACAGCGGGTCGAGGAGACCCTGCGACCCGTCATCGGTACGGTCCTTGCAAGCGTGTCGGTGGACGTCGAGAGCAAGCGACTCGGCAAGGACCCTGACACGCTCGAGCGCATGGACCTGGCGCCCATGTCCGACAATCTCATCACGGCGCTGCGCCTCGTGGTGGGCCAGGACATGGCCGAAGCGGCGGCGCGGAAGGTCCGTGAGCTGGCCTAGCGCTGGCGGTCGCTGGCAGCAGGCCCGTTCTCGGCATTTTCGTTAGCGCCCCTAGTCGACTGCGGCGTTAATGAATGGACCCTGCCGAGCCGATACATTGAGTCTCTCGTCACATCACGCACAGAAGGAATCCCAAAAAGCATGCGCACCACATCCCTTCGCACGAGGCTCCTTTTCAGTTTCATGCTGGCCTCGGTCACCCCGATCCTCGTCGCCATCCTCATCGCCGTGCCTTGGTACGCGAGGTCCGTGAACCAGCAGGCGGAACGAGCGCTCGAAGCGAACTCGACGGTCGCCGCCGCCCTGCTTTCCGAGAACGCCACCGCGATGCGCGCCTACTCCGAGATAGCGGCGCGCGCCGTCACCATCAAGCCGATGAGCGAGGCGGAGCTCCGCTCCGAGTTGGCCCGTCAGGCAGTGGGCATGAACGGTGACCTCGTCATGTGGGTCGACCGCAAGGGCGACGTGATCACCTCGCGCGGCGACGACCACACGCTGGCGTGGCCCGAGGTCGCGGCAGCGGTCAAGTCGCGCGATCAAGGATCGTTCTTCTCGATCGCGCCCGGCGAGGAGTTCGCGGCGATGGGGCTGTCCGACCGCTACAAGGTCGCGGTCAAGAAGACCGAGGGTGGCAGCGCTCCTCAGTCGGAGGCCGACGGCGTCCTCACGGAAGTCGTGGTTCGACCGGTTCAGGACTCGGTGTCGGGACTCGACGGCTCGATCGTCATCGTCTCGCCTCTCAAGGGCAACAACGAGTTCGTCGACTCGCTCGCCTCCAAGCTCGGTGGCGCCGCTACGATCTTCCAGAACGGCGTCCGCGTCGCAACGACGGTCAAGGACGCGAGTGGCTCGAGGGCGATCGGGACTGCGGTCTCCGATAAGGTCCGTGCCGCCACGCTCGCCAAGGGCGTCGCCTACCGCGGCGAGGCACCCGTCCTCGGCAAGCCGTATCTGACGGCCTACAACCCCATCAAGAACAGCGATAACGAGACGATCGGCATGCTCTTCGTCGGTCTGGACAAGGCGCCTTACGACAGCACCGTGCGGGGCTTCGCCATCGCCATGGCGCTCGTCGCGGTCGTCGCGATACTCGTCGGCATCATCCCCGGCGGACTGGCCTCGCGCGCCCTGGCGGCGCCCATCATTGCCGTGAGCGACGCGGCGGAGCACGTGGCCACCGGCGATCTCACCGTGAAGGTCCCCGAGGTCGGGTTCACAGAGGCGCGACGGATGGGCGCAGCCTTCAACACCATGACCGCCGGGCTTCGCGAGATCCTCGGCGTCGTGGGCTCGTCGTCCGACCGGCTCGACAACGTCTCGGCCGAGATCGCCAAGGCCGCATCGTACGAGGCCGACAGTGCGACGTCGCAGGCGTCCGCGGTGGCCGAGGCGAGCGCGACGGTGCAGGAGATCGACCGCTCGTTCGCCGCTGTGGCCGACGGTGCGCGCCGTGTGCTCGAGATCGCCGAGGACTCGCTTGCCGTGGCCGAGAACGGCCGCGAGGCGGTCACCGACGGCGCGGGCCAGGTCGAGCGCCTGGCGTCCGGTGCGGTGAGTGTGCGCGAGTCCGCCAACCAGCTCGCCGAGGTCGCCAACGACATCGACCAGGTCACCTTCGTCATCGGCTCCATCGCCGAGCAGACCAAGATCCTCGCGCTCAACGCGGCCATCGAGGCCGCCCGTGCCGGCGCTGCCGGCAAGGGCTTCGGTGTCGTCGCGACGGAGATCCGCAATCTCGCCGACTCGGTATCGACCTCCATCGGCCGCATCGACGAGCTCGTGCGCGCCATCCAGGCTTCCAGCAAGGCGCTCACTCTGACCGCCGAGCAGCAAGCGAGTGACGGCCAGCACGCAGTGGTCGAGACCATGCGCACGCGCGACTCGTTCGACGCGATCTTCGACCGCATGGAGCGCACCGCGTCCGCCGCGCGCGAGATCGCGAGCGCGGCCAGCCAGCAGCAGTCCGCCGCGCGCTCCATCGTGGAGGTCATGCAGCAGGTCAGCCAGGGCGTCTCGGGCACTGCGGCATCGGCTCGCCAGCTTGCCGAGGCAGCTGGTGACGTGGAGCGAGAGGCGAACGGCCTCGCGGGCAATCTCAGGCGCTTCCGCCACTAGCGCAGCGCACTCCCAACTCAAAGCCGGACACGGGCTCGCCGATGAGGCGGGCCCGTTCTGTTCCAGCGGCCGCCAGGGCCCCGGCGGTGTAAGATACCCGCACCGTCGCAGGAGAGGTGAGCGTGGCGAAACCGGCCAACATCGAGGACCGCATGAACGACTTCGGGGGCGTACTGCCCTCGGTCCGTCGGCAGAACTGGCTCGACGTCATCATGCTTGTGCTGGTGGTGGTTCTCGGTACCGTCGCGGTGGCCTCGGCGGTCCTCGGCGAGCCGACGTGGGTGATCATCGGCGCGGTCGTGTCGCTTGTGGCCGTGGCGTTCTCGAGCCTGTTCCAGCGCATGGCTTCGCGACCGGACCACGTGCGAGCGCTGCAGAGCGACAGCATGCTCAAGATCGCCAACGAGTCGATCAGCTACCTGCGCTTGGGACTCGACGAGGAGACCGCGGGTGCCGTCTGCGGCATCGTGCTCAGGGAGACCGAGGCAGCGGCCGTGGCGATCACCGACCGCGACAGCGTGCTCGGCTTCGCGGGGGTGGGCGAGGACCACCACAAGGTGGGCGGTCCCATCATCACCAAGGCGACCATGGAGTCGCTCGACACCGACGAGCCGAGGATCCTGCACAGCAAGGTCGACATCGGCTGCCCCGAGCCCGACTGCCTGCTTCGCGCCGCCATCGTGGTGCCGCTGGAGATGCGCGGCCAACCGGTGGGGACCCTCAAGTTTTACTACGTCTCGGACCGCTTCCTCAACGAGACCGAACTCGCCATGGCCGAGGGCCTCGCACGCCTGCTCTCGACGCAGCTCGAGCTCTCGGAGCTGGAGCGCCAGACCGAGCTCGCCACCGAGATGGAGCTCAAGGCGCTGCAGGCGCAGATCAACCCGCATTTCCTGTTCAACACCATCAACACGATCGCGGCCTTCATCCGCACCGACCCAGCCGAGGCCCGGCGCCTGTTGCGCCAGTTCGGCTCGTTCTACCGCCGGACGCTCGAGCAAGCCGAGAGCCTCGTCACCCTCGAGCGCGAGCTGGAGTTCGTGGACACCTACGTCGAACTCGAGAAGGCGCGGTTCGGCGATCGGCTCGAGTACATCGAGGACGTCCAGGACGAGGCGCTTGGGCTCCCGCTGCCCGCCTTCATGATCCAGCCGCTCGTTGAGAACTCGATCGGTCATGGCATGCGGCCGGACGGTGCGACGCTGCACGTCACGGTCTCTGCGCACGTCGAGCAGGACGCGCTCTGCATCACCGTCTCGGACGACGGACAAGGCATCGCGTCTGACAAGGTGGGGACCGTGCTCGAGGCGTCCTCGGCAAAGGGGCTCGGCATCGCGATGCGTAACATCCGCGAGCGCCTGCGCGGCCACTTCGGCCAGGACAGCTCGATGGAGATCACCAGTGTCGAGGGCGAGGGCACGAAGGTGCACCTCACCATCAAGCCGCTCCCCGGGGTGACGCGGCTGCCTACGGAGTGAGCATGCCGCGCAGTGTCTGGTCAGCGCGGCAATCGTTGCCCCATGCGCGGCAGGTCGCTATACTCGCGTACGCGCTGCGCCCCTTGCGGCGCATGGTCACGGAGAGCTGACCGAGAGGCTGAAGGTGCACGACTGGAAATCGTGTGTGCGGCTTTGAACCGTACCCAGGGTTCGAATCCCTGGCTCTCCGCCAGACGATATGCGAAAGGCCGGTCCTCGAGGACCGGCCTTTTTCTTTGATGAACGCCGTGGCGCACGGGCCTGGCGACAGACCGCCGTCGCGCGACCCAGCTAGTTGTTCGACGCCGGCTTGTTCTGCGGGGGCAGCGGCTCGCCGTTGCCCTTGGCGTTGGGGATGATCGCATCCCCGAGGTCCTCGGAAGCGCCCTTGCGCCTTGGAAGGCTGTCCGAGTACTCGAGTGACAGCCGCATGAGCCGCGTCACTTCCTCGAAGTCCTTCTTGTCCTGAGCGACGGTCTTGGTCACTTCGCCGCTGTGGAGGTCCAGCGCTACACCGTCCTCGAAGCCGAGGCCGGGATAGAACAGGATCCGGTCGTTGATGAGCGTGCCCTCGGGCACCATGCCACGTTCGCCGATCAGCGGACGGCTCGCGATGAACGCGTTGCGGCCGAAGTGGGTGAAGTCCTTCAGGTCGATACCGAGGGCGTCAGCGACAGTGGGCAGGATGTCGATCTGGCCGACGCTGCGATCGATCGTCTTGCCCTCTTTCTGGCCCGGGACGTGGATGATGAGGGGGATGTTGACGTACTCCGTGTTGTCGTACCGGCTGCCGTAGACGTCGGCCTCGAGCGCGGCGAGCGCGGGATCGCCCTTGGGCTTACGCAGCCCGTAGTGGTCGCCGTAGAAGACCACGATCGAGTCGTTCCACAGGCCCTTCGCCTTGAGGTCGTCGACGAACTCACCGATCGCCTTGTCGGCGTAGCTCTCCGACGACAGGTAGTCGCCGACCTCGGTGTTCTTGAACTTGCCCGTCGCCTGCCACGGGCGCAGCTCCTCGGGCGGGTAGGCGAAGGGATGGTGCGCCGTCAGCGTGATGATCTGGGCGTAGAACGGCGTCTTCTTCCGATCGAGCGCCGAGAGCTCCTTCACGACGCGGTCGAACACGACCTCGTCCGAGCTGCCCCACTTCCAGTGCGGCTCCCAGCCGATGTCCGCGCGGTCGAAGTACTTGTCGAAGCCGAGGGCGGCGTACATGTTCTTGCGGTTCCAGAACCGGGCCTCGTTCGCGTGGAACGTCATCGTGAAGTACCCACGGTCCCTGAGCAGCCGAGGAAGCGACGGCGACTCGCGGTCGCCCCACCGGGTGGAGGCGGCCTGGCCGGGGGGTGGGTACTGAGACGTGTTCACGATCCACTCGGCGTCGGACGTGTTGCCGCGCGAGATCTGCGAGTAGGTGCGGGGGTAGTAGTAGCTCTCCTCGGTCAGAGCCGTGAGGTTGGGGGCGACGAGCTCACTGTCGATCTTCTTGCCGATGACCACGTTTTGGAGCGCCTCGCACTGCACGATGATGAGGTTCTTGCCCTTGAACTCGCCGGCCTTGAAGGCGACCAGGCGCTCGGCCGCGGCGGTCGTTCCCCGGCTCCTCGCTCCGGAGACGCTCGATGCCAGCTCGCGGGTCTCCTCGGCGGTAAGGGCCTCGGCGCTTTCCTCGGCACCGAGCGCCTTGAAGCCGGCGAGCTGATAGTTGAGCAGGCCGAGCTTCTTGGCGGCCGCGCTGCTGTTGACGTTCTCCGGGAGCTGCCAGAGGTCCACGAGCGGGACCGAGGCGACAAGCAGAGCTACGGCGGCGGCGAGCGCTACGCGGCGGTCTGCCGTGAACGAGCGCTCGGCCGGTGACTTGCCAAGAGCGAAGGTCAGCCAGATCGCGCCGGCGATCACGAACGGCAAGTCCGCCGCGTACAGCAGGTGGAGTGGCGAGAGGAGAGCGAGGATGCTGTCCTGCACCTCGGCGGCCTGGCCGGCCTGGGCGAAGACGCTCGCGGTCAGCACCTGGCCGAAGTAGAGCGAGTAGACGGCGGTCGCGAACATCGAGAACGAGAGGACCGCGTCGACCACCACGAGAGCCCAGACCCACGCGCGACGCGTCGGCCCGGCGAGTGCGACGACGAGAGCCACGAGCCCGATCAGCACCGGCAGCTCGAGAGCCAGGCTGCCGAGAACGTCGGCGTCCTCAAGCACGATGCTGCGTGTCAGGTACGCCTTGCCCACGAGGATCAGCGCGACGACGATCGCCGCCACGGCGGGCCCCCACTCGGTGAGTGTGGAGCGCTGCGGCTCCTCGGCGGGGGTGTCGGTCTGCCGAGGACCGCGGAACTGGCGCATCGTCAGGACGGCGATCGGTCCGAAGCCGAGCACCGCGAGCAGGAGCACCGTCCCGCCCAGCGCGTTGATGAAGCCGTTGCCCACGAGCCATCCGAGGCCGAGAACAGCGAGCACCTTGAGCGCGAGACCGTGCCACGCGAAGACCGACAGGCTCGAGCGCCCGAGCTTGGTGAGCGGGTTGCGGAAGCGCGGGACGAGCCGCATCAGGGCGGCGACGAACACGGCGCTGACCGCGAGGAGCGCGAGGCGGCCCGGAATCGCAGACCACCAAGTCACGCCGAGATTCCTGAAGGACGTGGCTGCCTGCACCCAATCCATAGTGACGAAGGTGTTCCCCCATCGCAGCAGTGCGAACCCCAGAACGAGGGCTGCGACGGCGACGGCGAGTGACTGGCGGTGCCTGGGCAAGCGCCAGCGCTCACGGGCGGAGAAGAAGCCGGCCACGAAGAACGGCAGGAAGACGAGCGTGCGCATGAGCGCGAGCCAGCGGCCGTCCGGGACGACGTAGCCAGCGACGAGTGAGACGGCGACGGCGGATGCGATGGCGAGGAGGGCTCCTCGGCGGCCTTCCGCGCGCGCGAACAGCGGCAGCAGCAGGCGCCAGCAGATCACGGTGACGAGCCACCAGAGCACCGAGACCGGGTAGACAGCCGTGGCGTACCAGGAGAAGTGGCCGGTGGCGAGGTGCTGCACGGCGCTGTAGAGGAGCTGAAGCACGAGGTAGATGACGGCGAGCCGGGCGAGTCCTCGGCGACCTGCGGGGGTGTAGGCGTCGGGCTTCGACACGAAGCCGGCGACGTATGCGAAACCGGGGACGACCAGAAGCCAGATGAGCAGGTAGAGGGCCTGCCCGGTGCCCGAGCGATAGAGCTTGAGCTCTAGCAGCGATCCCAAGACCGCAAGCGCGATCAAGGCGGCCTTGGCGTTGTCGATGTGAGCGAAGCGGAACCGGCCCTTGGGGCGGTCGGGCTGTATCTCGCTCGTAACCTGCTCTTCCATCGGTCCCGTTCTGGCGTGGGTCGTAAAGGCTCCGCACATAGTAACGCGCGGGCGCGCGCGGAAGCCTCCCGTTGCCCAGTGGTCATCGGCGGTTGGCTATCAGCAGAAACCGCGCCGTTTCCAGAGTGTGGTTGGCAGGTCGGCCTGGAGCGGGTCGTCCGGGCCGGGCCTTCCTGCCACATCGGGCGCAAGAGGCCGGGTCTTCGGGACCGCTACACTCGGGCGGCGGCGACCCAAGTGCCCGCCACGAGCGGGGTCCCCGGTCGGTAGGCGAGGTGCAGGTGGCTCGGCGCGTCGAGCAGCGCGAAGTCTGCCGAGGAACCCGGCGCGAGGCGGCCGACGTCTCTAAGGCGCAGCGCTCGTGCGCCTCCGGCGGTCGCGGCATACAGCGCCTCGGCTGGCGTCATGCTCAGCTCCCTGACCGCAAGCGCGATCACGAATGGCATCGAAGTCACGTACGACGTGCCGGGATTGCAGTCGGTTGCAAGTGCAACCGTAACACCCGCGCCCACGAATCGCCGGGCATCCGGATACGGCGTGCGTGCCGAGAAGTCAGCAGCGGGAAGCAGCGTCGCTACGACACCCGCGTCGGCCAGCGCGGCTATGTCATCGTCGGTGAGGTGGTTGCAGTGGTCGCAGGATGCGGCGCCGAAGTCGGCGGCGATCTTCGCGCCCGGCCCGGGCGCGAGCTGGTTGCCATGGAGGCGGACCGCGAGGCCCTTGGCGGTGCCGGCGCGCAGGACGGTGCGCGTTTCGTCGCCGGTGAACGCGCCCTCGTCGCAGAAGACGTCGATCCACTTGGCGAGTGGGGCGCACGCCTCAAGCATGGGTCCGGTTACACGGTCCAGATATGCATCACGGTCGTGCGTGAACTCCGGCGGCACCACGTGAGCGCCGAGGAAGGTCGTCTCGGCTGTGAACTGCCGCGAGACCTCGAGGATCCGTCGCTCGGTGTCCACGTTGAGCCCGTAGCCGCTCTTCGCCTCGACGGTGGTCGTTCCGGATGCGCGCATATGCGTCAGCCGCCGCGCTGCCGCCGCTTCGAGCTGCTCGCGGCTCGCCTCGCGGGTCGCATCGACTGTCGTCGCGATGCCGCCTCCCGTGTAGGCCGAGCCAGCCATGCGTGCCGCGAACTCGGCGGAACGGTCGCCGGCGAAGACGAGGTGCGTGTGCGAGTCGACGAAGCCCGGGATGACCGCGCGGCCCTCGGCGTCGACGCGCTCGTCCGCGGCCGGCGCCAGCGAGGCGGGGCCGACCCAGGTGATGCGCCCGTCCTCGGCAACGAAGGCGGCGTCATGCAGGACGCCGAGTGGGGAGCCGTCGCCGAGAGAGGCGTCGTTGGTGACGAGCTCGCCGATGTTGGTGACAAGCAGGGCGGTCACTCGGTGCCTCCGGAGGCGTTCGGTGCACCCGGAGCGCCGCGGCCCTCGGCCGACTCGCGCATGGGCACGCGGACGCCGCGCTCGGAAGCGACCTCCTCGGCGATGTCATAGCCGGCGTCCACGTGGCGGATGACGCCCATGCCCGGGTCGTTGGAGAGGACCCTCGACAGCTTCTCTGCCGCGAGCGGGGTGCCGTCTGCGACGCTCACCTGGCCGGCGTGGATCGAGCGGCCGATGCCCACGCCGCCGCCGTGGTGGATCGAGACCCACGTGGCGCCCGAAGCCGTGTTGACGAGCGCGTTGAGCAGCGGCCAGTCGGCGATCGCGTCGGATCCGTCGAGCATCGCCTCGGTCTCGCGGTACGGGCTTGCGACGGACCCGCAATCCAGGTGGTCGCGGCCGATGACGATGGGGGCGCTGACCTCGCCGCTCGCGACGAGCTCGTTGAAGCGCACGCCTGCTTTGTCGCGCTCGCCGTAGCCGAGCCAGCAGATGCGGGCGGGGAGGCCCTGGAACGCGATCTTGTCCTGGGCCTGCGTGATCCAACGGCGGAGCGGCTCGTTGTCGGGGAAGAGCTCGAGCACTGCGCGGTCGGTGGCCGCGATGTCGGCGGGGTCGCCGGAGAGCGCCGCCCAGCGGAACGGGCCCTTGCCCTCGCAGAAGAGGGGCCGGATGTAGGCCGGAACGAAGCCTGGGAACGCCCAGGCACGCTCGTAGCCACCGAGTTCGGCCTCAGCGCGGATCGAGTTGCCGTAGTCGAAGACCTCGGCGCCGGCGTCCATGAAGCCCACCATCGCTTCCACGTGCTTGGCCATCGACTCGCGGGCGCGCTTGGTGAAGCCCTCGGGGTCCCGCTCGGCGTACGCATGCCATTCCTCGAGCGAGACGCCGAGGGGAAGGTAGGCGAGCGGGTCGTGGGCGGAGGTCTGGTCGGTGACTATGTCGACCTCGATGCCGCGGCGGAGCAGCTCGGGCAGCACGAACGCGGCGTTGGCGGCGAGCCCCACGGAAAGCGGTCGGCGCTCGGCCTTCGCGGCGAGTACGCGCTCGACGGCGATGTCGAGGTCGTCGGTCCACTCGTCGAGGTAGCGGTCGTGCACGCGCCGCTCGAGGCGGCTCGGGTCGACGTCGATGATGAGCACCGCGCCGCCGTTCATGGTCACGGCGAGCGGCTGCGCGCCACCCATGCCGCCGCAGCCGCCGGTGACGGTCAGCGTGCCGGCAAGCGTGCCGCCGAAGCGCTTCTCGGCGACGGCGGCGAATGTCTCGTAGGTGCCCTGGACGATGCCCTGGGTGCCGATGTAGATCCACGAGCCGGCCGTCATCTGGCCGTACATGGTCAGTCCGAGGTGCTCGAGGCGGCGGAACTCCGGCCACGTGGCCCAGTCGGGCACGAGGTTGCTGTTCGCGATGAGCACGCGGGGCGCCCACTCGTGCGTGCGCATGACGCCCACGGGCTTGCCCGACTGCACGAGCATCGTCTCGTCGGCCTTGAGCGTGCGCAGCGTGCGGGTGAGCGCGTCGAACGCCTCCCAGCTGCGGGCCGCGCGACCTGTGCCGCCATAGACGACCAGATCGTCGGGACGCTCGGCGACCTCGGGGTCGAGGTTGTTCATCAACATGCGCAGCGGCGCTTCGGTCTGCCAGTTGAGTGCCGAAAGCTGCGTCCCCCGAGGGGAGCGGACTGGTCGGGCGCCGGGGGTGGATGCGGTCAAGGTCGTCCTCCTGAAGTCGTGAGGCGTGGGCGGCTAGTCGAGTTCGCCGACGGCTGCTTCTGCGGACCGCGTAAGCGCTCCGGAGCGAACGAGCTCGTAGGCGGCCTCGATCTCCTCGGCGAGGAAGCGGTCGGGTCCGGGTCCGGGAATGCGCTCGCGGAGCGCGTCGCGGACGGCGCCCGTGCCAGCTGCTGGTGCGAGCGGGGCACGCAGGTCGAGTGCGCGGGCGGCCGTGAGGGCCTCGATCGCGAGTACTCGGGTCAGCGCATCGACGGACCGCATAAGCTTCCGGCCGGCGTTCCAGCCCATCGCCACGTGGTCCTCCTGCATCGCTGACGAGGGGATCGAGTCAACGCTTGCCGGCACCGCCAGCCGCTTCATCTCGCTCACCATGCCCGCCTGCGTGTACTGCGCGATCATGTGCCCGGAGTCCACGCCCGGGTCGTCGGCGAGGAACGGGGACAGGCCGTGCGAGCGGTTCGCATCGAGCATGCGGTCGGTGCGCCGCTCGCTCATCGAGGCGATGTCGGCGGCCGGAATAGCGAGGAAGTCGAGCGCGTAGCCGACTGGTGCGCCGTGGAAGTTGCCGTTGCTCTCGACGCGCCCGTCGCCGAGAACGACCGGGTTGTCGATCGCCGACGCGAGCTCGCGTCCGGCCACGGTGGCCGCGTGCGCGAGCGTGTCGCGCAGCGCTCCGGCGACCTGAGGAGCGCAGCGCAGGGAGTAGGCGTCCTGGACGCGCGGGTCCTCGGCAGTGGAGTGTGAGGCGACGATCGCCGAGCCGCGCAGGAGGCGCTGCAGGTTGCTCGCCGAGGCGGCCTGCCCGGGATGTGGCCGGAGTTCCTGCAGCTCCGCCGAGAAGACGCGGTCGGTGCCGAGCAGCGCCTCGACGCTCATGGCGGCGGTGATGTCGGCGACCTTCGCGAGCGCTTCGAGGTCCGCTATCGCGAGCACCAGCATGCCGAGCATGCCGTCGGTGCCGTTGATGAGCGCGAGACCCTCCTTCTCGGCGAGGTCGACCGGCGTGATGCCGGCGGCCGCGAGCGCTTCTGCGGACGGCAGAAGCGCCCCGGTGGCGTCGAACGCCTGACCCTCGCCCATGAGCGTCAACGCGCAGTGCGAGAGCGGAGCGAGGTCGCCCGAGCAGCCCAGCGAACCGTACTCGTGGACGCAGGGCGTGATGCCAGCGTTGAGCAGTGCCGCGTACGTCTCGGCGGTCAGCCGGCGCACGCCGGTGCGGCCTCGCGCCATTGTCGCGAGCCGCAGGGCCATGAGCGCGCGCACGACCTCGCGCTCGACGCAGGTCCCCGAGCCCGCCGCGTGCGAGCGCACGAGCGAGCGCTGGAGCTGCGCGCGCTTCGCCGGCTCGATGTAGGTGGTCGCGAGCGCACCGAACCCGGTGCTGACGCCGTAGACCGGTCGGCCGGACTCGGCGAGCCGGTCGATGTGCTCGCGAGCCGCATCGATCGCGGCCAGCGCAGTCGGCGACAGCTCGACCCGTGCGCCGTCGCGGGCGATCGCCACCACCTGCGCGGGGGTCAGTCCGTCGGTTCCGAGCACCACATTCGTTGACTCTGTCACGCATGCCTCCACTAGCTGTGAGTGGCGTCCACCGCCACGAGGTAGATACTGGTTCGTGTGACGCTGTAGAGCGTTGCAGGACGGCCACGCCGACCGCAAGGGATCCGCATGTCCGATATGACACTACCGCACGACCCGCTTTGGCCGCGCGCCAGCGCTTGGATTGTCCCCGAGGAAGCCGCCGAGGATACGCGCGACGTGCATCTGGCGCTCCTCGGCGTGCCGTCGTTCCGCACCTCGATCACGCCCACGGGCGCACACGCGACTCCGGACGCGATCCGAGGCGCGCTGGCACGCTACTCGACCTACGCAGCCAGCCGAGGCGTGGACCTCCGAGGGCTGGTTGCGGTGGACCTGGGTGACGTTGACGAGCCCGACGGCGAACTCGGCGAGGAGCGCACGCGCAGGCGCGCGGCCGTGCCCAATGAGAGCGGCTGGGACCTGCTCGTGGCGCTCGGCGGCGACAACTCGCTCACCTACGCCACCATGCGCGGCCTGTTCGACACCGTATGGCCGGAGTGTGGACTCGTCACCGTCGACGCGCATCACGACCTGCGGGACGGCGAGAGCAACGGTTCGCCCGTGCGTCGGCTCATCGAGGCCGGACTTCCCGCCGAGCGCGTGGTCCAGATAGGCATCGCCGACTTCGCGAACTCGGCCGAGTACTCGGCTCGTGCGCGCGACCTCGGAATCACCATCGTCACCCGCGCGGAAGTCGCCGAGCGTTCACTCGATGTGATCGTCGGCGAGGCGATGGATCGCGCGGGCGCCGGATCGCGCCCCGTCTACGTGGACCTGGACGTCGACGTGTGCGACAGGGCGGTCGTGCCGGGCTGCCCCTCGGCAGTCCCCGGCGGACTCAGCGCTCGGGAGCTGCGCGAAATGGCCTTCCTGTTCGGCCGCGACCCGCGCGTGCGAGGCATCGACATCACCGAGATCGATGCGACGGCCGATACGGCCGACGAGCGCACGGTCCGCCTCGCGGCGTTGCTTGTGCTCGAAGCCGCGGCCGGGTTGTGCGTGCGGCTGGGCGTCGGCGCGCGCTAGTCGGAGCGGTCGTTTCAGCGCGACAGCGCGTTCGCGCGCGCGGCTACGCGGTCAGCGCGCCGTCGTCCTCGGCGTTGCAGTACACCGTGCGCGCGTGCTCCTCGTCGATGCTCACGCCACAGGCGCTCAGCACTTCGGGGTCGCGGGGGCGGCGGCGGACGACGAGCGGAGGCATGAAGTCGCCGCCGAGGCTGCGCTCCACACCGATCGCTTCCGACAGTCGGGCGGTGGGCCGAGGACCGTGCTCCAGGTTGTTGAGCATCTCGGCGACGAGGCCGATGCCGAACAACTGGACGCCGGACAACACGGCGATCGTCGCCGCAGCGAAGCCGACCATGCTGAAGCCGGCGCCTGTGATGAGCCCCCACACGAGGCCCGCAAGGAACACGAAGGTGCCCAGGGCGGCGATGCCCAGCCCGATGCCGCCGAAGAGGTGCAGCGGACGCTCGAGGTAGCCGGACAAGAACACGACGGTCAGGTAGTCGAGCCCGCCGCGCAGATAGCGCTCCATGCCGTACTTCGACGTGCCGGACTCGCGGGGACGGCTCTCCACCTCGACCTCGGCGACCGTGAATCCTCGGAGGGCGAGGATCACCATGAAGAAGCGGTGCAGCTCCCCGTAGCCGAATCGGATCAGCTCCTGCGATGCCTGGTAGCGGAACGCCTTCAGGCCCGCATTCATGTCGTGGAGCTGGACGCCGGTGGCTCGGCGCAGGAAGCCGTTGAACATCCTGGAGGCGAACTTGCGCTCGAATCCGTCGGTGCGGACCGTCTTGCGCGCCGTCACCGCGTCGAATCCCTCGTAAACCTTGTCGATGATGCGCAGAACGTCCTCGGGTTCGTACTGGAGGTCGGCGTCGCACATGACGACTACCTCGCCACGCGCGTACGCGAAACCGTTGGCAAGCGCGCTCGCCTTGCCAGAATTGCCGCGGTGACGCAGCCCGCGGACGTTGGGCATGGTCGCCGCCAACCGACGGATCTCGTCCCACGTGCCATCGGTCGAGCCGTCGTCGACGAAGAGCAGCTCGTACTCGAGCGCCGTCGTGTCCATCGTCTGCGACAGCTCCTGGGCGCTGCCCGCAACCGTGCCGCGCTCGTTGAACGCAGGGAGCACGATGGACACGTCGATCGAGCGTTCCCCCGCTGTGATGGGAACCGCCTCGATGGCTGTCGTGGCGACGATCGCCGGTCTTCCCTGCGTCATACGAGATCCTTCACGTCAGTAGAGTGGCTGGATCGCCATCAGGCGCCGCCATTCGTAGGGGTGCAAGTTTCCTGCCCATGCGGACAGCTCGGGTGGAATGGAGCCGCGATAGTAGTCCGACGCGACCGCAGCACGATAGGCGTTTTGCGCGCGAGCACTGGTGGTGATACGCCAGTCCTGAGTGGTGCGGGCGTCCTGTTCGCGCGCGTTGTAGTACACGATCGCCTTGATCCGCTTGTCCGCGCTCATCTCCTTGAACGCGTCGGTGATCCAGGCGCCCTTGTTGCCGCCCTGCTCGACGCAGCCGAACTCGGCGACGCAGATCGGTTTGGAAAGGGTGGCGAGGTAGGCGAGCGGCTCATCGTACCAGTGGCCAAACGACTCCCACGCCGAGTACGCCGAGGTCGTGCCGAAGTTGAAGCCGCTGATACCCGTCCAGTCGACGTAGCGGTCCCCGGGGTAGTACGCGGCGTGGCGGTTCTTCGGCGTGCTCGGAACGCTTTCGTGGTTGATGCTCCACACCCACGTGACGTTGGTCGCGCCCTCGGCTTCGAAGATGTCGTGGATGTGCTTCCAGGCGCGCACGTACTCGGCGGGCGTGTTGCCGTTCACGGTGCCGCACCACGGGTACCAGTTGCCGTTCATCTCGTGCATCGGCCTGAGCATCACCGGCCCGCCCAAGTCCCTGAGCTGGACGGCCCACGACCGGATGTACGGGTCGTAGCGGCCGTCGATTATGCGCTGGAGCCGGTAGCGAGGCTGTTTGTCCGGCCTCGCAAGACTATGGGCGTCGACCCCGGGGTCCCAGGGCTCCCACGTGATCATCGGCACCTTGCCGGCGCGCCACACCTCGACCATCGTGCCCGAGTCGACGCGGCTGCGATTGCCGGTCTGCCACGGCTGGTACCACATGACGATGGAGACGGGCTTTCCCGAATCCAGCTCGAAGCGCCTGACCGCACTCATCTCGAACGGCGCGGGTGGAGCATGCACGCCGAGATACGCGCCTGAGTCGGGCGGCGCGATCTTCTCGGCAGGGGGAGTGGGCGTCAGCTCGATGGTCGGAGTGGGGGAGGTGCTCGGGCGACCCGACGCCGGCGAACCCTCAGGCACGGGCTGCGGCTGCGCACAACCGCTCAGTCCCAGGGCGCCGAGTACGAGGACCGCAGCCGCCACGCCCGCGAACGCGCGCCTACAGGCGACGCCTGCGCGGGGACACGCTGTGGACGGTCGCACCTTGCGGCTCAACGAATGACTCCGTCCGATGGACTATCGGCTTGGCGTTGTCCCACCCATTCTACCTGCGACCACGCCGGGGCATCAGCGCACGCGTTGCGCGCCCATCGTGCGATGATGACCCCATGGGTGAGCAGTCGGTGGGATCTCACAGAAGCAGCGCCGGACGAGGCTACGTCCTGGGACTTGCGAGCCAGGGCTGGCACCTGCTCACGGCATTCGCCCTCTACGCCTTCTTGGCTCGCCTCTTCGGGCCCCAGAAGTTCGGCGACTGGCGGCTCGCGCTCTCGGTGCTGGCGTGGTTCGAGATCGTGATCACCTCGGGCATCGCCAAGTCGCTGGTCAAGTCGATCGCCGAGAACCCGGCCGACGCCCCTCGCCTGACCCGCTCTGCGTACGTGGGGCAGTTCGCCGTCGCGTGCATGGTGTTCCTGCTGATGATCGCGACCGCCGATCCGGTGGCCGTCGCGCTCGGCTCGCCCTCACTCGCGCCGCTCCTTCGCCTCGCGGCAGTCGACATCCCGCTGTTCGCACTGCTGGTGATCGCCTCCGCGCACCTGCTCGGCATCCAGCGGTTCGAGCGCCAGGCCGTGGGGTGGCTCGTGTACGCCACCTCCAAGGCGCTGCTCGTGGGCCTACTGGCAGCCGGCGCGCTGCCGGTCCAAGGAGCGCTCATCGGCAACGCGCTGTCGTCGGTCGTCGGACTCGCGGCGCTCGCAGTGCGGCTACCTCGGGTGGACGGCGGCCTCGAGCTATCCAGACGCACCGCGATCGCGCTGGCGCTCGCGGCGGTGCCGTTCCTGTCGCTGGCGCTGCTGGCGGGTCTGAACATGTCGTCGGACCTGTGGATCGTCGGCTCGCTGTTCAGCGGCACCTCCGACGTCGGCCTTTACGCGGCAGCGACCATCCTTGCCGAGGTGCCGGTCTTCTTGTTCGTCGGGCTGAACCGGGTTGTCCTTCCGGAGGTCGCCCGAGCCCACGCGCGGGGCGATATCGCCGATCGTGATCAGAGCGCCCTGCTGGGCATCCGGCTTGCGATCATCGTCTCGGTCATGGGCGTCGCGGTGGCCGTGTTCGGCGGCAGGCAGCTGCTGGAGGCCGTCTTCTCGGCACCGTACGCTGAGGTGGCGGTCCCGCTGGCCTGGCTCATGGTTGCGGCGCTCGGCCGCACGGTGATGTCGACGGCGTGCGAGGTGCTCGCCGCCTGCGACCGTATGCGCTTCTCGATCTGGGCGATGGTGCTGACCGGCGTGGCGCAGGTGGGCGCCGTCGTCGCCCTAGCGACCGGCTTCGGACTTGTAGGCGCCGCGATGGGGGCCGCGCTCGCAAGCATCCTGGGCGCCGGCGTGACCGTCTTCGCGCTGCGGGACTCCGTAGCGGGGCGCCCCGTGAAGACGCTGCTGAAGAGTGCGGGAGCCGCCGCGCTCGCCGCTGCACCCCTCGCTCTGGTGCACGGGAGTGGCGTCGCCACGGTCGCGGTGCTGCTGCTCAGCTCCTTGGCTTACGCTGTGCTACTCGTCGTTGTGCGAGAGGTCGGCAACGACGATCTCGAAACCCTGCGCTCGACGCGCTCGGATTGCGCTACGCTGACCATCGAATCGGAGACCACCCGCCTGTGAGCCCCACAACCAAGCGCCTGCTCGTGAACGCCGACGACTTCGGTTGGTCGAGAAGCGTCAACGCCGGCATCGTCGAAGCCCACGCTGACGGGGTCGTGACCAGCACGAGTGTGCTGGCCGCCGGCAGCGCGTTCGACCACGCGGTCGAGTCGCTCGCGGCCGCGCCGGACCTGAGCGTAGGGGTCCACCTCAACATCTACCGCGGGGCGCCGGTCCTTCCCGCCGATCGAGTGGACACGCTGCTCGGCGAGGACGGGTCTTTCCCGGGCGACTGGCACGTCACGGTCCGAAAGCTCGCGACCGGGGCGATCGACATCGATCAGGTCGAAGCGGAGTTCTCGGCAGCGGTGGAGCGCGTCATCGAGGCCGGCATCAAGCCTCAGCATCTCGACAGCGAGAAGCACTTGCACCACTGGCCGTCGGTGTTCGACGCCGCGTGCCGCGTCGCCACCCGCTACGGCATCCCCCGGGTCCGCATTGTGCGCGAGCCCGCGTCGCTGAGCGCCATCCCGATGGGTCTCTCGGCGCTCGGTCGGCGAAACGTCCGGGTCGCACGCTCCTTCGGGCTCTCGTTCGCTGACGCGACCGTGGGAGTGACCAGCGCTCCCTGCTCGACCGACGACCTGCGACGGATCCTCGGCACCATGCCTAGGGGCGCGACCGACATCGAGTTCGTCTGCCACCCCGGCCGCATCGACGCCGAGTTCATGCAGCTGCAGCGCACCATCTCGAACCGCCTGGTGGAGTCGCGCGAACAGGAGTTGGCGACACTCACCAGCGCCGAGGCGCGCGGCCTCATCGCCGCAGCAGGCTGCGAGCTCTGCTCGGCGTTCTAGGGCGTCTTCGGACGCAGCGTCAGGCGAACGAAGCCGCTGAGGATCACCAAGTGGGCGACTACCCACGCCACGTTGTTCACGACCGAGGGTCCCCAACCGCGCGTCGCTACACTGTAGACCGCGCTCGCGATCAGCACGAGCATGGTGACCAGCTGCGGGATCACCGGCTTCAGAGACACGCGTCCGGCCTCCTTGGGGGTCACCACGAAGCGGGCTTTGCCGCCGATGATCGTGTCGAACAGCGCCTTCAACTGCACCGGGAAGCTGGAAAGCGTGAACCAAAGCGCCGGGAAGCTCAGCTCGAGGTTCGTCGCATAGACGATGGTGATGAGCGCGGTTGCGATGTAGGGCACGAAGTGCGCGGGATATGCGTTGGGGACGTGGACCGGCCGCAGCCCGAACACCAGATAGGAAACCGGCAGCACGAGGTACGCGAGGTATGAGATGCCCGTGAACCAGTAGACGAAGCCGAGCGAGTACTGGATTCCCTGAGGCACCGACATGCGCCGCGAGTACGGGAAGTGCCGAAACAGGATGTCGAGGCCGCCTCGGCCCCAGCGGTACTGCTGGTTGAAGTACGAGCCGACGTCGAGCGGGCCGAGTCCCTCGGCGAGGACACGCGACACGTAGATCGAGCGGTAGCCGCGCTTGAGAAGCAGCAGGGTCGTGCGCAGATCCTCGGTGATCGAGTCCTCGGGCATGCCGCCGATCTCCTCGATCGCCGAGCGGCGGAAGACCACGTTGGTGCCGCAGCAGAACACGGCGTCCATGCCGTTCTTGCCCCGCAGGATGGGGCCGTAGAAGAGCGCCTGCTGGTCGTGCGCTCCGGCCGAGACACGGTTCTCATCGCGGTTCCGGTAGACCTGCGGCGTCTGCACGAACCCGACACGTTCATCGGCGAAGGCGCCGAGCGTGGCCTCGAGGAACTCCTCGTGGGGCGCCTGGTCGGCATCGAAGATCGCGAAGAACTCCGCGCTCGTCTGCGCCAGGGCATGGTTCACGTTGCCGGCCTTCGCGCCCCGGTGGTCGTCGCGCCGCAGGTAGCCCGCCGAGTGCCTCGCCGCCAGCTGCTCGACCTCGGGACTGTCACCGTCGTCGCAGATCCAGACGTGAGCCCGGGGGTGGCGCACCCGCATCGCCGAGGAGACCGTGCGCTCGACCACATCGAGGGGTTCGCCGCGCACCGTGATGAAGAGGTCGACTGCCTCGGCGGCCAGAGCAAGGTCGGGCGGCGTCGGCTCGCTCCATCGCTGGAACGAGATCGTGAGCCAGAAGCCGGCCGCTTGCGCGATGTTGAAGATCTCGGCGGCGACGAGCACCCAATAGAGCCACACGGTGTCCGGCCGGGCGTCCACGAGGAGCCAGCGCAGGTAGATGAACGCCGTGACCAACGACACGCCGGCCAGAACGCGGCAGACGATGAGGTAGCGGCGGCGCCGTTCTGCCGCGATCTCTATCACGGTGACACCCCGCCGCCCTGGAAGAAGTTGCTTTCGCGCTCGCCCTCGTAGAGGGTGACGCGGATCTTGTGGAGCCGATGGTCTTGTGTGGCACGGTAGCCCTCGGACAGTAGCCACTCGTCCGTGTGCTGCCGGTCCAGGGCGATCTGCGGCGTCTCTTGCCAGGTCGCGATGACCCACACGCGCGGAGCGAAGCCGACGATGCGGTCCAGGTCCTCGGCGAGCTGCGCGGGGCGGTTGCGCTCGCGGCCGAACCGGTTGAACTTCGGCAAAGGCTCAACCTGCGCGTAGACATCGGGCGGGAGGTAGTACTGCGGGACTGACGTGACGAAGTAGGGAAGGAGCAGGACCGCATCGCCGGGCCGGTAGCCGTCGGCGACGATGCCCATCGCTGCCCGGTTGTCCCATTTCACGACGCTGTCGGGGTTGTACGACTGGTCGGTCCAGGCGACCCCTGCGATCAGGAGCGCGATGGCCGCAACCGTGAACAGTGGGCCGCGGCGCATCTTGGACAGCCCTTTGGCAAGGACGATCACGAGCGGGGCTGAGACCGGCATGAAGTAGCGGACCTCGAGCACGATGGGCTGCCAGACGCCAAGCAGCGATATGGCCGCGACCCCGGTGGCGGCCGTCAGTAGCAGGAACCGCATGGCGGGAGGAGCCTTGCGCGCCAGGCCGCCAGCGATGAACGAGGCGGTGACCAGCAGAGGCCACGAAGCGACGATGCTGCGCATCACGCCTGAGGAGTGGAAGCCGAACAGCCACTCGGCGAGCACGAGCGCCTGCGAATCGAAGTGGAGCCCGACCCTCGGCGGCTCACCGCCGTAGTTGAAGGCGCCCGACACGCCGCGGAGCAGCTCGGGGTGCTGAAACACGTACGGCAGCCACAGCGCGAGCGGGATCGCCGCCACGACGAGTGAGGCCAGCAGCGGTCCGAGGGTCGGCACGTCGGCGAACCACCTGAGCGGATTCCACGGGCTGCGGCTGCTGCCCGCGGCGCGAGCGGCCGCCCAGGCCTCGGGCACCTCGTACAGGAGGTAATAGAAGAGGTGGCCGGCGAGCAGGAAGACGAAGAAGTACTGGGTCACGAGACCGGCGCCGACGGCGAGCGCATACAGCGCCCACCAGCGGAAGTGCCGCCCTCGGAGTGCCTTCCACAGCGCTCCCGTGGATGCCAGTGCGAAGACGAGCAGCATCGTGTACATGCGCGCCTCTTGCGAGTACCAGATGAAGTACGGCGAGAAGGCCAGGATGGCCGCCGAGAACAGCCCGGTGCGCCGGTCGAACAGCGACGCGCCGACCCAGTAGGCCAGCGGGATGGCGGCAAGCCCCCACAGGAGCGCATAGGAACGGACCGACACCTCGGAGCTGCCGAAGTAGGCGATCCAATAGTGGAGCAGCGTGTGGAACAGCGGCGGATGCACGTTGTGCGCCATCCACGCGAACATCTCCTGCAGCGACCACGAGGCCTGCCGAACCGAGGTCGCCTCGTCGAGCCAGAAGCTGCGGTTATTGAGCGAGATGACACGAAGCGCAGTACCCACGCCGAAGATGAGCAGGAGCCAGAACAGACTCCAGCCTCTCTTGAGAACCGGGGTGCGCTCCATCGCCATCTCGCCCCCTTGCGTGAGTGGAAGTTGGGCCCAGGCCGCCCGAGAGGCCTGAGCGCCAGACGTTCAGCATACCGTGTGCGTGGTACATGTGAGGGGCAGCGCGGCAAGCGGATTGCTAAGTGATGGAAATCACTAGGGCGCGCTTCAGCCAGCCCGCTGGCGCGCCGATACTGGCTAGGTAGACCCCTTGGAGGCACTCGCTCATGAAGCGATTCGCACTGCTGCTCGCGATAACCACACTGTTCGTCGCAGCTTCGGCGACGACGGCATTGGCGGCCACCATCACGGTTCGCTCGTCCTCGGCAGCCCATACGGTCAGCGGGCGCACGCACGTCGACTTCAAGGTCTCGCTGTCCCGTGCTGCGAAGATCAAGATCGCCATCTACCGCGGGGGCACCAAGATCCGGACGATCGCGCCGAGCACCTACGCGCGGACCATCGCCACGAGCTGGAACCTGAAGAATACCGCTGGTGCGTACGTGCGACCGGGGACTTACACCTACGTCGTGACCGCTACCTACCGGACCTCGACCGGCCGCGCGCGGGGCTACCGCAGCGTAGCCTCGTCCTGGGTGCCGGCATCCGCGCGGGTCAACCGCTTCTTCGGCGCGTACGTGAAGGGCGCGCCGGATAGCATGCAGCCGGTGGCTGACCTCGAGTCACGCGTGGCCGCAAATGCCGAGATCGTCAACTTCTACGTCGCGCTCACGGAGGGCTTTCCGAGGAACCGCGTCGAGGCCATCAACTCGCACAGTGCCAAGCCGCTCGTGACGCTCGAGTTCTGGGACTACCGGCGCGGCGTCGATCAGCCCGAGTGGAACCTCGCGTCGATCGCCAGCGGCGCCCACGACGCGCAGATCCGCGCGTTCGCGAGAGGCGCCAAGGAGTACGGCCAGCCGGTATGGGTCCGTCCGCTGCACGAGATGAACAGCAACTGGTATCCCTGGGGCGGCACCGTCAACGGCAACTCCCCGGGTGACTACGCGCCGGCGTTCCGGCACATCGTCGACGTCTTCCGCTCCGAGGGTGCCACGAACGTCGCGTTCGTGTGGTGCCCCAACAACGACTCGGTGCCCAACACCGCGGCCAACGGGATCGCCGCCTACTTCCCGGGCGATGCGTACGTGGATGTCGTCGGCCTCGATGGCTATAACTTCGGCAGCAGCTTCTCCTGGTCTTCGTGGCGGTCGTTCTCCGGCTTGTTCACCGGGCCCTATGCGACAGTCACCGGTCTGAGCACCCGGCCGGTCGTCATCTGCGAGACCGGGTGCTCCACCGCAGGTGGCAACAAGTCGGCGTGGGTCGCCCAGATGTTCAGCGCGCTCAGCACGTCGTTCCCGCGCATTGCCGGCGTGGTCTGGTTCAACACGAACGCCGAGTGTGACTGGCGGATCGAGTCGGACGCGACTGCGCTGTCGATGTTCAAGACGAGCGTCGCGACCTTCTAGGGCCGCCCGAATACTGAGTGCGGCGGGCGCTTCGTCGTTCTGATTGCCCCTCGGATACCCGCCAGCTATACTGCGCTTCGCGCCGCCGTCCTTCTGGGACGGCACTGCACCCTGCGGAGGGGTGGCAGAGTGGTTGAATGCGGCGGTCTCGAAAACCGTTTAGCCGGCAACCCCGGCTACGAGGGTTCGAATCCCTCCCCCTCCGCCAGAAGGAC
>CAZSLI010000026.1:0-23564 GCA_964607705.1 uncultured Eubacteriales bacterium
ACCGATAATAGGCATGACGGTTGCTCTTGCAGGGCAGCCGGCTTCGAAATGGGAGAGACGCTTGGCACTGATGGTCAACATGCGACGCGGATGGATGTTCGCACTGGCGCTGCTGCTGTTTCTGGTGGCAGTCGGTCCGGCGTGCCTCCTTTCGGCGTCTGCTGCGATCGCGATGCCTGCCATGGGTCACTCGCCGGTGAAGACGTCGGACTGCGATGTCCCGTCGAAGGGCTCGATGGGCGCATGCCCACACGAGGCGCAGACGAAGGACCGCTCCGTGTCGTCCTCCCCACTGGACGCCCCGATCGTCCCAGCTGTTTTGCCGACGGCAGTCGTGATTCCTGCCGCCGAAGCAACATGCGAGGGATACAGGGGAGAAGTCGGGGCCACGTCTGCCCCGCCTGCGTACCTCACTCCACTCAGACTCTAGAAGCTCGCTTGGCGCGCTTTGACGCGCCCGATACCTGGTTCGGCATGCCCACGGGCTAGCCGTTCCCTGACGTATCCGTGGATCGTCGGCCCGAGGGCCGAGACGACCAAGCGAGGACAAAGTGAATCTGTTCTACCCGATGCTCGTCACCGGGCTTCTCACGAGTTTTCACTGCGTGATGATGTGCGGAAACATGGTCCTGTCGTATGCCGTGAAGGGCAGCGAAGAGGGTCCATTGCTCCAGCGCATGAAGCCCCATTTCGCCTATCACGGCTCCAAGATCTTGAGCTATACGCTCGTCGGTCTGCTCTTGGGCAGCATCGGCAGCTTCATAAGCCAAGGCGCGCGCTCGTGGGTGAGCGTGATCGCAGGCGTCTACATGGTGCTCCTGGGCCTTCAGATGACGGGCAAGTTCCCGCAACTGAACCGGATCCAGCCGAGGCCGCCGCGCTTCATCATGACCGGGCTGCAGAAGCTGCGCCGCAAGGCGAACGCCGATGCTTCACAGGGCGAGTCGACCCTTGCCACGCCGGTCAGCTTCGGCCTCATGACCGGCCTCATGCCGTGCGGACCGCTCATCGCCGCGCAGGTTGCGGCGGCCGGTTCGGGCAGCACGTTCGCCGGCGGGCTCGCGATGCTCGGCTTCGGCCTGGGCACCGCTCCGCTGATGCTCGGCTATGGGGCCGTCGCAAGCTACCTCGGTGCGCGCTTCAAGCAGTACATGAACGTAGCCGCCGCGATCCTCATCGTGGTGCTCGGTCTCGTGATGGTGAACCGCGGCGCCACGGCGCTCGGCTCTCCCGTCAACTTCAACGTGATCAAGCAGGCAGTCGTCGGAACCGGTCCCGTTGCCGTGGACGAGTCGCAATTCAAGACAGGCGCCGACGGCGTGGTCGAGGTGCCGTTCTCGGTCGCCGGATCGACCTACTCGCCGAATCCGCTCGTGATTCCCGCCGACAAGCCCGTTCGACTCATCGTCACGCGTAGCGACGCGAACGCCTGCTCGAAGCAGCTTGCCATCCCGAATCTGGGCATCCTGGTCGACCTGAAGGACAACGGTGTCACGAACGTCGACCTCCCGGCCTCCAAGACCGGCACTTACCAGCTCACCTGCGGCATGGGCATGCTCTCCGGCCAGCTCCAGGTAGGTGCTGGCGCCGCTCGCAGCGGCTACGGGTTCAACTTCCCGATGATCATCCTCGTCATCCTTGGCGCGGCAGGTCTTGCGGTCAATGGCTACAGCCGCAAGCAGCGCCAGGCCGAGGAGGAGCGTCGCGCACGGCGTCAGCCGAAGGGCCATGGGTCCGGCCGCCACGCCGGTCCTGCTCCCGTTCCCCAGCCAGTCGGTCTGTTCGGGCTTGCGCCCGTCGAGACCGTTCTCGTAGCGAGCAGCATCCTGCTCGCAATCGTCGCCGGGCTGACGCTCGGCGGATTCTTCGCCTAATCGAAAGGACCAAGAAGTCATGTCTACTGCCACGTTCAACGTATCCGGGATGCACTGCAGCTCGTGCTCGATGCTCATCGTGATGAACCTCGAGGACCTGCCCGGAGTCATCTCCGTGAAGTGCGACCACGCGACCGGCAAGACGGTCGTCGAATTCGAAGCCGCTCAGGTGAGTGTCGACGAGCTCAGCTCGGCGATCGTCTCGGCTGGCTACACCGCAGAACTCGTCGGCTAGAGGAAGGGACAGACAGATGACTCAGAAGAAGCAGCACGACCACTCAGCCGAGGAGCCCAGGCCGAAGAAGTCCGCGGCCAAGAGCTCGGATTCTGCGAACAAGCCGCAGTCGTCCTCGGCGGGCAAGGCCAACACGAAGAGCGGCGCCGAGAAGGCCGCGCCGAAGAAGCGGACGACTGCCGAGCACGCTCGCGTCGCCGCCGAGAGCGCGCCGCGGCGCCCGAGTACGAGCGATGCTGACGTAGAGCGCCGTCCCGCACGTGCGGCCGCACGTCCAGCCGCGCGCCGGCAGCCCGTCGGTAGCAACATCACGTCCGGCCGGCTCGTGGTGATCGGTGCACTCGTCGCAATGGCGTTCTTCAGCGCCTACAACTACGCACTCGCCAAGAACGCTCAAGCCAATGGCGGCGGAAACACATCGCCGCTCGGCTCGATCACTGCAGCCGCGGGCGGCGCTGCGGGCGGCGCCGCGGGTGGCGGTGGTGGGTGCTGCGGAGGCGGCGGCGCACCGGTAGAGGGTGCGGCCACCGTTGAGGGCGACGTGCAGAAGATCACGGTCGACACCTCGTCGGGGAGCTTCAACCCTAACGTGATCAAGCTCAAGGCCGGCGTCCCCGCCGAAATCACATTCACCCAGTCCGGCGGTGGCTGCCTGTCGGGTGTCTACATGCCTGACTTCAACGTGAACGAGGACCTCACGGGTGGCTCGAAGACCGTGAAGATCCCGGCCCAGCAGGCGGGCAGCCAGTTCACGTTCTACTGCCAGATGCAGATGGTCTCGGCACAGATCGTCGTCGAGTAACCCCGATCCGACTGGAGCAGACAGATGTCTGAGAACAATACGAAGCAGGTGTACCGGCTCCGCGTCGAGGGCATGAGATGCCGCTCGTGCGAGGCGCTGCTCACCACCAAGTTCCGGAGCATGGAGGGCGTGCACGCAGTACACGCTGACTCCGAGGCCGGGCTGCTCACGATCCACGCCGATTTCGGCAGGATCACCTCCGGCGATATCGTGAACGGGATCGTCGAGGCCGGCTTCATGCCGGGAGACCCGTTCATCGTTCACGGCGCCGTGTTCGAGCCCGAGACCGTGGAGGTCCCGGTAACGGTCGATGAGACCGCCGCCGAGGAGGCCGCAGATCTCAAGCAGGCCGTCGCCGATCTGCCCGGTGCAGCGGAGTTGCTGCGGCCGGTGGTGAGCGAGCCCGTAGAGGGTGCGCCGATCGCCGAGGATCACCCGGTCATCGCCATCCCGGTAGTGGATTCGGTGGACGACGCGGTCGCGCTTCTGCCGGAGCCGGTGGTCGCTGCGGCGCCCGAGCCCGAGCCGGCTGCTGCAGTCGTGCCGGAGCCCGTCGCTGTCGCAGAACCCGAGCCCGTCGCAGCGCCCAGCGCAGCGGCTGCTGACGCCACGTTCGGCGTCACCGGCATGACTTGCGCGTCATGCGTCGCGGTCATCGAGAAGGTCCTCGGCAAGACGCCGGGCGTCGTCTCGGCGAACGTGAACCTTGCGACCGAGAAGCTGACGACCAAGTACGATCCCGCGGTCATCTCGCCGGAGGGCATCGCCGACGCCGTGAAGAAGGCCGGCTACAGCGCAACGCCGCTGGTCGAGAGCACCTCGGCCCCGTCGAGTGCGGGCCACATCACGCTCGCCCTCACCGGCATGACCTGCGCCTCGTGCGCCGCGGTCATTGAGAAGACGCTGCAAAAGACTGCTGGCGTCAGCGCTGCTGCGGTCAACTTCGGCACCGAGACGGCGACCGTCGACTTCGACGCGGCCGTCGTCGGCCCGAACGAGCTCGTCGAGGCGGTCAAGAAGGCCGGCTACGGCGCGATCCTGCAGGTCGAGTCGGGCAACACTGCCGACGTCGAGGCCGCAAAGGACGCCCAGCGCGAGGCGCAGGAAGCTCACTACCAGCAGCAGCTCTTCTTCTGCATCATGAGCTTCGCCCTCGCCATCCCGGCGTTCCTGGTCTCGATGGTCCCGCCGTTCATGCAGAACGTCCCCACGGCCGTGGCCACCTTCCTGGCCAACACCGTGGGCGGCTCGTGGGACCCGATGATGGTCCTCAAGTACATCGCTTTCGCGTTCGCGACGCCGGTCCAGTTCATCTTCGGCGCACAGTTCTACCGCGGCTTCTGGCACGCGCTCAAGCGACGCACCGGCAACATGGACACGCTTATCGCCATCGGCACCTCGGCGGCGTACTTCTACTCGCTGGCCGCCACGTTCGTCCCGTCGCTCGAGATGGAGCCGGTCTTCTATGAGACGGCCGCGCTGCTCATCGCCTTCGTGATCCTCGGCAAGCTGCTCGAGGCCCGCGCGAAGGGTAAGACCAGCGACGCCATCAAGAAGCTCATGGGCCTGGCCGCCAAGACCGCGCGCGTGGTGCGCGGCGGCGCGGAGATCGACATCCCCGTCGAGGAAGTCGTGGTCGGCGACATCATCGTCGTCCGCCCCGGCGACAAGGTCCCGGTCGACGGCGTGCTCGTCGAGGGTCGCTCCTCGGTCGATGAGTCGATGCTCACCGGCGAATCCATCCCTGTCGAGAAGAATGTCGGCGACGCCGTCATCGGCGCCACCATCAACAAGCTGGGTTCCTTCAAGTTCCGTGCGACCAAGGTCGGCAAGGACACGGCCCTGGCCCAGATCGTCAAGCTTGTCGAAGAGGCCCAGGGCTCCAAGGCTCCGGTCCAGCGCTTCGCCGACGGCATCTCGGCCGTCTTCGTTCCGGCCGTCGTCGGCATCGCCATCGCGACGTTCCTCGCCTGGATGTTCGTCGTTCCCAACTTCGTGAGTCCCGAGTTCTACGCGACGGCCTCGGTCTTCGTGAAGGCCCTGCTCGCCGGTACCGCGGTCATCGTCATCGCCTGCCCGTGCGCGCTCGGTCTCGCCACCCCGACCGCCATCATGGTCGGTACCGGCAAGGGCGCCGAGAACGGCATCCTCATCAAGAACGGTGAGGCCCTCGAAAGCGCCTACAAGATCAAGGCGATCGTCTTCGACAAGACCGGCACGCTTACGCACGGCAAGCCCGTGGTGACCGAGTACGAGCCGTTTGGTGCGCTTGGCGCCGACGAGTTCTACCGTCTGGCAGCGGCGCTCGAGAAGTCGTCCGAGCACCCGCTCGCCGAGGCGATCGTGAACTACGCGAACGACAACAACGTCTCGCTCCCGGATGTGGTGGACTTCTCGGCAGTGCCGGGCCACGGTGTCGAGGGTAGCGTCGAGGGTCACCGCGTGGCGCTCGGCAACCGCAAGCTCATGGTGCGCGAGGGTGTCGACGTCGGCCAGTGGGCGGCTCGCATCGAGCAGCTCGAGGGCCAGGGCAAGACGGTCATGCTCACCGCCATCGACGGTCAGCCGGCCGGCCTCATCGCCGTGGCCGACACGCTGAAGGACAACTCGAAGGAGGCTGTCGCCCGCCTGAGCAAGATGGGCGTCGAGGTCTTCATGATCACCGGTGACAACCGCCTCACCGCCGAGGCGATCGCCGCCCAGGCCGGCATCAAGCCGAGCAACGTACTCGCCGAGGTGCTCCCCGAGCACAAGGCCGAGGAAGTAGCCAAGCTTCAGGCACGCGGCCTCACGACCGCCATGGTCGGCGACGGCATCAACGACACGCCGGCGCTGGCACAGGCCGACGTGGGCATCGCGATGGGCGCCGGCACCGACGTGGCGATGGAGACGGGCGGCATCGTCCTCATCAAGAACGACCTGCGCGACGTGGTCACAGCCATCGAGCTCTCCCGAGCCACGATGAGCAAGATCCGGTGGAACTTCGTTTGGGCGCTCGGCTACAACACGCTCGGTATCCCGATCGCAGCCCTCGGCCTGCTCCGTCCGGAGCTCGCGGGAGCAGCCATGGCGCTGTCCAGCGTCAGCGTCGTCACCAGCTCGCTGATGCTTCGCCGTTTCAAGCCCAGCCTCTCCAAGGCCCAGGCCTAACCCGGGCGACAAGGAGCATAGAAGATGAAGAAATCGAGAATTGCGACCATCGCCGTCACGGCAACGCTCTCAGCAGCCCTCTTGGGCTGGGGAGTGGTGGCGGGCGCCGAGGAAGTCATGGGCATCGTGGCCGCCGAAGGCGACGCCGTTATCGTTGCGTCCGACCAGCCTGACGCGGGCAACTACGTGGTCATCGACAAGGTCGTCGCCCCCGACAGCGCATTCGTGGTCGTCCATCAGAACGACGGGGGTATGCCCGGCAAGCGCCTCGGCTACGCCCAAGTCGAAGCCGGCACCTCCACCCAGGTCAAGGTCAAGCTCGATCCCAAGGTCAAGATGACGCCGACGTTGCTCGCAGCTGTGCACATCGACCGTGGGCAGGCGGGCGAGTTCGAGTTCGACATGAAGAATGCCGAGCACAGCCCCGACAAGCCCTACTACGTGAACGGCAAGGAAGTGGCCACGTCGTTCAAGGCCGCCGAGTTCGGCGTGCCTGCCAAGATGGGCGAGGCGGTCATCGAGGCCGGCGACCAGCCGCTTGGTGAGTCGGTCACGATCGCGAAGGCGGTTGCGCCGACCGACGCATTCGTCGTCGTGCACAAGGCCAAGGCTGACGGCATGCCTGGCGAGCGCGTGGGCTACACCGCCATCAAGGCGGGCGAGAGCACGAATGTGAAGGTCGATCTCTCCAAGAAGCTCGACGGTAAGACCAAGCTGCTCGCGGCGATCCACGCCGATCGCGGCGAGGCGGGCCGGCTCGAGTTCGACATGGATGACCCGGTTGCCAGCCCTGACCAGCCGTTCTTTGCCGACGGCATGGAGGTCGCGGCCGCGTTCACGGTTGGTCCGTTCGGCGTCAAGGTCGATAAGGCCTCCGTCGTCGCAACAGATCAGGTGGGCGCTGAGGGATCTGTCGTGATCTCCGAGGTCGACGCGCCGGCTGACTCCTGGATCGTCGTCCACAAGGACGCCGGCGGCGTTCCGGGCGAGCGTGTGGGTCTGCAGGCCGTGAAGGCGGGCCGCTCGACCGATGTGAAGGTCGACCTGACCACCGACATGCTGTCCGAGAAGCTGATCGTGGCCGTTCATGCCGACAGGGGCACCAAGGGCAGATTCGACTTCGACATGGACGACAAGCTCGGCAGTGCCGACCAGCCGTACTTCGTGGACGGCAATGAAGTCGCGACTATCTTCAAGGTCCGCGAGTTCGGCTACGCGACACCTGCGGGGGCAGCGGCAATCCAGGTCGCTCCGCAGATCGTGAACAATGCCGCACTGCGCGTGGCGCTCGCGGCGGCGCCGGAGCCGGCGTGGATCGTCGTGCACCTTGATGGCGGCGGAATGCCCGGCAAGCGAGTCGGCCTTGAGGCGATCTCGGCGGGGACCACCCGCAACGCCCTTATCCAGCTGGACGCCTCGCAGAAGCTCACGGACACGCTCTTCGTCGCTGTGCACGCAGACCGTGGCGAGTCCCGCGTGTTCGAGTTCGACATGATGGACAAGGTGAACAGCCCCGACCAGCCGTTCTTCGTGAACGGCAACGAAGTCGCCACCGCCGTAACCACCCGATAGACCTACCAGACTAGGAGAATCTCGTTGAACAAGCTTTCCCAGACTTCACGGATCATCCGCATCGCCTCGGCGTTGGGCTTGGTGCTGGCGGCGGCACTGCTTGCAGCATGCAGCCAGCAACCTTCCGCGCAGACCGCGCCTGCGAAGCCAACGAAGCCTGCTTCCTCGGCTCCTGCCGAGTCCCCTAGCGTGAAGCTGGTCGAGCCGGTTGCCGGCGCGACTGTTCCGGCCGGCACGGTGAAGGTTGCAGTCGAGGCGCAGAATCTGGACTTCGTCATGCCGAGCAACAACAACGTCTCGGGCCAGGGTCACGTGCACTTCACCCTAGATGACAGGCCTTTCCAGATGAGCGTTGAGAAGACGTTCGAATTCAAGGACGTGGCTCCGGGCAAGCACAGGCTCGTCGCCGAACTCGTCCAGAACAACACCGACCCCTTTGAGCCGCCGGCGAAGCAAGAGATCGAGTTCACCGCAAAGTAGCAACCATCGGCCGGGGGCGGCGTCGTCCCCGGCCGCCGAGCGACGGAAACGCACATGAAAGCTGCAGTGCACATCAAGACGGCCGGCTTCTACTGTGGGGCCTGCCCGAAGGTGGTCGAGAAGGCAATCGGTTCTCTTGATGGCGTTCTCGACGTCGTGGCAGTCCGCTCCATGGGACTGACCTCGATCCTGTACGACACCGATCTGATCGACCGTGAGTCGATCTGTGAACGCATCAAGAAGTCCGGCTTCTCGGCCGAGGTGCTCGGCCCAGAGGGCGACACTCATACGGAGGCGAATTAGATGTCAAAGAAGAAGACGGGATCGGCGGCCAAGCAACCGGCACCGTCCCAGAAGAAGACGGCAGAGGTCTCGAGGGGCCGTTCAAAGACGCTTTGGATCCTCGCGGGGATCGCCGCTGTGCTGGTCATCGGCGGATACGTCGCCTCTCGTTCGAGCGGTGGCGGCGCAGGCACGGGGGCCGTCCCTGCCGACGAGGCGAAGTATCTGGGCCGTTATCTGCCGGCGGGCTACGAAGAGCCGAAGGTTGGCGACGGCGGCAAGGTCTCGGCCGATACGCCGATGAGCCCCGTGACTGCGACTCAGGACGACACCGGATTGACCCTCGCTGTCGCCGACATCACCGCAGTGCGTAACGCCGCCTTCGAGTACAAGAAGGACAGCGGCGAGGCAGTCCCGATGATCGCCTACGTGAAGCCCTCAGGGAAGTTGTTCGTCGGCGTCGTCTACTGCGTGCCTTGTAAGGGCACGGGCCAGACCCTGACGACCGACGGGATGCTCACCTGCGATTCATGCGGAACCAAGCGCGATCCTGAGTCGGGTGTGGGCGTCAGCGGCGCATGCAAGCTCTACCCGCTCGATGAGCTGCCCGTGAAGGTATCGGACGGCAAGATCGTCGTGGAGAAGGCGGCGCTCGAGGCGTGGACCGTCCAGCCGACCGATCGCCAGGTCGGCGGCTAGCCTCAACATTCGTTCGCTTGAGGAGTCCGACAACGGGCCGGCGTTCGCGGTTGCGGCGCCGGCCCACGCCGGACTGGCCGACGTGGCACTTGATTCGAGTCTGAAGCGGTAACCCAGCTCATCCGACGACCACCAAGGAAGTGAATGTGACTAGCCGTCAGCACGATGCGACCCGCGCCATCGCCCGCGAGATGGAACGCGCCGAGCGAGCCCGGAGATCCATGCTGCGGATCGGACTGATGGCGGCGCTGCTGTTCGCGATGCTGGCAGTGGTGCTCGTCTCGGTAGCGGTTGCGAAGGCGAACAACGGCTCTGTTGCTCGCGAACGTGACAAGCCGGCCACGACGATCGCCGCACGGCAGGTCGACGAGCCGCCCGCTCCGGCCGAGGAGTCCTCGGCCGCAACCGTCCCTCAGCGCGAGGAGTCCGCCGCCCGCGAGGGCGAGCCGGAAGCCGCCGAGGCGCCGCGGGTCGAACCCGAACCCGCTCCGGCCCCGGCGCGGGCACCGGCGGCGCAGCGTGCCCCGACCGCCGCACAGCGCGTGACGATCCGCATCGGTGACGCGGGCTACGAGCCGGCCACAGTCGAGGTGAAGGCCGGGACCCCCGTGCGCTTGACCGTCGGTAAAGGGGAGGGCTGTGCCGCAGGCTTTCTCATGCCGGAACTGGGCCTGTCGGCCGACAACTCGTCGGGTCCCGCAACGCTGACGCTGCCCCCGCTCAAGCCCGGCGTCTACAGGTTCACTTGCGGCATGGAGATGGTCGAGGGTCGCATCGTCGTCAGCTAGATAGCGGCACCGTTACGTCGCGGTATTCCGCGCGCGCTCCTGTGATACGGTCAAAGCCCGCCTTTATTCATTTGGCCGCAGCCTGCCCAGGAGTCTCTCCGCGTGATCAAACGAGCAAGAAGAGTGGCCCGCCGAGGAGCGAGCGCCTACCTGCGCACGCTTCGTAACGCGTCGCCCAACGTGCGCCGGTACCTCCTGTCCGTCGCGCTCATCAACGCTGCCATCGGGCTCCTCGGGACCGCGTTCGCGCTGTACCTGCACTCGCGGGGCATGTCGGCGTCGGTCGTGGGCGATGTCGAGGGCGCGCTTGCTCTCGCTTCCGGCGTCGTGTGCCTCGTGCTGCCGCCGCTGGTGTCGGTGGTGGGTTACCGCGTGCTTCTCGTCGCGACCGGCCTCGCGTTCGCACTGTCGCGCTTCGGCCAGATACTCGGCGTCGGCCCCACGGCGATCATCGCGTTGGGTCTGGTCTACGGCATCGGCGACGGCGTGTCCCGCTCAATCGGCGTGGCGTTCCTCTCCGAGAATGGCCCCGACGGCTCGGAGCGGACGCTGCTGTTCACGGCCGACTTCGCTCTCCGAGTGCTCGCATCGTTCGCGGGCGCGCTCCTCGGCGGCCTTCTGCCTACGCTGCTCCGGCAGTGGATGCCTGATGCTCAGGCGCTGCGCTGGACCGTTGCGGTCGCCGGCGCGCTGTTCCTCGCATCGAGCGTGCCGGTTCTCGGCGTCAAAGAGGGGCCGCGGCCCAAGGTCGTGCACCCGCGGCGCGTCTATCTCGACTCGATCCGCGGCTTCCGCTCGTGGGATCGGCTGATGCGCCTCGCGATCCCCGAGGCGATCATCTCGTTCGGCGCCGGGCTGGTCATGCCGTTCGTGCCGCTCTTCCTCTCCGAGCACGCCGGCGCCAGCGTCGCGCAGATCGGATTCATCCAGAGCGCCACGGCCATCTTCATGGCGCTGGCGACGCTGTGTACGCCGCTCGTGGCACGGCGGCTGGGGCTTGTCGGCACGATCGTGGTGACGCAGCTGGCGTCGCTGCCGTTCCTGCTCGTGATGCCGCTCTCGGCGTCGCTGCCGATCATCGCGATCGCCATGTGCGCGCGTGTGTCGCTCATGAACATGGCGTGGCCGGTCTACAACCAGGTCGCCGTCGACGGCGTGCCGTCCACCGACAAGCCGCTGGTCCTCGGCTGGGTGAGTGTCGCGTGGAGCATCTCGTGGCTCGGCGGAAGCGTTGTGGGCGGCCGGCTGGCCGAGACGTCGCTCACGGTCGGCTACTTCATCACCACCGGGCTGTACGCGCTCGGAGCCATCACGAGTTGGCTGCTCCTCAGGCGCGTGAAGTTCACAGCGCAGGAGCCCGCCGCTGAAACGCTCGCCGAGGAGGTCGCTGAGCCCGCGGCCTAGCGCTCGAGCTCTTTGGCGAGCTGCTCGAGGAACAGGCCGACGTCGGTCACGACGCCGATGGTCTGCCAGCTTCCGCGGTCCGCGAGTTTGGTCACGACGGCGGGGTTGATGTCCACGCAGATCGCCGTGGCACTGGCGGGCAGCATGTTGCCCGTGGCGATCGAGTGCAGCATCGTCGAGAACATCAGGCAGGCGCCGGCGCGCTTGCAGTACTCGCGCATCGCGCGCTGCGCGTCCATTACGTCGGTGATCACGTCCGGCAGGGGACCGTCGTCGCGGATGGAGCCGGCAAGCACGAATGGCGTGTCGGTCGTCACTAGCGTGTGCATGAGGCCCTTGGTGATGAGCCCCGCTTCGACCGCGGCCTTGATCGAGCCGACCCCGCGCACGGCGTTTATCGCGCGCAGATGGTGCTGGTGGCCCGCGGCCGCGAGCAGGCCCGTATCGAGGTGGACGCCCAGCGACGTCCCGAACATGGCCGACTCGATGTCGTGCACCGCGACCGCGTTCCCGCCGAACAGCACGTTCACGTAGCCCATCTCGAACAGCCGAGCGAGGTGTGGAGCGGCGCCCGTGTGCACGACCGCGGGCCCGACCACCGCGATCGTCTCCTTACCCTCGGCACGCGTCTGCCTGAGTATGCGGGCGACGTCGGCGACGACCTGCGCTTTGGGCTTCTCGCTCGAGACGGCGCTCGACATGAACTCGAATTCCTGTGACTGCCGAGGACGCTCCTGCGGATGCACGCGGATACCGCCGTGGCCCACCACGTACTGATCGCCCGCGCTCACGTCGGCCATAGGGATCGCGTCAGCGAGGCCGCTCGTCAGGTCCACTCGTACGCCGAGGTCCATCTCCGGGTTCTCGACGTGGACCCACGCGCCACCAAGCCGCACGTCCGTCTCGAGGTTCGTGGTGGAGTAGAAGCCGCTCGGGAAGACGCCGTCCTCGGGAGCCGGGGCCAGAACCGCGTCGGACGGGTCGACGGGCACGGCACCTTCGTCCTGGATCGCAACCAGCACGTCATCGAGCAGCTCCGGCGTCTCGGCGCGGAGCCGAAGCACGGCGACAGAGGCGTCTTCGTTGGTGCGCCCCACGTCGAATGAGAGCGTCTCGAACTCGGCGCCCAGGGCGACGACCGTGTCCATCACCCGCGACATGATCCCCGAGTCGATCAGGTGGCCCTCGATGCGGACGTCCTCGAACACGCTCATGGCAGCTACCATCCCTCGTTCAGCGCGCGGCCCGACGCCGCGCTCCCTCGCGCTTTCGGATTGTAGCCGAGTAACCGCCGAGGCAACCGCGCGACGTCGCGCTCGCCGCACCTGCCCCCTGCGCGGCTACTCGGCAGGCGACTGCCAGCGCTCAAGCCACCACGCGGCGGATCGGTTCATCTCGCGCATGAAGTCCGATGTGTACTTGCGCCGGTAGATCTCCTGGGGGTAGTTGGCCACTCCCGGTCGTAGCCCATGCGGGGCATACTCGCTCTCGAGTCGTTGCGAGACCTCCGCGAGCTCCTCGGCGGTGAGCTGCCGATAGCGATCGCGCATGACGACGTATCTGGTCTCGCGCGGCACCACAGGGCGCGATGCTTTGGGACGACCGAAGCACAGCATCGCTACGGGGAGCGTATGGGGCGGGAGGTGCAGCAGCTCGGCGTGCTCCTCGGCGTTCTCGAGGATGTCGCCGATGTAGCACGAACCGATGCCAAGTGACTCGGCGGCGACGACGGCGTTCTGCGCGGCGATGAGCGCGTCGGAGCACGCCAGGAGCAGGTCGCCGAGGCCGGGGGTAAGGCGATGCGCCACCCCCTCCATCGAGGGAGCGTCACCTGCCACGAAGAGGTCTATCCACTTCTGCATGTCCGCGACGAAGATCAGCACCCACGGCGCGGTCGCGATGAACGGCTGGTCGTCGCAGGTGATGGCGAGCCGGTCCTTCAGCGCCTGGTCCTCGATCTCGAGGATCGAATAGAGCATCAGGTTCCCGGCCGTAGGCGCTCGCATCGCCGTGTGCAGGATGGCCTGCCGCTCCTCGGCGGTGATCGGGTCGTCCGTATAGCTCCGGGTGGAGGAGCGGGCATTCATGAGATCGATCGTCTGGTTCATGGGGCTGACTCCCTGGTCATCCGGCAGCGGTATCGACGATAGCATCCGTGTCCTGCAGAGAAGCACGTTTCCCCTTGTGCGCCGACGCGAGAAACGTCGGGCAAGTCCTACGGAGTTGGGTATGAGGTACCCCTCACGAAGGCGCTCGAGGGGGAGCGCCCCATGCAAGAGGGGGTCGATTTGATGAGACGCTTATGTTTGGCTTTTGTGTCTGCCCTGCTTCTTCTCTCGGTCAGCTCGACGACGGTCTTCGCGGCGCCGCCACTCAACGAGACATCACTCGTCTACCGCGCCCGGCTCCAGCCGATCAACGGCCTGAACATGTCGGGCCAGTTCGACTTCGTGGTCAACGGCAGCACCTTGTGGTTCCGCGAACATGTGGCCGGCGTCGAACCGGGCAAAGCGCACGGGCAACAGATACGTGGCTTCTTGTCCGGCCGAGACGCCGTGATCCCGACGCCTGACATCGCCGGCGCCGACGGCCTTATCTCCTACGACGAGGCGACCTCGACTCTCGGACCCGACCGGCTCCTTTGACTCAAGGACCCTGACGGGAAGTTTCCCGTCACGCCCGCGTCAGGAGTGCTCGACTGGGAAACCAGCTACACCGGTCAGTCGGTGCTGCTGCCGCTCGATCTTCGAGGCGTGTTGTTCATGGGCCAGAACGTCAACGGCGTCTACACGTCAGGAATGCCCGTTGCGGCTGCCGAGATAGAACCGGCGTGTGCTGTCGCCGGCACCGTCACGTCAGGCGGCATGCCGCTTGCCGGTGCGCTCGTCCGGGTGGGCGATCTGGCACAAGCCGTCAGCCAGGCGGATGGCAGCTACTCGGTGCTGGGACTTCCGACGGCCACGTACCGGGTCTCAGTCGAGAAGAACGGCTACATGCCGCAGATCCTCAACGCGACGACCATCAGCGGACGAGCGACGATGTTGGACTCCGTGCTCCAGCCAGCGTCTCAACCGACGACTCCCGTGCCACTACCGCGGTGCACCCTCTCGCGGCCGATCGTGCCTCGTGCCGTCTATCGGTGGCACACCTACTCGGCGTGGGGAACGCTCAAGCCGCGCCATACCGCCGGCACCTATCCTGTCCGCGTCTACGCGTGGTACAGGGTCTCGGGCCGCTGGGTCAGGCAGTCGATCGTCAGTGCCAGGGCAACCAATCTGTCGTCGTACTCGAAGTACACCGCGCGGCTCAGGTTCAACAAGCGCGGTAGCTGGCGCCTGAGGGCATACGCGCCGGCAGACGACAGGCATCAGGCCGGATACTCGGCGTACACGTACTTCTACGTGCGCTGACATCCATCCGGGGCGAGGGGGCCGCTGAATGAGGCTCCCTCGCCAGCGTGACTACTTAAGACCGCCGATGAGGTCCTCGACCGGGATTGCCGCAAGGGTCTCGATGCGGATGGAACCGCGTGAGGCCAGTTCGAGTGCTGCCCTCGCTGCGGTCATGTCGTCCGGCGCCTCGACGATGTTCACGAAGTCGAACCTGCCGAGGACGGCGTACTGCTGGAGCACCTTCAGGCCCATGTTCGACAGCTCGCTGTCCACCTCGAGGATGTGCTCGGGGTTGTTCTTCACGGTCTTGGCGCCCTGATCGGTCAGTCGGCTGAGCATCACGTACAGCGGCATGGCCACCACCCCTTTCGCACCCCGGCTCATACCCACGGGCGCGGGGCGCCCGTCACTCGAGGTCGAGGCAGACCCGCACCATGCCGTCTTCGGGTTGCTCGGCGGTGAAGCCCAGATTCTCGGCGAGGTCGAGCATGGGCTGGTTGTCAGCCGTGATGAGTGCCTCGATCTCAGCGAAGCCGCGCTCCTGCGCGATGCCGATGATCAGGTCCGCCAGCTTGAAGCCCAGGCCGCGCCCTTGGAAGTCGTCGTGGACTATGACCGTCAGCTCGCCCGACCCGCGGGTCGGGTCGCCGAGGAGCCGTCCGACGCCGAGGATCCGGCGCTGGCCCTCCTGCGTGAGCTCCGCGACTATGGCCAGCTCGCGCTCGTAGTCGATGTTGGTAAAGCGCACGAGCCGCTCGTGGCTCAACTCGGGCAGGCCCGCGAAGAAGCGGCTCTTGAGGGATGCCTCGCTCATCGTCCGGAGCATGTCGCCGATCATCGGTTCGTCCTCCGGGCGAATCGGCCTGAGCAACACCTCCGTGCCGTCGTTCATGCGCCAGGGCGCCACGTAGCGGGTGGGGTACGGCGTGATGACGAGGTGCGGCCTGTCCGGGTGCCCGTCGAGCACCGCCTGGTCGATGATGATGCGCGCGTCCACCACGATGGGCTTGCCGTTCGAGATGACGACCGGGTTGATGTCGATCTCGGCGATCTCAGGGAAGTCGACCACGATGTTGCTCAGCATGGTGATGAGTTGCTCGACCGATTCGAGGTCCGGCGCGACGACGCCGCCGGGATGGTTGGTCATCGTGCGGTAAACGCGTGTCTCCTCCATCATCCGGCGAGCGAGAACCGGGTTGAGCGGAGGCAGCGCCACGGCGAAGTCGGCCAGCGACTCGGCCGCCACGCCGCCGGCGCCGAACACCACGACCGACCCGAACTGCTCGTCCTTCTTCATGCCGAGGATCAGCTCGTAGTCGATCTTGCGGATCATCTTCTGGACCGAGACGCCCTCGATGGCGGCCTGCGGGTTCTTCGCCTTCACTCGCGCGATCATGGTGTCGTATGCCTGGCGCAGGTCGTCGGCGGAACACGGGCCCACCTCGACGCCGCCCGCCGCACTCTTGTGGGTGATGTCGTGCGAGACGATCTTGAGCACCACCGGGTAGCCGAGCCGCTCGGCAGCCTCCAGCGCCTCCTCGGCGGACTGAACGATCTCGGCGGGGACCGTGGGCATGCCGTAGGTCATGAGGAAGCGCTTCGACTCCTCCTCCGTGAGCACCAGCCGACCGGAATGCGCGACGCGGCGCACCAGCGCCTGCAGGTTGTGGCTCGGCGGCGCTACGTCGATTCCCAGCTCCGACGGGGTCTCGTAGAGCAGCTCGAGGTTCTTCGAGTAGCGATACATGCCGAGATAGGTCTTGACTGCCTCCTCGGGCGTCTCGTACGTCGGGACGCCGGCTTCGCTGAAGATGCGGCGGCCCTCGCGGATGGTCTGGCCGCCCATCAACACGGTAAGCACAGGCTTCTCGGAGCCCTTCACCAAATCAGCTACCTGTCGCGCCATCTCGTCGGGGCGCGCGTTGCCCTGCGGGGTGTAGATGACGAGGATGCCGTTGATGCTCGGCTCCTTGAGGCAGGCGCTGACGGCTGCGACGAAACGGTCGCTGCCCGCGTCTCCTAGCACGTCGATGGGATTGCCGTGGCTCCAGTATGGGGGGAGCGCCTGGTTGAGGCGCTCGACCATAGCATCCGGGATCTCGGCGAGCTGGCCACCGTGTTCGACTATCGCATCGGTCGCCATGACGCCGAGGCCTCCGGCGTTTGTGACGATGGCAACGGCCGGCCCCTTGGGCAGGCGTGCGGAGTCGAGGACGGCGGCCGCGTTGAACAGCCCGGCCACCTCGTGCACCCGTACGACGCCGTTGCGACGGAAGGCGGCCTCGTAGATCTCGTCGCCGCCCGCCATCGAGCCTGTATGGGACAGCGCCGCTTTCGCGCTCTCGGCATACCGGCCCGGCTTGAGCACGATGATCGGCTTGTTGCGTGCGAAGCTGCGGGCGGCGCTCATGAAGCGGCGAGCGTTCCCGATCGTCTCCATATATATGAGGATCGCGCGGGTCTGCTCGTCCTCGCCGAGGAAGTCGACGAGATCGGCGAAGTCCACGTCGACCATAGCGCCGACACTCGCGAACATCGAGAAGCCGATGTGCGCGTCGATCGCCCAGTCGAGCATGCCCGTTCCTAGCGCGCCGCTCTGCGAGATGAGCGCGATGTTGCCCGGCTGCGGCGTGATCTTGAGGAAGGAAGCGTTGAGGTCGACGGTCGGACGGATGACGCCGAGGCAGTTGGGGCCCACCACCCGCATGGGGCTGTCGGCCAGCACCTCGCGGACCTTCGCCTCCAGCTCCGCCCCGGCCGCGCCCGTCTCGCCGAAGCCGGCTGAGACCACGATCGCGCCGTGGACGCCCTTTGCTGCGCATGCGGCCAGTACGTCGGGGACGGTCGCGGCCGGTGTGGCCACCATCGCCAGATCGACCTCGCCTGGCACCTCCCCGATGGTCTTGTACGCCGGCACGCCGAGGATCGTCGCGTGCTTGGGGTTCACCGGCCACACCGTACGCCCGCCCGAGGCGAGCGCGTTGTCCATGATCGTGCGACCTACCGAGCCTTCCGTCTCCGACGCTCCGATGACGGCGATCGTCTTGGGATCGAACATCCTGCGCATGGGCACACCTCCACCATCGAAGGTTCCCCAGGACGGCGTGGCGTCACGCGGGGACTCGCGTTCGCAGCGACCGCCTACCGGAAGACCTTCCAGTACTGATTGAAACTGGCATAATCGGCAGCGTCCGCACGCCTGCGAGAAAGACGCCCTTGATGGAACAGCTGTTCACCCCCGCCGCCGTGATCTCGCTTTTCACGTTGACCGTGCTCGAGCTCGTTCTCGGGGTCGACAACATCATCTTCCTAGCGATCGTGACCGACAGCGTGCCTGCCGAGAAGCGCGACTTCGTGCGCAAGTTCGGACTCTCGCTCGCGCTGATCGGCAGGATCGTCATGGTGCTCGGCATCGCTCGGCTGCTGGCGCTCGAGAGCAACGTGCTGTTCACCATCGCGGGCCACGAGTTCAGCACTAAGGACGTTATCCTGCTCGCCGGTGGTCTGTTCCTCACCTACAAGGCGGTCACCGAGATCTACAAGGAGACCGAGCTCAAGGAAGAGGAAGGCGAGCACGAGGCCAAGAAGATGGGCACCGGTAAGGGCGCTATGGCCGGCGTCATCGCCCAGATCGTCGTCGTCGACATGGTGTTCGCCATCGACTCGGTGCTCACCGCCGTGGGCCTGACTCAGCAGTACATCATCATCATCATCGCGATGACCATCGCCGTCGTCGCCATGATGTTCTTCGCAGGCCCGCTCGCCGACTTCATCCAGAAGCACCCGTCGCTCAAGATGCTTGCGCTGGCGTTCCTAGTGCTCGTGGGCGTGCTGCTCATCGCCGACGCGTTCGGAGAAGAGCTCGACCGCAACTACGTCTACTTCGCGATCCTGTTCTCGCTGGGTGTCGAGGCGCTCAATTTCCGGCGCACGGCTAACCTCACGAGGCAAAAGGCCGAGGGCTCCGGCGGGATCTGAGGCGGCCCCGTGAGCGACGCAGAGCACAAACAGAAGGCCGAGGAGCCGAACAGCGAGGTTTTCGCGCTGCCGCGGACCAAGTTGGGGATGACCGGCGGGGTCATGGCCTTGCTCTTCCTGTTCCTGTTCGCGCCAAAGATCCTCGCGAGCATCCCGTTCGGGGCAGTGGTGGTGTTCTCAATGGGCATTGCGGCGGGCATCGTGTGCCTTCTTGCGATGCTCATCCACGGCGAGCGCTCGTGGATGAACTGGCTGGGGCTTCTCGTCGGGGTCATCGGCGTCGTCGCACTGATCGTCGTCTTCTTCATCCTGCGGTAGCGCCCAGGTTCTGCGCCGCTCGGTCCGCCGCTTGCCGAAGACGACGACCGTCCGCATGACGGGAGAGTGACGCTGGGCGCCTCGGGGACCGCCGGGCTCGTACGCTGTGCTACGTTCTTTGGGTCCCCTTGATCCGTCCTTGGAGCACCCGTGCCTGCGATCCTCGAAGCTTGGCGCGCCGGTCTGTTTCGGCGTGACCGCATCACATCCGACCTCGCCGCCGGCGCGGTAGTCGGAGTGGTGGCCCTGCCACTGGCCATGGCCTTCGCGATCGCCTCGGGCGCTAAGCCGGAGCAGGGCCTCTACACGGCGCTGCTCGCCGGGTTGCTCGTGACGCTCCTGGGCGGCAGTCGGGTGCAGATCGCCGGACCGACCGGCGCGTTCGCGGTGCTGCTCGTCACGATCACGGCAAAGTTCGGCTTCGCGGGCCTGCAGATCATCACGCTCATGGCCGGGCTCATACTCGTGGTCCTCGGCCTATCGCGCCTCGGCGCGGTCATCCGCTATATGCCGGAATCGGTCGTCCTTGGCTTCACCGCGGGAATCGCCGTGGTCATTTGGGTGGGGCAATGGCAGAACTTCTTCGGGTTGCCGGCCGTCGAGGGCACTTCCCTGCTGGAGAAGCTGCCCGGTCTGGTGCGGGCGCTGCCACAGCTCGACCTTGCCACGACGTTGATCGGGGTGGCGTCGCTCGCCGTACTCGTGTTGTGGCCGAAGATACCTGTCCTCGGCAAGGTGCCGGCGCCCATGGTCGCGCTCCTCGCCGGCACCGCCGCAGTCGCCGTGTGGCAGCCAGCGTCCGTTGCGACCATCGGTAGCGTGTTTGGGGGCATCCCCTCGGGGCTGCCGCACTTCACGCCCCCGCATCTCTCCATGGCGCAGGTGCCTGAACTAGTGCAGCCTGCGATCGCCATCGCGCTCCTCGGCGCGATCGAGTCGCTTCTCTCGGCGACCGTCGCGGACGGCCTCATCGGCACGAAACACGACCCTAACCAGGAGCTCGTCGGGCAGGGCATCGCGAACGTCGGGGCGTCGCTCTTCGGCGGCTTTGCGGCGACCGGCGCCATCGCGCGCACCGCGACCAGCGTTCGCCACGGAGGCAGGTCGCCGATAGCCGGCTTGTCGCATGCGGCTACGATCGCGCTCGTGTTGTTGGTTCTCGCACCGCTGGCCAACAACGTGCCGCTGACCACGCTTGCGGCGATCCTGTTCGTGGTCGCCTGGGACATGAGCCAGCTCGCGCGAGTCGCGCGCATCGCTCGTCGCGCTCCTCGCTCGGACGTCGGAGTCATGTTCGCGACGATGGCGCTCGCGATCTTCGCCGACCTCTCGATCGCCGTCGAGGTCGGCGTCATCCTCGCGCTGCTGAACTTCTTGCGCCGGATGATCGCCACCGTCGAGGTGCGCGCGTTACCTGCCGAGGAGTTCGCATCGCACATCGCCGAGGACCCCGGCTACCGCCCCGGATCCGGAATCTCAGCCGACGCAGCCGAGCTCAGGTTGCCCGAGGGCATCATCGTGTACACCGTCGACGGACCGTTCTTCTTCGGGGCAGCCGAACAGTTCGAGAGCGCCCTGTTGCACAGCGATAGCGACCCGCATGCGGTGATCATCAAGCTTGCGAGGGTGCCTTTCATCGACCTCACCGGCCTCGTCGCGTTGCGCGACGTCGTTGGCGCGCTGCGCAAACGCGGGGTGCGCGTGTACCTGTGCGATGCACTGCCTGCGGTCGAGGAGCGGCTCAGAGGCGACGACCTGCTCGGCGAGGACGGGGCTCCCGCATCGCTCACCCTCGGAGCGGCGGTAATGCTTGCCGAGGAGGCGGACTCCAGCGGCTCTTAGCCGGCGTTTCCGGTTCCGCCCGCGAGCGTACAATCCCTACCAAGGGGCCATTGCTTTGAGGGGGGCGGATCGTCATGTCCGACGCCGCATCGAACGAGCAGGTCATCTCGGCGAGGCCTGACCGGACCGGCAGCAGGTTGTTCGAACTGCCGAATACCTCCGTTGGCAGGTGGAGCGCCGGCATCACGGTCGTGTTCGTGCTGGTGATCGGGCTCAAGCTGGCTTCCCTGCCGGTCCCGGTGCCGACGATTGGCGCATTCGCACTGGAATTCGTGGGGGGTGCCTTGGCGCTCGTTGCCGTCATCGGCAAGCACGAACGTTCATGGGTCCTGTGGTTCGCGATCGCCTTGTTCGTGCTCGCGCTCGCGTGGACCGTCGCCGAGATCGCCTACCCTCACTAACGCCGCCCACCGACCGGACAGGTCACGGCTACTCTCGCACCCGCCGCTGTGGGAAGATTCGGCGTGCATAGACTCGCTCATCTTCTGCATCAGGCGAAGGGTGGTCGCACGTGATCAAGGTCGCAGTGTGGGGCACAGGAATGATGTCGCAGGGGCTGCTCGGCTTCCTGCTGGACCGTCCGAACCAGGTTGAGATCGTTGGAGTCATCGCTTACGAGCCTGAGCTTGAGGGCAAGCCGGTGAGCGAGCTCCTCGGCAGGCCGTGTGACGTGAGCATGACCACCGACTTCGACGCCGTTCTTGCCGAGAAGCCGGACGTCGTCTGCATCGCGACCCAGAGCTTCCTGCACGAGGTCACGCCGCAGATCGAGCCGAGCATCCGCGCCGGCGCGAACGTGATCTGCACTGCCGAGACGCTCGCGTACCCGTGGGCGAGCGACCCCGAGTGGGCCGAGCGCATCGACGCGCTCGCGAAGGAGCACGGCGTCTCAGTGCTCGGCACGGGCATCAATCCGGGCTTCATCCTCGACGCGCTCATCGTCATGTGGAGCTCCGTGAACCTGCGCATCGACCGCATCGAGGCCCAGCGCGTGAACGACCTCTCGCCGTTCGGCCCCACCGTGATGCGGACCCAGGGCGTCGGCACCACCGTGGAGGAGTTCGAAGCCGGGGTGGCGGACGGCAGCATCGTGGGCCACATCGGCTTCCCCGAGTCGATCCACCTCATCGGCCGCGCGTTGGGCTGGAAGTTCGATCGCGTCGAGGAGACACGCGAGCCCATTGTGTCGACGGTCGAGCGCTCGACGCCGCACGTGACGGTCAAGCCGGGCAACGTCGCCGGATGCAAGCAGATAGGTCGCGGATACGTCGGCGACGAGCTCAAGATCGAGCTGACCCACCCCCAACAGATCCACCCGCACATGGAGGGTGTCGGCACGGGCGACTACATCCACATCTTCGGCGATCCCGAGGTGCACATGGCCACCAACCCGGAGATCCCGGGCGGCAAGGGCACCTACGCGAGCACGGGGAACTACATCCCGCTCATCGGCGACGCTCCTGCGGGAATCGTCACTGTGGTGGATCTGCCGATCCCGCGCTTCTGGGCACCCGCTTAGGCTCTTCGACCAGAGACGAAGGTGATACCGATGGCAACCGACCGCTGCCGCCCCGGCGACTGGGTGGAGGTCGAGTCCGTCCTGCTCGAGCCAGCTGACCGTTCGCCTGCGCTCCCTCCCGAGACTGCCGAGAAGCCGCTGCGCATGTGGATCAAGGGCTTCGCCGAGGCTGACGCTGGCATGGGCGACGAGGTCACTGTCGAGACCATGACGGGCCGCCGAGTGACCGGCCGGCTCACCGCAGTGAACCCCGGCTACCACCACACCTTCGGCGACCCCCCACCCGAGATCACGCACATCGGACGCGACCTGCGCGCACGGCTGCGCTGCTACCGCGCAGGGGGTGAGGCGCGATGAGCGGCCGCTTCGACGAGCTCATGGCGCGCCGCGGCGAGATCATGGTGCGCGCGCTCGGGACGGACTACTCGGCGTTCGAACGCTCGCCGATCGCCTTCGACTACGAAGGCATCATGGCCGCGACCGGGTACACCGTCGAGCAGATCGCCGAGATCCAGACCAGGGCCGGCGTGGGCAACACGCCGTTGCTCGAGCTGCACAACCTGACCGAGCTCGTGCGTTCGTACGCTGCGCCGGGGCATGGGGCGCGCATCTTCGTGAAGGACGAGGCCGCGAACATGGCGGGCTCGTTCAAGGACCGCCGCGCGAGCATGAGCATCCACGTGGCCGAGGAGAAGGGCTACGCGGGCGTCATCGCGGCCACCTCCGGCAACTACGGCGCAGCGGTCGCGAGCCAGGCTGCCCGGCGCGGACTCGACTGCATCATCGTGCAGGAGACGTTCGACTCGCGGCACGTCGGGCAGCCTGAGATCGTCGAGAAGTCCCGCATCTGCGAGGCGTTCGGCGCCGAGGTCGTGCAGCTCACCGTGGGGCCGGAGCTCTTCAGCCACATGCTCGACCTGCTCGACCAAACCGGCTACTTCGCCGCTTCCCTCTACTCGACCTTCGGTGTCGCGGGCATCCAGACCCTCGGCGTCGAGGTGGTTCGCGACATGGTCGGGGCCACCGGTGCGGCGCCCGACGTCTGCGTCATCACGCACGCGGGTGGCGGCAACACCACCGGAACCGCGCGCGGGCTCAGGCACGCGGGTTCAACCGGGACGCAGATCGTGAGTGCAAGCGTCGACTTGTCCGGCCTGCACATGGCGAGCGACAACGACTTCAACCGCAAGAGCTTCACCACCGGCCACACCGGCTTCGGCGTGCCGTTC
>CAZSLI010000027.1:0-19971 GCA_964607705.1 uncultured Eubacteriales bacterium
GCAAGGGCCACATGAACATCAACTCCGAGGGCGGCATCATGCCCTGCCAGTTCGCTCAGGACTGGACCATCGGCAACATCCGCGAGATGACGCTGCAGCAGGCGGTCGAGTCGCTGTACCAGTTCGACCAGTCGGACGCGAAGGGCTGGTGCTCGGACGACGAGTGCGAGTACTCCCGCATCTGCCGAGGATGCCGCACCAAGGCGTTCCATGAGTTCGGCGATCCGCTGGGCGTGGACTCGACCTGCATCCTGAAGAGCCGCGACGCGGACTTCGTCGCGATAGGTAGCGAGTTCGACCCGAGCACCTCGCCGTCGTCGCCGTGCTGCGCACCGGGCGGCTGCGGCTAGCGTCAGACGCCGGGCACTTCCCACATCTCAGGCACATCGAGCACGGCCGGTACCCGCAAGGGGCCGGCCGTTTCGTTCGCCCCTCCATCGCCGAGGACGACCGCTTGCCACCCGGGCTCGAAGTACGGGTGCGGCGGCGTGATCCGACCCGCGGCCTTGGCCGAGAACCCGAAGTGGCCGTAGTAGGCCGGATCGCCGTAGACAAGGACCATGCGCGCGCCATCCTCGGCGGCCCTTGTGAGCGCCGCGGTCACCAGAGCGGCGCCGATGCCGGCTTGCTGGTGCTCCGGTGCGACAGCGAGCGGAGCGAGCAGGAGCAGCGGTTCGTCATCGGCAGCAAAGACCAGCGAGAGCAGCACATGGCCGACGATGTGGCCGTCCTCCTCGGCGACAAGCGAGTAGCGCGGTTGGTAGCCCGGATCCTCGGAGAGTTCGCGCACGAGGCGAGCGACCTCCTCCGATTCGCCCGTCGGCGCGAAGGCCCGCGCGATGACGTCGAGCACCTCCGTAAGATCAGCACCAGCCATCTCCCGGATCCGCATGGGTCCTCCCCCCCGTCGTCCCTCACCACGATATCGTGCCCCTTCGCGCAAGGCTTGTCGCTGAAGGCCCTCCCGACGAGCGCGCGGAAGACGGACATGCCACTGCGAGGTCCACGCGAACGCAGGAAGGCCACCCCGCAAGCGAGGTGGCCTTCCTTCATCGCTGCCGAACAGCGACATTCAGTCGTCGTTGGTGGCGTCATTTGTACCGGGCTCGTTCCCCCGGTGAACGCCGCCGTTCTAGGAGGTCAGAACCCCCGGGACAATCGTGGTGGTCCGGACCGCAGCGATGCTCTGTTTACTCAACGCTGGATCACCTCCCTCGATCATCGGTACGCCCCATTGGCGTCCTCGGCATCCGCCGTGCCCATGGTGTAGCGAGACGCATGCCGAGAAGGCTGCTTGCCGAAGGGAAATCGGTGGGCTTCAGTCGTCCGTCGACACGTGGTCGAGGCGCCTCAAATCGGAGACGTCGAGCGGCTCGTCGATGGAGTCTGCAAGCGCTTTGGCCACCAGCGAGCGGTGACAGTGGCCGGGGTCCTCTTCCCAACACATGAGGGCGACAGGCGTCATGCTCGCCAGGTGCGCGAGCGCTGCGAGGTCCTCTGCATGATCCGCCAGGATGGCCTCGAACTGAGGCGTGAACTCGGCGAAGCTGAGACCGCCGTCGCGCAGAGCGTGCCTCAGGGGAGCGGGAGTGCCGAGGCCCCTCATATGGACGTAGCCGAGGCCGCGGTCAGCGAGCTTCTCAGCGAGTGCGCGTTTGGACCAGCCCGGCCGGCGCGACAGGGGTAGCTCGCGCACATCGACCACCGTCTTGACCCCCGCGTTCAAGAGGGCGTCCGCCCACACGTCGAAGCCCCAGCCCTCGTAGCCGATCGTCCAGATTCTCATGCTTCGCCCACCGCCCGCTTACCCGCGAGCTCGGCAGCTATCGCATCGGCGAGGACGCGTGCGATCTCGGTGCGCTGCTCATCACTCTCGTAGCCGGCCCGAGGCCAGAAGAAATGCTTGAGGCCATCGTGAAAACGCCTCGGCACGACGTGGAAGTGGAGATGGGGCACGCTCTGGCTGACCTCGTTGTTGTTCGCGACGAAACTCCCGTCTGCGCCAAGGCCGCTCTTCATCGCGGCCGACGTCGCCTTGACGACCTTCATCAGGCGACAGACGGCCTCGTCCGGGGCGTCGGCGAGCGTCTCGATATGCGAAGTGGGGACGATCAGCACGTGTCCCGGAAACAGCGGACGCCGATCGAGAAAGGCCACGACACTGCTATCGCGGTACACGACATCGGCGGCATGCGCGCCGGCCGCGATGGCGCAGAAGGGGCAGTCCACATCGGGCGTAGTCATACCGACGTTCTACCCAGTTGGCACGCGGCGTTCAGCCCCGGTGTCCTCGGCGACGTCCCGCGCCTGGGACCTTCAGCGTCTGCGGTTTCGTCAGCTGCGGTCTTCCCGGCGAGGCCTCTCGCGCCCGAAGTTCGACACGAGCAACGCCACGACGGACACGAGGTACAGCTGTCCGATGAGAGCCTCGAGGACCGCGGCCGACTTCACCAGTGCGGTCGACGGCGTGAAGTCACCGTACCCGACGGTCGCGAGCGTCACGTAGCTGAAGTAGATGAAGTCGACACTCGCCGGCGCCTCGGTCTGATTGAACGGGGAGACATGCCAGATCACTGGCACGAGCGCGTAAAAGTACGAGAAGAGCAGGCCGATGAGGAGGTAGAAGGATAGGGCGCCCAGTACGGTCTGGATATTGATCCGGCGATGCTGGGCGATCCGCCCGACGATGGAGCCCATCGTGACAAGCACGAGGGTGATCGTCACAAGCCGGCTGAACAGGAGGCCGCTCGTCGTCCCGTACAACAGGGACGCTGCGCTCACCAAGATCGCGAGGAGCACGGCCACGTACATGACGCGCATGGTGACCAGACGCACCCCGGACGCGCGCAGCGCGAACAACGTCGCGATCCCCAGGAGGAGCTGGGAGACGAACTTGCCCGTCGGCCCCTCGGAAGACAGCGCGGCAAAGCCTATCGCGATGAGCAGCAGGACGAGCACCATACCGAAGCTGTCCACGAACCGCCGATAGCCATCGACGATCTGATCCGTGCCCTGCATCGGCTGATCCGTCACGACTCCCCCTCGCCCTGGTCCCTGCACACTAGACTAGCGCAGGCGGCCGAAGGGCGCACCGCGAGGCCGTCCACGGGAGCGGCAAGGCCTGGCGCGACTATCTCGCCCGCTTGCGGTCCTTCTCGTTGAGCAGCCGCTTGCGTAGGCGGATCGACTTGGGAGTCACCTCGACGAGCTCGTCGTCCTCGATGTACTCGAGCGCCTCTTCCAGCGTGAACGTGACCGGCGGCGCGAGGACGATGCCCTTGTCTGCCGAGGACGAGCGCATGTTGGTCAGCTGCTTGGCCTTCGCGACGTTGACCACGAGGTCGCCGCTCTTGGCGTGCTCGCCGACGATCATGCCCTCGTAGCACATGACGCCGGGGCTCACGAAGAGCTTGCCGCGCTGCTGGAGGGCGTCGAGGCCGAAGGCGACGGCCTGGTCGGTGGACATCGCGATCAGCGAGCCGTTCTGGCGGCCGCCCATGGCTCCGCGATAGGCGCCGTACTCGGCGAAGTGGTGAAAGAGCGTGCCCTCGCCGCGGGTGGCGTTGAGGATGCGGGTACGCAGGCCCATGACGCCACGGGACGGGATCTTGAACTCGAGATGCACGTGCTCATCGCGCTGCACCATGTCGGTCATCTCGCCTCCGGCCGAACCGAAGATCTCGATGACCTTGCCGGCGTACTCGGCGGGCACATCGACTACGGCCTGCTCGACCGGCTCGAGCTTCTTGCCGTGCTCGTCTTCCTTGATGATCACGCGGGGCCGCCCGACCTGGAACTCGTAGCCCTCGCGGCGCATGGTCTCCATGAGCACCGAGATGTGCAGGACTCCGCGACCGGAGACCTCCATGCCGGTCTTGTCCTCGGTCTCCTGGATGTTCATCGAGATGTTGGACTCGGCCTCGCGGAACAGGCGCTCCTTGATCTGGCGGCTGCCGACGATGTCGCCTTCCTGGCCGACGAGCGGGCTGGTCGAGGGCTCGAAGACGACCGACATCGTCGGCTCCTCGACGTGGATCGGGGCGAGCGTGATCGGGTCGATGCGGCAGGTGAACATGTCGCCGATGTCAGCGTCCTCGACGCCCACCACGGCAACGATGTCGCCTGCGTGCGCCGACTTCTGCTCGGCGCGTCCCATGCCTTCGAAGGTGAAGAGCTGCTTCACGTTGGCCTGGTAGCGGCTGCCGTCGTTCTTGATGACGAGGATGCGCTCGCCCGCGTTCAGCGTGCCTGAGAAAAGGCGACCGATGCCGATACGGCCGACGAAGTTCGAATAGTCGATCGTGCAGACCTGCATCGCGACGGGGCCGTCGGGGTCGACGTCCGGCGCGGGGATGTGGTCGACGATGGCGTCGAGCAGCGGCAGCATGTCCATGTTGTCGCCGTCGGGCTCAAGGCGCGCGTAGCCGTTCACGGCGCTGGTGTAGACCACCGGGAAGTCGAGCTGCTCGTCGTTGGCCCCGAGGTCGAGCATGAGCTCGAAGACCTCGTCGATGACCTCGTGCGGACGAGCGCCCGGGCGGTCGATCTTGTTGACGACGACCATGGGCTTCAAGCCGTGCTCGAGAGCGTGGCGCAGAACGAAGCGCGTCTGCGGCATGGTGCCCTCGAAGGCGTCGACGATGAGCAGGCAGCCATCGGCCATCTTGAGGACGCGCTCCACCTCGCCGCCGAAGTCTGCGTGGCCCGGGGTGTCGATGACGTTGATCTTGGTGTCGCGGTGGCGGATCGAGATGTTCTTCGCGAGGATGGTGATACCGCGTTCCCGCTCCTGGTCGTTGCTGTCGAGAACGCGCTCAGCAACCTCCTGGTTCTCGCGGAACACGTGGGTGGTCTGGAGCAACGTGTCCACGAGAGTCGTCTTCCCGTGGTCGACGTGAGCGATGATGGCGATGTTGCGAATGTCGTTCTGGCGCATGAACTCAAACCCGTTCTGTATAGGGGCGCGCCCAGGCGGGCGCGGGCGCGACAGTCTATCACGAACAGTGCCACGAAGCGCGTCTGCTCTAACCATGCAGCTTCGGGTATCAGCCTATCCATGACGGCTCGTGCAACGGAGTCCACATGGCCGAGATGACCATCCCTACACCGGACGCCCAACTCCCAGCGATCCTGCACGTCCCTCCGGGGGCCCGTGGCATCGTCGTATTCGCTCACGGAAGCGGCTCCAGTCGGCTGAGTCCGCGCAACCAGTTCGTCGCGGCGACACTGCGCCAGGGCGGACATCTCGGCACGCTCCTGTTCGACCTCCTGACCGCCGAGGAAGACCAGCTGTACGAGAACCGCTTCGAGATCGACCTGCTCACAGCACGGCTTGTCTCGGCTATCGACTGGCTGGGGAGCCGGCCGGACACCTCGGACCTGCGGCTCGGCATCTTCGGCGCGAGCACCGGCGCGGCGGCAGCGCTTGGCGCGGCGGCCGAGCGGCCGGACGTCGTTCGCTCGGTGGTGTCTCGCGGCGGTCGGCCGGATCTCGCCGAGGAGGCCCGTCTCAGCGCCGTTCGGGCGCCAACGCTGCTCGTCGTCGGTGGCGACGACCCTGTGGTCATCGCGCTCAACCGCCGTGCGCTCGCCTCGATCGGCGCGCGCGACAAGAAGTTGGAGCTCGTGCCCGGCGCGACCCACCTGTTCGAAGAGCCGGGGACGCTAGAGAGAGTCGCGGAGCTTTCGAGCGACTGGTTCGCTCACTTCCTCGGCTAGCGCGACGGTACGGCGGCGTGCAGTCAGAGCGCGAGGCTCGCGCACCGGCAGTGAGTCGCGGGACAATCGGGGCGCTCACCGACGTGAACGAAGGGAACGCCTCATGGACGACGTGCTGAAGAAGCTTCGCTACAACGGTCAGGGCGCAGTGCTCGCGCTCGGCGTGCCCGAGGAACTCGAGCCGCTCGTCTCCGCGCTCGAGGCAGCGGGGGCGGCAGTGGACCGCTCGCCGGCGGGTACCTACCCGTTCGTCATCGCGTTCGCGAAGACCCGCGGTGAGGCGGAGCGGCTGGCACCGACGATCGCTGCCTCGCTCGAAGGAGACGCCCTCGCGTGGTTCTGCTACCCGAAGGGCACCTCGAAGCGTTACCCCAAGCCCGACGTGAACCGCGACACCACCTGGCCGCTTTTCGAGCCGACCGGGCTGCGACCCGTAGCGCAGGTCGCCGTGGACGCCGACTGGTCGGCCATCCGTCTTCGCCGCACGGAGTTCGTGAAGAGCTAGCGGCCTCCCTCGGCGAGGGCCACCGCCACCTGTGCGGCCAGTCTGGCGTTCGAGTACACCAGTTGCTTGTTCGCTTCCTCGCTCGCACCCTCGGACAGCGCGTGCATGCGCGCGAGCAGGAACGGCGTCACGTCCTTGCCATGGACGCCGGCCTCCTCGGCGTCGCGCAGCGCTTGGTCGATCCACACGTTCAGCCGCTCCGGCTCGATCTCGTACTGCCGAGGAATCGGGTTGGCTACCACCATCCCGCCCCCGATGCCAAGCTCGGCGCGCGCCTCGATGACCCGAGCGATCTCCTCGGCGGTCTCCATGCGAGCGTCGACGCCGAGGCCGCTGGTGCGTGTGTAGAACGCGGGGAACTCGTCGGTCTGGTAGCCGAGGACGGGCACTCCGTGCGTCTCGAGCACCTCGAGCGTCAGCGGCAGGTCGAGGACCGACTTGGCCCCGGCACATACGACGCACACGTCGGTCCGGGCGAGTTCGAGCAGGTCCGCCGAGACGTCGAACGACTCCTGGGCTCCGCGGTGGACGCCGCCGATGCCGCCTGTCGCGAAGACCCTGACGCCGGCGAGCTCGGCGATGACCATGGTGCCGGCTACCGTCGTGGCGCCGTCCGAGCCGAGGGCGGCGAGCACCCCGAGGTCTCGGCGGGACGCCTTGCGCACCCGGTCGGGCCCAGCCGTCGCCAGGTGCTCAAGCTCCTCGGCAGACAGCCCGACGGTGGGTGTGCCGCCGAGTACCGCGATCGTGGCCGGAACGGCTCCGGCCGCCCGGACCCGCGCCTCGGCCTCGCGAGCGCAGTCGAGGTTCGCCGGGAACGGGAAGCCGTGGCTGATGATGGTGGACTCCAGAGCGACCACGGCACGTCCGGCGCCGAGCGCCTCGGCAACCTCGTCGGATATGCGGATGCGTGTCGTCATCGATTCCACTCCTTCATCGCCTTGCCGAGTACTTCGGGGTTCACTCGCTCGCTCACGGTGTGCTGGCTCGCGAGCGTGAGCGCGGCGAGCGCCGAGCCGAACGCGGCCGCATGCGGCGCGGTGACGCCTGCGAGCTGAGCCGCCACAAGACCGGCCGTGAACGCATCGCCCGCGCCGGTGGCGTTCGCGACTGCGGCATGGGGCGCCGGGAGATGGCCGCGCTCAGTGGCGTCGGCGTACGAGACGCCGCCGGCGGCCGCAGTCACGAAGACCGGCCCGCGGACCACACCGTTGAGCCGCTCGGCGATCTCCTCGGCATCGAGGCGGTCGGCCTGGTCGCCCAACAGCATCGAGGCCTCGGCGGCGTTGCACTTCAGCACGGCGAACGATGACAGGTACGGTCCCAAGCGCTCGGCCTTGGTCGTCGAAACGGCGTCCACCACGAGGGGAGCCAGCGCCTCCTCGGCGAGCCAGGCAAGTGACTCCGACGGCAGGTTGGCGTCGATCACGATAAGGTCGGCGGCCGCGAGATCGGCGGCCCTCTCGGCGAGCATCGCCGGCGTCAGACGCTCGAGCGCGCGCATGTCCGACAGCGCGAGCGCCATGTCGCCGCCGTCGTCGAGGATCGCAAGATAGAGCGAGCCCGGCAGGTCCACCGTGGCGGAGAGCGACAGGTCGATACCCGACGAGGTGCAGCGGTCCATCACCTCGCGAGCGTTCACATCGTTGCCGAAGACCGTCAGAAGCGACGTCTCGACCCCCAGCCGCGCGAGGTTCTCGGCGATGTTGCGACCGACCCCGCCGGCGCTGCGGCGCACGAAGCCCGGGTTGGAGTCCTCGGCGACGAGCGGGGCGAAGGAGTGCCCGACGACGTCGAGATTGGCCCCGCCGACAACCACGACGCGACCCGGCAACATGCTGGCCATCGCCTCTCCTCGCTCGATGCGGACGTGTGTAGTTCGTACCCTGCCGGCTACGGCCAGGCGGTGATCAGCACTGCAAGCAGCGCCAAGGCAACGCCGAGACGCTGGATGCCGCGCAGCCGCTCGTGTAGGACGATACGCGCCAGCAGCAGCGTGAACACGGGATAGAGCGAGCCGAGAACCGAGGCGACGGCCAGAGGCCCGATGCGGATGGCGCTGATCATCGTCACGTTGGCGGCCGCGTCGAGCAGCCCGGCGCCTACGGTCGAAGGACGCGCATCGGGCACCAGGCGCAGGGTACCGCGCCGGACCAACGCAACGGCGCCGAGCATCGCAAACGACGTGACCCGCGCGGCGAATAGCGGCCAGAATCCCGACGCGTCGCCCGCGAAGGAGAACGAGATGAACGAGCCGGCGAACCCGACGCCCGCCACCAACGACAGCACGAGCGCCACCGGCGGAAGGGCGGCGGGGCCGTCCTCGGCGTCCTCGCCGGAGTTGGCGCTCACCACGACGGTCGCGGCGAGAGCGAGAGCGAGGCCCACATAGTCGATCGGCGTTATGGATTCGCCGCGCAGCAGGCCGAACACCGCAGGCAGCGAGCCCGAAAGCGCCGCCGTCACGGGCGCCACCACGCTCATGCGCCCGCGCGCGAGGGCGGCATACAGCGAGACCACGCCGATGCCGCCCGAAACGCCCGCCGCGACGCCGGCGACAGCGGCCATGGTCGTGTAGGGCACCGGGAAGAGCACGACGCCGAGTGCGAAGGCGATCATGCCGAGCGCATGCGCCGACGCGGTGACCGCGAACGCGGAATCACGGCGCGAGGCAAGGCCGCCGAGGAAGTCGGCGACCCCGAACAGCGCGGATGTCGCTGTGGCGAGCAGTGCAGTCAGCATCTGCCGAGGGTACCCGACCGCCGCCGCTCTTCACAGCGGCGCACCGTTGAGAGCGGCATGACGCGTGGTAAGGTCTCTTCGGCACTCCAGCGGGGCCCGTCCCCGTGATCTTTCGTCACCGTCGTCGTAGCTTCCGCGACAAGGACCGAGCATGCCCCGCACCATCGTTCTGTCCGATCTGCATGGCCGCACCGCGCCCCTCCGCGCGGCGCTCGCGCATGCACGCTACTCGGCGGACGACGTGCTCGTCCTGGCAGGCGACCTGGTCGACGTCGGCAATGACGATGTCATCGCTTATGCCGAGGAGCTCGGCGCCGTAGTCCTGGCCGGCAACCACGAGGTCGCCGCCGCGCTGGGCCTGCGCATCGCGCCCCAGCACGCGTCGAGCCTCGAACGCGGGCCTGAGTTCGCCGAGCGGTTCATCTCGGGCGAGTGGCCGCTCGCGTACGCCGCAGGCGACTGGCTCATCACCCACGCCGGGATCTCAGTGACGCTCGCCGACATCGTCGACCGCTATCGAGGCGACGTCGCCGCGATCGCCGAGCGGCTGAACGAGCTGTTCGCCGAGGAGATGGCGCAGGCGTCCACCGAGGTCCCGCTGTTGTGGGAGTCGCTGGACCGCTACCGCATCCTCGGCAGCTCGGGGGGGCCGCTGTGGTTCCGGCCGATCGGCTGCGAGCAAATGGCGAGCGGATTGCGGCAGGTCATCGGCCACACAGCGCCGGAGCTCTACGACGACCTGACGCTCAGCGGCCTGCGGGCCTGCGGCGTACTCCTGGTGGAGTCGTCCGGTCATGGGTCGCTCGCCGCGGGGGAGCAGCGGGTCGACCGCTTCCTCAACCCCTCCTTCCGCTACGTCATCATCGAAGACGGTGAGGCACGCCTCGTCGAGGGTTAGGCTCGCCGGTTCCGCAGGCATCCTCTCGGTCGGGGCCCAGCAGGCTCCCATCACTCGTCCGGTCCCCTGTGCGCCCTGACTCCCGCTTTGGGGTACGGTAGGAAGGAACAGGAAACCGATCGAGGGAGGGGTCCCGCATGCCGGGAATCAAGGGCACCCGCACCGAACAGAACCTGCTGAAGGCCTTCGCAGGCGAGAGCCAGGCCCGCAACCGCTACACCTACTTCGCGAGTGCGGCGAAGAAGGAGGGTTTCGAGCAGATCAGCGCGCTCTTCACCGAGACCGCCGATAACGAGAAGGAGCACGCAAAGGTCTTCTTCAAGTATCTCGAGGGCGGCCCCGTCGAGATCACGGCCGTCTATCCGGCCGGTGCGATCGGCACGACCGCTGAGAACCTGTTGGCCGCGGCGAACGGCGAGAAGGAGGAGTGGAGCGTCCTCTATCCCGACTTCGCTGCCATCGCCGAGCAAGAAGGCTTCGCCGACGTGGCCTACTCCTTCAGGCAGATCGCCGAAGTCGAGGAGTGGCACGAGCGCCGCTATCGCAAGCTGCTCGAGAACGTGGACAACCGCCTGGTCTTCGCACGCGAGACCCTGGTGCGCTGGAAGTGCCGGAACTGTGGCTACGTGCACGAGGGCCCCGAGGCGCCGGACGTGTGCCCGGCCTGCAAGCACCCGCAGTCCTACTACGAGCTCTACGTCGAGGCCTACTAGGCTTCGCGAACCGCGATCGACGAGTGAGGCCCGGCCATTCGGTCGGGCCTCATCGCTTTGTGCCCGGGTGCTTGATGTCCTCGCGCGCAGCGAATCTGAGCGCCATGACCGCGAGCGCGATGATCACCACAGCGCCTATCACCCAGCGCACGGCCGGATGAACCTCCGCGAACAGCAGAAGCTGCTTCGCTGGCCTGAGACCGTAGAAGCCCACCGCCGTCATCACTCCGGCCCACAGCACCGCCCCAGCGCTCTGCCACGTGACGAATCGCCACCACGGCATCCTGACAGCTCCTGCCACGAGCCCTGCGACGACGCGAACGACGGTGATGAAACGCGCCATGAGGATTGCCGGACCGCCCCAGCGGTCGATGAGGTCGCCGGCCTGATCCAGGTCGCTTGGGCCGATGCGTACGAACCGCCCCCAGCGCTCGAGCAGCGGCCGTCCGCCGAATCGCCCGATAGCGTAGGCCACGTTGTCGCCGAGGATCGCCGCGGCGATGGCGACTGCCCAGGCTACGAGCGGGTGAAGCTGCCCGGATGCGGCTGCAGCTCCGGCCGCGATAACCGCCGTCTCGCCTGGGACCGGAACGCCGAGATCCTCGGCGAACACGAGAAGGAAGAGCGCCAGGTAGCCGAACTCGCCGATGTAGCGCGCGATCCCTTGCACCGTCGTCAGGCGTAGTTGTCGGGATCCGGCCCGAACCGGTGCCCGCGATCGAGGCTGCCGAGGACCCCCATTTCATCGTCGGTCAGCTCGAAGCCGAAAACGTCCCTGTTCTCGAGAATGCGGTCGTCGTGAACGGACTTGGGAATGGCGATGTATCCCTGCTGCACGACCCACCGGACGGCGACCCGTGCAGGCGATACGCCGTGGCGTGCGGCGATCTCAACGAGTTCGGGGACCTCCGCGATCCTGCCCTTCATGAGCGGCGCCCAAGCCTCGAGAGCGATGTCGTGCTCGGCAAGATACGCCTGCAGACCCGGCTGCTGAAGCCAGGGGTGGAACTCGACCTGATCCACCACCGGCTTGATCTCGGCGATGGCCATCAGCTTCTCGAGGTGGTGCGGGAGATGGTTACACACGCCGATCGCGCGCGTCTTGCCCTCTCCGAGCAGTTCCTCCATCGCCCGCCAGGTCGCCTCCATCGTGCGTTCTTTGGGCCAGTGCACGAGGTAGAGGTCGACGTAGTCGGTGCCCAGGCGGGCCAGTGACGCGTTCAGGGCCGCCTTGGTCTCGTCGTATCCCTGCTCGTCATTCCACACCTTGGTCGTGAGGAAGATCTCCTCGCGCTCGACTCCACTCGCCCGGATACCTTCCCCGACGCCCTCTTCGTTCGCGTAGAGCGACGCAGTGTCAACGCTCCGGTAGCCGTGCGCAAGCGCGAACTCGACCGAGTGGCTCACTTCCGCTCCGGGCCGCGACTTGTAGGTCCCCAGTCCGAGCACCGGCATGCTGATGCCGTGCCCGAGGTCGATCGCAGACTGCATCGTCAGTTGCATGGAACACCTCCGCGATAGAACGTTCCCGGTCGCGCTCAGGCCAGGTCCTGGGCCCGTTCCCCGGTGTCGGGTCCCTGCTGGCGCATGCGCGTGTCGAGCCACAGAGCCAGCATCACCTCGGCGGCGAGCCACATGAGCGGCATGACGGAGCCGACGTACATCAAGCCGTAGGGCTTCCATGTGGCAGCGCCGATGGGTATCGATGCGAAGGCGCCCACGGCAAGCAGTCCGGCGCCCCACCAGCCCCATTGACGCTGGCGCATCGCGAAGTGCTCAGCACTGAACCGCGGCTGGGATGACGTGAGGTACTCGAGCCTGATGGCCTCGCGCTTCCACAGTGAACCGGTCGCGACCGTGCCCGCCCAGATACGCGAGAGACCGCTGACGATCTCGGCGAGCACCGTGGCGCCGACCAGGCTGGCTATGGGCGGCACCTTGTCCACGATGCCGAAGATGCTGAAGAGCACGAGCGGCGAGGACACGCCGATGAACCATGCCATCAACACGGGCCACGAGCGGTAGATGATGCCCCAGAAGAAGGGCACGAAGAAGGCGCCCCAGTTGAACCGGTACAGCTCCCGTGGCAGCTCGCCCACACCGAAGGGCCGGTCCGACTGGTCTCCGGCGGTGTTCGGCGCCTTGCCCCAAGCGGCGGGCCGCTCTTCGGTAGGGTCCGCCTGCTCGTGGATCGACTCCACGTGCTCCGGTCCATGCCCGTGCTGGCACGCGCCTTCTGAATCGACCCACACCCACTCGCCGCATTCGCGGCACCAACCGGCCAATGGCATCCGGCGACGCTCCCTTCGCAGGTCTCCTAGTGTGCCATACCCGAAGCGAACACAAGCAGACCGGCGAAGTCTTCCCTGGGAGTCCGAGCGGGAGTCCGAGCGCCTAGCGCACGATCTTGCTGATAGGCAGTTCGAGGATGTCCTCAGCGCCGGCTGCCTTGAGCCGGGGGATGAGCACGTTGACGTCGCACTTGTCGGCGACCGTCGTGATCTCGTAGTCGTCGGAGTTGTACAGCTTCGCCACCGTCGGCTTCTTCATCGCCGGCAACATGCCGATGACCTCGTCGAGGCGCTCGTGAGCGACGTTCATCGAAAGCAGCACCCGCCCACGCGCATCGATGACGCCGAGGAGGAGGGTGCGGATCTCCTCGATCTCCCGGCGCTTCTCCGGGTCCTCCCACGCTGCACGGTTCGCGACCAACCGCGTCGTGGAGGTGAGGATCGTATCGACGATCTTGAGGCCGTTGCGCCGAAGGGTCGAACCGGTCTCGGTGAGATCCACGAGGGCGTCCATCATCTCGGGCACCTTCGCCTCGGTGGCCCCGTAGCTGAAGTGCACCTCTACCGGAATGCCGAGGCCTTCGAAGAACGCCTTGGTCGTCTTGGGGAACTCGGTCGTGATGCGGCTGCCCGGAGCGATTTCGCTCGCACCCCGTACCGGTGACTCCTGCGGCACGGCCAGCACCATGTTGACCACGCCGGTGCCGGTCTTTGCGTAGGGCAGCTCCGCCACCTCGACCACGTCCGCGCCGCTCTCCTGGACCCAGTCGTGACCGGAGATGCCCAGGTCGAAGAAGCCGTCCTGCACGAAGATCGGAATCTCCTGCGGCCGCAGTATCTTGACTCGCTCGATGCGGGGATCAGCGCACGTGGGGTTGTACTCGCGGCTCGAGCGCTTCACGGGAAGATCCGCCTGCTCGAAGAGGAGCAGCGTCTGTTCCTCAAGTGAGCCTTTGGGCAGGGCAAGTGAAAGCATTGCGACTCCCATCAAGCGGGCGTGTTGTTCCACCACTCTACTGCGATAGAGCGCCCGTGGGAACCGGCCCCAGCTCCAAACCCGCGCTGCCCTGGCGGCCGTCGTCGCTTCCGCGATCGCCGACGCCCTCACCGACCAGCCCGCGGAACTCCTCGGCATTGCGCGGCGCCCAGCCGCCGGGGTCGTTGTTGAAGAACGCGTAGACGTCATGACCTTGCGCGAGTGCAGTCCGTGCCCGCGCAGCGTAGGGCGCAAGCTCCTCGCTCTCGTAGCCGCCGGAAGGCCTCGGCCCATGGTGGAAGCGAAGGTAGCCGAAGTCCGCAGACTCGTCGCGCACCTGCCCCTCCCGCGGCGGATCTGCCTCCACCAGCGCGAAGCCGCGGCGCCGCAGGACGTCGATCACCTCTGCCGAGAACCAGCGCAGGTCCCGAAACTCGAACGCATGCCGTATCCTCGGCCGTCCGCGCCCGCGGCCCGAGCGTTCGGCGAGCAGGGCGCAGAAGCGCTCCAACACCGCGACGTCGGGCGCGCTCCTCGGCGGCAACTGCCACAGCATGCACGACAGCTTGGGGCCGAGCCCGTCGGCCGCCTCGAGCAGGGCGTCGAGCGCGCTCTCTACATCCTTGAGCCGGCGATAGTGGGTGACGAGCCGACTTCCCTTCACCACGAACTCGAAGTCGGCCGGCGTGCGCCGCGCCCAGTCCTCGAACGTCGAGTGTGCCGGCAAGCGGTAGAAGGTGACGTTGAGTTCCACCGCCGAGAAGTGCTCGGCGTAGGCCTCAAGCCAGCGCGCCTGCGACATGTCGGGAGGGTAGAACACGCCCCGCCAGTGTTCGTAGGAGAACCCGCTGGTACCGAGTATGAGACGCCCCGCCATCGCTTCACCCCGCCTTCACTGTCGGCTTGTTCCCGTCCGCGGGCAGTGGCATCTCAGCGGGCCGGTCGTCTGCTTCGAGTGGGTATGGACTCCTCACTATCGAGGAGCCACACATGACGTTCACCCGCACGCTCTCGCTACCCGACGGCCGTCAACTCGCCTACGACGAACTCGGCGATTCGGCCGGGCCACCTCTGCTGTTCTTTCATGGAGTGCCCGGCTCGCGCCACCACGCACGCTTCATCCGGCCCGACGATCGGCAAGACTCCGCGTGGCTGCGCATCCTTGCGCCGGATCGGCCCGGAGTCGGTCTCTCCACGCCTCACGCCGGCAGGTCCATCCGGTCGTTCGCCGAGGACGCAGCCGTTCTCGCGGACGCGCTGAGCCTGCGCGAGGTGGTCTTGGCAGCCTTCTCGGGAGGCACCGCCTATGCACTGGCGACCGCGCGACTCCTCGGCGACCGCGCGAGCCAGGTGGTGCTGATCTCCCCCATCGCGGACCTGAGTGTCCCGCGCTTGCGTGCGGGCCTCGACCCCGTCGTGCGCCGCGGGCTTACGTTCGCGCAGACCGGTGCGCTGGCCCACGTGCCAGGGCTGGAGCGTCTGTCCGCCGCCGCCTTCGTACGCCGAGGAGCCGACGCCGCGCGCCATCTCCTCCCGGCGGCCGACAGGCGGCTTCTCGGCGACTCGAAGACGCGACCGTTGGTGGACGAGGCGCTCGCGGAAAGCGTGCGGCAGGGCACCCATGTGGCGCTCGACGAGCTGCGGCTGCTCTCTGCGCCCTGGGAGTTTGAGCTGGCGGACGTCCGCGCCCCGGTGACGGTCCTCGTTGGAAGCGCGGACCCCTGGAGCACCGATGAGATGGCGCACTGGTTCGAGGTGGGACTACCGCAGTGCCGGGTGAAGCGCTACGACGGTGATGGCCACTTCACGGTGCTGGCGCATCACGCCTCGCGGGAACTGCAGCCGCTCCTTCGTTCGGCGACGTGCGAGGTGGCCGTCTAGGCGCGCAGTACCGCCCAGGCCACAGCCTGAGACAGAAGCAGCCACAGGATCAGCGTCCCGGTACCGAGATAGAGCACGGGCGGCAGGTACGCGAAGCCGATCCAGTAACGGCGCGCGAGCCACAAGCAACCGCCGAGTATGAGCGCGTCCAGAATGATGAGCGACAGCAGCAGCCCGAACCAGCCTGCCGAGGATGCCGCGACCACGAACCACGGCGTGCCGCCCGCTTCACTGTGGAAGGCGATGGCGGCGGGAGCGGCGGCGAGCACCGTCAGGATCTGGCCGAGCGCGAAGATGCAGGCGAGCCCGATGGCAAATCCCCAGACGATCGCCTCGGAGCGGTCGGCGTCGCGCGGAAGCGCCAAGCGTGGCATGTCGGTCTGACTGCGTCGTGTCACCATGGCGCGCTCCCTTCTCGGACGCCTAGACCATACCGCGAGCGGTCATCTCTCGTGAAGGACTGTCGTAGCCGGGGCGGACTGTGATTCTCGGCAGCGAAGCGGCACTGTGCACGAGCTGCATAGGTTCGCGATAGGAATGCATAAGGGCGCCCAATCGGCGTGATGCCGATCGAGCGCCCTGAGTGTTTGGGACCGCCGCCGCCGGTGGGATGACCGGCGACGGCTGCAAGGGGGCTTGGGGAGTTAGATCACGTGGAGAAGCGTGGCCAGAACGATCACTGCGCTGAGGGCGAGCAGGGCACGGCCGAAGTAGACGTGGCCTTCGCTGAAGCTGTCGAACATCTTGGTTCCTCCTTCACCCGGCGGGAGCGGGTTCCGTCTGCGTTTCGCCGGTTACAAAGCAATAATCGGCCCCAAGACACGGAAGATACATTGTCTGTTCCTTATGCATATCGTAAGTTGTACTTCATAGTAACGATCGACCCATCGGCACACGACCCTCGGAGGCTACGTTGCTCAACGTCAACCGGCTCAAGATGCTGCGCGAAGTCGCCGGCCGAGGAACCATCGCTGCGGCTGCCGAGGCGCTGTTCATGTCCCCCTCGGCCGTCTCGCAGCAAATGGCGGTGCTGGAGCGCGAGGCCGGTGTGCCGCTGCTCGAGCGTGACGGCCGCGGGGTCCGGCTCACGGAGGCGGGGCGGCGCCTCGTTCGCAACACCGAGCGCATCCTGGCCGAACTCGAGCACGCCGAGGCGGATCTTGCTGCGGCCTCTCATGGCATCGTCGGACATGTGCGGGTCTCCGCCTTCCCCACGGCGTCGCGCTCGATACTGGTGCCCGCGCTCGTCCGACTGCGCGCGCAGCACCCCAACCTGGTCGTCTCCGCCGTCGACTTCGAGCCCGAAGAGTCGCTGCCCGCCCTCAAGGCGCGTGAGCTCGACGTGGTGCTCACCTACGAGTGGTCCCTACTGCCCTCGCTCGAAGACCCGGGTATCGAACGCGAGGCGCTTCTCACCGAGCCCATCTACCTGGCGCTCCCGGAAGACCACCCCCTCGCCCGCCGAGGAGGCCCGGTGGCGGTGGCCGAGCTCGCCAACGAGGAGTGGATCGTGGGCCGCGACACGACGTCCATGCTGGACCTCGTGCACGCCGCCTCTCGCAAGGCGGGCTACGAGCCGAGGACCAACTTCCACGCCATGGACTTCGCCATCATCATGAGCGCGGTCGCGGCGGGACTGGGTGTGGCGCTCGGTCCCCAACTCGCGTTCGCCGAGGGCATTCCCGGAGTGGCCGTGCGCGAGGTGCAGGACATGCAGCTTAGTCGATCGATCTGGGCAGCCATCCGCCGAGGAAGCGGATCGAGTCCCGCGATCGGCGCCGTGCTCGCAGCGTTCCGCGCGGCGGCCAATTCACTGGCGAGCGAGCTCCCCGAGGAACGGCCGGCCTAGAGCCCAAGCGAGCGCCTGAAGCGCCCTACGTGGCGGAGGCGACGACGACGGCGCGCTTGCGGTACGTGTCGGTCTCGACAGCCTTCAGGAGGACGCCCGCCACGTCACTTCGGCTGACGCGGCCCTTCGACTTCGGGATCGACCCGTCCATCGAGATCCGGTAGTCGCCGGTGGGCGCGTCATCGGAAAGCGCCCGCGCACGGACGATCGTCCAGTCGAGATCGCTCGCCATCACGCGGCGCTCCATCCCCTCGAGATCGTCGTAGGCGCCCTTCGCCGTCGTCAACATCCGGGCGCGGTATGCGAGCGAGATGTTGGGGTCGTTCCGAGCGAACGTGCCGGCCGCGCTGAGTACGGATAGCCGGCGCACGCCGTGAAGCGCCATCGCGTGGATGGCGTTGGCCACGGCCGGTTCGTGCAGCGGCTCGTAGGCCGCGCCCTTGCGACCGATCGCGATGACGACCGCATCTTGGCCCTCGACCGCAGCGCTCACGGCGTCGAAGTCGAGAGCGTCCCCTGCGACCACGTCCACGCGGCTGTCGGGCGGGTCTATACGGCCGGAACGCGCGAACGCCGTCACGTCGTGACCGTGACCGAGCGCGCGGTCGATGACCTGCCGGCCCGTTCGGCCTGACGCGCCGATAACCAGGATCCGCATCCGTATGCCTCCAACATCACAGACGGCGGCGCCGGTCTCCCGACGCCGCCGTCGATGGTCCCGAGGGGAGTCTAGCCCAGCACCTTGTCCCGGTGCCAAAGCGACTCGCCGTCAAGCGTGCTACTTCACTGAAACGGCAGTCGCGACCTCTTTGCCGTTCACGAAGAACGGCTGATCGGGGCTGTTGATCTTGTTCATCATGTCGAACTCGAAGATCCCCGCATCGCCGCGGTCGGCGTGGACGGCCACGAGGAGCTTGTCCGTCAGTGGGAGCGGATCCAGTCCCACCGTCACAGACGTGTTCTCTCCGGCAGGGATGTGCTGCAGGCCCACCCGCGCACCAGGCGCGCCATTGTCGTCCAGGTGAACGACGATCCAGGCGTCGGTCGGTGCCGTAGCGCTATCAACCGTGAGCGTGGTGCTGGCGCCGCGCTGGTCGGATACCTGGATCGCGGCCTCACCGGCATCGGCCTTCACACCGAAATCGCGGACCGTGACCACCTTCGCGAGCTCCTTCTCGTCCACGAAGAACGGACGATCCGGGCTCATCTCCTTGTTCATCATGTCGAAGTCGAACTTGTTCTTCTCGCCGCGGTCGGAGTGCACGGCGACGATGACCTTGTCGGTGGTGACCTTGTCGAGCTTCACCTTCACGTCGGCCGACTCGCCACGGTCGATGTGCTTGAGACCGATGCGCATGCCCGGCTTTCCGTTGTCGTCAGCGTGCACGACGATCCAGGCGTCAGTCGGCGAGAGCACGCGGTCTACCTTGAGCTCGTTGGCGTCGAGCTGCTTGTCACTCAGCTCGAGCTGCGCCTTCTCGGCGGCGGCGACGTAGCCCCAGACCTTGGGGTTGTCGCTGATCTCCTTCTCGGCGGGGCTGGTGCATCCGGAAAGCAGCGCGGCGGCCATGGCCCCGATGGCGAGCGCCGCTGTCATCCTCTTGAATCGCATCTGTGTCTGTTCCTCTCGGTGTTAGGCGTTCTTCGCCATGCTGGGCTTGAAGCGGCGCAGGAGCAGGGAGCTCGTCACGACGCTGACGCTGGAAAGCGCCATGGCAGCACCGGCCAGCTCCGGCTTGAGAAGCCCGAGTGCGGCGATCGGGATGCCGAGCGTGTTGTAGCCCAGCGCCCAGAAGAAGTTCTGTCGGATCTTCCTCATGGTCGCGCGGGAGAGCTCGATAGCGGTGACCACGTCGCGCAGGTCGTTCTTGATGAGGACGATGCCGCCCGTCTCCATCGCGACGTCCGTGCCCGCGCCCATCGCGATGCCCACGTCGGCCTGTGCGAGCGCCGGGGTGTCGTTGATGCCGTCGCCGACCATCGCCGCGGTCAGGCCGCGCTCCTGGAGCTTGCCGACCTCCTCGGCCTTGTGCTCGGGGAGCACCTCGGCAAGGACGTGGTCGGGGGCGATGCCCGCCTGACGTGCGATCGCCTCGGCAGTGAGGCGGTTGTCACCGGTGATCATGAAGACCTCGACGCCCATCTTGGTGAGGCGCTCGACGGCTTCCTTGGAGTTGTCCTTGAGCGTGTCGGCCACGGCCACCATGCCGGCCAGCTTCTGGCCGTTGACGCCGACGAGCATGACGGTCTTGCCCTCGCCCTCGAGCGCCTCGATGCGCGCCTCGAAGGCGGAGATGTCGATGCCCTCGCGGGTCATGAGCTTGCGGTTGCCGAACACCACGCGCATGCCCATCACGATGCCTTCGACGCCATGGCCGGGAACCGCGGTGAAGCCTTC
>CAZSLI010000028.1:0-14770 GCA_964607705.1 uncultured Eubacteriales bacterium
TTGCCGACCACCTCAGGGACCTCAGCGGCACCCGACGTCGCCAACGCGGACGCCTGGACCTTCGCCACACCAGTGGTCACGCTGGGCGCTTGCTGTGCGGAGACCGTACGTCCGCGCAAGGCGCCGGGTACGACGAACGCGGCCGCTAGAGTGCCCACTACCAGCACTGCCGCCAACGGCAGCCACGACAGCTTTCGCCCATCCGCACGCGCGTACCTCGATCGCGTTGTGGGCAGCTTGCGCAAGCGTGGGATTCCTTTCTGGTGGGCCCGGTAGGATTCGAACCTACAACCAAGGGATTATGAGTCCCCTGCTCCACCATTGAGCTACGGGCCCGTTCAGTTCACGTCGGACGATTCTACCGTAGCGGGCGCGCCCTGTGGCAAAGAAGAGGCGGCCGCCCCGAAGGACGGCCGCCCGAAAACGCGAAGCCGGATGGCTAGCGCACGGTCACGTAGTCAGCTCCAGCCGACCACGTTCCGAAGTGCTGGGCATCGGTCGGCGCATACGCACGCAGACGCCAACGGCCGGCGGCCGGCAGACTCATACGCTTCGTGTACTTGCTGTAGGACAAGCGATTGACCACCTTGGCGTTGACATAGCCGTAGCTCTTCCACTTTCCGCCTACGTAGCGGTAGCGGTAGATGCGGACCGGAGACGTGCCTGCGGTGTGCCTCGGCTTCAGTGAGCCGGTCACCGTGTAGTACCGCCCACGGGTCATGGTGCGCGGTGCAACCGGATTGCCGACCGAGGCGTTGGGTAGCCGGTTGAACTTCGCATACAGCGTGGTCTGCCCGGTAACGAAGTCCGCCGAGAAGTCCCAGGGCTTCAGGAACGCAGAGTCTGCGAACCAGCCCGCGAACGTGTACCCCGCCTTGAACGGCGCGGCAGGCTCGGCGATCTCAGAACCGGCCAGCACGCTCTGTGAGGCGACAGGCGCCGCTCCGTTGGATTCGAAGGTCACCGGGAAGCGGCGAAGCTCGATGAGGCTCATCCCTGAACGCTCGCTGACGGGCACCGTCAGGTAACCGTCCTGCCCGACCACGAACGTGCCGGCCGAGCTACCCAAGAAGGCGTCGACGAACGTCTTGCCTGCGTACGGGGTGCCCACGAGGATGCGCAGCGTCCCGGGACCCGGCAGGTTGCCGACGTTGTCGAAGAGCAGTCTCACACCCATGGCCCCGAAGCTCACCGGTGAGCTCGGGGTGGTCTTGATCGACACCCCGGGATAGAACGTCTCGGAGAAGCTCGGGTCGAGAGTGCCGACCGGGAAGTTCCAGGAGAAGCCGTCACCGTTGATGGTCAGGTCGCCCGCAGCAGGGAACGCGCCGCCGCGCTTCAGACCGGTGAAAACGTCACCCGGAAGGGTGTCCATGCCGACGATGCGCAGCTCGCCACCGACCGGCAGACGGCTCGAGGCCTGAACTGAGATGCTCGACATGGTGCCGTCGACGATGAACAGCACATCGCGCTCAACCGTGATCACGGGGTTGGCACTCATCATGCCGTACCCGTACGGCGCATAGCCTGCGCCGACCCAATCCAAGGTGACATCACGCAGCACGATCGAGCCGGTCGTCACGCTGCTCACGGGAGCGGCAAGCCAGGCCGACTCGATGAGCACGTTCTCAACACGAGAATTGCCCACGTCGCCCGCCTTCGCGGTTACCGACGTCTGTGGGTTGAAGTAGAGCGAGCCCGCGAACTCGTAGAACTCGCCGCCGATCTCAGGGCCGGCGGGGTTGGTCGCGAACTCAACGTTGCGAAGCGTGAAGTCCTTGCCCATGACTTCGATCGCCTTGTTCGTTTCCGCCTTCGGAACGATCTTCACGCCCTCGATGGTGACCGAGTTGGCCCACACCGAGATGAGGTCCTGTGACGCCCACACGCCGTTTGCACTGTTCACAGAGCTGGTCAGCGTCGTGAGGCCCGGTCCCGCGCCGCGCAGCGTGACTCCCGGCTTGCCGATCGGGAGGTACCAGCCGGTCTGACCACCGAAGCTCAGGTCGCCGAGAACCCGCTCGACGTCGTAGACGCCAGGGGCGAGCACGAGCGTATCCGACGGCTGGAGATCGCGGATGGCTGCGATCAACTCGGCCGAGTTCGCGACTGCGATCGTGCGCGGGACGGTCCAAAGCGACAACTTGGTGCCGGTAGGAACGGCTTCGAAACCGGCGCCAGCGGCCGACACTGAAACGGTAGCCTGGTCGGTGACGTTGGAGCCGTCCGACCAGATCTTGTTGGACTCACCGAGCGTACCGCTCAGCAGCGTGAAGGACGACGGGGTGGTTACACCCGATCCCGGGTCCACGTTCACGGCACCCCAGCGATTGCCGCTGGTCACGAGACCAGAAGCACTGACCGAGGATCCGTTGACAGTAAGCCCCGCACCTTTGCTGTTCTTGAGGGTGACATCGCTCATCTGGACTCGGACGCCGCCGAACACGTTCACGCCGTATGCCTTGTACGCGCTGTCGATAGTGACGTTGCTGATGACGGTCGGCGAGGCCTCCGTACCGGCCTCGATGCCAAGAGCATGCTTGCTGCCGTTGACGGTCCCCAGGTCCGTCTCGACAGTGATGGTGTGACCCTGACCATCGATGGTCACGGGTCGGGTCACCGAAAGCTGCGCAGACGTAAGGATGTCTGCGGTGAGTGCGATGGAGTCGACCGAGTCATCGGCGAGTGCGGCCGAGAGCTCAGCAGACGTCGCGACCAACGCGCCCGGCGCCGGGGGTACAGCTAGTGCTGACCCTGGCAGAATGCATAGAAGCATGGCGATCACGAGTGTGAGTGAATACAATCGACGCATAGAATTCCTCCCCAAAGGACATCCTGACAGTTGCTTACCCTGTGTTAAGGCAGCCAGCTTCTTACAGTAGTCGAGGCCTGTGGAACATGCAACCATCCGAGCGAGCACGTCTGCGCACTACCGCATTCGACTAGCTCATTGGCACTTCTTGCGCTCGCCCGACGAGGTGGCTATACTTCCGTTTCGCGCCTCGCGCACCATTCCTCGGTAGCTCAATCGGCAGAGCATCCGGCTGTTAACCGGAGGGTTGTAGGTTCGAGTCCTACCCGGGGAGCCAGAAACACGAAGGCCCCGCATCATGCGGGGCCTTTTCGTTTGCCTTGAGAGCGCCCTCGGTCCGCGGTCTCGCCTACTCCAAGTAGTCGCGCAGGCGGCTCGAGCGCGATGGATGCCTGAGCTTGCACAGCGTCTTACTCTCGATCTGACGGATTCGCTCGCGGGTCACCCCGAACTCGCGCCCGACCTCCTCGAGGGTGCGCGGGTGACCATCAACGAGACCGAACCGCAGCTCGATCACCTTGCGCTCGCGCTCGGAGAGGCCGTCGAGAACCTTGGACAGCTGCTCCTGAAGCATCGAGAAGCTGGCGGCGTCCGGCGGGACGACTGCCTCGGAGTCCTCGATGAAGTCGCCGAGCTGGCTGTCCTCTTCTTCGCCGATGGGAGTCTCAAGTGAAACAGGCTCCTGCGAGATCTTGAGGATCTCGCGCACCCGCTCGGCGGTCATCTCCATCTTGGCGCCGATCTCCTCCGGGGTGGGCTCGCGGCCCAGCTCCTGGAGCAGCTGACGCTGGATGCGGATCAGCTTGTTGATGGTCTCGACCATATGCACCGGGATGCGGATCGTGCGGGCCTGATCGGCGATCGCACGGGTGATGGCCTGACGGATCCACCACGTGGCGTACGTGGAGAATTTAAAGCCCTTGGTGTAGTCGAACTTCTCAACCGCACGGATCAGGCCGAGGTTGCCTTCCTGAATGAGGTCCAGGAACAGCATCCCGCGTCCCACGTAGCGCTTGGCGATGGAGACGACGAGACGCAGGTTGGCCTCCACGAGTTGCTGCTTGGCGTCGAGTCCGACCTGCTCGATGCGGTGCAGGCGGCGCTTCTCGGCACGGTCCACGGCACCCGCCGCCTCTTCGAGGTCGTCGAGCTTGGCGCTCGCCTCGAGGCCAGCCTCGATCTTCATCGCGAGGTCGATCTCCTGCGCCGCCGTGAGCAGCGGCACCTTGCCGATCTCCTTGAGGTACATGCGGACCGGGTCACCGGTAAGCGGCGCCAGATGGCTCGTATCGGATGCCCGCTTCTTGGCCTTCTTCTTGCCCGCCTTGGGTGCGACCTTGGGCAGCTCGATGTCAACGATGGCGGCCTCTGACTTGGCCTCTTCGTCATCGAGCTCGTCGTCATCCGTCTCGACCGCCGGTACGCCCTCGACCTCGGCGACGGTGTCTGCCACCGCATCGGCGTCGAGCACGTGCGACGGGTCTTCGACGATGTCGATGCCGCTGTCCTTGAAGTGCGAGTAGATGCGATCGACCTGGTCGTCGGCGAGGTCCATGTCCGACAGCGCGCCGGTGATCTCCTCGTCGGTCAGCCGCCCGTTCGACTTGCCCATCTTAATGAGCGTCTTTACCTCGGGAAGCTCGAGTTCGGGCGCGTTCGAACTCGCCGCGGCCTTCTTGGGCTTCGCTGCCTTGGCAGGCTTCTCCGCCTTGGCCACGACCTTGGGCTCGATCGGAGCCGACTTCGAGGCCTTGGTGGGAGGCTTCGTAGCAGCCGACTTCGACGGCGCCTTGGGGGCAGCCTTCTCGGCAGGCTTCTTGGCCGCCGGCTTCTCGGCGGACTTGGTCGTCGTCTTCTTTGCCTCCGCCTTGGTGCTGGCGTCGGACTTCTTGGTGGTGCTCTTAGGCTTTTCCGCCACGCTACCCCTACACTTCCGAGTCGATGTCCGCTTCACCACGCCGCAATGCGTCCAGGCGACGCTGCAGCGCTGATGTTTCCCTGAATAGGTCGTCATATTCCGCCGGGTCCTTGAATGAACCCGACGCCTTAAGGCGGGCTTTCCCAACGGCTATTCGCCGCACCAGCTCGAACTCCTTGACCCGACGGGTCAATCCGTCGGCGAGTTCCGCTGCATCCATGTCCGTGTCGGCGAACTCAGAGGCCGCAAGCTCGCGCGCCATGCCGGGCACGTCCTGCTCGATACGACCCGACAGCTCGGACGCCGACGCTGATGGCATCGAAGCGACTACCTCTGCGACCGCCCGATGTTGCGGCGTGGACAGTAGGCCCCCTGCAAGCAATTGCCGTGCCCTGTCGCGCAGCTGGGCGTTCTTGACGAGTAACGCGAGCAGTTCGCGCTCCGCTCGCAGGCGGGGCGTCTCGGCAGCGGCAGGGTCCTCGGCGGGTGCGCTCGACTGGGCCTCGGCATCGTCGCCCGGAACCGGCTGCACCTTGGAGGCAGCGATCGCGCGCTTGACCGTGCTGAAGTCGGTCGGCGAGCCGATCGCGGACAGACGGTCGGCGATGTAGTTGGCGTAGTCGTCGGCGAGCATCGAGTCCTTGACGGGCGCAAGCACGGCTGCAGCGTCCCTCAGGGCGCGCGAGCGCTCCTCGGGCCGCTCGAGGTCCCATCGGGCCAGGCGGCGGTCGATCGAGAAGCGCAGGAGCGGCACGGCGCTGTCGACCACCTTGCGCAGCGCATCGGCTCCCTCCTCGCTCACGAGGTCCGCCGGGTCCTTGCCGCCGGGGATCATCGCAACGGAGAGCTCGACCCTGCTGCCGCCGGCCTCAGGGGTCACGGCGGCGTCGATGAACTCGGAGGCCCGATCGGCCGCCCGCATTCCCGCCTCATCGCCGTCGAACAGGTAGACGACCGTCTTCGAGAACCGCCCGAGCAACTTCACGTGCTGCCGGGTGAGGGCGGTCCCGAGCGTGGCGACGGCGTTGGTGATTCCGGCCTCGTGCAAGGCGATGACGTCGGTATAGCCCTCGACCACGATCGCCACGCCGGTCGAGGTCATCGTCGCCTTGGCGCGGTCGATGCCGTACATGTTCGCCGACTTGCGGAACACCGGCGTGTCGTTGGTGTTGAGGTACTTGGGCTCACCCTTGCCGATGACGCGCCCGCCGAACGCGATGACACGCCCCTGCAGGTCCGTGATCGGAAACATGACCCGGTCGTAGAACCGGTCCTTGAGCCCCGAGTCTCCCTTCAATGCGAGGTTGGCGTCGATCAACTCGTCTGCCGAGAACCCCTGCGATGTCAGGTGCTTGACCAGCGCACCGTGACCCGGTGAGAACCCGAGCACCCACTGCTTGGCTACCTCGCTGCCGAAGCTGCGCTTGGCGAGGTAGTCGCGGGCTTGGGCGGCCTTGGCGTCACGGGAGCCGACGAGGACGCGGTGGTAGTACTCGGCGGCCTCCTTGCAGGCGGCCATGAGGCGCTCCTTGCGGCCGAGCGGAATGCCGCCCCCGGCCTCCTCGTGTATCTCGATACGCGAGCGCTCAGCCAGCAGGCGGATGGCGTCAGGGAAGTCTACGTGCTCTATCTCCTTCACGAAGCCGAACGCGTCGCCCCCCTTCCCACATCCGAAGCAGTGCCACAGCTGCGTGGCCGGGTCCACTTTGAACGACGGCGTCTTCTCTCCATGGAAGGGGCACAGGCCCCAATAGAGGCGCCCCTTCTGGCGCAGCACCACGCGCTCGCCGATGAGCGAGACGAGGTCCGTGGCATCACGGACGCGCTGGACGTCTTCGTCTGATATGCGACCCACGGACCCCCCTCTCGATATGCGATGAGGCGGAAGCGCTCTTCGATCGAGCGGCTCCCGCCTGTCGTTGCGGCTCGCTGGCATTCCCTTCCGGGCATCTAGCGAACGGTTAGTATCTCACAGCGCGTGCATCACGCTCACACGAGCCACTTCTTCGGCACGAACAGCCGCTCGAACTCGCGGATCGCGAAACGGTCCGTCATCCCGGCCACGTAGTCCACGACAGGCTGCACGGGTTCTCGCTCGATCCCCTCGCGGTACTCCTGAGGCAACTCTTCGAGGTGCGTGAGGTAGTGGTCGAACAGCGCCCGTACCACGCGCGACGCCTTGGGCTCCTCGGCCTTGGCCTTCGCCGAGAAGTAGACGTGGTCGAACAGGTACTGCCGGAGCTCCATCATCGCGTCCCACACCCGCGGCGACATGCGGATGTCGTCGCCGTCCGCCGAGGAGTCGATCAGGTCGGTCACCATCGTCGTGATCCGCGCGCCCTGATGTCTGCCGAGGACGCGGATGGGACCCGCCGGAAGCTCCGCCTCGGCGAGGACGTGCGCGCGGACGGCGTCGTCAACGTCGTGGTTCACGTAGGCGATGCGGTCGGCGATGCGCACGATGCGACCCTCGAGCGTCTCGGGGATGTGGCTGCCCGTGTGGCCGAGGATGCCGTCGCGCACCTCGTGCGTGAGGTTAAGTCCCTTACCCTCGTACTCCAGGCGCTCGACGATGCGCAGAGACTGCCGGTTGTGCTCGTACAGCGCGGGCGCACCCGGATAGCCGTCGCTCAACTCCCTGAGCGCCGAGTCCAGTGCACTCTCACCCGTGTGCCCGAAGGGCGTGTGCCCGAGGTCGTGTCCGAGCGCGACAGCCTCGGTCAGATCCTCGTTCAGCCGCAGGGCCCGCGCGATGGACCGCGAGATCTGCGAGACCTCGAGCGTGTGCGTGAGCCGCGTACGGTAGTGATCGCCCTCAGGGGCCAAGAAGACCTGCGTCTTGTGCGACAGCCGGCGAAACGCCTTGCAGTGGATTATGCGGTCGCGGTCGCGCTGGAAGTCGGTGCGGTAGGGATCCGGCTCCATGGGCCTCTCGCGTCCCCTGGTGCTCGCAGCCTTGGCGGCGCGCGGCGAGAGCCGCTCGAACTCGTCAGCCTCGGCGGCCTCGCGCATCATGACCTCGTGCTCTGACACGGGTCGATCCCCTCTCAGCTGCCCAGCTTACTGAGCAAGTAGACGGTGAAGGCCAAGGTCGCAGCTACGGCGAGCACGACGGCGACGACCGCACCGGTGACCCAGCGCCTCCTCCAGCCGAACTGCCGAGCGATCGGCACGCCGATGGCCGCGCCGATGAACGATGCGGGGAGGGCAGGCAGCCAGACCGTCCGAAGCGCGGTCTCCCAAGGGGCGCCCTTGTAGACCAAGAAGGCCGCGGCCACCGCGCATCCGGCGAGGAAGCCGACGGCTGTGGCAGTCATCCAGTCACGCGAGAACGACCTCTCGGCTCTCGAGCGGCCTCGAATCAGCGGACTGCCAGCGTCCTGCCACAGCTTGGTCCCCCTCACACCGCCCCCTTACATCGAGGACCCGGCCAGTCGGTGGCCGGGTCCTCGCAGGTTCCCTAGCGGTTGTCCGAGCCCTTTGAGGACTCGGCGAGCTTCGCTTGCGCCGCCGCGAGTCGCGCGAGAGGCACGCGGTACGGTGAGCACGAGACGTAGTTCAGGCCGATCTTGAAGAACGTGTGCACGGACTCGGGGTCTCCCCCGTGCTCTCCGCAGACACCGAGCTTGATACCGGGGTTCGTGGAGCGGCCCTTCTCGCAGCCCATGCGGACCATCTCGGCCACGCCCGCATCGATGGTTTCGAAGGGGTTGCGCGGCAGGATCTTGCGCTCGAGGTAGCGCGGCAGGAACTTGGCTTCGATGTCATCGCGGCTGAAGCCGAAGGTCGTCTGGGTGAGGTCGTTGGTGCCGAAGCTGAAGAAGTCGGCGACCTCGGCGATCTCATCGGCGGTCACGGCGGCCCGCGGGAGCTCGATCATGGTACCCACGGGGATGTCGACCTCGACGCCTGCCTTGGCCGAGACGTCGGCGATGACCTTCTCGGACTCGGCGCGCAGCGTCTCGAGCTCGGCGCGCACGCTCACGAGCGGGATCATGATCTCGGGACGAGGGTCCTTGCCCTGGCTCTTGAGCTGACACGTGGCCTCGGTGATGGCACGTACCTGCATCGAGTAGAGCTCGGGGAACATGATGCCGAGTCGGCAGCCACGCAGGCCGAGCATCGGGTTGGCCTCGACCATCGCGTCGATCTGCGCGAGCAGCTTGCGCTTGGGGGCGAGCTCGTGGGCGTCGGCACCGGCGGCCTCGGCGCGCACGATCTCAACTTCGAGCTCGCGCGGATTATCGAGGAACTCGTGCAGGGGCGGATCGAGCAGGCGCACCGTCACGGGCAGCCCCTCCATCGCCTCGAAGATGCCGAGAAAGTCTCCGACCTGGCACCCGAGCAGCTCTGCCAGGGCCTTCTCGCGCACCTCCGGGTCATCGGCGAGCACGAACCGCTGGATGATGTCCTTACGCTCGCCGAGGAACATGTGCTCCGTACGGCACAGGCCGATGCCTGCCGCGCCGAACTTGCGGCCGAGCGCAGCGTCGTCGGGCGTGTCCGCGTTGGCTCGAACACCCATCGTGCGGTACTCGTCGGCCCAGTGAAGGATCGTGTCGAAGTCGCCGGTCACTTCGGGCTCGATGAGCTTGACGGCACCCAGCACCAGGACGCCGGAGGTGCCGTCGATCGAGATGATGTCGCCTTCGTGGATCTCGACGTCGGTCCCGTCGACGCGGGCGATCTTGTTCTCGGCGTCGATCTTGAGCCGGTCAACGCCACACACGCACGGCTTACCCATGCCGCGTGCGACGACCGCCGCGTGCGAGGTCTTGCCGCCGTGAGAGGTCAGGATGCCCTGCGCTGCGTCCATACCCGGCAGGTCGTCGGGGTTGGTCTCCCAGCGCACCAGGATGGCCTTGCGGCCGGTCAGCTTCGCCTGGACCGCGTCGTTGCTCGAGAAGACGACCTCGCCCACCGCCGCGCCCGGGGAGGCGTTGAGGCCTTTGGCGAGCACGTCGTAGTCGGCGCTGGCGTCGAACTGCGGGTGCAGCAACTGGTCGAGCTGGTTCGGGTCGATGCGGCTCACGGCCTCCTCACGAGTGATGAGGCCCTCCTCCACCATATCGATCGCGATCTTAAGGGCAGCGCGCGCGGTGCGCTTGCCGATCCGGGTCTGGAGCATCCAGAGCTTGCCCTCTTCGATGGTGAACTCGATATCGCACATGTCGCGATACTCGCGCTCGAGAGTCGCGAACACGCCGTCGAGTTCCTCGCCCGCCGCCTCAAGGCCCGCCACCTTCTTGAGGTCGGCGATCGGCTCGGTGAGGCGGATACCGGCGACGACGTCCTCGCCCTGCGCGTTCGTCAGGAAGTCGCCGTAGTACTCCTTGGTGCCGTCGGCCGGGTTACGCGTGAAGCCGACTCCCGTGGCCGAGGTCTCACCCTTGTTGCCGAAGACCATCGCCTGCACGTTGACCGCAGTGCCTAGGTCGTCGGCGATCTTCTCCATCTTGCGGTAGTAGACCGCGCGCTCGTTCATCCAGCTCGAGAAGACGGCCTCGATGGCGAGCCGCAGCTGCAAGTCCACGTTCTGCGGGAACGCCACGTGGCCATCGACGGCGAGCGCGGGGTATTCGGCTGCCGAGACGTGCTCGGAGACGATGCCCTTGAAGATGTCCACGAGTTGCTTGAGATCGGCAGCCGACAGATCCGTGTCGCTCTTCACGCCGCGGTCCAGCTTCATCTTGTTGATGGCGTTCTCGAACAGGTCACCTTCGACGTTCAGGACGACCTTCGAGAACATCTGGATGAAGCGGCGGTAGCTGTCCCAAGCGAAACGCTCGTTGCCGGTGCGGGCGATGACGCCTGCGACCGACTCATCGGTGAGTCCCAGGTTCAGGACGGTGTCCATCATGCCCGGCATCGAGAACGGCGAGCCCGAGCGCACGGAGACGAGCAGCGGATCGGCGGGGTCGCCGAGCGTCTTGCCCATCTTGCCTTCGAGCTCGGCTACGTTGACTGCGATCTCTTCGGCAAGCCCCGGGGGGAAGCCGGGAGGGGTTGAGTTGTAGTACTCCATGCATGCCTGGCAGCTGATGGTGAAGCCCGGCGGCACCGGCAGGCCCATGTTCGCCATCTCGGCGAGGTTCGCACCCTTGCCGCCGAGGATGAACTTCATGTCCTTGTTGCCCTCGGTACGGCCGGCGCCGAAGGCATACACGCGCTTGACGTCAGACAAGACCCTCTCCCTCTCCTGTTCGGTCCCGGGCTTCCCCGGCGAAACGCATTCTATCGGTAAGCAGCCGGTCCGCGCACCTTTGCACGGCGGCCTTTAGTCTTCGGTGCTGAGTCCACCTGACAGGTGGCGGATGATCTCCTGTGCCGACTCTTCGACGGCACGATCATCGGTGTGGATCACGAGGCATCCGATCTTGCGCATGATCGCGCGCGCCTCCTCGAGATCCGCCTCGATCGCCTCGCGCTCGGCGTAGCCAGGAACGAAGGTTCCAAGCTCGCGCATGCGCGCCGTGCGGATGTCCATGAGGATGTCGGCACGGGTCACAAGGCCGAAAACGCGCCGAGGATCGACGTCGAAGAGCTCGTGGGGTGGTGCGGTCCCGCGGGCCAGCGCGACGTTGGCTGTGCGATAGCCCTTGAAGGCGAGATACATGGCGAGCGGCGTCTTGCTCGTGCGCGAAACGCCGACGAGCACGACGTCCGCCTCGAGCAGGCCCTCCGTGTTGCGCCCGTCGTCGTGCTTGACCGCGAACTCCATGGCGTCGATGCGGTCGAAGTACTCCTGGTCGGTGCGGCGAAGCGCCCCCGTCTCGCCCGTGGGCTCGATGCCGGTCGTGCGCGACAGGAGATTCACCGCCGGGCCGAGCAGATCGACGCCGTTGACGCCCCCTTCACAGAGGCGCTCCATCTCCAGACGCAGCTGCTCGTTCACGAGCGTGTAAAGGAAGATGCAGTGCTGCCCGCAGTGAGACAGCACGCATTCATGCAGCTGCTCGGGCGACGAGATCTTCGGCAGGCGCTCGATCTTGAACAGGCCGGGCTCGAACTGGGCCTGGGCTGCGCGCGCGACCATGTCTCCGGTCTCGCCGAGCGAGTCCGAGACGACGTGGATGGCGATGCGTCCGTCTGTCACGATCCGGCCAGCCGAGAGAAGTCGGCGAACCGGGCGAAGACTGCGACGAACCGCGTCAGCAGGCCGAGACGGTTCTCCCTGAGCACGGGGTCCTCGTCCATGACCATGACGTTGTCGAAGAAGGCGTCGATCGCGGGACGCATCGATGCGTAAGTGCCGAGCAGCGCCGAGTATGCGCGCTGGTCGAACAGTTCGCTCACGCGCGCCTCGGCGTCGTCGAGTGCCGCCGCGAGCAGGGCCTCGTGCTCGCCGTAACGTGCAGGGTCGCTCACGCCGCCGAGCTCGGTCGCAGAGGACAGGTTCGCTGCCCGCTTGAACGCGATCGAAAGGTCCTCGAAGGTCTCAGCTGACACGGCACGGGCGGATTCCAACGCCTCGCAGCGCGCCAGTGCGTCGGCCGGGCTGGCGAACGGCACCGCCAGCACGGCGTCGATGGTGTCGTAGGTGAAGCCACGGTCGCGCAAGATACCCTCGAAACGGCCGACGATGAAGGCGCGTACGGCGCTGCCGGCGGCGTCCATGCCACCCGGAACGTCCAACCCCTCATAGCCCTCAAGAGCGCGCCCGATGAGCGCGTCAAGGTCGATCTCAAGCCCCTCGAGCAACATCTGAAGCACGCCGATGGCTGCTCGGCGCAGTCCGAAGGGGTCCGCCGACCCCTTGGGAGCCATGCCGGCTGCGAAGATGCCGCAGATGGTGTCCATCTTGTCGGCGATCGAGACGAGCTGACCGGCCAGCGTCGACGGAAGTCTGTCACCCGCAAACCGCGGCAGGTAGTGCTCCTCGATAGCGAGCGCGACCTCGGGCTCCTCCCCTGCCGCCAGCGCGTAGTAGCGTCCGAGGACGCCCTGCAGGTCGGTGAACTCGACGACACCGTTGGTGACGAGATCTGCTTTGGAAAGGTGAGCGGCGCGCGCGGCATGAGCCTTCACGTCGACGGGAGCGTCCACGATGTCGGCCAAGCGCTCGCACAGTCGCTCGACACGCGCCACCTTCTCGGCGACCGTGCCGAGCTTCTCCTGGAAGACAACGTCGGCGAGCTTCTCGCCCCACGCCTCGAGCGGCGTGCCCAAGTCCTCCTCATAGAAGAACGCTGCGTCGGCAAGACGGGCGCGGATAACGCGCTCGTGACCTCGCACGATATCGGCGGTGCGCTCGGGTGCGCCGTTGTGGGCGACGATGAAGCGGTTGCGCAGCATGCCTTCAGCGTTCTCGAGCGGGAAGTACCGCTGGTGGCTACCCATGGCGTACTCGAGCATCTCGCGTGGCACCGAGAGGAACGTCTCGTCGAAGGTTCCGACCGCGACCGTGGGCCACTCCACGAGGTTCACGACCTCGGCGAACGTCTTCTCGGGAATGACGGCGCGCCCGCTCTCGGACGCTGCGACGGTCTCGATACCCTCGCGCAGGATGCGCGCTCGTTCGTCCTGCGAGACGACGACCTTCGCGCCCTCGAGCTTCGCGCGGTACTCGAACGAGGCTGTCAGTTCGATAGCGCCCGGCGCCAGAAGGCGATGTCCTCGAGTGGCATTGTCGGCGGTCAGGCCCGCGAACTCCACCGGGACGACGTCGGTGCCGAAGAGGGCCAGAAGCCAGCGCACAGGACGCGAGAATCGCGCGTCGCCCGCGCCCCAACGCTGCGACTTGGCGAACTCGATGCCTTGGGCGAGCCCTCCGAGAAGCTCGGGGAGCACCTCGATGGTCGCGACACCGCGCTTCTCGACGGTTGCGTAGACGTAGGAGCCGCCATCATCGTCGACGACCTCGAGAGACTCGACCGAGACGCCCTTGCCGCGAGCAAAGCCTTCGGCGGCCTTCGTCGGCCGCCCTTCTGCGTCGAACGCGGCCTTGGCGGCCGGGCCCTTGTGGCGCTCGACCGCGTCCGCCTGAGACTCGACGAGCGCGCTCACCAGAACCGCGATGCGGCGTGGAGACGCCACCACCTCGACCTCGTCGTACTCGAGGCGGGCAGCGTCAAGCGCCTTGGGAACGCTCACCTGAAGCTGCTCGATGGCCGCGTATACCGCCGAGGAAGGTAGCTCCTCGGTTCCAATCTCGAAGACCAGGTCGCGTCCCTGCATCACGCGACACCCCCTTCCGCGGCCGCGGACTCTTCGTCAGGGGCCTCCTCGGCGGGGGTTATGAGCTCGATATAGGCCTCGCAACACGCCTTGGCCAGCGCGCGAACGCGGAGGATGTATCCCTGGCGCTCCGTGACGCTGATGGCGCCCCGGGCGTCGAGCAGATTGAACGCATGGGAGCACTTGAGCACGAAGTCGTAGGCTGGCAGCACGTAGCCTGCCTCGAGTGTCCTCTTGCACTCGGCTTCGTACGTCGAGAACAGGCCGAGCAGCATGTCGACGTCGGCGATCTCGAAGTTGTAGGCGGAGTACTGCTGCTCGTTGCGCAGGAACACGTCTCCATAGGTGAAGGTGTGGCCGTCCGGCCCGACCGACCACACGAGGTCGTAGACCGAGTCGACTCCCTGGATGTACATCGCGAGGCGCTCGAGACCATAGGTGATCTCCGCGGGCACCGGGCGACACTCGAAGCCTCCCACCTGCTGGAAGTAGGTGAACTGGGTGCACTCCATGCCGTTGAGCCAGACTTCCCAGCCCAATCCCCACGCGCCGAGCGTCGGCGACTCCCAGTCGTCCTCGACGAGCCGGATGTCGTGCTCGGCAGGCTCGATGCCGATCGCCCTCAGCGACTCGAAGTACAAGTCGAGCACGTTATCCGGGCTTGGCTTGAGGATCACCTGGTACTGGTAGTAGTGCTGCAGCCGGTTGGGGTTCTCACCGTAGCGGCCGTCGGTGGGCCTGCGCGATGGCTGGACATAGGCCGTGCGCCATGTGTCCGGGCCGAGCGATCGCAGCGTCGTGGCGGGGTGGAACGTGCCCGCGCCGACCTCGGTGTCGTACGGCTGCAGGACCACGCAGCCCTG
>CAZSLI010000029.1:0-11983 GCA_964607705.1 uncultured Eubacteriales bacterium
CTGAACACGCCTTGCCGACGGGTGGACCCACTCAGATGGTGGACAACGATCACATCGAAGACGACGCTGCCGAGAAGCCGCTGGACGGCCACGACAGCGCGGTCGACGACGCCGAAGACCGGCCGGACGAGGCCGCGCAGGCCGAACCTGCGGTCCACGACCCGCTCGTCAACGTGCTGCTCGCCACAGCCCTCTCGCTCGTGGTCGTCGTCCTCGGCACGGCGCTGGTGGCTTTCCTCTACTTCACGAACCTCAACCGCACGCCCCGAACCGTCGTCGAGCGCGATGTGACCGCCTGGGAGACCGCGGTGCGCGAGCGTCCCGGCGACGTGAATGCATGGGGAAGCCTCGCGTACGCCTATGCCGAAGCCGAGCGCTACGACGATGCGCTCGCCACACTCACTCGCGCGAAGCGAGTCAACAAGGAGCCGGCGTTCGTGATCGTCGAGGCTGACGTTCTGCGCCTCGCCGGACGCAACCGCGAGGCTGTTGCGTCGTATGCGGCCGCCGAGAAAGCGGTGACGCAGCTGCGCGACGAGGCGGCCAAGGCCCGAAAGAAGATAGGGGTGACCTACGAGCCGGAGGACGACTCTCTTATGAGGGTGTACTACGGAAGGGCGCTCGCCCTCAGGGCCCTCGGCGAGAACGAGCAGGCCGTGACCTACATGAAGCAGGCGCTCAAGGAGAATCCGGAAGCGGCGTCGATCGCGATCGACCTCGGCGAGCTGTACCTCAAGCTCGGCGACAAGCCTCAGGCCGCCAAGGCGTTCAAGCAGGCGCTCACCTACATCCCCGACTCCAAGCAGGCGCTGGCCGGCCTCGCGAAGGCTGAAGCGGAGACCCGATGAACCCGGCCGAGACCATAGGCGTGAACCGCCGAGCCCGCATCTTGCTGACGATCGTGATCGTGTTGCTCACGGTGCTCTTCATCGGCCTCGTCGTCATGTTCGTCAATCTGCTGACGCCTCGCGGACTGCCCGACGAAAGCGACTTGCCGCCGTCGAACCAGCTCGAGTGGGTGCGATCCATCTATGGATTCGGACCGGCCGCCGACCAGCAGCTGAAGGCCCCGGGCGCGGTGGCCATCGGCCCGAATGGCGACATCTACGCAGCCGATCCCCAGCGGGCCCGCGTGATGGTCTTCAACCCTGACGGGACATTCGTCAAGCTGATCCATACGGCGGGCGGCGGCGTGGCCAAGGGCCAGTTTATGCGGCCGGTCGCGATCGACGTCGATGACGATGGCAACGTCTTCATCGCCGATGGCATCGCGAAGAAGGTCATCCAGTTCGATGCGGACGGCGCATTCGTTCGCGAGTTCCCCGCTGACACCCAGGCAAGAGGCGTGACCGTCTCGGACGGGCGAGTGTACCTGCTCGACCTCGGCAAAGTCATCGTGTTCGATGCGGACGGCAAGCGGGTGGACGAGTTCGGCACGAGAGGCCCCATGCCGGGGCAGATCGACGCATCCCTCGGCATCGTGGTGAACGACGGTCGGGTGTACATCGCCGACGCGCTCAACAAGCGACTTCAGAGGTTCTCCGCCGATGGGGGAGTGGATTGGGTCGTCCCGGATGGCGCAGCACCGCGAGGGGTGTCGACCAAGCAAGTGGGACGCCCCGACGGATCGGGTTCTGGTTCAGCGCCCAACCACCTCTGGGGCTTGCCTCAGGACGCTGTGTTCGACGGCGCCGGGCGGCTCGTGGTCATCGACGCATTCGGGTTCGACATCGCGGTGGCTGACCCCAAGACCGGCAAGGTCGAGGCGACGTACGGCGAGTTCGGCGGATCGGACGGGGAGTTCTACTACCCGACCTCGATCGCGTACGACCAGCGTCGTGACTGGTTCGCCGTCGCCGACACCAATAACAACCGCATTCAGATAGTTCGTATCCCTGAGTCAGGTGACCCGCTCGCCGGTATCGTGTGGAGGGCGTATGCAAGCCCCTACCGGTATCTCGCGATTCCGCTGTTCTTACTGCTAGGCGCGCTTGCGGTCTCACTGTGGGCATTCCGACGCGCTCAAGCGGCGCCCGCTCTCGAAACCGCCGACGGCGACGATCCTGCTGCCTAACGGAAGCACCAAGATTTGCCGATGAACCGGTTGTGCAGTGACGCATACGTTGATATTGTTTAATGCGTAGTAATCTAGCGCGAAGTGGGTCCCGCAGTATTGTCCGCCGAGACGTGTCTCGGAGCGAACGGAGCCAAACGGGTATGAGCAAAAAGAGGACGTCGTTCGTCTTCGTCGTCGCACTGATCGCGATAGCGTTCGCGGTACCTGCGTACGCCACCTACGGCGACAGCGGCTATGTCACTTGGGGCGGGGTCAAGGACCTTCCCGGTCAGGCGCCGTCGCCCCACTCCGGCTTCACGACCACGACGGTCAAGTGCGCGGTGTGCCACTCTGTGCACAACGCTGACGCCATGGGCAACGTGCTCCTCGCGACCGATGTCGCCAGCGCGTGCAACTACTGTCATCTCGACACAACCACCGGCATCAGCCAGGTCTACGAGAGCGACACCAACAACTATCAGGGCACGGACCTTCCCAACGCCCACAACGACTTCGAGATCCTCGGTGTCGAGAAGGGCGTCACCTGCAACCAGTGCCACCAGGTGCACGCGGCCGATTTCGTGATGACCGACAACGAGTACCTCACGCAGAAGCTGCTTCGCGGATCGAAGACCCAGGACGGCACGTACGACCCGCTCGGCGGCGCGCCTGTGTCCGGTGAGGAGTCGAACACCGCGCTCACCAAGTGGTGCGCACGTTGCCACTTCACGGGCCTCGGCACGACCTACACGTACTACATGACGGACTACAACAACACGAGCCACGTCATGACCGCCGCCGCCGACGCCTACGACAATACTCAGGTGAGCTACGGCGGACGGGTCGCCTGGAAGGACTCGACGAACTGCTCGTCGTGCCACTCCTCGGGCTATACGACCTCCAAGTGGCCGCACTTCACTCCGGGTAACCGCTTCCTCGAGAGCGCCACGAACGCTTCCGACACGCCTGTCGGCACCACGAACGACAACGAAGACGGCGTGTGTCTCCGCTGCCACCGTGCGGGCGACGGTGTGACCGGTATCGGCCAGACCTTCTAGAGCCACACACTACCCAGCATGAATACGGAAGGGCGCCCCACAGGGCGCCCTTCTTCTGCTATAGGGATAACCTCGTCAGCGGCTCCGGGGGTTCCGCCCGATCAACTCCTGCGGATGCTGCCCGATCACCTATTGCGAGTGCTGCCCGATCACCTATCGTGAGCGCCGCCCGATCACCTCTTGCGAGCATGCCCCTGATCTCCGTGGCAGCTCTTGCACTCATTCGGCCCCTGTGTGAGTACGTCGGTGTGGCGGAAGGGCTCACCGTTCCGTGCAGTCAGCTCCAGCCGCATGATGCCCTTGTGGCATTCGAGGCAACGGGTCACCGGCACGCGAAGCTTCCGAGGCTTGGCGTTGGTCGCCTCAAGGTAGAGCCAGTACCCACGAAGCACGACGGCTTCCGGCATGTTCTGCCAGGGCTTGCCCTCATGGCAGCGAACGCACTTGACGCCCGAGTGAGCCGAAGCCCCATGGGTGACGCCCGCCTTCGCCATCGAGTGGCAAGTCTGAGAGCAGTAACGATCGTTGGAGGTGGCGTCGTACCACAGCGCGAGCGAGGCGAGTATGCCTGCGATCAGGGCGACGGTCCCGGTGGTCAGAAGCACCCAGCGGGGGAGCGGACGCCGTCGCTTGGGTCTGATGTCGGTGGTTCCGGAATCCGGGACGTTGGCCTTGGGGAGCGCGAAGGCGATCAGCACGAGCGCCAGGATCACGAAGAACAGCACGACCACGGCGATGGCGGTGCCGACGGCGGCAGGGTTACCTGACGGGTCGACCAGCAGGCCACGCAGCGAATCAAGGAACTCCTGCATCAGGGTGCTCCTACGGGCAGGTGGTGACGTGCGCGGGGCGCTCGCGAAGCGCTAGGCGAGAACACGGCACATACTAGCATGCGGCGTATGGTCGACCGGGTGCCGCGTGGTTGTGTGCGGAGCCTTGTTGCCGCCGCGCGAGAGACCATACTGAAGATTCCTTGCGAAGCCGCCGATGATAGGATGTAGCACGTAGACACACGTCACGGAGGACCGATGAACCGGAATCACCGCCTGCTGTTCGTGGCCTTTCTCTCAACCGCCGTCATCATCGGCGCCTCGGGCTGCGTGCCCAAGGCTGCACAACCTGTAATGCAGAAGCTCGGACTGGCCAAGCAAAGCAGCGAGCCCACGCTGACACCTGCGAGCGATGAAGCCACCGTGACGGGCGACTCGCCGTCGAAGCTGCCCACGACCCCCACCGCACAGGGTGGCACGGCAAGCACCTCAGGCGGCACCTCAGGAGGAACGTCGGGTGGCACTTCGGGCGCGGGCGGCTCGGGTACCGGCTCCTCAGGGTCCGGCGGCACCTCAGGCGGTTCGAACGGCGGCACGACCAAGCCGGCCGAGGGCATGAAGATCCGCATCCTATTCTGGAACGACGCTAAGACCAAGGAGCCCAAGGGCGCCGAGGTCGTCTTTGCCGCAAGCGCGTACAAGCCCGACACCTCCAAGGCACAAGGCGTCGGCGTCGTGGGCCCGGCACCGTACAAGAGCGGCCTGACGCTGGTCGTCTATCCCGACGGGCGCGGCGGTAAGAAGATCGTCGTCCCCTTCACCATCGAAAAAACCATGATCGCCAACTCGGAGCGCGACGCGATCCATGTCGAGGTCTCAGACGGCAAGGTTCGGGTACTCGGCAATCCTGTCGACGGGTTCGACAAGTCATTCGATCGCTTCTGATCTCGCGACGTCGCGGGCACTCGGGGCTGGTGGTCGGCGCTGCTGATAGGGCATCATCCTCCCAGACTGATCTGACGAGGGGAGACCCATCTTGAGCAGCGAGATCCGCTTCGGCACGGACGGCTGGCGCGCCGTCATCGCCGAGGACTTCACCTACGACAACCTTCGCCGCGTGTCCGATGCCGCGGGGCGGGTCATCGCTTCCGATCACCCGGGCGGCCTCGTGCTCGTCGGCTACGACACTCGCTTTGAGGCCGGCAGCTTCGCAGCGGCCGCTGCTCAGGTGCTCGCGTCCCACGGCCTGCGCGTGCACGTCTCGGACCGCTACATCCCCACGCCCGGCCTCTGCTGGTCGGTCGCGCACGAGGATGCAGCAGTCGCCGGCGTCATGCTCACAGCCAGCCACAACCCCGGCGAGTATCTCGGCTTCAAGCTCCGCATGGAGGACGGTGGAGCCTCGCCCGTCGCATTCACCGAGCGTGTCGAGGCCGAGCTTGCCGAGGAACCGCCGACGGCTCGCGCCGAGTTCGAGACTGTCGACCTCGTCGGCCCTTACCTCGCGTCACTGCGCGAGGCGGTCGACGTCGAGGCGATCCGCGCGGCGGGACTTCGCGTCGTGGTGGACCCGCTCTATGGCGCCGGCCAGACCTACCTTGCCGAGACCTTGAGGGCCATGGGCATCGAGGTGACGGAGTTGCACAGCGAGCGCAACCCGAGCTTCGGCGGCCTGCACCCCGAGCCGATCGTGCCTTGGGTCGATACCGCCGCCGACGCAGTCAAGGCCGGCGGCTACGACGCCGCGTTCGTGACCGACGGCGATGCCGATCGCATCGGCGCGGTCGACCGTGACGGCAACTTCGTGAGCCCGCACAAGATCATCGCGCTCGTGGCGCGCCACCTGTTCGAGGACAAGAAGCAGACCGGGCGCATCGTGAAGACGCTCTCCACCTCGGTCATCGTGGACCGGCTGGCTCAGCGCCTGGGCCTCGAGACCGTCACCACGCCCATCGGCTTCAAGTGGATCTACGAGGAGATGGTCAAGGGCGACGTGCTGATAGGTGGCGAGGAGAGCGGGGGCATCGGAATCCCGTCGCACGTACGCGAGCGCGATGCACTCCTCATGTCGCTCATGCTCGCCGAGATGATGGCGCAGCGCAGCCAGGGCCTGGGGGAGCTGGTCGACGATCTGGTCGCGCTCACCGGTCCCATGGAGTACGGCCGCGTGGACCTGCGCCTCGCGCCCGAAGTGAAGGACGCGTTCGCGGGACGCATGCCCACCATCGAGCCGGCCGTGCTCGGGGGGCTCAGTGTCCACGACATCGACCGTCGAGACGGCGTGAAGTTCCTGCTCGACGACGATGCCTGGCTGCTCATGCGCCTGAGCGGTACCGAGCCGCTGGTTCGGGTGTACGCCGAGGCGCCGTCGGCGGGCGTCGTGGACGACTTGCTGGCAGACGGCCGAGCGATGGTCGAGAACAGCTAGGCCAAGTTAGCCCCGCCGCCGCGGCACAGGCGATAGAATCGCTGTGCGTGCCCGACCACGATTCGCCGCACCATGTGCGTGTACGCCGCACGACGACACGACCGACTGTAGAGGACCCGCCGGATGACGATCAGGGCACGCGCCCCACTACGGGTGAGCTTCGGAGGCGGCGGCACCGACGTGTCGCCGTACTGCGACGAGCGCGGAGGCGCGGTGCTGTCGGCGACCGTCGACAGGTATGCGTATGCGAGCCTGACGCCCGGGGGCGACCGCATCGCGGTCAAGAGCCTCGACTACGACGTCAGCGTCGCCTACTCGCTCGACGAGCCGTTCGTCTACGACGGGCAGCTCGGCCTTGCGACCACTGTGATCGACCACTTCCGCAGCGAGTACTCGCTCGCAGAGGGCCTCGAGGTCGTGCTCCACAACGATGCGCCTCCGGGCTCCGGCCTCGGCTCCTCCTCGGCGATAGTGGTCGCGATGATCTCCGCTTTCGCCGAGCACGTCGGCGTCCGCATGACGCCCTACGAGGTCGCGGAGCTCGCGTACCGGCTCGAGCGCGTTGATGCCGGCATCAAGGGCGGCCGCCAGGACCAGTACGCCACCGCATTCGGCGGCTTCAACTTCATCGAGTTCGAAAGCGGCGGCGCGGTCGTGAACCCGCTGCGCATCGCGCAGGCCACTCTCTACGAGCTCGAGTACGGGCTCGTCTTCGCCTACGTCGGCGGCACCCACTTCTCGGGACACATCATCGAGAAGCAGGTCGCCAACTTCGAGAAGCGCGCCGAGGACGCCGTCGCCGCGATGGACCGGCTCAAGCAGATCGCGCACGACATGAAGCGCGCGCTGCTCCTCGGCGACCTGAAGTCGTTCGGGGCGCTGATGGACGAGGCGTGGTGCAACAAGCGCAAGATGGCCGAGGGCATCACCAACGAGCGGCTCGACGGCATCTACGCGGCCGCCAAGGAAGCGGGCGCGATCGGCGGCAAGGTCAGCGGCGCAGGCGGAGGCGGCTTCATGTTCTTCCTCGCCGACCCGGATCGCCGCTTTGCAGTGCAGGATGCGGTGGCCGGTCACGGCGCCGAGCTCGTATCCCTCGGATTCGTGGAGGAGGGGGTCCGGACGTGGCGGACTTCGTAGACGCTCTGAACACCGCTGCCGAGAGTAATCGGCGCGCGATCGAAGCCGCGGCGGCACAGGCGGACGCAGCAGGAGCCGCTGTCGATCTCATCGTCGGCGCGATCGCGGCCAAGGCGCTGGTGCTCTTCGCCGGCAACGGCGGATCGGCGGCCGACGCGCAGCATCTGGCCGCCGAGCTCGTGGGCCGGTTCGCCGAGGAGCGCGACGCGTGGGGAGCTGTCGCGCTCAACACCAACACCTCAGTGCTGACCGCGGTGGGGAATGACTACGGTTTCGACCGGATCTTCGCTCGGCAGGTCGAGGCGCTCGGGCAGCCGGACGGCGTGTTCGTGGGCATATCGACGTCGGGCACAAGCCCGAACGTCGTCGAGGCGGCGACGGTAGCCCGGGCGCGTGGCATGCGGGTGATCGCGCTCGTCGGGCCGACTGCGGGACCGCTGGCGGACCTTGCCGACGTCGTGCTGTCGGTACCGGACGCGCGCACGCCGCACGTACAGGAGGCCCACATCTTCCTCGGACACGTGATCTGCGGCCTCGTCGAGGAGCGCCTGTGCGCGAAGCGGTGATCCTCGCCGGTGGCGCGGCAAGCCGACTCGGCGACATCGCGGGTGCGACGCCCAAGCCGCTTCTCGAGGTGGGCGGCAAGCCGTTCCTCGACTACGTGCTATTCAACCTCGCGCGCCACGGCTATCGGCGCGTCATCCTGAGCGTCGGTCGCCTGGCCGAGCGTTACGCCGACTACGAACCGGACGTCCCGCTCGAGATCGAGTTGGTGCACTCGGTCGAGACCGAGCCGCTCGGCACCGCGGGGGCGCTCGGGCTTGCGTCCGGCCACCTGCGAGGCGATGAGGTCCTGGTCGTCAACGGTGACACGATCTTCGACGCGAACCTGCTCGACCTCGGGCGTGTCCGCCGTGCCGCCGGTGCCTCGGTCGCCATCGCGCTGCGCCACGTCGAGGACACCGGCCGCTACGGCGCGGTGCGCGTCGCCGGCGACGGTTCCGTGACCGCGTTCGCCGAGAAGTCGACGGCAGGGCCGGGTCTCATCAGCGGCGGCATCTACGCGTGCGCAACCGACGTCCTTCGTGCGCTGCCCGCGCGTCCTCACTCGTTCGAGACCGACGTCCTCCCCGGGCTCGTCGCCTCAGGTCGCGTTGCGGGCGCCGAGTACCCCGGCTTCTTCGTCGACATCGGCCTGCCTGAGTCGCTCGCCGCGGCGCACGCCGACGTCGCGGCCTGGCGCGACAAGCCTGCCGTCATCTTCGACCGCGACGGCGTCCTCAACGTCGACCACGGCCACGTAGCCACGCCCGAGCGCTTCGAGTGGATGCCCGGCGCGCGCGAGGCCGTGAAGCTCGTCAACGACGCCGGCGCCCTCGCGTTCGTGGTGACCAACCAGGCCGGTATCGCCAAGGGCCTCTACACCGAGCCCGACTACCTCGCCTTCGAATCGTGGATCGCCGAGGAACTTGCGTCGGCCGGCGCGCATCTGGACGCCACCTACCACTGCCCCCATCACCCCGACGGCATCGTCGCCGAGTACCGAGCGGCGTGCGATTGCCGCAAGCCGGCGCCCGGCATGCTGAACGCGCTCCTGCGCGACTGGGGCGTCCGCCCGACGCGAACTGCGTTCATCGGCGACAAGTCGTGGGACATGGACGCTGCCGCCGCGGCCGGAGTGCTCGGCGTGCCATTCGAGGGGGAGGGGCTGCTCGAGCTCACGGCAGCCACCCTCGTTCAGTTGGAGTGCGCGTCGTGAAGGTGACGTTCGTCAACAAGTACTACTTCCCGCCGCACCTCGGCGGGGTGGAGCAGAGCCTCAACCTGCTTGCGACGGCGCTCGCCGCGCGCCCGGACTTCGAGGTCTCAGCCGTCGTCGCCAATGAGGGACGCCGCGGCGTCACCGAGCGACTCGATGGCGTCACTGTCGAGCGGCTCGGCCGCCTGTTGGCTCTCGCGTCGACGCCCATCGCTCCCGGCATGCCCTCAGCGCTCAGGCGTCACCGCGGCGACGACGTCGTGCACCTGCAGTTCCCGTATCCGTGGGGCGACATCTCATGGCTCCTCGCGGGCGCGCCGGCCGCGGGCGTCATGACGTATCACGCTGACGTCGTGAAGCAGAAGCGCATGATGACGCTCTACGCGCCGGCGCTGCGCAGGGCGCTCGAGCGCGTCGAGCGTGTGATCGTCGGCGCTCCGCAGATCATCGAGAACAGCGAGTTCCTGCGACCCGTGGCCCACAAGTGCCGGGTGGTGCCTTTCGCGATCGACGTGCACCGCTTCGACGCGGTGGATGACGCTGCCGTCGAGCGCGTTCGCGCTTCGGTGCCGGAGGGACCGCTCACCCTGTTCGTCGGCCGTCTGGTCTACTACAAGGGTGTCGATGTTCTCGTCCGCGCGATGCGCGACGTGCCGGGCACGCTCGCCATCATCGGTCGCGGCCCCCTCGAGCCCGAGCTCCGCTCGCTTGCCGAGGAACTCGGCATCGCCGACCGCGTACGGTTCCTGCCGCCGGTCGACGACACCGAGCTCGGCGCGTGGTACCGCGCCGCGGACGTCTTCTGCCTTCCGTCCGTCGCGAAGACCGAGGCGTTCGGGCTCGTGCAACTCGAGGCGCATCTGGCCGGCACGCCGGTCGTCTCGACCGACCTGCCGAGCGGCGTGCCGTTCGTGAACGCGCACGGCGAGACCGGTCTCACCGTGCCGCCGAGCGACCCCGCCGCACTGGCCGCTGCACTCAACCAGCTTCTCGGCGACGATGCCCTTCGCGAACGGCTCGGCTCACGTGCGCGCGAGCGCGTACTCACTGAGTTCTCGTTGGACGCCATGGTTCGCGGTACGCTTGACGTGTACCGAGAAGCCATCGAGTCGAGAGGCTGAGCGTGTCCCGCTCCCGTTTCGTCCTTCTCTCAGTCGTCCTGGACGCCGTGTTCATCAACATCGGCGTGGTCCTCGCGTTCCTCGTTCGGTTCGGCGGCGCGCTCCCTCAGTTCAACTTCTCCGCGTACGTGGCCATCGCGCCGTTCGCGACACTTCTCTACCTGGCCGCCTGCTGGGTCTACGGTCTCTATGACCCCGAGCGCTCGGACAGCGGATGGACCGTAGTCCGTTCGACGTTCGCGGCCGTCACGCTTGGCACGATCATGACGGCGGCAGCCGCGTTCTTCGGCGGCGAGCGCACGGCGAGCTTCGCGCGACTCACGATCATCATCGGCTGGGCGTTCGACATCGCGCTGCTCATCGGCTGGCGCCTGCTGTTCCTGCGCTTCGGCCGCATCCGCTGGCCCGAGCAGTGCGTCCTTGTGGTCGGCCTCGGACCGACCGCGGTCGAGCTTGCCGAGGAGCTCACGCGCCGTTCCCGTTGGGGCTGGAGGGTCGCAGGTCTGCTGGACCCGCGCGTGGATGCCGACTGCACCGGCGCGGGCGATATCGCCGGCTTCCCGGTCTTGGGTTGCGCTTCCGACGCCGCGTCAGTCGCGCGCGAGGTGGCCGCAGACCGCATAATCGTGGTGAGTCCCATCGCGCTGCGGGAGTTGGTGGAGTCGCTCGTGCTCGCCGACGAACTCAACGTGCGCGTTGACGTCGTGCCCGAGCTCTACGAGATCTTCATCGGCAGCGTTGACGCGCTGGTGGGCGACATCCCGCTCATGCGCATCACCAGCTCCCAGGTCCCGCGTTACTACGCGGCCGCAAAGCGCGCGATCGACGTACTCGGCGCGATGCTGCTCCTGGTGCTCGTGTCACCGTTCCTGCTGATCGCGGCGCTCGGCATCGTATTCACCGACGGCTTCCCGGTCATCTTCAAGCAGGAGCGCACCGGCAAGGACCTCAAGCCGTTCAACGTCTACAAGCTCCGCACCATGGTCAAGGACGCCGAGAAGCTCTCTGGCCCCGTCCTCGCCGAGGAAGACGATCCGCGCATCACCCGCGTCGGCCGCATCCTGCGTAACTACCGCATCGACGAGCTGCCGCAACTGGCCAACATCCTCCTCGGCAACATGAGCTTCGTAGGACCCCGCCCGGAACGGCCGTTCTTCGTGCGGCAGTATCTGGACGAGATCCCCGGCTACCGGGAGCGCTTCGGGATCAAGCCAGGCGTGACCGGTCTGGCCCAAGTGAGCGGCGGCTACGCGACCACGCCCGAGCGCAAACTCAAGTACGACCTCATCTACCTGTTCCATCAGAACCTCGCGATGGACGCGCAGATCGTCGCCGAGACGCTGAGAGTGGTCCTCACGGGTAGGGGCGCGCGCTAGGCCCCCTGAAACGGCGCCCGAATGGCACCGGGACAGTCACACCGTCCGCGGGGAAGCCTTGCTGTATACCCGCATTCGTGACGACCGTCACACCTACTTTTGCTTAATAAGGTTTATGTTTTTGTGGATTTCTTGTTGACCCTGAAGCAAAGTGTGCCGAATACTTCCTTAGGATGTGCGCTTGCGCACATTTCGTTGCGTACGCTATGGAGGCTCGCAAGACTCGTCCGAGGGGCAAACGGGCAGGTCAGCGGTTCTTTGACAGTTGTGATGGT
>CAZSLI010000030.1:0-11917 GCA_964607705.1 uncultured Eubacteriales bacterium
ACATCGCGATCGAGCCCAAGACCAAGGCCGAGCAGGACAAGCTGGGTCAGGGCCTTGCGAAGCTCGCCGAGGAGGACCCGACGTTCCGGGTCCGCACCGACCAGGAGACCGGCCAGACGATCATCGCCGGCATGGGCGAGCTGCACCTGGAGGTCATCGTCGACCGCCTGCTGCGCGAGTTCAAGGTCGAGGCGAACGTCGGTAAGCCGCAGGTCGCCTACCGTGAGACCGCCAGCCGCACCGCCGATCGCGTGGACATGAAGTTCTCGCGTCAGACTGGTGGCCGTGGCCAGTACGGCCACGTTGTCATCAACGTCGTCCCGCAGAAGCCGGGCGACGGCTACGTGTTCGAGAGCAAGATCGTCGGCGGCTCGATTCCCAAGGAGTACGTGCCGTCGGTCGACAAGGGCATCCAAGAGGCGCTCAGCTCGGGTGTCCTGGCAGGCTTCCCGGTCGTCGACGTCAAGGTCGAGCTGATCGATGGCTCTTACCACGAGGTCGACTCCTCGGAGATGGCGTTCAAGATCGCCGGTTCCATGGCGATCAAGGAGGGTCTGCGCAAGGCGGGCCCGGTGCTCCTCGAGCCGCAGATGGCCGTCGAAGTGAATACGCCCGAGGAGTTCATGGGCGATGTCATCGGCGACCTCAACCGGCGCCGCGGTCACATCGAGAGCATGGAGCCTCGCGGTAACGCGCAGGTCGTCCGTGCCAAGGTGCCGCTGTCCGAGATGTTCGGTTACGCGACCGACCTGCGTTCCAAGACGCAGGGCCGCGCCGCTTACACCATGCAGTTCCAGGCGTACGAAGCCGTACCGAAGTCGGTTGCGGAAGAGATTGTGAGCAAGGTCGGCGGCAACGCCTAGACAAGGCTTCATGGCCCGAACGCCCGGGAGGAACCCGGTCGATTCGGATGACGGAGGAGTAGAGAGTTGGCGAACCAGAAGATCAGGATCCGGCTGAAGGGCTACGACCACGAGATCGTCGATCAGTCGACGAAGCTCATCGTGGACACGGCGCAGAAGACCGGCGCGAAGGTCTCGGGCCCGATCCCGCTGCCGACCGACCGTAGCGTGTACACGGTCATCCGCTCGCCGCACGTCAACAAGGACAGCCGCGAGCAGTTCGAGATGAAGACGCACAAGCGCCTTATCGACATCCTCGAGCCCACCGCCAAGACGGTCGACTCGCTGATGCGCCTCGATCTCCCGGCGGGCGTGGACATCGAGATCAAGCTGTAGGTTCTGGTATCATCGGCGTTCTGCGTGTCACGCAGTCCGCTGTGAAGGTAGTGGTCCGCTGGGGTGTCTCGCCATGGGGGCGAGGACGTTTGGTCCCATGACCGCGTGGATGTAAGGAAACGGATTATGGTAACGACGATTCTCGGCAGGAAGCTCGGGATGACCCAGGTGTGGGCCGACGACGACAAGCTCGTCCCGGTCACGGTCATCGAAGCGGGACCCTGTTTCGTCACGCAGGTTAAGACGATGAAGAACGACGGCTATCGCGCTGTGCAGATCGCCTTCGGCGACATCGCCGAGCGCAAGGTGAACAAGCCGATGACGGGTCACTTCGAGAAGGCCGGCGTTGAGGTCAAGCGCCACCTCGCCGAGATCCGCCTCGACGGCGACACGGACCTCAAGCCCGGAGATGCCCTGACGGTGGACGTCTTCGCCGAGGCGAAGTCGGTCCACGTCACCGGCGTGAGCAAGGGTAAGGGCTTCGCCGGCGTCATGAAGCGTCACAACTTCAAGGGCGGCCCTGGCGGACACGGTTCGCACTCGCACCGTGTCCCGGGTTCTGTCGGTCAGTGCGCCACGCCTTCTCGCGTCTTCAAGGGCAAGAAGCTGCCGGGCCACATGGGTACCGACACGGTCACCGTCCGCAACCTCGACGTCGTGCGCGTGGACGCCGAGCAGAACTTGCTTCTCGTGAAGGGCGCCGTCCCCGGCGCCAAGGGCGCGCTGCTCACCATCCGCACCGCCTAGCAGACGCCGCCGAGGACACACCCGAAGGAGTATTGAGAATGGCAACCATCGAGATCAAGGACGTGAAGGGCAAGAAGGTCGGCAGCGCCGATCTCACCGATGCCGTATTCGGCGTCGAGCCCAACACTTTCGCGATGCACCAGGTCGTGCGTAGCCAGATGGCCGCGCGCCGCTCGGGCACGCACGATACCAAGACCCGCGGCCTCGTCCGCGGTGGCGGCAAGAAGCCGTGGCGCCAGAAGGGCACCGGTCGTGCCCGCCAGGGTTCGACCCGCTCGCCCCAGTGGGCAGGCGGCGGCGTGGTCTTCGGACCCCACCCGCGCAGCTACGCCTTCAAGGTGCCGAACAAGGTGGTCAAGCTCGCCATGCGATCGGCCCTCTCGGCGAAGCTCGCTGAGGGTGTCATCACGGTCGTTGACGGCTTCGACTTCGAGAAGCCCTCGACGAAGGTCGCAGTCGAGGCCCTCGCCGGACTGGGCATCGCGGGAAAGGTGACGATCGTCGTCGCCAACGACGACATCAACTCGATGCTGTCGTTCCGTAACCTGCCCAAGGCGCGCGTGATCACCGCCTCTGAGGCCAACACCTACGATCTGGTGGACAACACAGCAGTGCTGTTCACTCAGCCGGCCCTGACGTGGCTTGAGGGGGTGCTGTCGTAACATGTATGACCCGCGAGATATCATCATCCGTCCGATCGTGTCGGAGAAGTCGTACGACCTGATCGGCATGAACCGTTACACCTTCGAGGTCGCCAAGACCGCGAGCAAGCCGCAGATCGCTCAGGCGGTCACCGAGATCTTCGGTGTGACCGTGACGAACGTGAACACGATGAACGTCACCGGTAAGCCCCGTCGCGTGCGCTTCGCCAAGGGCAAGACGCGTGACTGGAAGAAGGCGGTCGTCACCCTCAAGCAGGGCGATACGATCGATATTTTCCCGACGGTGTAAGAGCGCCCCTCCGGGGGCGATGAGGGTGTCGGCACTCGGCTCGCTATGGAGCCGCCCGGCACCGTGGTAGTCCGGCGTCGCGCAGCCCAAAGGTCCCGGGCAGCACGGCAATCGGACGGAAGGAGCACAGATGGGACTCAAGAAGTACAAGCCGACATCACCGGGTCGCCGGTTCCAGTCGGTCTCGGACTTTGCCGAGATCACTCGGACGACGCCGGAGAAGTCGCTGGTTGAGCCTCTGCCCAAGAAGGGCGGTCGCAACAACAACGGGCGCATCACGACCCGTCACCAGGGCGGCGGACACAAGCGCCAGTACCGCGTCATCGACTTCAAGCGCAACAAGGACGTCGTTCCCGCCAAGGTCGCGACGATCGAGTACGACCCGAACCGTTCGGCCCGTATCGCCCTGCTCCACTATGCGGACGGCGAGAAGCGCTACATCCTGGCGCCGAAGGGCCTCAAGGTCGGGGACACGGTGCAGAACGGCAAGGGTGCGGACATCAAGCCGGGCAACTCCCTGCCGCTGTCCGATATCCCGGTCGGTACCGTTGTGCATGCGGTCGAGATGCAGCCTGGCAAGGGTGCCGCGATCGCCCGCTCCGCCGGAACCTCGGTGCAGCTGATGGGCAAGGAAGGCGACTACGCCATCCTGCGTATGCCGAGCTCGGAGATGCGCCGCGTGCTCATCACATGCCGCGCGACCATCGGTGAGGTCGGCAACTCGGACCACAGCAACATCACCATCGGTAAGGCCGGTCGTGCTCGCTGGATGGGCAAGCGCCCGTCGGTGCGTGGTACCGCCATGAACCCGGTCGACCACCCGCACGGCGGTGGCGAAGGCAAGAACAAGTCCGCCGGTCGTCACCCGGTCACCCCGTGGGGCGTTCCCACCAAGGGTCACCGTACCCGCAGCAAGAAGAAGGCGTCTTCCCGCCTCATCATCCGTCGGCGCAAGAAGTAGGAGAGGAGTACCTAGATGAGCCGCAGCCTCAAGAAAGGCCCGTTCGTACAGCCTCGTCTCCTCGAGCGCATCCACGCGATGAACGAGGTCGGCGAGAAGAAGGTCATCAAGACCTGGTCGCGCGCTTCGACCATCTTCCCGGAGATGGTCGGCCACACCGTGGCCGTGCACGACGGCCGCAAGCACGTACCTGTGTATGTCACTGAGTCGATGGTCGGCCACAAGTTCGGCGAGTTCTCGCCGACCCGTACCTTCAAGGGCCACGCCGCCGACAAGAAGAAGGGCAAGAGGTAAGCCGATGGAAGCTAGAGCAATCGCACGCTTTCAGCGGGTGAGCCCGCGTAAGGCACGCCTGGTCGTCGACATGATCCGCGGCAAGTCCGTGGAGCAGGCTCGCACGATCCTCCGCTTCTCGCCGCGCGCGGCCTCGGAGATCGTTGAGAAGACGCTCAACAGCGCCGTCGCCAATGCGGAGCGCAACCTGAAGGTTCGTGCCGAGGACCTCGTGGTCGCCACGACGTTCGTCGATGAGGGTCCGACCCTCAAGCGCATCCAGCCGCGCGCCATGGGCCGCGCGTTCCGGATCAACAAGCGCACGAGCCACATCACCGTGGTCGTCAAGCAGCGAGAGGGGGCGTAAGCGCCTAATGGGACAGAAAGTCCAACCTATCGGCTTCCGTCTGGGCATCGTCGAGGACTGGCGCTCGCGCTGGTACTCCGGTAAGGACTACGCCAAGACCATCGAGAACGACGTTGAGATCCGTCGCTACCTCGAGAAGAAGCTTCGCCGCGCGGCCGTCTCGCGTGTCGAGATCGAGCGCAAGGGCGACAAGACCGCCATCGAGCTGTGGACGGCCCGCCCGGGCATCGTCATCGGCAAGAAGGGCGCTGAGGTCGACGTACTGCGCAAGGACCTCGAGAAGATCACCGGCAGCCACGTCGCGGTGAACATCGTCGAGATCAAGCGCCCCGAGCTCGACGCGACGCTGATCGCTCAGTCCGTCGCCGAGCAGCTCGAAGGCCGCGTGGCGTTCCGCCGTGCGATGCGCAAGGCAGTCGCGTCTTCCATGAAGAGCGGTGCCCTGGGGATCCGCGTCCAGTGCGCCGGCCGACTCGGCGGTGCCGAGATGGGTCGTCGTGAGTGGTATCGCGAGGGTCGCGTCCCGCTCCACACCCTGCGCGCGAAGATCGACTACGGTACCGCCGTGGCACGCACCACCATGGGTGCCTGCGGCGTCAAGGTATGGGTCTATCACGGAGAGGTGCTCCCGGGCCAGAAGCCCCCGACGCCTGCGATCGAGGGCACTCGTGCTCCCCGTCCGCGCCGTGAGGGCCGGAACGAAGGGAGGCGCTAGATGCTGCTCCCCAAGCGAGTCAAGCATCGCAAGGTGCAGCGTGGCAGCAACTGGAAGGGCGAAGCCAAGGGCGGAACCCAGATCAACTTCGGCGAGTACGGCCTCAAGGCCCTCGAGCCGGCGTGGATCACCAACCGCCAGATAGAGGCGGCCCGTGTTGCGATGACCCGTTACATGAAGCGTGGCGGTAAGGTCTGGATCAACATCTTCCCGGACAAGCCCGTCACTCAGAAGCCGGCCGAGACCCGCATGGGCTCGGGCAAGGGTAACCCCGAGAAGTGGGTCGCCGTGGTCAAGCCGGGCAAGGTCATGTTCGAGATCGCAGGCGTGTCCGAAGAGGTCGCCAAGGAAGCAATCCGCCTTGCGGCTCACAAGCTTCCGATCAAGACCAAGTTCGTGACCCGTGCTGACAATGGCGGGGAGGCGTAGATGAAGAACACCGAGATCCGTGAGCTCAATGACGCCGAGCTCGTCGAAAAGCTTAAGGCCACCCGGGCGGAGCTGTTCAACCTTCGGTTCCAGCTCGCGACCGGCCAGCTCGACAATACCGGCCGTATCGCGGCCATCAAGAAGGATATCGCCCGCCTGCACACTGAACTGCGGACTCGCGAGCTCGCAGCTCAGCGTGAAGCGGCCGCTTCCTAGGGTTTGTGAGGAGAGCCATGACTGAGGATCGCAACCGCCGCAAGGTCCGCCAGGGTGTCGTCGTTTCGACGGCTGGCGACAAGACCTGCGTGGTCGTCGTAGAGGAGCGCAAGAAGCACCCGCTCTACGGCAAGATGATCACCCGCACCACCAAGCTTCACGCGCATGACGAGGAGAACTCGTGTGGCGTGGGCGACACCGTGACGATCATGGAGACCCGTCCGCTTTCCAAGATGAAGCGGTGGCGTCTGCTCGAGATCGTCGAGAAGGCCAAGTAGCGACGCATCAAGCGGACGGCAAGCCGCCGCTTATGCGCCGAGGCATCCGGTCAGTGACGTACGCCGCATCTGTGGGCGCACCGCTCACCGGCCGAACGTAATGGAGGACTTGTAGATGATCCAGGCAGAGACTCGGCTCAAGGTTGCCGACAACTCTGGTGCCCGCAAGGTAGCGTGCATCAAGGTTCTCGGAGGTTCCAAGCGCCGTTACGCGCACGTGGGCGACGTCATCGTCTGCGCCGTCAAGGAAGCCATTCCTAACGGCGCGGTCAAGAAGGGTGACGTGGTCCGGGCGGTCGTCGTGCGTACGAAGAAGGAGATCCGCCGTCCCGACGGCAGCTACATCCGCTTCGACGACAACGCCGCCGTCATCATCGACCAGCAGGGCAACCCGCGCGGTACGCGCATCTTCGGTCCGGTGGCTCGCGAGCTTCGCGATCGCCGCTACATGAAGATCGTGTCCCTCGCACCCGAGGTGCTCTAGGGAGGCATGAAGAACATGACGAAGTTGAGCATCCGCACGGGCGACAAGGTCAGGGTCATCGCCGGCAAGGACAAGGGCAAGGAAGCCAAGGTCCTCGCGACGCTTCCCCACAAGGAGCGCGTCATCGTCGAGCGCGTGAACATGGCCAAGAAGGCCCAGCGCCCCACCCAGCGCAACCCTCAGGGCGGCATCCTCGAGATCGAGGCGCCGATCCACGTGAGCAACGTGATGCTGCTGTGCCCGAAGTGCTCGCAGGCGACCCGCGTGGGTCGTCGCCGCGAGGACGGCACCCGCATCCGCGTCTGCAAGAAGTGTGGCAACGACATCGACGGCTAGTCCGTCGATAGCACCAGGCTCCCCGCTATGGAGGCGGGGAGGTGCAGGGTCAGAAATCCTGCACTGAGAACCCCGAAGAAGGAAGCGAGAACATGGCACCGAGACTCAAAGAGAAGTACGTGAGCGAGGTAGTCCCCGCCCTGCGCGATCAGTTGAGCTACGCGAACATCAACGAAGTTCCGCGTCTCGAGAAGATCGTCGTCAACATGGGTGTGGGCGCCGCGGTCCAGGACATCAAGCAGCTCGACGCTGCCGTCGAGGACCTGCGTACCGTCACCGGCCAGCAGCCGATGATCACTCGCGCGAAGAAGTCGATCGCCGGCTTCAAGATTCGCCAGGGCATGCCGATCGGCGCGAAGGTCACTCTCCGCGGCGACCGTATGTGGGAGTTCTTCGACCGCCTTCTGGGCGCTGCGATCCCGCGCATCCGCGACTTCCGCGGCCTGCCGGCCAACAGCTTCGACGGTCGCGGCAACTATTCGATGGGCGTCACCGAGCAGCTCATCTTCCCGGAGGTCGACTACGACAAGGTCGACCGCACGCGCGGCATGGACATCACGTTCGTCACGACTGCGAAAACCGACGAGGAGGCCAAGGCACTGCTCGACGCCTTCGGTTTCCCGTTCAAGAAATAGCCCTAAGCAAGGAACCCCTCGGCGGGGATGCGCCCGCCGCGAAGATGGAGGTTTGAAGTGGCCAAGAAGTCGATGATCGCCAAGGCAAAGCGCCAGCCGAAGTTCGGCGTGCGCCAGCACAACCGCTGCAGCCGCTGTGGACGCCCCCGTGGCTTCTACCGTCAGTTCGGGCTGTGCCGTGTGTGCGTGCGCGAAATGGCAAGCCGCGGCGAGCTCCCCGGCGTGCGTAAGGCGAGCTGGTAGACCGAGCGCAGTCCGGAGAGGCCGGCTCGGAGAGGCGTCGCAGCTAAGGGTTGCGACGAACCGCTGAGCGGACCATCCCGAACCATAGGAGGATCGTAATGAGCATGACCGACCCCATCGCCGATATGTTGACGCGTGTACGTAACGCCAACTCGGCGCACAAGACTTCGACGACCATGCCGTCGTCGAAGAAGCTCGTTGAGATAGCCCGCATCCTCAAGGAGGAGGGCTACATCACCGAGTACAACGTGACCGAGGCTGCCCCGCAGGACCAGCTCGAGATCACGCTGAAGTACGGCCCCCGCAAGGAGCGCACGATCACCGGCCTGCGCCGCATCAGCAAGCCCGGTCTGCGCGTCTACGCGAAGAAGGACGAGCTGCCGCGTGTTCTCGGCGGGCTCGGTATCGCTGTCATTTCAACGTCCCAGGGCGTAATGACCGACCGCGACGCCCGCAAGGCCGGCGTCGGCGGCGAAGTCGTCGCCTACATCTGGTAACCCTACGAGGACTGAAGGAAAGGAGCGTCGCCGTGTCACGTATCGGCAAGCAGCCCATCCCGGTCCCGTCCGGGGTCGAGGTAAAGATCGACGGAACGACCGTCACCGTGAAGGGCCCCAAGGGCGAGCTTTCGCAGACCTTCTCGGACATCATCACCATCAGCGTCGAGGATGGCGTCATCCAGGTCGGCCGTCCCGATGACAGCCGTCAGGCCAAGTCGCTTCACGGTCTGACCCGTACGCTGGTCGCCAACATGGTCACCGGTGTCTCCGAGGGATTCAGCAAGAACCTCGAGATCGTCGGCGTCGGCTACCGTGCCACGCTCAAGGGCAGCGACCTCGAGCTTGCGCTCGGGTTCAGCCACCCCGTTGTGGTCACGCCCGAAGCGGGCATCACGTTCGAGGTGCCGCAGCCTACAAGGATCACCGTTCGCGGCATCGATAAGCAGCGCGTCGGCCAGGTCGCTGCCGAGATTCGCGCGTGGCGCAAGCCCGAGCCGTACAAGGGCAAGGGTGTTCGTTACGAGGGCGAGTACGTCCGCCGCAAGCTCGGCAAGGCCGCCAAGTAGGAATGTGACCGGCCCCGCACGGGCCGATTGAGACGAGGAGACATCACGTCATGGACAAGCTGAAGGCGAAGCAGGCGGCACTGGTCCGCCGCCAGCGCCGGGTCCGCGGCAAGGTGACCGGCACTGCCGAGCGTCCGCGGCTGCGCATCACGCGCACCAGCGCACACATCTACGCGCAGGTCATCGACGACCGCTCCGGCCGCACCCTTGCCGCCGCTGCGAGCAACGAGGCTGAGCTCGCGCTCAAGTCAGGTGGCAACATCGAGGCCGCCAAAGCGGTCGGAGAAGCCGTCGGCCGCCGTGCCGTCGAGGCTGGTATCACCGAGGTCGTATTCGACCGCGGCGGCCGCCTCTACCACGGTCGTGTCAAGGCTCTGGCAGACGGTGCACGTAGCGCCGGCCTGAAGTTCTAGGGAGGATTGGAATGGCGCGCAGGGAAGCACCGGTTTCGGAGCTCCAGGAGAAGGTCGTCTTTATCAACCGCGTGTCGAAGGTCGTCAAGGGTGGTCGCCGCTTTGCGCTGACCGCACTGGTGGTCGTCGGCGACGGTGCCGGTAATGTCGGTGTCGGCATGGGCAAGTCCCAGGAAGTGCCGATCGCCATCAAGAAGGGCATCGAAGACGCCAAGAAGAACATGTTCAAGGTCCCGGTCATCAAGGGGACCATCCCGCACGAGATCTACGGCGTCTTCGGCGCCGGTCGCGTCATGCTCAAGCCCGCCTCTCCCGGTACCGGTATCATCGCCGGCGGTCCGGTGCGTGCGCTGCTCGAGCTGGCCGGCATCCACGACGTACTGAGCAAGTCGCTCGGTACCGACAACGCCCTCAACATGGTCAAGGCTGCCGCAGAGGGCCTCAAGGCACTCAACAGTGCCGATGAGGTCGCCCGCCGTCGCGGTAAGACGGTCGCCGAGATCTACGGCTGGGAGGAGTAGGCCATGCCGAAGAAGGCTGCCGCAAAGAGGATCAAGGTCACTCAGGTCCGCAGCACGATCAGCTGCCCGAAGGACCAGAAGGCCACGGTGAAGGCGCTTGGGCTCAAGCGCATCAGCCACTCTGTCGAGCACGACGACAATCCCGTCATCCGCGGGATGGTCTTCAAGGTCACGCACCTCGTGAAGGTCGAGGAGCTTTAGACCTCAGCTAGTTGGTATCCGTTGGCCCGGCAACCGCCGGGCCTTCGGTGTCTGATACGATTCACAAGTTGTAGTCAGTCGGCGGCGAGCGGCCGGCAGCCGGTGTGCGCACCGGACAAGCGTATAAGGAGAGCACCACATGCAGCTTCACGATCTATTCCCGGCTCCCGGGTCCAAGAAGAACCGCAAGCGCGTAGGTCGCGGCAACGGCTCGGGCCACGGCAGCACTGCCGGTCGCGGCGACAAGGGTCAGAACTCCCGTGCCGGTGGCGGCAAGGGTCCCGGGTTCGAGGGTGGACAGAACCCGATGCACATGCGCCTTCCGAAGCTCCCCGGCTTCAAGAACCGCAACAAGATCGAGTACAACGTCGTCAACGTCTCCCGTCTGGATGCGCTCTTCGCGGATGGGGCCGTCGTCGACGGCGAGTCGCTGCTTGCGGCCGGCGTCGTCAAGTCCGCTGAGGCGCCCATCAAGGTCCTCGGCGACGGTGAGCTCACCAAGAAGCTGACCGTCAAGGTCGACAAGGTTTCGGGTCCTGCCAAGACGAAGATCGAAGCTGCGGGAGGGACGGTCGAGCCGCTGTGCTAACCGCCATCGCAAATGCATTCCGAGTACCGGAGCTTCGCAAGAAGATCCTGTTCACGCTCGGGATCATCGCCCTGTACCGGGTGGGCTCCTACATCCCCGCTCCGGGCATCAATACCGAGGTCATCAGCCAGGCTGTCGGCAACACGGCGACTCTCGGGCTGCTCAACCTGTTCTCGGGCGGCGCGCTCGAGAAGTTCGCGGTGTTCTCGCTGGGCATCATGCCCTACATCACCGCGTCGATCATCATGCAGCTGCTTCAGGGCGTCATTCCTACGCTCGAGCGCTGGGCCAAAGAGGGCGAATCCGGTCAGCGCCGGATCACGCAGATCACTCGGTACCTGACTCTGGGTATCGCGTTCCTGCAGGCACTTGGTCTGCTGACCGTGTTCCGCCAGTACGGCGCGATCCCGGTGCCGCAGCCTGGCTATCCGCCGCTCTGGTTCACCTACATGGTCATCCTTGTCACGCTGATCGCCGGAACGGCGCTCATCATGTGGTTCGGCGAGTTGATCACCCAGCGCGGTATCGGCAACGGCATGTCGTTGCTGATCTTCGCGAGCATCGTGTCGCGCTTCCCGGTCGCCATCGTGCAGTCGGTGCAGTTCGGCTCGGGCCTGTTCACGGCCCTCATGATCCTCATAGTGCTGCTCATCATCGCGGCGATCGTCACCATGGAGCGTGCGCAGCGCCGCATTCCCGTGCAGTACGCCAAGCGTGTCGTCGGACGTCGTGTCTACGGTGGCTCTGGGACCTACATCCCGCTCAAGATCAACGGCGCGAACGTGGTCCCGATCATCTTCGCGTCGGCCATCCTGTTCTTCCCGGCGCAGATCGCGAACCTGTTCCCGAATCAGCAGTGGCTCCAGACGCTCGGCAATTCGCTGAGCGCCGGCCCGCTGAACTGGACACTCGAGTTCGTGCTCATCGTGTTCTTCACCTACTTCTACACGGCTCTGGTCTTCAACCCGATCGACCTTGCGGACAATCTGCGCAAGAACGGCGGGTTCATCCCCGGCGTCCGTCCGGGCACGGCCACCACGCGCTACATCGAGAACGTGCTGAACCGCATCACCCTGCCGGGCGCTCTGTTCCTCGGCGCTATCGCGGTCGTGCCGAGCATCGTCTTCGCGGCTACGAACAACCAGCTCGTGAGGCAGTTCGGCGGCACATCGATCCTCATCATGGTGGGTGTCGCGCTCGAGACCATGACTCAGATCGAGAGCCAGCTGAAGATGCGTCACTACGACGGCTTCT
>CAZSLI010000031.1:0-10928 GCA_964607705.1 uncultured Eubacteriales bacterium
AGCACTTCCTTGACGCGGAAGGGGTCAGAGGTTCAAATCCTCTAGCGCCCACCATCGAATTTTGACAGGACCGTCCCACGCGGGGCGGTCCTGTTTCGTTCTGCGGCCGGGGCTGCGGTTGCCGTCCACCTCTGTTCGCTTAACGTGATCGCCGTGGACTCGGTGATGGCACGTCTGTCGTATATTCCCAGCTCACAGCCTATATTTCCCTGTCTGTTTCAGTGTGATTCCCAGCGCACATGGGTGCATATAGAAGACTGCACCATCCAAATGGGGATGCGCGAAGGACCGCTGACCACCGCGCCGGCTGCGGGCGTGTGCGTCGCGGACGTTCGAGGGGGAACGTGCCGCTGCTCGGCGATTCGGATCTTGCTCGTGCCTCCCACGTCCTGCAGCGAGGAAGGGGAGTGAGGTCTGGTGACACGCTTGATGTATCGCCGGAACAAGCCAACGTCGCTCACACGCGTCGTGGCGCTCGTCGTGACCGTCGTCTTTCTACTGTCATTCACGGGTGCCGTACAGGCCGCTGAGCCAAGTCCGGAGACCGCTGCGTCCCAGCAGGTCACGGAGCAGCCAGTGGTCGAGCCGGTCGCCGAGGAACCCGCGGCGCCGGAGGCAGTGGCGCCAGACGCCGCCGCATCCCAGGCGCCCGTAGAGCCGGTCTCGCAAACCCCGGTCAAGTCGGACAAGACACCTGCAGTCGAGAAGCCCAAGGCAGAGGCTGCACCGGAAGACGGCGGAGTGGCAGAGCCCGCGCAGGTTCCCGTCGCCGACGTCCCGGATGCAGATTCTGTGACGACCGGTGTCATCCACGTCTACAAGTTCAACGACACGAACGGAAACGGCGGCCAGGATGAGGGCGAGGGACCACTCGCCGGATTCTCGTTCTGCATCGAAGGTACCGATGAGGTGGTCATCACCGGAGATGACGGGTTCGCCCATTTCGCTCCGCGAGCGCTGGGCGCCTACGTCGTCCGCGAGGTACCGCGTGAGGGCTGGGAGGTAACCACGGGAGGCTACAGCCAGGAGGTGTGCCTCGACAGCGCCTCAGCGACCCTGTGCTTTGGGAACCGCGCCGCCGCCAGCATCCGGGTTGAGAAGGACGTCGTTCCGGCGGCCGCCGCCCCGGGGGAGACCGTCGACTGGACCTTTGTCATCACCAATGACGGTGGCGTGCCCCTCACCGGCGTGTACCTGCTCGATCCGCTTCTGGAGCTCGACGACTCGTATGGCCCGCTCGCGCCCGGTGAGTCCATCAAGATATCGGTCCCATGGTTCGTCCGTGCGGTTCCGTATCCAGAGATCGTCAACGAGGTCAGTGTGCTCGGCGTGTATCCGCTCGGGTGCGTGACCGACACGGACACGGCCGTGCTCGACCTTTGCGGACCCGCCGTGACCAAGGTGTTTCAGCTCACCACTGCGTCCGAACTGCATCCTTCTCCCGACTATGTCGAAGCCGACTACGTGATCGATGGTCAGACCACGACGGTCAGGCTCTATGACCAGGGCGCGGGCTTGTGGCAGAGCGGCCCACAGGTCTTAGAGTGGGGGACTATCATCCAGAGCTGGGCCGTGTGGGCCGTCGTTGACGGCGCCCGTTGGCCCATCGCACTCGACGGCGACAACACCGCCGAGGCGCTCGTGCCGCTCGGCGACGAATTGACGGTCGTGAACCGCGCCGTGTACGACCCGGCGTCCATCAGCGGCGTCAAGGCGATCGACGTCGATCGCGACGGCGACGCGGATGAAGCCGGAACCGCATTTGCGGACGGCTGGACGTTCCGGCTTGAGGAACTCGGGCTCACGACGGTGACCGACCAGACCGGGGCATTCCGGTTCGCGAACCTGCTCCCCGGCACGTTCACGGTCTCTGAAGTCGTCAGCGAGGCACAGGCTGCTCTCTACCGGCCAATCAGCCCGGCCGAAGGCGGACGGTCTGCCACGGTCGGATCAGGAGACGATGCGGTATTGGCCGCCTTCGTCAACCAGCCCGTCGCCTCGGGGATCGACGTTATCAAGAGCGTCAGCCCGTCCTCGGCGATCCCGGGTGACTCGGTGGTGTATAGCTTCACCGTGCGCAACACGGGGCCGTGGCCGCTCAACGTCGCGCTCACCGACGACATGCTGCCCGCGGTAGCGACAACCGCCATCCCCCAGTTGGCCGCCGCAGGGACGCCGGGTGACAGCTTCAGCTTCACCGTTCCCTTCACGGTTCCCGCCGACCAGCCCGCCGGCACGCTCACGAACGTGGTGACGGCTGTTGGGACCGACCAGTTCAATCAGCAGGTGTCGGACACGGCGACGGCCGATCTCGTCGTCGAGCCGTTCGCGCCCTTCACGCCTGGCGAAGAGACATCCGAGACTTCGGAGTCGCCCTTCCTGCCGTTCACGGGTGGCAGGCTCGCTCTGCTGCTGTTTGCGACAGGGTTCGCGCTTGCCGCCGGGTTCTCGCTCCGCAAGGTGGGTGGAGGAGTCAGGTAGGCCCGACCGGCACCGTGATGTACCAGACGCGAAAGGGCCGCCCGAGGGCGACCCTTTCCGCGTGACGTCAGTCGGCGACTTGAACCTCGGCGGACGGGTCGAGCGGGTTGGTTCTCACCGCGAGAGAGAAGAGATAGGGGTACTGGTTCTGAAGGTGACGAAGGTAGTTGAGCCATTCGGCACCGAGTAGCGTGTAGACGCGCTTGACGTCGCCGGCGATGTGCAGCGCGTCGGGCCGTGTGAGCGCGGCAAGATCGGTGCGGGCATCGAGTTCCTCGCCGAGATGGGTGAGCGCCCACAGCAGGTCCGTGAAGGTCTCGTGCTCCAGCAGGTTCTGATTGCCGAGGAGCCCGAGCAGGAAGGGCCTCTGCCGATCGAGCGCATCCTTGAGCGCCGCGAGGTCGCATGCATTCAGGTCGACCGACGGCTCGTGCGTTCGAAATGCCGCGGAGGCGCGCTTGTAGTCCGCGGCCGTCCAGCGGGAGGAGGGAACGAGCTCGTCTCGGACATCCGTCAGCCGCTCATCCGAGGCGGCGACCAATCCGAGGAGCTCGGTGCCGGTCTCACTGAAGAATGCGCCGATGACCATGTTGAGTTTGGTGAGCATGGCATCACGCTGGCGCCGCTGGATCATGCCGTCGAGCATGAGGGTGACCAGCAGCACCTGCAGAAAGAGAAAGGCGATGTCGCCGACGAGGAAGCGCCACATCTCGTTGTGCATGACATAACCGGGGAACAGGTACCAGCGGATCGCATAGAGAACGACGGTGGACGCGACGAGCGCAACGGCGATCTCCAGCTGCCATCGGCGAGACTTCATGGGGTAGCCACCTTCCTCGGTATGTGGCACAACAGGATATACCTGACGGACGCGAACTCGAGGAGAACACGTGCAGCGGCCGTACACGCTTTCGATGGTGTTCGTGACCCTGTGCCTGCCGGCGGTGCTGGTCGGCTGCACGCCGGCGAAGTCGAAGTTCGCCAGCAGCAGCGATCCGGCGGCGCAACTGGTGGCCAGGAAGTGCTCGTTGTGCCACACACTCGATCGCGTGGAGCAGGCGCAGAAGGACCGAGCGGCCTGGCAGCAGACCGTGGACCGAATGGCACAAAACGGCATGGTAGCCACCGAACAGGAGCGTGCTGCCATCGTCGACTATCTGAGCGCCCGCTAGCTCCGGTACGCCGGAGGGTCGATGAACGGGGACCCGGCGGGAACCAGCAACGTCGCGGCGCTGGGTAGAACTCGCGCGGCGAAGGGCGTGAGGCCGTCGATCGCGTCGCCGTCCGATTGCATGCGCAGCTGCGGGTAGGCGCTGACCTCGACTTCACTCGCCGAGTACAGGTCCATGCTCTGCGTGCGGTCGGGGAAGTCGCCCACCTTGTCGAGCATCGCCGCGGCCACAGCGGGGATGAGGCCCATCGGGTTCTTGCTGCGCACCACAGCTATCTCGAAGAGTCCGTCACGAGGGTCGCTGTTCGGGGTCACAGGCAGGTCGAACTGGATGCGCCCGAAATTGATCAGCAGCACAGCGATGCCGTCCGTGCTTACGTGCTCTCCGTCGAGCACGAGTTCGAAGCGAGCGGCGGTCGGGTTCAGGTTACTCACGGCCGCTACCAGGTAGGCCGCCGCCCCGAGGGTGGGCTTGAGCGGATCCGCCGCCTGCATGATCGTGGCGTCGTACCCGGCGCCCGCCATCAAGGTGAAACCGCTTCGAGCGTGCTCGTTGTTGCCGTCGCGCCGGTCGAGCTCACCCAGGTCAAAGCCGATGGGAACACCGTTGAGCAGCACGTCGGACAGCGCGGGCGCGTCGAGCGGCATCGCGAGGTTCTGTGCGAGCAGGTTGGCCGTGCCGGCAGGGTAGACAAGGACTGGGACGCCCGTGTTGCGGATCGCGTAGCAGATGCTCGAGACAGTACCGTCGCCTCCGGCGGCCACGACGCGATCGAAGTCGGTCGCGTCGGCGACTAGATCCTCGGCACGGCGGTTCTCATCGGCGTAACGCAGGACCACCTCGGCTCCGGCAAGCCCGATGTAGCGGATGAACTCGTAGAGCCCTGAACCGCCGCCCCCAGCGCGGTCGTTCACGGCGATGAGTACACGCACACATGCTCCTTTGGGTAATCCAACCTGCTGGGCGCGAGCGAACGAGGGTGCGCGGTCGCGCCGCTTCGCTCATGATAGATGTGATTCCCGAACCGTGGAGAAAGGCGGGCGATTTTGTATATCACCGATGCGGCTGAGCTGCGGGCCCTCGTGGACCGCATGCGCCGCTCGCCCGTGGTCGGCGTCGATACGGAGTTCATGCGTGAGCGCACCTACTACGCGCGCCTGTGCCTCGTGCAACTCGGCACTGCTGATGAGGTCGCGATCGTCGATCCGCTCGCCGTCGGCGACCTGTCGCCGCTGTGTGACCTGCTCGAAGACCCAAAAGTCATCAAGATCCTGCACGCTGGCTCGCAAGACCTCGAGATCTTCTATCGCGTCTGCAACGCTGTCACCGCGCCGGTGTTCGACACCCAGGTCGCCGCAACGCTCGCTGGCTTCCCGCAGCAGGTTGGCTACGGAGCGCTCGTGCAAGAGGTGCTCGGCGAGAAGCTCGACAAGGGAGACACCTACACGGATTGGTCGCGCAGACCACTCTCCAAGACCCAGGTCGAGTACGCGCTCAACGACGTTCGCTACCTGCCTGAGATACACAAGCGGTTGAGCGAGCGTCTCGAGCGCGAGGGCCGGACTTCATGGCTGGCGGCCGATTTCGCCCGCATGGAGGACCCGGCTACGTATACGGTCGAGCCGATGGAGCAGTGGCGTCGTGTGAAGCGAGTCTCGTCTCTCAACCGCCGACACCTCGGCGTCGCCCGAGAGGTGGCCGCATGGCGCGAGATCGAGGCGATGCGCAGGGACGTCCCCAAGCGGTGGGTCGTGGGTGACGAGAGCATCATCGAGATCGCTCGCCGGGCACCCAAGACCGCCGAAGAACTCATGGCGATCAGGGGAGTGGGCGACAAGTTGGGACGCTCCGCGGCCCGGGGATTGCTGGAAGCAGTAGCGCGGGGCGTCGCTCTTCCCGAGGACGAGTTGCCCTCCTTGAGCAAGCGCCGCCGTGCGGTGGGCGACGTGGATGCCGCCGTCGACCTGATGGTGGCCCTCGTGCGGCTTCGCGCCCGTGAGCACGGCGTCGCGATGCCCTTGCTCGCATCGCGAGACGATCTTGAGCATCTGGCGTCGGGCGACCGTGAGGGCCATGTGCTGCTGGAGGGCTGGCGCGCGGGGATGATAGGCAATGAACTTGTGGACTTGGTCGAGGGCCGGATCGAGCTGAGACTCGACGATGGCCACCTCGTCGTGGTGCGGCGGGACACGCCGCAGGAGGAGAACTGATGTACCTGGATTCCAGCTGGTTGCTCCTGATGGTCATCTCGACGGTCCTTGGTTTCGTGACCCAGGGCTACATCAACCGCACCTTCCGCCGATGGAGCAACGTTCCGCTCCCGGGCGGGCTGTCTGGCGCCGAGGTTGCGCGGCGCATCCTCGATGCGAACGGACTCCAGTCGGTTCCGGTGAACCCGGTAGGCGGCAACCTCACGGACCACTACGATCCTCGCGACAAGACGCTCGCGTTGTCGGCTCCCGTGTTCGGAGCGCCGAGCGTCGCTGCAGCCGGAGTCGCGGCGCATGAAGCGGGTCACGCGATACAGGACGCGCAGGGCTACGCCTTCGGGAAGGTCCGCTCGGCCCTGGTCCCGGTGGCCAACTTCGGCTCCCGGGCCGCGTTTCCGCTCATCTTCATAGGACTCTTCTTCAGGGCGCTAGGTCCCATCGGGGCCGGCATGGTCTGGGCCGGCGTCATCTTCTTCGCGGCGGCGGTCCTCTTCCAACTCGTCACGCTACCGGTCGAGTTCGATGCATCTCGACGCGCCATCGCCACACTCGACAGCACGGGCATCATGGGGCCCAACGAGCTCGGAGGAGCGCGGCACGTTCTGACCGCTGCAGCGCTCACGTATCTGGCTGCTGCCCTTATCTCGGTGCTTCAGCTGCTCTATTTCATCGGACTGGCGCGCCGAGACTAGCGCCGACCGCTGTCAGACTCGACTGGTAGAATCACCCTCCGAGGAGGAGGGACACCGGTGACCGAAGAGCGCGCCCTCAGCGTGACACAAGCCATGAACTGCGCCCGTCAGGCGCTCGAAGGCGTGCGCGTGCGCGTTCTCGGCGAGGTATCCGAATTCAACGACAAACCGGGGTACAAGGCCGCGTACTTCACCGTGTGTGACTCGGGCGCTGCGATGCCGTGTCTGATGTGGCGCGATGCCTACGAGGCGAGCGGTGTGCCGCTTCGCTGCGGCATGCAGGTCGAAATCACGGGCTCGTTCTCCGCGTATGTGCCGAAGGGGCGGATGCAGTTCGTCGTGAGGCGGCTGGAGCCTGCAGGCGAAGGACGGCTTCGCCTGCAAGTCGCGGAACTGGCTCGCAAGCTGGAGGCCGAGGGGCTGATGCGTCCCGAGCGCAAGCGTTCGCTGCCCCGGTATCCCACGCGCATCGGATTGGTGACGTCCCCTCGCGGCAAAGCCGTGCATGACGTGTTGCGCACCCTTAAGCGGCGATATCCGCTCGCTGAGGTGCTGTTGGCCGGTGTCGCGGTGGAGGGTGACGGGGCGCCCGAGGCCATCGCGGAGGGACTGCGAACTGCTGCGCGTGCCAACCCCGACGTGATCCTCCTCGTGCGCGGTGGTGGAAGCTACGAGGATCTGATGCCGTTCAATGCGGAGATCGTTGCGCGCGCTGTCGCGGCATCGCCCGTGCCGGTGGTGACGGGCATCGGCCACGAACCTGATAACTCGATCGCTGACATGGTGGCGGACGTGCGGGCATCGACGCCGACGGCGGCTGCCGAGGCGGCCGCGCCGGGCGTGGCGGAGCTCCACGATGTCTTGAAGGGCACGCGGCGGCTCCTAGGCAGGGCGCTCGCGCACCGGACACAGTCGCTTGCTCACCGTGTTGCGCGAATCGCAGAGCGGCCGGCGTTCTGTGACCCGCATGCGGTGTTGGGCCCCGCGACCCAGGCGCTGGACGTGGCTCGAATGCGGCTGCAACGCGCGATTCCCGAGCGCCTGGCGCGCGACGCGCAGGCGTTGGAGTACGCACGCGTTCGCTTGCGTACAGCAGGGCCACGAGTGACCGAGCGCGCGGCACAGCGTCTCGGCATGAAGGCGGCGAGGCTGGAGAACTTGTCGCCGCTCAAGGTATTGGCACGCGGCTATGCGGCAGCCTTCGCCGAGGACGGCAGAACGGTCGTCGACTCTGTAGACAAAGTGAAGCCTGGCGACCCGCTGGTTGTTCGAGTGGCCGACGGCCGCATCGACTGCACGGTCGCCGATGTGACGAGGGAGGCTTTGTGATGGACGAGGTTAAGGCGAGCGTTGACGAGCTGCCGTTCGGGCAGGCGCTCGATGAGCTTGAGTCGATCGTAGGGCAGTTGGAGGGCGGTACGCTGGAGCTCGAGGACAGCCTGAACCGCTACGAGCGCGGAGTGGCGCTCCTTCGCTCGCTCCAGACGCGCCTCAGCGATGCACAGCAGAAAGTCACGGTCCTCATCGGCGAGCTCGAGGCCGAGGCTGAGCCGGCGGGGGAGGAGCAGTGATGGACGACTGCATCTTCTGCAAGATCGCTAACGGCGAGATCCCGTCCTCGCCGGTGTACGAGACCGACGAGTTGCTCGCCTTCGACGACATCTCACCGCAAGCTCCCGTGCACACCCTCATCATCCCGAAGCAGCACGTGCGCAACCTGTCTGAGGACATCCCAAGTGACCTGCTGGCCGCGCTGTTCGCGGCCGTACCGGAGGTCGCCTCGCGCAAGGGCGTCAAGGAGTCCGGCTACCGTGTGATCGTCAACAACGGCGGCCACTCGCAGCAGACGGTCCCGCACCTGCACATCCACGTGATAGGTGGCCGCCCGATGGCACACGGCATGGTGCAGTTCCTGGACGACTAGCGATGGACTCGCGCGTCACCGTGACCTTCGAGCCTTCGGGCATCACCGCGTCGGTGGTGCCGGGCACGCTCTTGCTCGACGCCGCCAAGCAGGCGGGGGTGGCGATCGCTGCCCCGTGCGGCGGTCGCGGCGTGTGCGGGTCGTGCGGTGTGCGGGTCTTGACCGGTTCCCTCGAGGCCCCCGATGCCGAGGAGCTCAGCGGTCTGCGGCGTGCGCCGAACTCCGTGCGGCTCGCGTGCCGGGCGAGGGTGGCCGGTCCCGTGACGATACGTCCGCTCTTGGCTTCACCGCCCTCTGCGTCTGGCGAGCACGCTGAAGACGGCTCAGCGCTGGTCATCGGCGTCGATCTGGGTACCACATCGGTCCAAGCTGCCGCCGTAGAGCTCGACGGGGGGAGACACGTCGCATCCGGTGCAGCCGTGAACCGCCAAGGCGGCTGGGGGGCCGACGTGCTGTCACGACTCTCCGCGGCGCTCGAGGGGGAGGCGCCAGCGCTGCAGAAGGCCGCCGAGGACTCCGTCGCCGACGCGATCGAGGCGGCCGGCGTGTCACCGAGCCGAGTCGTGCGGACGGTCATCGCGGGAAACAGCGCGATGGGCGCGCTCTTCGCAGGCGTCGCCATCGCGGGGCTGGCGACCGCGCCTTTCGAGGCCCCTAGCTTGCCTCGGCACACCACCACGGCAGCCGGTGAGCCCGAGGTGCTTCTAGTCCCGGCGATCGCGGGATTCGTCGGCGGCGATACGCTCGCCGGGCTGCTGCACACTGGGATGCTCTATGCTGATGAGCCGACGCTCCTCGTCGACCTCGGCACGAACGCAGAGATCGCGCTCAGTGCGCGGGGCCGGCTGTACGTCGCCTCCGCGGCCGCGGGACCGGCGTTCGAGGGTGTCGGGATGGAATGCGGAGGCCCCGCTGTTCCCGGCTCCGTAAGCGCTGTCTCGTTCTCGGGCGCATCGGACCTGTCGGCGCAGACGGTCGGCGACGCACCACCGTGCTGGCTCAACGGCGCCGGGATCATCTCGGCCTTGGCGCTTCTCAGGCGCCTCGGTCACCTCTCGCCGGATGGCCTGCTGAGGGTCGAAGGTCCCCTCGCGTCCCGGGTCGCCCGTGGCAAGGACGGCGTCGTGCGGGCGGTTCTTGGCCACGATGCCGAGGGCGAACCGATCGTCATCAGCCAGCTCGACATCCGATCCGCGCAGCTCGCGAAGGCGGCGGTCCAGGTCGCGATCACGGCGGTGTTGCGCGCCGCCCGGGTCCGAGCGAGCGATTTGGCCGAGGTGAAGGTGGCAGGCGCCTTCGGTGGTGCACTAGCCGCCGAGGACCTCACGGACATCGGTCTGCTACCAGCCGGGACCGCGGCTCGGACATCGTGGGTGGGCAACGCGTCACTGCAGGGAGCGGTCGAGTTCGCGCTCGACCCTGCGCTACTTGACGAAGCGGCCACGCGTGCATCATCGGCGGCCCACATCGATCTTGCGGGTGCGGTGGACTTCAATGACCGGATGATCGCAGCGTTGGAGCTGATCCGATTCGAGGCGTGAGGCGGCGGGGGGCACTGCCAGAATGACATCAGGAAAGCCGAAAGCCCCCGCCTTCGGGCGGGGGCTTTCTCAATCCTTCCCTGCGTTACCCCTGAGTCTCTGTTGGGCTCGGTGGCCTGCCTGGTGGCCACATATGCCAGCGATGCCGGTCGCAAGCGGAGCCCTGCCGGTTGCCGCCCGGATTCCCCGGAAACGGCGCTTTATGAGGGAAGGGAAACCTGTCAACGCGGACACACTACCGCATCTCCACACATTCTGCAACATTTGTTACAAGGCCAAATCGGTCTGTCGAGGGCTCCTCGGCGGCTGTCTCATGCCGATCTTGCGGCTGACCTCGGCCGCTGTGTGTCTTCAACTCCCTCATCAGACCGTCCACCGACGCGCACCCGCCGCCCACCGCATCCGGCGGAGGCAGCACTTGGGTACTGCCCATACTATGGGTGCACGGCCCCGTCAGTGGGGCCGCACTAGTCAGTGGGGCGTACCGCACCTGGGCGAGTCGCCCCTACGCCCGAGAGATGAAGGGAGGCAGGCATGAGCGACGATGTGGCCATCGAGTCTCTGGCTGGGGTATCGCGCGTCATCAACCCGCCTGCATGGGTCTCTGAGCGTGCCTGGATCAAGTCGATGGACGAGTACGACGCTATGTACCGTCGCTCGGTCGACGATCCCGAGGGTTTCTGGGCCGAGCAGGCCGAGACCTACCTCTATTGGCACAAGAAGTGGGACAAGGTTGTCGACTGGGAGTTCGACACTCCCCGCGTCGAGTGGTTCAAGGGCGGCCAGACCAATGTTGCCTACAACTGCATCGATCGCCACCTGACCACCTGGCGCCGCAACAAGGCCGCGCTGATCTGGGAGAGCGACGAGGGCCGCAGCAAGGTCTACACGTACCAGTCGCTCTACTA
>CAZSLI010000032.1:0-10011 GCA_964607705.1 uncultured Eubacteriales bacterium
TTTTAAAAAATCTCTACGTGAAGTCATAATATCTTTCTATTTAATTTTAGGTATAGTTATCTCTTGCAATTCTACATTCCACCCGGCAACAGTAATTTCCTGACGCGATTGGGAAGATGCATTATATTCTATCTCAATCTTCTTCTCTCCACCAGGAACAACCGTGCAATAGTTGTCACTGTAAAATACAGGAAGAACTCTTTCACCCGTTTTCTTATCTACAACAGATACACGGTTAAAGAATGCAACCGGATTACTTGCCGGATTGGAAAGGGTTACTTCCACTTTACCGGCCTTCAATGGTTTTACTGAAACCTTTAGTTTAGCTTTATTCATTGTCGACAGACCGCTGTATTTGCCTGTTCCGTCAGCCAGCCAATAGACGTTTTCACTTACAACCTGTTTACTTTCGTCCATCAATTGAAGACGGAGGAAACCGCCTTTCTCCTTTGCAAGAACATCTAGTTCTTTCTTTATGGAGAAGAGTTTCTTGCTACTGGAAGCATCAATAGAGGTGTTTTTTTGAGTAATCTCACTGCTCTTTCCGTCCATATCAAACCACGTTGCTGTCAGTGTAAGGTCATCACATGCCTTGAAGCCGTTATTGACAAGCATCAGAGTGCCATCAGTAGGATTGCACATGGCATGAAGCTTTTCACTTCCGTTTCTAAGACCAAACAGGCAGGCATTAGGATCTAGATAGTAATCGTACATCTGACCACGCATGGCTGTCCATGGATTCTGTGTCTTCCAGATTATTACACCGGTGTACCAATTCCACATGTGTGAACTGAAGCCTTCCATCAGCCCACGATACTGATCATAGTTAACCAGCTGAGCCTTCATGCAGAAATCTTTGATATCCGATGGAGTTCCGTAAGGTTCCAGGAAGCCTTCATAGCCTACTCCGGTATAGGTATGGTAAGTCCATACGGAATCGGCGGTTTCATTTGGCTTTTCATTCGGGTGATAAACAGGAAGCACCATGTTCTTTTCCGGAATGAAGCGTTTCAGTGATTCATAGTCACCTACTCCCACTGAGCCGACTTCCGAGTTGAAAGGCCAGGTCTTGTGATTCCAGAACACACTCAGGGGTTGGATAGAGTATGGACCATCACCGTTTCCTCCAATGGTATTTAATGACATCTTTTCGGTATTGGAGAAATCAAAGAACATACGGGTACCATCAAGTTTGGCAATAATTGAATCGCGCAAAACAGTCAGTATATCATCAGGGGGAGCAATTTCATTTCCTCCGCACCAGATTGCCAGTGACGGGTGATTACGTACCATCTTAACCATATCGGCTGCACATTCCAGGAACAGGCTGTGGTTATCAGGATAGTTTCTGCGTATCCACTGATCTTCCTTTTTTAAAGGGTCAAGCCATCTTCCGTTGCAGTCGCCGGACATCCAGAAATCCTGGAATACAAGCATACCATAGCGGTCGCAGGCTTCATAGAACTCAGGACGTTCTACCAGCGCACCACCCCAGATACGGATCAGGTTCAGATTCATATCACGGTGATAGCGGATTTCAGCATCGTAGCGTTCGGGGGTAAAACGAAGCATCGCATCCGAGATAATCCAGTTACCGCCTTTGATAAAGATCTTCTGACCATTGACATGTATTTCACGGCTGCTGGTGATCGGGTTCCACTGAGTCTGGATTTCTCTTACACCAAACTGAACACTTTCACTGTCTGAAATACCCTTGTTCTTTTCTTCAAAAGAGATTTCTGATTTATAAAGATTCTGTTCGCCGTAACCGGAAGGCCACCAAAGGCGGGGATTCTGCATCTTGTAAACAGGTAAGGAAACTGTCTGCTTTGAATTAGGTTCAAGCGTTACTTCTTTGGAGATTACGTTTCCTTCAACTGAAAACTTAACCACGCCTGACACTACGTTATCCGAAGCATTTTCTACTTCCGTCGAAACTTTGATCAGGGCTTCGCTCTGTTTGCCTTCGGGGGTGCGTTTGCCGGGAACCTGAGTAATGATATGCGGATCACTTAAATTCACGCTACCTGTCTTTTCAATATATACTTTATCCCAGATTCCGGTATTACGGTCACGGATGGGGCGAATCCAGTCCCAGCCGGCTACATACTGGTGAGAGACTCCGCGTGCTATTGTTCCGTCACCTCCCTGGCCTCCGTTGGGATTACCAACCGGATCGGGAGGAAAGACTATCACAGCAAGGCGGTTATCTCCTGTCTTTGATAACAGTTTAGTGATATTGAATGATTTGCGCAGATACATGCCTTCATACGGTTCCTTGTTGACAAGTTTACCGTTGAGGTATATCCTGCAGCTATAGTTGATGCCCCGGAATTTAAGCCATACCTGGTTTCCGTTTTCGGGTTGTTCTTCCTTGAAGTTCTTCACAAACCAGTAGGTATAGTAATCCCTGCCGGTGTTATAGATATCCGGTATCTGTTCGTTGTTCATGCCATAGAAAGGATCGGGTATCTCTTTGTTGGCAAGCATCGTGGTGAGAACAGTGCCGGGAACAACGGCGTTCTTCCATCCCGATAGAGTATAGGATGGGCTGGAGATATCCTCTCCCGAGGCTTTTTCTTCTTTTATTGATCTGCACTTCCAATCGCTATTGAGTTCATAGCGGTTCTGAGCAAAAAGGCCCGTTGCACAGATAAGAGAGATAAAAGCGACTATCAGACTGTTTTTTTTCATCATATTTATGGTTCGGTTTTGTTCTGTTGCTGTTTTTTATAGTTGCCCGGTTCTTACATTTCGGAACGGGGACGGGCATCCTGAGATGTACCCCAGGAAGATGGTTTGCTGCCCATCTCGATAACAAGGGTGCCGCCCTTCATTATATCCTTGTACTGGATATAGGATTTCGGATAGTTCTTGCCGTTCAGGGTGATTTTCTGGATGTATTTATTCGCAGCACTGTTATTGAGTACATTCATGGTGAATGTTTTATTATTGCCCACATTGATAGTGGCATTGTTCACTACCGGGCTGCCGAATACGAAGCATCCGTTGGATGGATTAGCCGGATAGAATCCCAAGGCTGAGAAGACATACCAGGCTGACATCTGACCTACGTCTTCATTTCCGCAAAGGCCATCATACTTATCGGTGTAGAGTGTGTTCATTATTTCACGTACCTTATCGGCTGTTTTCCACGGTTGTCCCACATAGGCATACATGTAGGTTATGTGGTGGCTGGGTTCGTTTCCGTGTGCATACTGTCCGATAAGGCCACTGATATCGGGTGAAGCTTCAGAGCCGAGGTCGCCTTTGGCTACAAACAAAGAATCCAGTTTCTTTGTAAAGGCTTTTTCGCTGCCATAGAGTTTTATCAGGCCTTCCACATCCTGAGGTACCAGCCAGGTATATTGCCAGGCATTACCTTCGGTATAGTCGTTCTGGCGGTGAATGGAGGTAAACGGATTGAACGGGGTTCGCCAGGTATTATCGTTTACACGACCTCTGGCAAAACCTGTCTGGGCATCGAAATAGTTTTTATAATATTTTCCGCGTTTATCGAAATAGTTATAATCTTCTGTGAAGCCTTCTTTACGGGCTACCTGCCCAAGGCTCCAGTCGGCAATGGCATATTCCATACCCATGGCTACTGATTCAACGGTACTGTCGGCAGGGATATAGCCGTATTTCTTTACGTATTTAAGTCCTCTGCCATCCTGCATCATGGTATTCTTCATGGCTTCATAAGCCAGTTTCTTATCGATGTTCAAGCCTTTGAGGTAAGCGTCTGCTACAACGGTTACTGCCGGGCAGCCAACCATACAGTAGGTTTCATTACCCATCAGGTGCCATACGGGAAGTTCGCCCTGTTGCTGGTAGATGGCAAGCATGGTATTGACAAAGTCACCGGCTCTCTCGGGTTGAAGGAGGGTGAACAGCGGATGTGCCGCACGGTAGGTATCCCACAATGAGAAAGTGGTATAATTGGTGAAAGATGCATTGGTATGGATCTTCTTATCTGCACCGCGGTAGTCCTTATTGACATCACAGAAGGTAGAAGGGGCAATCATGGTATGATAAAGGGCGGTGTAGAAAGTACGCATACGGGCTGCATTATCGGCTTTTATCACTACTTTGCTCAGTTCCTTGTTCCAGGCGGCATCGGCTTTGGCTACTGTTTGCTTAAAGTTCCAACCGGGTAGCTCGGATTGCATATTCAACTTCGCATTAGCTATACTTACCGGAGAGATAGCGACTTTGACAAATACACTTTCCTTTTCATGGGTTTCAAACAAAGCCTGGCCATAAACTTTTTCAGCTTTTAAAGATGAACCTGAAAAAACACTTGTTGAATCGCTAACTATAAAACGTTTAATTGGTTTTGAAAACACAGCTGTGAAATAAATACGCTGATCTTTTGCCCATCCGGATGAATAACGATAACCCGAAATCATAGAATCGTTCTCCTGAACAATATAGCCCTCTGTTACTTTATCCCATCCAATACCGCTTTCCAAATCAATAACAATTTTTGCATCTTTTGAAGCAGGGAAAGTATACTTATGGAATCCGCATCTTTGTGTTGCTGTTAATTCTACATCTACATTATAACGATTCAAATGAACAGCATAATAACCCGGACGGCACTTTTCTGTACTGTGGCGATAAATTGAACCCAAGCCAGAAAGATATTGTTCCGGAGTACTTCTTTTTGTTGAAACTCGTCCAATTGCTGGCATGAAAGATATATCTCCTAAGTCCCCAATTCCTGTACCACTAAGATGCATATGTCCAAAACCGGTTACTATTGAATCTGAGTAATGATAACCCGAACACCAGTCCCAGCCACGTGTGTAATTACTAGGGCCGAGTTGTACTAATCCAAATGGAACATTTGCTCCTAGAAATGTATGACCATGACCAGATGTTCCAATATAAGGATTGACATACTGCGTAAGATTCTGCAAACGAGTGCTTTTTTTTGTTTGCTTCGCAATACAAGGCTGCATAAAAGATATAGCGAAAAGACATATTAAAAATCCCTTCATTGAATCTCTTAATAAATTTCTACTTTTCATTCCTATCAATATTTATTTTACTATTACTAAAAAATGTTGGTTGTATAGAACCATTGAAAAGAGGTTCTAAAAATATAAATATAAAACAATTCCTATAATGATATTTCTAATTTACAGATTTACCAGCAGGCATAAATGAAAAAGCAAGAGCCTCTAATTCTTTAGATAAGCCACGAGGTAAAACAACTCTAACTTTACCATTAACTAGTGCCCATTTCACAGGTCTATTTGTTTCTAGAAGAATCATCTTACTTCCCTTTTTCGGAATATTTCCGTTCCATTCAACATATTCAGGTACAACATTTCCTTCATCTAAACAAAGCAAAGCAAACAATTTGCTACCATCCTTCTTTTGAGTAAACCATACATTTCCATTATGATAATCCGAAACGGTTCTTGTATTATAAATAGCTTCTCCGTTTTTATTCATCCAAAAACCAATCTTTTTCAAATGCTTCACAGCCTCATCAGGTATCACTCCTTGTGAAGAAGGTCCTACGCCCAAAAGTAGACTTCCCCCTTTGGAAACAATTTCGATTAATGAATGAATAACTTTAAATGAAGACTTATAATTATCATTTGGAACAAATCCCCAGGCATCACCTAAAGTCATGCAACTTTCCCAAGGATGATCTAATTTCACTGAAGGAATTTTCTGTTCCGGAGTCTGATAGTTTTCATAAGGACCATGAACTGTTCTATCGACCATTAACAAACCAGGCTGAGCTGATCTTGCCATTTCTGCAATATGTTTCATATCTATATTCTGGCTCCAGGAAGGAATATTCGCACCCCATGAACGAACCTCATCATTGACCGATTCTAATGGACGAACCCAACCACCATCTAGCCATAAAATATCAATAGAACCATAATTATGCATTAATTCACTGATCTGGTTATAGGTATATTCTTTAAATTTATTCCATCTCCATGGAAATTTATTAATATCATAATTGTTATTTCTATCTGGAGTAGCATACTTTGACCACCAATAATATTCAGAATGCCAATCGGGTTTTGAGAAATAAGCTCCAATCATAAAGTCTTTTTTACGAAAAGCATCAAATACATATTTAGCAACATCTGCACGAGGATTATTCTTAAAAGGTCCTTGAGCTATAGAAAATTCGGTTTGCTTAGTATCGAACATAGCAAATCCATCGTGATGTTTTGTCGTAAATACCACATATCGCATTCCCGCATCGTGTGCAGCCTGAGCCCATTGTTCAGGATTAAATTTCACAGGATTAAAGGATTTAGATAAATCCCAATACCATTTTTTATAATTATCGTATGAAACAGTACTATCACGTTCAATCCAGCTTTCTGAACACAAAGACCATGATTCTATGATACCAGGAACTGAGTAGAGCCCCCAGTGAATAATCATTCCAAATTTTTTGTCCTGCCATTTATCAAGCTTACTATTCACAAGTGAATCTTTAGGCCATTCATATACTGTTGACTGATTATGTACATTAGGTTGTGCCACCATCTTAAACGAAAAAAGAATGAGAATAGCTAAAACTACAACCTTCTTATTATTCATCATCATATTTCCAAGTTGATTAGATTATTACAATTACTGCTTACATCCTACCTTGCCTATTTACTATTCTGCCATAGACATTATTATCAGATATCGATAGAACAAACAGTCACATAAAAAAAGGATTACTCCATTGAATATTTATTATCATTTATCTTTAAAATACCCAGAGTAACCCAATCAAACGCCTTTCCATTAAAACCAATAAGAAATGTTTATTGATTACTAAAAAACAATCCTCCGATTTTTAAATAATAAAAAGGACTTTATACCTTATAAAAACTACCTATAAAAATAAACTATTGAATAAACAAAACTCGGAAGAAAATAGTTCTTCCGAGTTTAAAATATTAGCTATCTTATTCAGCTTTATCCCACCAAATTCTGGAAGTCATTTTATCACCTCCGGTAAGTCTGCTTACAGCTTCAAGATAATTTGTGCTGTTGATAGAAGCTTCACCTGATGAATATGTAAATCGACGAGGTATTGTACCACTTGTAACATTACCTATGTAGTTTACAGTCTTCAAAACAGGATATCCAGATCTTCTCCAGTTAGCAAATGTCTCGTAATCATCAGAGAATGTATTGATGTAATACTGAGTATTTATCTGTTTCAATGCAGTAGCAGCATTATAAGGGTTCAATCTTAGATAGTTTGAAATTTCAGCATCGCTTGGAGCCAAACCTGTAGTAAACTGATTAAATTGTTTCATTGAAGCCTTAACACCTTCATTGTAGTAAGTTTCTGCACTACCTGAAATCCAGCCACGATAAGCGGCCTCAGCCAACAACAGTTGATTTTCTGCATAAGTTACAAGGAATGTAGGAGCATCAATGCGTGCATAAGTATAGCGGTTAACCACAGAATAACCATTTTTACTACCTGGATAGTTAGGAGCATTTTTCAAATATGTAGCACTTGATGCACCTGTAGTTTCATCATAACCATTAGGCATACCTAATTGATGAGCAGCTACAGTATCACCCATTTGCCAGTCACCGCTACCAATTTTCTTACTTGGATCGGCTACAACAGTACAAAGAAGTCTCAGACGTGGATCGCTTGTACTCTTTAACAAGCTAACAAAAGATTCACTCATACGACATGCATCCGGATCCTCATGGCAATAGATCTTACCAAATGGTTCACAAGAGTTATTTGAAGTAGTAGCTGAAGGATGATTAACCTTAGCATTATCATCATTACTTGCAAATAGTCCACCGCTTACAGCAGTTGCAACCCAGGTTTTTGCAGTATTTGGATCTACCTTAGACAAACGCATTGCCAAACGTAACATCAATGAATAAGAGAATTTACGCCATTTAGCACAATCACCTCCATAGATAATATCAGCACTTCCTATTGTAGAAGTCTTTCCATTAAGGTTTTCTGCAGCTTCCTTCAATTCTTTAAGCATATCTGTATAAATATCCTGTTGCTTGTCATATTTAGGATAACCGTTAGCTTTATAGTAACCCTGTCCTGCTTCAGAATAAGGACAATCACCATACATATCAGTCATTCTGTGGAACAAAAGAACTTTCATAATTCTTGCCATCTGATACTCTGGATAATACTTTTCACTATCTTTCCAATTTTCCATTAAATCGATAACGTTGCGTATACCATTAGGATACATTCTATCCCAGAAAGCTGAGTTGTAACCATCTGAGTATGTATATTTATCACCACACCAGTAGCTTTCTGTAGATGCAGTGTGCTGTAACATGGTACTGCAATAAATCAGTCCATTACGCCATGCTTCATATTCAGTACCATAGCAATATTGTTGTACATTGGTGAACTCCAATGTATAATCCATAACCGATGGAGTAATAGCTTCTGGGTCATTATTAATATCACCAAAACTGCTACAACCTGAGAACGTTGTAATTAAGCTCAGTGCAGCTATATATAAAACTTTATTTTTCATATTCTTTTTCACTAATATTAGAATTTAACGTTCAAATTGAAACCTACATTTCTAGTTGCAGGATATCCGTTTAGTTCAAGACCTTGTCCGTTAGAATTATTATAAGCAGATTCAGGATCAATGTTTGGAGTATGTTTTACTATAGTCCATAAATTACGTCCAACTAAAGAAACACTCATACCTTTAATAAACGGCACTTTGCTTGCTAAGAAAGATTTAGAGAAATTATATCCAAAAGAAAGCTCTCTTAGTTTCAAGAAACTAGCATCATATACAAATTCCTCTGTAATATTCTGGTCAGCAATCCATTTCCAGTAAGTCTGAGCATCAATACCTGATTTTGAGAAGCTATTTCCGCTTAAATCAACTCCACTAACAGAAACACCACCTACACGACCTTGCAATGTATTTTTGTGTAATCCTGTACTATATAAACTATAGTTAGTACCAGAGAACAGCTTAGCACCTAATTTGAAATCAAGCAAGAATGACAAAGTAAAATTCTTGTAAGTAAAATCATTGTGGAAACCACCTGTCCATTTGTAAACACCGTCACCTAATACTTCAACATCGTCTGATCTTACAGGAAGTCCATCTGGATTGTATACTTTGTTGCCCTTAGCATCAGTTTTGTATTTATAACCAACAATCTGACCATAAGAATCACCTACGATATTACGAATTGAAGCCTGGCCACTACGAGACTGTGCGCCATCAATAGTTATAGATTTAACACCTTCTCCTAGATAAAGAACTTTACTATTATTATATGCAAGATTCAAAGAAGTATTCCATGTAAAATCATTTGTGCTAACAGGAACGCCAAACACCATAAGTTCAAGACCTCTGTTACGGATTTCACCAATATTACGATATGCAGAACTAAAACCGGAAGTTTGACTAGTTGAAACAGGAACAATGTCGTCTTTTGTGTTTTTTTCATAAACAGCAAAATCAAAACCTAAACGATTTTTAAAGAAAGAAGCATTTGCACCAATTTCTTTTTCGCTGATTTTAACTGGTTTCAAGAAAGCATTAGGAACAGCAGAGTTGTTAATATAACCCATAGATTGGCCTTGAACAGTGAAATCGTTCATCGTATAAGTTAACAAAGTCAAATAAGGAGAGGTACCATTAGATGCGGAAGCCAAAGAAGCTCTAACTTTAGCAGTAGTAACCCATTCTGGTAATTTAAAACAATCGCTCAACATCCAGCTTAAACTTACAGAAGGATAGAAATAATGGTTATTTTTAGGATCCAAAGTAGAGAACCAGTCGTTACGTCCTGTAAAATTAAGGAATAACCAATCTTTATAGCCAAAATCGGCAGTACCATATACAGAATTTACCTGATATTCAGTATAGTCTTTAGCAAAAGTACGTGTACTAGCAGAAACATTAGAAGTTGAATAAATGCCACTAATCACAAATGGACGAATACCACCATTTGTACCATACTGCTTAGTAATATCACGTTGTCTGTTAC
>CAZSLI010000033.1:0-8648 GCA_964607705.1 uncultured Eubacteriales bacterium
TGGTCTACTGCGACGTGTGCCACGCCAACTACGCCGACACTCGCGGTGCTGAAGTCCAGGCGGCCATCGAGGACACTAACGACGTCAAGTGCACCGCCTGCCACGACGTCCAGACGGGACACCCCGACAAGGGCGGTCACTATGCATCGGCGACCGCGTCCGTAGGATGCGCCACGGGAGTTGCCTGTCATGGCAACGGTTCCTCTCCGGTCGATATCCGGACGGTGCATGCCGACGCCTCAGCGGGTCCGTGTGCCGTGTGCCACGAGAACCCCGGACGCGTGCCGGACATCACGGCGAAGACCGCCGAGTGCGCTTCGTGCCACTCCGCCTATCACACCGGTATCCCGGCCAAGCACACCTACTCGGCGATGCCGGCAACGTGCCAGAGCCCAACGTGCCACGTGCGGACCTTGCCTGAGGCGCACGCGGAGTACATCGCGGGCCAGACGACGTACGCGACCGGTTGCGAGCTGTGCCATGCGAACCAGGTGCCCGGCCGCATCCCGGCCGACGCGACTGCTGCGTGCTCGAGCTGTCACAGCGATATCCACCCGAATCCGGATCACACCGCGGATAACAGCCAGGGCTGCGTGGATTGCCATGAGACAGCGGACGTCCTGACGCTCCACGCCGGGCGACCGGAGGGCGCATGTGACGTGTGCCACGCGAACCCTGGCCGCGTACCCACGCTGCCGGCTGACGTCGAGTGCGACAACTGTCACGACTCGATCTCACCGGCTGACCCGAATCACTACTACTCGAAGTCGCACACTGCGGGCGATGGAACCGCGTATGGCTACGCCTGCTCGACATGTCACAAGCTGGGCATGAAGCCTGAGCACGCGAAGCCGTCGAGCGGTCCCGTGAACTGTGTGACGTGCCACGAGACCAAGGTCGACGCGTTCGCTGGACCGTGGGACAAGAGTTGCAGCCAGTGCCACACGACGGCGCTGCACGCCGACTACGGCGGCAAGCATGTCTCCGGCAGCACCGACTGCGCGGGAAGCACGTGCCACGATGTCTCGGATGTTTCGACGCTGCACGCGAGCGCCGAGACGACGTTCGCCGGCATCTCTTTCACGAGCTGTCGGGTGTGCCATCGCGATTCCTCGTACGTCCCGAACACGACCACGTGTACCGACTGCCACGCGGGACACGGCGACTTGACGGCAAAGCACACCGCGACCAACAGCACCGAGTGCACTGGTTGTCACGCCTCAGGAAACGCTTATGACCTGCACAAGAACGCAGACGGCACCACCGACTGCGCGCTGTGCCACGACAATCCGGACCGCGTGCCGACGCTGCCGGCGACCGTCGACTGCGTGAACTGCCACGACTACTCGCCGGTCTATCCCGAGCATTACAACGAGACGACCCACACAGTGTCGTCGACGAGTGACTGGTCAGGCTCCGAAAACTACGGCGGACGCACTACCGCATGCTCGAGTTGTCACACAGGCTCGATGCAGCCGGCGCACTCGGCGAAGTGGACCGCCTCGGCGAGCTGCCTTGGCTGTCACACCGCCAAGCCGGCGGTAGTCGCCAACTGGGATCGCAACTGCTCGGCGTGTCACAGCGTCAAGCACGCAGCGATCACCACGGCGCACGCGGGTGTCCCGCCCTCTGGCAACACGTGCCTCGGCACGGGCTGCCACGCGAACAACAGCACGGACCTCGTGACGGTCCACAAGGATCTGGCTGCGGGCTGTGCCATCGCTAACGGAAACGGCGCCTGCCACGTCGCGGCCAGCAAGGACAGCAAGCCGACGACCAAGACGTGCGTGACGTGCCACCCGGGCAAGACCGATCAGCACGTGGCGCACAAGTACACGGCCGCTAGTGACTACTCGGCGACCACAAACACCGGGTGCACCAACTCGGGAACCGGCTGCCATGGCTCGGACTCAGCGTATGAGGCCAAGAAGTATCACCCGACCTGCGCCGGCTGCCACGGCAGCTCGAGCTTTGCGGGGTATTCGGCGGCCAACTTCGAGTGCGTCAACTGCCACAACGCCAACTACTCCGGCGCACCCGACACGATCGCGCTGACCGACAAGGCACCCAACGGCCACTATGGCGAGACAACGCACACGGCGACGGCCATGACGCGTGTCGTGAGCGCCGGCGGCACCGCGTCGGCGGCCTGCTCGGACTGCCACGATGTCTCGCTCTATCCGGCTCACAGCTCCATGTCCTCGAGCAGCGGGTATGGCAGCGCGCTCGTCTGCGGAGAGTGCCACAACGACACTCACTCGAATGGCAACGCGCAGGTTCTCGCCAACTGGACGAACGACAAGTGCGACGACTGCCACACCGTGAGCAGTAGCGCCATCATGCACTCGGCCACGTCCGCTCCGGTGGTCACCGCCTCTTCAAGCCTCGGTTGCCTCACGGGTGGCTCGATGTGCCACGTCCAGACCGACCTGCATGCGCTGCACAAGGATGCGCTGTCATGTGGGATCGACGGTTGCCACCAGACCAAGAACGTCAAGCCCACCAGCAAGACGTGCGGTGCGGGTAACGCGTGCCACACGGACAAGGCTGACGGCACCCACGGCGCCGGCGGCGAGATCGTGGAACCGTACTCGTACTGCACGGACGCCGGATGCCACACCTTGGCCACCCAGGTCCACGACAACGCGGCGCATCCCAAGCAGTGCGCGTCGTGTCACGGACTGCCGGCTGAACAGCAGTGCATCTGCCACACCAAGACCGAGGTGCATGCGGTCACCGCGCATCCGGCGGATTGCGCCAAGTGCCACCCGTCCGGCACGTCGATGCCGCATGGCAACATCACGCTCAAGCTGACGACGCCCTCCGCCTGGAGCGCGGCGTGCGACGACTGCCACGGTTCGGTACACAACCGCGGCGAGGACTGCTCCCGCTGCCACTCGCTGAGTGGGCTGCATAGCGAGGATAGCGACCACGTCAACAGCAACGGCGACTGCAAACACTGCCACAATATCCCTACTGTTGACCTCACCGACCCGTGCCTGACCTGCCACCCTGGCGGCAAGCCGGCCGAGGAGATCGGTACCGAGGATCCATTCACTAACTGTAGCGATTGCCACGGCAGCACTCACAACTCGGGTCAGGACTGCACGCGCTGCCATTCGGCGACGAGCACTCACGGCGTGTCGAGCCACGACCGCTACAGCTGCTCCCGTTGCCACGGCGTGCCGACCAACGGCACCGGCGGCAGCAGCCCGGGGGAGATTTACGAGCCGTACGGTGGCTGCACCGATTGCCACCCGGTCACGGTCGACGTTCACCGGCAGCCCTCGCATCCCAAGGAGTGCGTGGACTGCCACGGCAAGACGGACGCCTGCACCACGTGCCACACGGCAACGGTGATCCATCCGGTGCCCAGCCACAACGTGGACTGCACGAAGTGCCACACCAGTGGCGCCCCGAGTCCCGGTCCGGTCGCCGAGCCGTTCACTGCCTGCGATGACTGTCACGGGTACAGCGGGATCCACAACGAGTCCGCGCATAGTGGCGTGAACTGCTTCACGTGCCACAGTGCGACCCCGGGCTGCATGAACACCGGTTGCCATACGCAGAGCAACATCCACGGTGAAGGCGCCCACACGAATGCCGGTTGCACCACGTGCCACACCTCCGGAATCACGAAACCGCACCAGACCGTGACCTCGAAGCTTGGGACGTCCGACAGCAACTGGAAGACGGTGTGCGGCAGCTGCCATGGCGGTACGCACGACCGTGGACAGTGCTACGACTGCCATGCTCCGAACACCACGTCGAGCTCGAGCAGCTCGGGCGGTTCCAGCGGCTGGGGTGGTTCCGGCTACGGCAATGAAGACGTTCACGCTGTGGGCAGCCACATGAGCAACTCGCGCTGCCCGAAGTGCCACACGGTGGCGACGGCCGACCTCACCCTTGACTGCCTGAGCTGTCACCCCAATGGACAGTCGGTGCCCACTGCGCCGGCCGCGTACGGTTCGATCGCCGGAGCGGTGAAGCTCGCGGACGGCACACCGATCGCCGGGGCGGTCGTGAGTGCCAGCAACTCGGTGACAACCGCAGTCACGGCGGCCGACGGGTCATACCGACTGTCAGGTGTGCTCATCGGCACCGGTATCCAGGTCAAGGCGGCGAAGCCTGGCTACGCTACGGTCACCAACACGGTGACTGTGAGCAAGGGTCAGCAGACCACGAGCAACTTCACGTTGGCCGCGGTGCCGACCGGCTCCGTCAGCGGCAAGGTAACGGTCGGCGGCACGGCGCTCGCGGGCGTCAAGGTTGTGATCCTGAGCAACGGCTACACCGCCACCACTGACGCACTCGGCAACTACAGCTTCCCGAAGGTCGAGTACGGTACCTTCACCGTCAGGTGCATGGCTCCCGACTACGTCGACAACGATCAGTCGGTCGTCGTGTCCGGGCCGGGTCCGTACACGGTGAACTTCGCGATGTCGAAGCTCAGCAACATCGCGCTCAATAAGACGGCCACCACCTCGAGCAACTACTCGTCGAGCTACACCGGGGCGAAGGCCGTGGACGGATCGACCGCCACGTACTGGCGCTCCGGAGGCCGTTCGAGCACGGAGTGGCTCTCCATCGACCTGGGCGCTCCGTACGACCTGCAGAAGACCGTCACGAAGTGGAATGGCTCCTACTGGCCGCGCTCCTTCGAGATCCAGGTCTCCATGGACAACAGCACGTGGACGAAGGTCTGGTCCGCGAGTTCCAGCAGCTCCGCGATAACAACCGAGACGATCTCAGGTGCCATCGCAACCGGCCGCTATGTCCGCGTGTACTGCACGAGCGCCAACAGCAGCAGCATCTACCAGCTGCAGGAGTTCCAGGTGCTTGCTCAGCCTGCGAAGCCGGGCACCGTCTCCGGTGTCGTCACGTCTGGCGGCTCTCCGCTCGCCGGCGCCACCGTCACACTCAGTGGTGGGGCAGGCACGGCGACGACCGCGGCTAACGGCTCCTACAGCATCAGCGCACCGCCGGGCGCCTACACCGTGACGTTCGCCAAGACGAACTACACCACCGTGACACAGGCCGTGACGCTCGCGTCGGGCGGTACTGCGACGGCCGACGCGGCCATGGTCATGCCTTCGTACAATGCGGCGAGGGGCAAGACATTCACCACCTCGAAGTCCGCTACCGGCTACGAAGCGGCGAAGGCCGGCGACGGCAGTACCTCGACGTACTGGGGCACCGGTTCTCTTAGCTCCACGACCAAGGCACAGTGGCTGATGACTGATCTCGGTGCCGCGACGGCAATCAACAAGGTCGTCGTGAACTGGGGTTCTTCGAGCTACTACGCCAGGGCGTACACGGTTCAGACGTCGGCGGACGGCGTGACGTGGTCAACGATCTACTCGACCACTTCGAACACTTCGTCGAGTACGAGGACGATCACGTTCACTACAGCGAACGTCCGGTACGTACGGGTGAACTGCAACGAGTACAACTCGTCGAGCGGCTACCGCATCTACGAGCTCGAGGCTTGGACGCCGTAGCGTCTCATTGCCCAGAACCAAGGGAGGGCCCCGGGCAGATGCTCGGGGCCCTTTTCCTTCTCGGCACGAGAGAGGCACGCCTTCACGTGTCGTGCGATTGCCGCCGCACAAGGGCTTCGCTATACTGCCGCCTACAACTGCACAGCACGACAGGCTTTGACGGGGAAGAGTAGAGGCCAATCCTCGCTCCAGAGAGCCGGGGTAGCTGGAAGCCCGGCGCAGGACGTCTCGAAACTGGCCCCCGAGCCACCCGGAAGAACGATCAGCCGTCTCCCACGCGGACGACCTTCGCAGGCGGCTGAGATAAGTAGGCCGGGTCGGTGGCATCCGTTACCTGCCGCACGAGTGGGCGCCTTCTTCGCGCGTCACTTCGGCCGTCGTGCCGGAGGACCGCCGAGAACCCAGGCGCCAAGCGGGGTGGTACCGCGGGAGTCATGCTCTCGTCCCGGCGCGGGGCGGAAGCGTGCCCGCGGCCTTTTGGTATCCGGACCCGTTTCACCTCAAGCAGACGCCACGCATCGGCGTCGCTTTCCCGCACCGTGCGGCCGGCTCCGGCGGAAGCCACCGTCCTGACAAGGACGGAAGGGCACGCTTATGGCGTACGCGAGCGACCGCATGAAGGAGGGGCTGGCCAAAGCCCCGCACCGCAGCCTGCTCAAGGCCGACGGGCTCACCGACGAGGAGATTGCTCGTCCACTGGTAGCCGTCGTCAATTCCGCGAACGAGATCATCCCCGGCCACCTGATGCTCGACAAGGTGGGCGAGGCGGTCAAGGCGGGCGTGCGCATGGCCGGCGGCACGCCGCTCGAGCTGTCCACGATCGGCGTGTGTGACGGCATCGCGATGAACCATGCGGGCATGCGCTACTCGCTCGCCAGTCGCGAGGTCATCGCCGACTCCGTCGAGATCGCCGTCTCCGCCCACGCCTTCGACGCAGTGGTCATGATCCCGAACTGCGACAAGGTCATCCCCGGCATGCTCATGGCCGCAGCACGGCTCGATCTCCCCACGGTCGTGATCTCCGGAGGTCCGATGCTCGCCGGCCGAGGATCCGGTGGCGAGGGAGTCGACCTCGACACGGTCTTCACCGCCGTTGGCAAGGTCAACGCGGGCACGATGACCGAGGAGGAGCTCTGCCTTCTCGAGGAGCAGGCGTGCCCCACCTGCGGGAGCTGCGCGGGACTCTTCACGGCCAACTCGATGAACTGCCTCGTCGAAGCCATCGGCATGGGCCTCCCTGGCAACGGCACCATCCCAGCCGTCTACTCGCAGCGCATCCGCCTGGCCAAGCACGCCGGCATGCGAGTCATGGACCTGCTGGAGCGTGGCGTCACCGCTCGCAAGATCATGAATGCCGCCTCCATCAAGAACGCGATGACGCTGGATATGGCGTTCGGCGGCTCCAGCAACACCGTTCTGCACCTCACCGCTATTGCGCACGAGGCGGACGCTCCCATCACGCTCGACGACTGGTCGGCGGTCTCCGCCAAGACGCCGAACCTCGTCCGCATCTCGCCAGCGAGCGACCTGCACATGGAGGACCTCTACTGGGCGGGCGGTATCCCGGCCATCATGCGCGAACTCGACAGCGCGGGGCTGATCGACCGCGACGCGCCAACCGTCGCGGGTAAGACGATGGGGGAGATCGCCGACGCCGCACCTGAGGCCGACGGGCGCGTCATCCGCCGCATCGCCGAGGCGCACTACCCCGAGGGCGGCCTCCGGGTCCTGCGCGGCAACCTCGCGCCCGACGGCGCGGTCGTGAAGCAGTCCGCCGTTCCCGCCGAGATGCGCGTTCATACCGGTCCCGCCCGCGTCTTCGACGCCGAGGAGGCCGCCGTGGAGGCGATCCTCGGCGGCAGGATCATCGCGGGCGATGTCATCGTCATCCGCAACGAGGGTCCGAAGGGCGGGCCGGGGATGCGCGAGATGCTCACGCCGACCTCGGCGATCAGCGGCATGGGACTCTCCAGCAGCTGCGCGCTCATCACTGACGGCCGCTTTTCCGGCGCCACCAAGGGTCCGGCCGTCGGCCACGTGTCTCCCGAGGCCGCAGCCGGCGGACCCATCGGGCTCGTCGCGGAGGGCGATTCGATCACCGTCGATATCGACGCCGGCTCGCTGACGCTCAACGTCGATGACGCGACCCTCGAGGAGCGCCGTGGGGCGTGGGTCGCTCCGGCTCCGCGCGCAGGCTCGGGGGTCCTCGCTCGCTACGCCAAGCTCGTCACATCCGCAGATAAGGGGGCGGTGCTCTCATGACCGACCGCATCACCGGCGCCGAAGCGCTCGTGCGCTGCCTGGAGGCCGAGGGCGTCGACGTCCTCTTCGGCTATCCCGGCGGCGTCGCATTGCCGATCTTCGACGCCCTCTACAGCACCGACACCATCCGCACGATCCTGCCGCGTCACGAACAGGGTGCCGTGCACATGGCGGACGGCTACGCCCGATCGACCGGACGCGTGGGCGTCGCTCTCGTGACGAGCGGTCCCGGCGCGACCAACACGGTCACCGGCATCGCGAACGCCTGGATGGACTCGATCCCGATCGTCGTGCTCACCGCGCAGGTCTCGACTGCAGTCATCGGCACCGACGCGTTCCAGGAATCGGACATCACCGGGATCACGCTGCCGATCACCAAGCACAACTACCTCATCAAGCATGCCGAGGAACTTCCCGAGGTCCTGAAGGAGGCGTTCCACATCGCCTCCACCGGCCGGCCCGGCCCCGTGCTGGTCGACATTCCCGTCGACGTGAGCAAGGGCGAACTCGACTTCGAGTACCCCGCGAGCGTCAATCTGCCGGGCTACAAGCCCACCTACCGAGGTCACAGCAAGCAGGTGAAGCAGGCGGTCTCGCTCATCTCGCGGGCGCGCAAGCCGCTCCTGTACGTGGGTGGCGGCATCATCGCCTCCGACGCCGCCAAGGAGCTCAAGGAGCTCGCCGAGCTCATGCAGATCCCGGTCACGACCACGATGATGGGCAAAGGCGCATTCCCCGAGGACCATCACCTGTGGATCGGCATGCCGGGCATGCATGGTGCGAAGTACACCAACTTCGCGATCACGGAGACCGACCTGCTGCTCGCAGTTGGCGTGCGCTTCGACGACCGCGTGACCGGCAAGCTGTCGACGTTCGCGAGCAAGG
>CAZSLI010000034.1:0-7533 GCA_964607705.1 uncultured Eubacteriales bacterium
AATCCCTGTTGCCGCCTTGAAAGGGCGGAGTCCTTGGCCACTAGACGATGGGGGCCTATGTGGTGGGCCGTGCAGGTCTCGAACCTGCGACCTTGGGATTAAAAGTCCCCTGCTCTGCCAACTGAGCTAACGGCCCGGTCAACGCCTGCGTGCACGCACCGATCGCGCTAGGCGCGAAACGGACGATAGTGTATCGGCCTCGGCGGAGGCGGTCAACGAATACGCCCATCGCATGGATACCCGCCCCGTCGTCGCCGTGCCGAGGAAGCCACCGAGAACCAAGCGGCAGCGCGCGGGTGCCCGAAGCACGCGGCGCGACGATCTCTTGCGGTAGCATGGGTACCGGGAGGTTCAATGATCGCTTCGCTGCTCCAAGAGACCGACGCGCTGCTCGTATTCGGCGCGTGCGTGGTGGCCGGCTTCGTGGTCGACCAGATCGTGTACCGGCTCGTACGGGCCCGGGCCGAGTCGAGCCATTCCTCGGCGATCGCGCAACTCGCCAAGGGACTGCACTGGCTGCCTACGTGGACCGGTGTGGTAGTGGGCGCGTGGGTCGCGCTGCCGCTGCTCGAACTCACCGGCACACTGGCGGTGCGCGCCGCGCAAGGGGTGCGGCTGCTCGCGATCGTGGTGATCACGGCGTTCTCGGCGAGGATCCTGGGGCGGCTCGTGCGCGCCTACACGTCGCGCGAGGACACTCCGCTGCCGAGCGGCTCCATTCTAGTGAACGTCACCCGCGCGGTCGTGTGGGTGGTGGGCCTGCTGTCGGTGCTCGGGACGCTGGGGGTCTCGATCGCGCCGCTGCTCACCGCGCTCGGGATCGGCGGCCTCGCGGTGGGTCTCGCGCTGCAGCCCACGCTCGAGAACCTGTTCTCGGGCATCCAGCTGCTCGCCTCGCGCCAGATCCAGCCGGGCGACTTCATCCGGCTCGAATCCGGCGAAGAGGGCACCGTCCTCGACATCACCTGGCGCAACACGTGCGTCCAGAAGCCAAGCAACGACATCGTGATCGTGCCCAACTCCGTGATCGCCCGGGCGACCGTCACCAACTTCACCACGTCCGATCCCGAATTCGTCCTCATGGTGCCGGTGTCGTTCGCCTCCGCGGGCGATCCCGACCACGTTGAGCGGATCGCCCTCGAGGTGGCCGGCGAAGTCATAGGCGAGGTGGACGGCGCCGTGCGCGACAGCGAGCCGGGAGCCCGCTTCGCCGACCTCACTCCCCCGGCCGCGGTCCTCAACGTCACGATGCGCTGCACGAGCTACCAGGAACGCATCGGCGTGCGGCACGAGTTCATCCGCCGCCTTGCGAAGCGCTTCGCCGAGGAGGGCGTCGAGGCGCCGCCTGTGGCGATGTCTGGCCGGTCCTCGGCAGACGCGAAGCGCTAGGCTCCGGTAGCGGCGCTCTCGACGGGGTGTCGGCGGACGGAGTCGGGCACCCACTCGAAGCTGTGCTCGACCGCTTGTGCGATGCGCGCGGTGATGGCGCCGCCACGCCCGCGCACGGCCACGAAGCCGCCCACCGCGTTGCTGAGCGCGACTTCCTCGGCGGCAGCGAAGTCGGCGAGGGTGAGGGTCTGCTCCCGCGCTGGTATTCCCAGCTCGTCGGCGAGATCGAAGACCAGCCCGCGCGCCACGCCCGCGATCGCAGGTGGCGCCGGCGGCGTGAGGAGCTCGCCCGCACGCACGAGCCACACGTTCGCGGTCGAGCCGTCGACGAGGATGCCGTCGGGCGTGTGCAGGAGGGCCTGGTGCGCGCGGGAGAACGCGGCTCGGCGGTGCGCGCGGTCCCAGAACCTGCGGGATGCCGGCTTGGCCGCGCCTGTGGGCAGATCGAGCGGCGCCGGGATCTCGACCGGCGCGACCACGGGCCCGCCATCGACCGACAGTGACGACGGATGCGCGGTCAGGCCGGCGGCGGCCGCACCGTCAGGCGTCACGGTGACGCCAAGCCGTGCATAGGCGGCGTCACGATCCGCGCCGACGAGTTCCCGCGCGACTGCCGCACGCACGCGCGCGAGGGTACTCGGCCCGCAGCCGCCCGTCGCCAGACGCTCGAGGTGCCGCTCCAGCAGCGGGACCCGGCCGTGTACGACCCGCATCGTCTCGCGCAGCGCCGTACTCGGCGGCAGATCGCCGAGGACCGGCGATGCCTTGAGCAGCAGCTCGAGGTACTCGGCAGCGGGGATCGAGTCGTGAGTGATTCCGCAGCCCGTACCCCACACGGCGTGCGAGCCATCTGACGAGGCCTCTAGCGTCCGGATGAGCACGCTCGACTCGAGCTCCCCCTCGATCGCCACGAGAAGCGCGCCGCAGTACGCGCCCCGCTGTGTCGCCTCCAGCTCGCCGATGACCCGCATCGCGGCCCTCTTGGGCGCACCGGTGATCGAGCCGCACGGGAAGGTGGCCGCGAGCAGCTCTGCGAACGTCGCCTCGTGCCGCAGGATGCCCCGGACACTCGAGACGAGCTGGTGGCAGTAGGGTGTGGCGACGACCTCGTACAGCGGGTCCACGTGAACCGACCCGGTGGCACAGACCATCCCGAGATCGTTTCGCTCGAGGTCCACCACCATCACGTGCTCGGCGAGTTCCTTGTCATCGGCGGAGAGCTCGGCGGCGGCGACCGCATCCGTGACGGGATCCGAGCCACGAGGGCGTGTTCCCTTGATGGGGCAGACTTCGACGAGCCGTGCGCCGGCCTCGCGGGTCACGCGCACGAACCGCTCGGGCGAGACGCTCGCGATCCAGGGCGTCTCGCCCGGGATGCCGTCGACGAACGCGCTCATGTCGGCGCCCGAGCGCGCCAGCAGCGCGTCGAATGTCTCGGCGGGCGGAGTGACGAGTCGCCCAGACACGCGCGCGGTGAGATTGACGACGTAGACATCTCCCGCAGCGATGCGTTCGCGCGCGGACCGCACGGCACCGCGGTATGCGCGGCCCGATAGGTCCCAACTCGTTCGCTCCAGCAATGGGCCGACGCGCCCGGCGCCCTCCGCCGCCGAGGACCCGCGCCCCGCGTCCTCCTCGAAGCCGGGGAAGCGGATGATGCGGCAGCCGCCGCCGTACTCGGCAAGCACGGCCGTCAGCCCCCCGGCGGTGCCGTCGAAGGCCTCCTGCAGCGCGGCGCCTGCCTCGGCGAGCTCGACGCGCTCCGAGACCACTCCCTCACCCATCGCGACGAGCCGGCGCCCGCCGAACCAGCCGCGAGGCGACGTAGGTTCCAGCCGAAGCGTGAGCGGCACCGGCGCTAGTGCCGGAAGTGGCGGTGGCCGGTGAACACCATTGCGACTCCGAGCTCGTCGGCCATCTTGATGGTCTCCTCGTCGCGGATCGAGCCGCCCGGCTGGATCAGCGCAGTCACGCCGGCTGCGGCCACGACTTCAAGCGTGTCGGGGAACGGCAAGAACGCGTCGCTTGCGGCGACAGCGCCCACGGCCTTCTCCCCCGCCTGAGCCACGGCGATGCGCGCCGAGTTCACGCGGTTCATCTGGCCGGCACCCACGCCCACGCTCACGAAGTCCTTGGCGAGCAGGATCGCGTTGCTCTTGACGCTCTTGGCGACCTTCCACGCGAACAACAGCTGCTCGAGCTCGTCGTCGGTGGGCTGGCGCTTGGTGACCACTGTGAAGTCGGCAGGGTTCTCGGCGATGGTGTCCGAGGTCTGGACGAGCAGGCCGCCCTCGACGGCGCGGCTCTCGTAGTGGCCGCCCACCGGACGGACTCCGCCCGTGCGCAGGACCCGCAGGTTCTCCTTGGTGGCGAGCAGCTCGAGTGCGGCGGGCTCGTAATCGGGCGCGATCATGACCTCGACGAACTGCTTGTTCGCGAATATCGCCTCGATGAGCTCGGCGGGCACCGTGCGGTTGAACGCCATGACGCCGCCGTAGGCGGAAACCGGGTCTGCCTCGTGCGCACGCTTGTACGCCGTGGTGAGGTCATCAGCGATGGCCGTGCCGCACGGGTTCGTGTGCTTGACGATCACGACCGCGGGCTCGTTGGTGAACTCGCGCACCGCGGCCCAGCAGGCGTCGGTATCGAGGATGTTGTTGTAGCTGAGCTCCTTGCCTTGCAGCTGCTCGGCAGTTGCGAGCGTGTGGTCGTGCGCGTCCGAGAAGCGGTAGAAGGCGGCCTTCTGGTGCGGGTTCTCGCCGTAGCGCAGGTCCTGCGCCTTGAACAGGCGCAGCCGGATCTCGTGCGGGAACTGCGTCTCGCCGTAGCCAGAGAGGTACTGCCAGATCGCGTTGTCGTAGTGCGACGTGGTGCGGAAGACCTCGGTCGCGAACGCGCGCCGGGTCTCGAGCGAGGTAGCGCCGCCGTTCGCACGCATCTCGGCGAGGACCGAGTCGTAGCAGGACGGGTCGGTCACCACGGTCACGCTCGCGAAGTTCTTCGCGGCGCTGCGCAGCATCGACGGCCCGCCGATGTCGATGTTCTCGATCGCCTCGGCTTCGCTCACGCCGTCCTTGGCGATGGTCGCCTCGAACGCATAGAGGTTCACGCACACCAGGTCGATCATACCGATGCCGTGCTCCTCGGCGGCAGCCATGTGCTCGGGGACATCGCGGCGCGCGAGCAACCCGCCGTGGACGCGCGGGTGCAGGGTCTTCACGCGGCCGTCCATCATCTCGGGGAAGCCGGTGAGGTCGTCGATCGGGCGCACGGCGACCCCTGCATCGGCGAGCGCCTTCGCGGTACCGCCGGTCGAGACGATCTCGACGCCGAACTCCTCGGAGAGTGCTCGGCAGAACTCGACGACGCCGGACTTATCGGTGACCGAGACGAGCGCGCGCTTGATGACGACCTGCGACATGAACGAAACCCCCTGGCACTGCGAAGACGGGAAGTGCGGACATTGTAGCCGAAGCGGCGAGGGCCCCCGGCGCACGGTCGCGCGTCGGAGGCCCTCGGAGATCTCGCTTGCGGGCCCTACTGCTGGAACTGGGTCCACTCGCCGTTGGTGACCTTGAACGCCGAGATGACCTGCTCCTTGTTGTCGCCGTTCTGATCGAAGGCGACGCTGCCGGTCACGCCGTCGGCCAGCGTTCCCGTGCGGACCGCCTCCATGACGGCGGCGCGCTCGGTACCGGCCTTGATGACGGCGTTGATGATGATGCGAGCCGCGTCGTACGCGTAGCTGTCATAGGCCTCGGGCTCGCTGCCGTACTTCGCGACGTAGGCGTCCTTGAACTCCTTGCCGCGCGGCTGCTGCTCGAGGGGCAGGCCGAGCGAGGTGGCGATGTCGCCCTCTGCGGCCGAGCCGCCAGCGAGCTTGACGTACTCGGGCGTGTACAGCATGTCGCCGCCCATGACCGGCACCTTCAGCCCTGCGCCCTTGGCCTGCTTGGTGAGCAGCGCGCCCTCGGTGTGGGCTCCGGCGTAGTAGATGGCCTCGGGATCGAGCGGCTTGATCTTGCTCACGACGGAGGCGAAGTTCACTTCCTTGGGCTGGATACGGTCCTCGGAGGCGATCGAGCCGCCGGCCGCGAGATAGGCCTTCTTGAACTCGGCGGCGAGGCCCTGGCCGTAGGCCGTGCCGTCGTCGATGAGCGCGACCTTCGTGAAGCCGAGATCGAACGCGAGCTTCCCGGCATAGCCGCCCTGCGCGTCGTCCTTTGCGACGACACGGTTCACGTTGGGCAGACCCTGCGCGGTGAGCGACGGGTTGGAGGACACCGACACCATCGCGACGTCCTTCTGGTTGTACACCGGCGCTGCCGGGATCGAGCAGCCGGAGTTGAAGTGTCCGACCACTGCGGCGACTGCCGGGTCGCCCGCGAGAGCGTCGGCCACGTTGACGGCCTGCTTCGGGTCGCCCGCGTCGTCGCCGGCCTGGATGACGAACTTGTAGCCGGCCTGCTTGGCTTCCTCGGAGGCGTTGGCCTCCTCGATCGCGAGCTCGACGGCGCGCTTCATGCCTTCACCGTAGACGGCATTGTCGCCGGTGAGCGGTGCGGCGAAGCCGACCTTCACGACCTTGGTGCCGGTCGATTCGCCCGTGGCGGCCTCGGTCTTCTGACCGCAGCCCACGAGCCCGACGGCGAGCGCCAGCGCGAGCGCCAGAGCCATAATCCTGCGCAGCGTACGCATCATGCGCAGACTCCCTTCCCCATGCTTGTCCCGGCCACGGCTGTGACCAATAGACGATGAATATAGCGCAGCCGAGTATTCACCGAGAAGCACTAGGCCGCGAACGACCACCGGGAGCCGCTGTGCGGTTAGTGAGGCGTGCTATGCGCTCGGGCGTCGACCCGACCCGGAAGGGGCTGCGTGCGCCCGCCGAACCGAGCCGCCTGTCAGCTGATGCGGACTCGACGCCCGTCGATGGCGATGCGGCCCTCGGCGAGGAGCTGCAGCACCTCGGGATACAGCCGGTGCTCGATCTCGTGGATGCGCGCCTCGAGCGCCTCGACGGTGTCGTCCTCGGCGATGATCACGACCTCCTGCGCGATGATCGGACCCTCGTCGAAGACCTCGTTCGCGAAGTGCACGGTCACGCCGGTGACCTTCACGCCGTGATCGAACGCGTCACGGATGCCGCTCGCGCCGGCGAAGCTCGGCAGAAGCGCCGGGTGGATGTTGAGCACGCGGTTCGGGTACGCGTCGAGCACTTCCTTGCCGAGGAGCCGCATGTAGCCGGCCATCACCACGTAGTCGACGACGTGCTGCTGCAACGTCTCGCGGATGGCCGCATTGTAGGCGTGGACCGAGTCGTACTTCGAGCGGTCGATGTGCACCGCGGGGATGCCGTGCTCCTTGGCGCGCACCAGCCCGCGTGCGCCCTCGTGGTTGCTGATGACCACAGCGATCTCGGCGTCGAGCCGACCGGCCTCGATGGCGTCGATGATGGCCTGGAGGTTGGTGCCGGAACCCGATATCAGTACGCCGAGCCGCATGGTGCGGTTCATCGGTAGATCACCTTCCCCGCTCCCTCCACGATCTCGCCGATCTCATACACGGTCTCGCCTGCCTCGCGAAGCGCCGCAGCGGCAGCCGGAGCGTCGTCGGCGTCCAGCACGAAGCAGAAGCCGATTCCCATGTTGAATGTCTTGTACGCCTCGCCGGCCGACAACCCTGCCGCTTCGACCACGGTTTCGATGACCCGAGGCACCGGCCACGAGCCGCGAGAGACCTGCGCGTCGCAGCCCTCGGGAAGGATGCGGTCGAGGTTCTCGGTGATGCCGCCTCCGGTGATGTGCGCCATCGCCTTCACCGGGGCACCGCTGCGCAGCAACTCGAGCACGGGCTTCACGTAGATGCGCGTGGGCGCGAGCAGCGCCTCGCCCAGCGTCTGACCGCCCAGGTCCACGCGCGTCACGCCGAGCTCGCTCTCGTGCCCGTTCACGACCGCGTGGCGCACGAGCGAGAAGCCGTTGCTGTGCAGCCCGCTCGACCGGATGCCGAGGATGACGTCGCCCGGCTTCACCTCGGCGCCCGTGATCATCTTCGGCCGGTCCACGACGCCTACGCAGAAGCCGGAGAGGTCGTAGTCGCCGGGCTCCATCGCGTCGGGGTGCTCGGCCATCTCGCCGCCGA
>CAZSLI010000035.1:0-7460 GCA_964607705.1 uncultured Eubacteriales bacterium
CCCTCGGCCTCGAACTCGGCCTTCACGCCATTGACGTGGTGGTTCTCGCGAAGGTCGGTCAGGACCTCGACCATACGGCGCTCAAGTGCGTTCATGACTCACTCCTCAACAGTCGCAACAGCGGAAATGCGATTCATCGTTCTGCTGGCATGCTTAGCTAGGGACGCTTTCCGTCCCATTCTGGCACGAGCAGGTTTGCATAGAACTCTTCCCTCGGCAGATAAGGATACATATCTTCGAGCGGCTTGGAGACGATTGTTCCGTCTTCGAGCTTGAGCGCCTGCACCTTGGGCGCGAAATTCTGCTGCGGATCCATCATCACGTCCACCAGCGCAGGGCCGTCTGACGCCAGTGCCCAGGCGATCGTCTCGGCGAGGTGCTCGTGATCGTCGACGCGGCGCGCGGGGATGCCGTACGCGTCCGCGATCTTCACCATGTCGGGGAAACCGACGCCGCTTCTCGGCGCCTCTCCCACGTAGTGCCCGCCGAAGAGATTGTCCTGCGTCTGGCGGATGGAGAGGTAGCCGCCGTTCTCGAAGACGAACACCTTGACCGGCAGCTTGTTGAACGCGATGGTCTCGAGCTCCTGCAGGTTCATCTGTATGGAACCCTCGCCCGCGAAGCACACGACCCGGTCGCCGTGCGCATACGCCGCACCGATCGACGCCGGCAGGTCGTAGCCCATCGACGCGGTTCCCGAGTTGCCGATGAGGCGCTGGTCCTTCTTGAGGATGAGCCCCTGGAAGCCGACGACGCACGCCGCACCGTTGGCGGTGATGACGACGTCGCCCTCGGCGAGCTGCTTGCTCACCTCGTCGACGAACAAGTAAGGGTTCACCGGCGACGACTTCTCGGCGTATTCCGCCTGCATGACCGGGTAGCGGTCCTTGCGCTCGAGGTTCCACGCGAGCCACTGGGCGCGATCCGGCATGTCTGCCTTGGCAGCAGTGAAGGCGGCGGCGAGCTCGGTCATGAAGAAGCCGGCGTCGGCGTGCACCGGGAGGTCGGGCGTGATGGTGGGCTTGCGCAGCTCGACCGCGTCGACGTCCACGACCACCTTGTACGCGTGGCGCGCGAACGCCGAGAACTCGTAGCCGATCTGCCGCACGTTCAGGCGGCAGCCCACGGAGATGAGCAGGTCGCTGTTCTGTACCGCGAAGTTGCCGGCGCGGTCGCCGATGGTGCTGGGACGGCCCACGTACAGCGGGTGGTCCTGCCACATCAGGTCGTGCGCGTTCCATGCCGTGACGACGGGGATGCCGAGCTCCTCGGCAAGCCGGTGGAAGCCCTCGACGGCACCCGCGGCCCGGATGCCGCTGCCTGCCAGGAGCACGGGGCGCTCGGCGGCCTTCAGACGCTCGACGACCTCGGCGACCTGAGCACGTGCGAGATCTCGGTCGAAAGCGCCCTCCTCGGCGTCCTCGGCGGTGTCGTAGGCGACGAGGTCGTCCTCCTCGACGAAGGCGCCCTGCACGTTGAGCGGGATGTCGAGCCAGACCGGACCGGGGCGCCCGCTCGTCGCCAGGTGCACCGCGCGGTCGAAGTGATAGCGGACGGTAAGCGGATCGGTGACCATGGTCGCGTACTTGGTGATCGAGGAGACGATCGCGACGATGTCCGCCTCCTGGTCGCCGAGCTGCCTGAGCGGCAGGCCCGTGCTCGCGACCGTCGTGTCGTAGCGCACCTGCCCCGAGAGGTAGAGCGCCGGCACCGAGTCATGCCACTGGCCGAGGACGCCGGTCAGCGTGTTCGTGCCGCCGGGGCCCGTCGTGACGACCGCGCAGCCGATGGAGCCGCGTGTGCGTGCGTAGCCCTCGACCGCGATCGCGCACGCCTGCTCGTGGTGGCAGCACACGTACGCGAGGTCGTCTCGGCCGCCGAACGAGTCGTCGAGGTGCATCGCGCCGCCGCCGGTCACCATGAAGACGTGGCTGACGCCAAGCTCGGCGACGCGGCGTGCGAGGTAGTCGGAGATCTTGATGCGGGCCATGCGGGGTTCTCCTTGGCGAAAGTCGAGCGTGAAGCGGATTACTTGTCGACGAGCAGGGCCGAGCGATCGAGCGTATCGATGCGCTCGGCGTACCAGCGGACGAGCTCGGCGACGGAGTCTCGGATCTGGGTCAGTTCGAGCGCGGGGATCTCTTCGCGCAAGCGGGCGTTTGAGCCGCTGTACTCCGCGCCCAAGCCGCCCTCGGCGATGCGGATATCGGCCGCGCTGCCGGTCGCCTCGTTCACGGTGTCACGGACCAGCTCAGCAAGAACCCGCAGACTCACGGCCTGGTCCGGCGTCACGTTGAACGCCCCACCGGAGGCGCGCTCGTCGAAGAAGTGCTCGACGACGGGTGCCAGGTCATGGACCCACAGGTAATCGAACATGCGGTCCTGCCTCAGCGTGATAGGCAGGCCGAACAGCGCCTTGCAGATGGCGTTGCTGATGAAGCGGATCGAGTAGTCCTCCCCCGGGCCGAAGACGCCGAAGATGCGCAGGTCGACCGAGCCCGGCACGCAGAGCAGGTGCTTGTCGATGACGTACTTCGAGAAGCCGTGGTCATCGGCGGGCACGGAGGTGTCGTAGTAGTCCTCGGCCATCTTGGGACGGTAGGCGCGCGCGTCGTAGACGGCACCCGAGCCAAGGAGGATGAACCTGCCGAAGAGGTCCGAGCAGCGGGCGAGGTTGAAGTACATCCGCAGGTTGCGGCTGAGCTGCTCGCTCGGGTCCGCGGCGTTGCGGTGCCCGGGGCGCACGGCGCCATGGACGACCGCGTCCACACGGTGCTCGGCGAGCCAGTCGGCGACGGCCTCGGGGTCGAGCAGCTCAAGCTCGGCATGACGGGGCGCCAGCACCTCGTGACCGCGGGCGCGTAGGTCCTCGGCGAGGTTGCGGCCTATGAAGCCGGAACCGCCGGTGAGTAGGATCTTGGTCATGGCGAGTCCGGCCCCGGCGCTAGCCGTTGACCGCGGCGATGATCGTGGCGGCCATGTGGTCGATCATCTCGGGGGTCATGCCCGGGTAGACGCCCACCCAGAACCCGTCGTTCATGATGCGGTCCGTGTTGGCGAGATCGCCCACGACGCGGTGGCCTTCGCCGCTCGCGCGCATGCCGTCGAAGACCGGCTGGCGCAGCATGTTGCCGCCGAAGAGCATGCGCGTCTGCACGTTCGCGCCCTCGAGCGCGCTCACGATGCGCTCCCGAGTGAGCGGACGGCCGCTTGCCGTGGTCGCGCCCTCGCGCACCGTCATGAGGAAGCCGAACCAGCTCGGCTCGGAGCCCGGCGTGGCCTGAGGCAACTGCAGGCGGTCAGCCACCGGCTCGAGCGCCGCACGCAGGCGGTCGAAGTTGGCGCGGCGCGCCTCGACGAAACCCGGGAACTTCTCAAGCTGGGCAACGCCCACGGCGGCCTGGAGATCGGTCGCCTTGAGGTTGTAGCCCCACTCGGAATAGACGTACTTGTGGTCGTAGCCAAAGGGCAGCGTGCCGAACTGTTGCTCGAAGCGGCGCCCGCACACGTTGTCGCGGCCGCTCGGGCAGACGCAGTCGCGGCCCCAGTCGCGCATCGAAAGCGCGATCTTGGCGAGCAGTGGGTCGTCCGTGTACACCGCGCCGCCTTCGCCGGTCGTCATGTGGTGCGGCGGGTAGAAGCTCGAGGTACCGATGTCGCCGAATGTGCCGGTCAGGCGCCCGTTGTAGCGCGAGCCGAGCGCATCGCAGTTGTCCTCGATGAGCCACAGCCGGTTGTCGTCGCAAAACGCGCGGACCGCCGCCACGTCGAACGTGTTGCCGAGGGTGTGCGCGAGCATGACGGCCTTGGTCTTGGGCGACAGCGCGTCCGCCAGCTGGCTCACGTCCACGTTGCCCGTCTCAAGCAGCACGTCGACGAAGACCGGCACCGCGCCGTACTGGATGACCGGCGCGATCGTGGTCGGGAAGCCTGCGGCCACGGTGATGACCTCGTCGCCGCGCTCGATGCGCCGGTCGCCGAGGCGGGGGCTCGTGAGCGTCGCGAACGCAAGCAGGTTCGCCGAGGACCCGGAGTTCACGAACAGCGCCTTGCGAACGCCGAGGTACTCGGCGAGGCCGCGCTCGAACTCGTCGGTGAAGCGGCCTGCTGTCAGCCAGAACTCGAGGGCCGAGTCGACCAGCGTGACCATCTCGCGCTCGTCGAAGACGCGGCCGGCGTACGAGACGCGGCTCTCGCCCGGGACGAACTCGGGCTTCTCGTCGTAAGCCTCGTGGTAGTACTCGGCGACCTTCGCGAGGATCTCGTCGCGAAGACGCGCTGCGATCTCAGAACTCACGTGCGTCCTTCCTGCTAGCGGGCCCACAAGGCGCCGCTGGCGGCGGCGTCGCGGGTGTAGGCGTCGATGTCGGCGAGGCAGAGCTCGCGCGCCGAGGAGGCGTCGCGATGCCAGGCGCCGTACCACGCGGCGGTCTTGGAGAGCGTCTCGGCGATGTCCCACACGGGACGCCAGCCCAGCTGAGTGCGTGCCTTGGTGCTGTCGAGGCGCAAGAGCTTCGCCTCGTGCGGCTGGCTCGCGGCGGCCGGATCCAGTTCCCAAGATCCGGAGCCCCAGGCAGCGAGCAGCTTCTCGACCACGTCGCGCACGGGCACGCCGCCGTCGGGGTCGGGGCCGAAGTTCCAGGCACCGACCGCCGCGCCGTCCTCCAGGAGCGAGGCGGCAAGCGTCAGGTAGCCGGCGAGCGGCTCGAGCACGTGCTGCCAGGGACGCACGGCATCGGGATTGCGCAGCACGACCGCTTCACCGCGGCCGAGCGCACGGATGCAGTCGGGGACGATGCGGTCGCGCGCCCAGTCGCCGCCACCCACGACGTTGCCGGCGCGGGCGCTGGCAACTCGCGCACTTCCCGGCGCCGAGAAGAACGAGCGCCGGTAGGCGGTGGTGACGATCTCGGCACAGCCCTTGGATGAGCTGTAGGGGTCGAAGCCGCCCATCGCGTCATTCTCGCGGTAGGAGTACTCCCACTCGCGGTTTTCGTAGCACTTGTCGCTCGTGACGCTCACGACCGCGCGCACGCTATCGCACGCGCGGACCGCCTCGAGGAGGTGGACCGTGCCCATGACGTTGGTCGCGTAGGTGCCCACCGGGTCGTCGTACGAGTCGCGTACCAGCGGCTGGGCCGCCAAGTGAAGCACCACTTCAGGGCGAACCTCGGCGACGAACGCGGCGAGCGCCTCGGCATCGCGGATATCGCCGATGCGATGCGCCGTGAGAAGCTCGGCAAGGCGCGCGTCGTCGAAGACACTCGGGTCACTGGGCGGCTCGAGCGCGAAGCCCGAAACCTCCGCGCCGAGCTGGGTGAGCCACAGCGCAAGCCAAGCGCCCTTGAAGCCGGTGTGGCCCGTGACGAGCACGCGCTTGCCGGCGAATACGCCGCCGAAGGGTGCAGGCACCGCTACCACTTCTTCCACGGGGCGGTGCCGTCTTCCCACATGCCATCGAGCGCGGTCTTGTCGCGCAGGGTATCCATGGGCATCCAGAAGCCCTCGTGCCGATACGCCATGAGCTCACACTCGTCGGAGAGCTGCTCGAGCGGCTCGCGCTCCCAGATCGTTTGGTCGCCCTCGATGTAGTCGAACACACTCGGCTCAAGGACGAAGAAGCCGCCATTGATCCAGCCGCCGTCGCCCTCGGGCTTCTCCTGGAACGCCTGCACGGCGCACTCATTGGAGAGGTTCATCGCGCCGAAGCGCCCAACGGGCTGCACGGCGGTGACCGTCGCCTTCTTGCCGTGGCTACGATGGAACTCGAGCAGCGCCGGCAGGTCGACGTCGGACAGCCCGTCGCCATACGTGAGCATGAAGGTCTCGTCGTCCACGTAGTCCTGGATCCGCTTGATGCGGCCGCCGGTAAGCGAGTCCGCACCGGTATCGATCAACGTGACGCGCCACGGCTCGGTGGTTGACTGGTGGACCGTCATCTCGCCGGTGCGCATGTCGAACGTCACATCGCTGTTGTGCAGCGAGTAGTTCGAGAAGTACTCCTTGATGAGGTAGCCCTTGTAGCCCAGGCAGATGACGAAATCATCGAACCCCTGCGAGCTGTAGAGCTTCATGATGTGCCACAGGATCGGCTTCTCGCCGACCTCTACCATCGGCTTCGGCTTGAGCGCCGTCTCCTCGGACAAACGCGTGCCGAACCCTCCGGCAAGGATGACCACCTTCACTTGATCTCCGTCCCGTCGTGGTGCGTCATGCAGGATACCACTGCGGTATCGTCTTCCGGCCCGCGCCTAAGGCAGGACGAAGACGGCAAAGCGGTCGTCCGCGCTCCGGAGTTCCTTCCCTGCGACCGCCCTCAGCGCGCCGAGCACCTGCTCATCGTTCTCAAACGCGCCCAAGTCGACCCAGATCGCCGAGAACCCGGCCGCCTTCAGCGCGGGCACGAGCGCCTGGGGCGACAGCTGCGCAAGCCTTTGCTGCTCGGCATCCACCTCGCGGCCCTTCATGGCGCCGTAACTGAATCGCAGGCCGCCACGCGAGGCGAGGTACGCGCGGAATGGGTCGTAGTCACCCATATCGCCGAAGGGTCCGCCAGGCTCCGGCCATGCCATGTACGGCAGCTGGAACAGCGCGGCGCCCTGTGGCAGCGCGGTCTCGACCTTCTTCATGAACGCGACGTCGCCACCCCATATGCGCTTGAGCGCGGCATAGTCCGGCACGAACGCGGGCGTCGCCTGGTCCCAGATACCGAAGGCCAGCACGAGGGCCGCAGCGATCCAGAGCGCCACCTCGCGACGCCCGCCCGCGCGCTCGGCGAGACGCTGGGCGAGCGCTCCGAGCGCCGCGAGGGCGAAGAACGCGATGTAGACGCTGATCCGGTTGTACGAGCGCACCTGCGGCAAGACGACCGCGGCCAGCGCGCCGAAGCCGCCCACCGTGCCAAGCAGGACCGACGAAAGCGTGAGTACCGAGAGCGCGGTCAGGTCGGTGCCGAGTCCCGCCCGCAGCGGCACGCCCCCCGCGCCAAGCACGGCGATACCGAGGAGCAGGACGAACCCGAGCGACGCCACGATGCCGAGACTGCCACTCGCGGACTCATTGTTCATGTAGGGGCCCATCTGCGTGAGCCCGTCGCGATACATCGCCTTGAGCTTGGCGAACACAGGCAACCGGTGACCGTCGGCCGGAAGCAGCAGCTGGTCGACCTTGAGCCCGTACACCTCGGCGGCGCCAGGGTTCCTGCCGCCGAAGGCGCCGTTGGGACCGTGCTGCGCCTTGTACGCGATCGCCGGCGCCATGTTGAGCAGGCCGACGAGCACGATGACGGCGATGATCGCGAGTGCGGATGTCGCCACGGCCGTGTCGCGCGAACGGAGCCAGCCGATGCACGCGCCGACCAAGAGCAGGAAGCACGCGAAGAAGGCGTAGTAGACGCCCGACGAGCCGAGCAGGACGGCGATCAGCCCCGCGAGCACAGCCGAACGACGGTCGATGAACCA
>CAZSLI010000036.1:0-1678 GCA_964607705.1 uncultured Eubacteriales bacterium
TTTCGGAGCTTTAGCACAAGCTGTCAGGCACATAACCAACAGCAATAAAGCATAATTCGACATTCTCATAAATTTATAAAACTAGTTTATCAATGTAACATTATTGTTTTTTGCATGTGGGACCATCATGCCGGTAAGTAAACCAATTAAATGAAGCTTTTCCTTTATCTGCTAATGTGTTATAACAATACAATCCCACACGTACTCCCTTCCAGTATCCAAATTTCATACTGAAAGTGTTTCCACATAAATGGAATTGCTTATTATCCAAACTATAGGCAAACTGATAAGCATTATCAATTGCATTCAGTTGCAAACGTAAATAAACTTTTTTACCTGCTGATAACTTCATAATACGGATAAGCTGATTATTGCGATCCATATAAATCCACTTCTCACCATCAATCATAGAAACGCCCAGTAACACATTCTCTTTTCCTATACAGACCAGTCCGCAGTATTGTCCCTCTTCCATATCACTGTAATTGAGCTCCGTCATAACTATCCCCATATATCCCATACTCTTTTGAGTAAGCGTGTTTCTGGCAAGTTTAAAGTTCTCAGCTTTCAGTGCTTTCAGCGTAATTGCACCTTTCTTGTCTGTGAGTGACCATGCATCATCAACGGGATTGTGGTTAAACTGCCACTGAAGAGATAAAACCGGTGAAGAGAAATCATCACTCGTCCGTGGAACCGTTACAGCACTCTTTTTCCCCACATTCGGTTTTTTCCAGGTCTTAACCGGTTCACCAACTCCATTTCCATCAATATCTACCCCCATAACCGGCCAGTTATCATGCCAGTGCATTGGTTGCAGATGCACCACTCTTCCTATTGGATTGCAATGCTGAAAATGGAAAAAGAACCATTCGCCCTGCGGAGTGTCTACCATGGCTCCCTGATGCGGACCGTTAATCGCTGTAGTACCTTGTTCCAATACCACTTTTTTCTCATACGGACCATAAATGCTCTTTGAGCGAATCACAGTCTGCCAGCCTTTCTCCACACCCCCTTCAGGGATGCTGATGTAGTAATATCCATTCAGTTTATGAATCTTTGTACCTTCAGCTACCGGACCGGTATAAACCACCTTGCCCTCATCAAGCAAACGTGTACCATCTGCACTCATTTTGTGAATAATAATCGGTCCCGCACCATGCTGGCTGCGCCCCAGATATGCCTGTCCGTCTTCATCCCAGAAAGGACATGGATCTTCCCACTTCTCTATGTGTGCCACATTGGTAAGCGGGCTCCACGGACCGGTTGCTTCTTTGGCTTTTGTCATAAACAACCCCTCTTTGGGTGTACAGAAGAATATCCAGAAATATCCATCGTGGTACCTGATAGAAGGAGCCCACGAGCCACCTGCATACTGACTGTTGGTATCAAATCCGGGATAATCAAGTCGTTTATATACCTGAGAAATAAGCTTCCAGTTAACCATATCCTCCGATTCCAGCACCTGCATACCCATAAAATGAAAATCAGATGCCACCATATAATACTTCTCCCCCACCCGTATCACATCCGGATCGGAATAGTCAGCATTCAAAATCGGGTTGGCATATGTTCCGTTGCCCAGATCACCCCATTGGTTGGGGCAATCCTGGGCAAACAAAACAATTACCTTAGTAATAACACATATAATTAATAAAAATCTTCTCATTAATTAGTATCC
>CAZSLI010000036.1:1778-6867 GCA_964607705.1 uncultured Eubacteriales bacterium
ATTGTTCCCGGACGTTGACGAAGTTTGTTAATCATCTGAGCAGCTTTTTCTGTATCTCCCATTTGCAGGTAAGCCTCAGCAGCAATCAGATAAGCTTCACCTAAACGAGCCACCACCACGTCGTGCATGCTACATGATGTACTGCGGTTAGCAATTGAAGCATCAGTATAGTCATCAAACTTCTTAATACAAGCATTACCATAGTCCTGTGAACGACGGTCTTTATACGTAGCAGGTTTACCGTTAGAAGGAGCAATACCACCATCAGCAATTGTTTTACTAATCAGGGTATTCTTCTTTATTCCATACGGATCATCAGCTTTCCATGCCGCAATATCAGCATCTGTAGCCCATGCCGGAGCATAGTAATAAATAATAGGCGAAGTAGTAGGAGCTGAATAATAATCAAAATAAGCCTGATGGAACTCAAGCATAAATGTCTGTTCCAAACGAGCATCACCACGAGTATACATTTGTTGTAGTCGTAAAGATGGTGCAAAGTTTCCATCAATACCTTTATTTCTTGGCTTTTCAGATCCTCCCAGATAAGAGCCGAATTGGGCCTGTTGGTAAGAACCGTTTGATGAAGGATTTGAAACTGATGCAGCGCTAAACTGAACACTCCAGAAAATTTCACTATTCTCTTCATTCGCTATATTAAATGCGCTTTCAATGGAAAGAGACGGAGCTTCACTATTTATAGCCTGCAAGGCATATTTGGCTGCATTCTCAAAATCGGTACTCTGAGCCACCTTTTCTTCTTGTGCTTCATAACCGGTTCCATCCAGCCATCCGCGGGTAAGGTAAGCTTTCGACAGATAGAATGCAGCAGCACGTTTGTTCGCACGTCCTACTCCTGATTTTGAGCGATCCAACAAATGAGAATCTGAAGAAATCAGATAGGTAAATTCATCTATAATGAATTTATACATGTCAGAGAGGCTTGCACGAGCGTGACTCATTTCGGCATAATCGAACATTTTTGTATTTAAGGCAACCGGGCCATACTGTTGAACGAGTTGAAAATAGTACCATGCACGTAAAAAGCGGGCTTCATCTATGTATTGTAAACGCACGCCCGAATCAGCAGTTGTTTCGCCATAAGCTATCACACTATTGGCCAGTTGAATACCTTTATAGCAATTCACATAGAAGTTTTTAATATTTCCTTCATCAGCAGTAAAAGTGTACTGACTCAAAACTACTCCCTGTGATTTTCCATCAGCATATAAATCGGTACCGGCCACAAATAATAGCGGTGATGTATTGTATAAACTGCGTAAAGTAGAGTACGCGCTGTTGGTTAAGTTAGCAAAACCGGTTGTAGTAGCATAGAACTGAGCTGATGCCACATTTGATCTGTTATCCTGATCAAGAAAATCAGAACAACCGGTAAGTGTTGACAAGGCTAGTAAGCCTACTATAAAATATTTCTTTTTCATAATCGTTACATTTTAGAATTTTAAATTTACACCAAACTGATAAGTTCTTGAGCTTACCCCATTAGAACCGTCATAAACATTTGCCCATGCCCATTCAGGATCAAAGCCTTCATAATTGGTAAATATAAACGGATTCAATATATTTGCGTAAATTCTCAAATTAGATACATGTATCTTTGATATCCACTTTTTAGGGAAAGTATATCCAACAGTTATATTCTTAACCTTCACAAAAGAGTTATCAACCAGGTTTTGTGAACCACCTGACCAATATGCACCGCCTCCTTTACCGTTTGTACCATTGGTTGGGAAAGGATATTTTCCGTAGTGAGTCTTTTCCTGATAAGCAATCTTGCCATCTTCTCCCAATATCGGAGCACCTTCAGGAATGTAGAAATCCATATTCATACGCATCATACCACGCTGTCCGTAATCAAGGAATTCATTCATGAATGAAGAGTACACTCTACCACCCTGACTTGCATAGATATTAACAGAAAAATCCAGGTTCTTATAAGAAAGATTGGAAACAAAGCTACCTGTCCATGTTGGAAGGCAGTGTCCTAAAATCATCTTATCATCAGCGTTAATTGTACCGTTCTTGTCTTTATCGTAAATTTTCATTTCACCTTCAAAGAATTTAGTCTTCATTTTCGGATCTTTAGCATAAGCCTGAGCCTCTTCACGGGTACATATTCCTGTATATTTGTATCCGTAAACAACATCAATCGGATGATTAATAAACCAGTTGTTACCTACAAGGTCTTCTTTTGCATCATTCAGTTCTATAATCTTGTTAATGTTTCGTGCAAAGGAGAAGTTAGTTTCCCATCTCCAGTCCTTAGTCTGTACATTAAGCGTGTTCAGTTGTACTTCAATACCTTTATTATTAACCTTACCTACATTATTAACTATAGAACCAGTATTAGAGCCCAATTCATAAGGGGTATCCATCTTCATCAGCAAATCTTTGGAATCCTTGTTGTAAATATCCACAGAACCGTTGATTCTGTTGTTGAACAAGCCAAAATCAAAACCAAAGTTAAACTCAGTTGTTTTTTCCCAGGTCAGGTTAGTGTTAGTCATTGTATAACCATATCCGTTAGCTACGTTCGAACCAAAGTTATAGTAATTCTTCACATTAGCCAAAGCCTGTGTGTCATACGGTCCTACACCTGCATTATTACCTGTTACACCGAAGCTGGCACGAAGTTTCAGGTTGCTTAACCATTTGTTGGCATACTCCATGAACTTTTCATCAGAGATACGCCATGCCAAAGCTGCAGAAGGGAACATACCCCAACGGTTGTTTTTCTGGAACTTAGAACTTCCGTCCCAACGTGAAGATACAGTCAACATATATCTTCCTTTGTAAGCATAATTAATACGACCTACATACGAAAGCATTGATATTTTATTGTAATAGCTCCATTTATCCTGCACGGTGCCTGAACCCAGGTTATACCAGTCTACATCAAATGGCATATCCACTACATTAATATAATCGCCTTCACTTTTCTGTTCGTAAACACTGAACAAGGCCAATGCATTGAAGCTATGGTCGCCAATGCTTTTCATATAGTTAGCCTGAGTATCCCATGTATATGAAAATACATCATTGTTATACTTCTCGGCCATATTGGTTTTTCCCTGACGAAGCTGAGTGGATGTTCCGTAGAAAGTACCACGTGTATTCTTTGAATACATAGGCGAGAATGTTGTTTTGAAGATTATGTCTTTTACCGGACTATATTGCAAATACAGATTTGCCATCATGTCATAATAGCGTGTATCGTCTTTAGAATTATCACGGTCTATCACCGGGTTGATGTTAGAAGTCGGGCCACCGCCATTTGGATATACTACAGCATCTTTTCCCGGCTGATAAATTGGCTGACCGGCATTTTCGCCTTCCCAGTAATAACAAGGCATATTCGGAGTCATGCGGAATCCTGACAGTACTGAGTTCAGACTACCGTTTCTCTTCATAGAAGTAGCCAGATTGGTAGAAAAACCGGCCAATACCTTTTCAGATATTTTATGTTCCAATGCTCCTTTCAGGTTCCAGCGTTCGTAGCCATCATATAAAATACCCTTTTCATTCTGGTATCCCAGTCCCACATGATAAGAAATATCTTTTGCATTTCCTGATATATTCAGGAAATGGTTTTGTTGTGAACCATCTCGGGTAACAATATCAAACCAGTTGGTATAATTTTTATTCAGATACATATCCTTAACCACCTGACTGTCTCCTCCCCAGAAATTGGCAAGGTTAGAAGCACTCATGTCCCACTTAGTCAGTCCGGTAGCATTATCCAGCGTTGAAGTCAGATAACGTGAGAAACGGAACTTCATAAACTGGTCACCATCCATAAAATCAGGCATGTTGGCTTTTGTCTTCACCCCATAATATCCGTCATAGCTCACAGTTGTTCTTGTAGCATTGGTATCCCCTCTTTTGGTAGAGATCATCACCACACCATTAGTAGCGCGCGAACCATAGATAGCGGTAGAAGATGCATCTTTCAAAATGTCTACCTTTTCAATATCCATCGGATTCAGAAAGTTCATATTATCGCATACTACACCGTCAATAACATAAAGCGGTTCGCCGCCATTCAGTGAACTCTTACCACGTATCTGAATACCGAACCCTTCACCGGCACGGCTGGAGTTTTGAGTAATGTTCACACCGGCAACCTGACCCTGCAAACTTTCCATCAGTGAAGTAGTACCTTTAGCCGATATATTCTCCGCTTTCACACTACCCACAGAACCGGTCAGGTCGGCTTTCTTCACTACACCATAACCAACCACAACCACTTCATCCAGCAGTTTATTGTCCGATACAAGTGTTATCGTTAATTTCTGCTGATTTCCAACCTTTATTTCCTGTGATTTGTATCCCACATACGAAACTGTCAGCACAGCATTAGCAGGCACATTTAATGTAAAGTTACCATCAAGATCGGTGATGGCTCCGTTCGTCGTTCCTTTTTGTGCAACAGACACACCTATCAATGCTTCACCATTCTGGTCAACAACATGTCCGCTGATTTTTTTGCTCTGATTAATTGATTGTTCAATAGAGACGCTTTGTATTTGTGTTGCAACTTCAGCTTTAGCCCCAAGTGGCAAAGCAATTAAACCAAGAGAAAGTCCATAGGTAAACCATGCTCTTTTAAGAAAATGGTCTGCAGGTAAAAAGGACTCTTTTTTTAAATCACTTTTTCTTTTCATGCTCTTCATATTAGATTTCATAGATTTTAAATAACAATCTGGGGTCAAATTAAGGCAATGTAGCTCTATTTCAAGTGTAAAATCTGACAACTTTGATGGAATTTCTAACAAATACGATAAAAAACATATCCATTAAGGCTTTAAAACCATAATTATTTTTGATTACTGCTCATTTTCTTCTATTTTCGCAAGTAGATAATGATTATCATTTGTTACGCCTTTATGAAAAAACTGTCAAACGTCAAAACTATATTTTTTTTAATTCTATTGTGCCTGTCCGTCATCAGTCTCAAGGCAACTGCTACAAACATCCCTGATAAATATTCCGTGACCTATTTTTCTGCCAAAAACGGTGTGGAAGATGGACTTGTAAATCATATTATTCAGGATCATAAAGGACTGCT
>CAZSLI010000037.1:0-3301 GCA_964607705.1 uncultured Eubacteriales bacterium
CATTGATTCTGGGGAAGAGCATCATTAAGCTCCTGCCCTCAAAGAAAATAACCGCGAGGATTCATAATTTGAGAGAAGGAGATGAATTATTGCTGGGTGAGAGAACACTTCAGGTATATGGTATTCAGGGGCATACTGCGGGAAGTATAGTACTTTATGATGAGAAAACAAAAACCCTGATATCCGGTGACAGCATCTGTAGAAGAGTGTTCTACATTGATGGTAATAAATATCCCATCAACCGGTTTTTTCATGATCTAATGAAGGTGGACCAGCTAGATTTTACCGGAGTGTGTTCGGCCCATGACCGTTTCCTTCTGCCAAAGACTCAGATTAGGCACATGATTGATGTTATATCAGAGGGTATCTTTTACAGTAATATTACCATACGTATTCTGGGACGTAAGTATTTCCAGGTGAAATACGGTATTGGACCGGAGGATCCAGATTTTATTGATTTTTCTGCTCCCATTGCATGCAGAGAACAGTTAAAGCTTGAAGTTGATGATTTTCTTAAGAAGAGCGGGTATCAGTCTATTCAGAAGGGAGGCAGTTATGAATAAAGCGATTCTGATTCTTTACTTTTTCAGCATGAAGCTGAAAAGAGCAAGTCTGAAAATTAAAAGACCCTTTCATAGAAAAAGGCCCGTGGGTGCCTTTATTACACCGCAGGACACCGTGGACAGTATCATAGAGCATCCTGTACTGGTTGAAGAAAAGGCAAAAATCTATCAACGATCCAAGGAGAATGACATAATGGCAATACAGACACTTGAACAATTCGTATTGGGTTTTTCAAAAACCACCGGACAAAGCTATGCGGACGGTCTGAATGCCATAATTAAAAATCACGGTAATAATGTGAAGGTTTACAGACAAATCTATTCCGAAGAAGAGATAAAAAAAGATCCCACTAAGGCCCATGCTAGTCTGCATTATTTTCCTTCCGGGAAGAAATCAAAGTTTATTATAGTATGTCCCGGAGGTGCCTATGTTAATTGCGAAGCCCTGTCGGAGGGTTATCCACTGGCACTTCATCTGAACGGTCTGGGTTATACTGCTTTTGTGCTTTCCTATCGTGTAAGGGAGGAAGCATATAATCTAGCACCGGTGGAAGATCTAGCATCAGCTGTCCGATATGCTCTTCACCATGCAGATGAATTGGATATAGTTCCTGAAGATTATGCGGTTTTGGGATTTTCAGCAGGAGGGCATCTGGTTGGATGCTATGGTCTTGACAATATAGGCTATAAGAAATTTAATCTGCCGAAACCCGCAGCCATCATGATAGCATATGGACTCATATCAACTGAGAAGTTTCAACATTGTAATAAGCTTCTTCTGGGGCCAGAACCGGATGAAAAGGCTGTAAGCGCAATCAGTATCGACAGGAATATAACACCTGATTACCCTCCCGTATTCTTCTGGGCAGGTAAGAATGATCTTCTGCTGGATTACCGTCAGCATGGAGATGAACTGGAAAAGGCTGTGCGGATGAATGAGATACCCTACGAATATCATCTATATGAAAAGGCACAGCATGGAATATCTCTGGGTATAGGAACCGAAGCTGAGGGATGGGTGGACAGGGCAGCAGCCTTCTGGGCCAAGCATTCAGAGAAATAGATAATGCGCAGAATTTTTGTGCAGGAATGGAGGGACATATGATCAAAGACCTGATCAAACAAATGACACTGGAGGAAAAGGCAGGATTGTGCTCAGGTGCAGATTACTGGCATACGAAAGCAGTGGAAAGACTGGGCATTCCGGCCGTGATGGTAACGGACGGCCCCCATGGTCTTCGCAAGCAGGAAGGGGAAGCAGATCATCTCGGTTTGAACCAGAGTGTTGCTGCTGTATGTTTTTCTCCGGCCTGTGCGAGTGCTTCTAGCTTTGATGAAAATTTATTACACCGAATGGGCAGGGCTCTGGGTGAAGAATGTAGATCAGAGAATATAGCGATTTTACTGGGACCTGCCGTTAATATTAAGAGAAGTCCGCTTTGCGGTCGTAATTTTGAATATTTCTCAGAGGACCCTTATCTTACCGGTAAGCTTTCTTCAGCACAGATTAAGGGGATTCAGGAATGGGAGGTTGGTACCAGCCTAAAGCATTATGCAGTCAATAATCAGGAGACCTGCCGCATGACCTGCTCCTCAGAGGTGGATGAACGTACGCTGCGTGAAATCTATCTTGCGGGCTTTGAGATGGCTGTGAAAGAGGCAAGGCCTTGGACCGTAATGAGCAGCTATAACAAACTTAATGGAGAATATGCCAGTGAAAATAAAAAGCTTCTTACGGATATCCTGCGTGAGGATTGGGGCTTCCAGGGCTTCGTAATGTCGGACTGGGGAGCTGTTAACGACAGAGTAAAGAGCCTTGAGGCAGGACTGGAGCTTGAAATGCCTTCTTCCAGCGGTATTCGTGATGAACAGATTGTGAAAGCAGTTAGAGAAGGCTTGCTCCCGGAGGAACTATTGGATCTGGCTGTGGAACGCATTCTTAAGGTTATATTCAAATATTCACAGGCCGATGCTACCTATATGCAATATGACAGAGAGGAACATCACAAGATAGCAACGGATATGGCAAAGGAATGTGCTGTTCTTTTGAAGAATGAAGGTGCGCTGCCCCTGAGCCGTCAGACAAAAGTTGCCTACATAGGTGCCTTTGCCAGAATACCGCGTTATCAGGGAGGAGGCTCTAGCCATATCCATGCTGGCAAGGTAACTAATGCATTTGATACCGGTAGGGATAAAAATCCTAATATAATTTATGCGGAAGGTTTCCCTCATGACAAGGATCAGGAAGATAAATCTCTTTTTGAAGAAGCAGTCAAAGCTGCTTCCGAAGCGGATGCAGCCATTATCTTTGCCGGATTACCAGAATCCTTTGATTCTGAGGGTATTGACAGAAGACATATGAGTCTGCCGGAATGTCAGAACCGGCTGATTGAGCTGATCACGGGAGTGCAGAAGAATACCATAGTAGTTCTTCATAATGGCTCTGCTGTGGAAATGCCCTGGGCAGATAAGGTGAATGCTATTCTTGAAATGTTTCTTGCAGGTGAGGGAGTGGGTGAGGCAACAGATGCCCTGTTATATGCAGATGCAAATCCCTGTGGCAGACTGGCAGAAACCTTTCCCATTCGGCTTGAGGATACCCCATCATATTTGAATTTCCCCGGAGATGGCAAAAAGGTCGTCTATTCGGAAGGGATTTATATCGGTTACCGTTATTATGAGGCTAAAAAAATCCCGGTATTATTCCCCTTTGGTCATGGACTGTCCTATACCGAATT
>CAZSLI010000037.1:3401-6724 GCA_964607705.1 uncultured Eubacteriales bacterium
TATCCTGGTATAACGAAGAAATAGGAGACTGGTATGCTGCTGGTGGAACCTATGAGATTTTACTGGCTCATTCCTCTGCAGATATCCGTCTATGGGAGAAGGTTGAATTCACTCCTGTAAAGAAGATTCCTTTCCGGGTGGATGAGAATACAACCATAGGCTCATTGTTGAAAAATCCCAAAACCTCACCGATTATGTCCATGATGTTTTCGAAGTTTAGCGGAGGCATTACATCAGGCTTTGGCAGTTCAGATGAGGTGCTGAATGAAATGACGGGAGGGCTGCCGCTCAGGGCATTGTTTGGATTTTCAAAGATTACAGAGGATCAGATGAAGGAATTAATTTATGTACTAAAGAAGCAGCTGGAATAACTTAATAAATGACCGAGCTGTTTCATAATAATGTATTGCATTGCTCATCTTGTGATGAACTATTATTGCAGTTAATTTGATTATAGGCAATATGATACTCAGACCGTATTTGAGAGGAAGCAGATATACAAAAGTGATGGAATGCTTTGGGCACAGCCGGAGCAGGGAGATCACCGATTAGTATGAAGCTTCCTTTTCAAGTTTACACATAATAAGATTCAAAAATTCATTTTGAATATAAAAGCTACCGAAGGGCAGCATGATGGAGGTAAGAATGAAATCATTTATAAAAGAATTAATTGAACAAAAGGAAGATAATTATATTCTGCCATTTTTCTGGCAGCATGGAGAGAGTGAAGAGAAGCTGAGGGAGTATATGGAGGCAATCCATAGCTGTGGTATTCGTGCAGTCTGTGTGGAGGCCCGACCCCATCCGGATTATCTTGGACCTGGTTGGTGGCATGATATGGATATAATTATTGATGAAGCTAAAAAAAGGGATATGAAGCTTTGGATTCTGGATGATGCACATTTTCCTACCGGCTATGCCGCCGGAAAAATTGCCCAGTCAGAGGATAAATACTGTAAGCAGTACATTAGCCGGAAGTTTATCGATGTCAGCGGCCCTATACCTGAGGTTGAGGTTAGTCTTGCCGCCATGATGATGCCGATGCTGCTGCCCTCAGGATTAAATCTTGAAATGTTTGGTATGAGCTCGGAGAAGAAGCGCTGTTTTACAGATGACAGAATCCTGTCCATCCGTGCATATCAGATAGATAGGAACTCCTCCTTGATTGGAGAAGGAATAGATCTTATTACCAATATTGTAAACGGAAAATTAATATGGGACGTTCCCCAGGGTACCTGGAGGATTAATGTTCTTTTTATTACAAGAAACGGTGAGGGGCGCTGCGACTATATCAGTATGGTGGATAAGGCTTCCTGTAGAATCCAGATTGATGCGGTGTATGAACCTCATTATGAGCATTACAAAGAAGAATTTGGGAAAACCATTTCAGGCTTCTTTTCGGATGAACCCTGCCTCGGCAACAGCATCGGTTATAATTTTGATGAGTCCATTGGAAAGAAAAAAGCACCGCTTCCCTGGAGCAGCCAGCTTGAGAAAATGCTGGAGGAAAATCTGGGAAAGGAGTATTTGCCATATTATCCTGCACTTTGGACCGACATGGCGGATGAGAAGGTAAATGCCAGGGTTCGCTATGCCTATATGGACTGTGTGACCAGACTGGTGGAAGAGAATTTTTCCAGACAGATCGGAGAGTGGTGTGAGGAAAGAGGAGTGGAATACATCGGTCATATCGTGGAGGATAATAATCAGCATAGCAGACTTGGCAGCAGCCAGGGACATTTTTTCCGCTCCATGATGGGCCAGCATATGTCAGGAATTGATAATATCGGAGATCAGGTTCTTCCTGGAGGAGAAAATCATAAAAGAGAAGCATTGCTGGGTGCGGATAAGGATGGAGAGTTTTATCATTATGAACTGGGAAAGCTGGGTTCGTCCCTTGCCCATATCGATCCGAAGAAACAGGGAAGGGCTATGTGTGAAATCTTCGGAGCTTACGGCTGGAGGCTTGGGATAAGAACGATGAAATATCTGATGGATCATTTTCTGGTAAGAGGTATTAATGTATATGTACCTCACGCATTTTCACCAAAGGATTTTCCTGATTCGGACTGCCCGCCTCATTTTTATGCCGGGGGAGAGGATCCTCAGTTTAATTATTTTAAAAAGCTGATGCACTACACCAATCGTATGTGCCATCTATTGAACGGAGGTGCACATATAGCACCGGCAGCCGTATTGTATCACGGAGAAGCCGAATGGACGGGAGGCTGTATGTTTAATCAGAAGGTTGCCAGAGAGCTGTTGGAAAGCCAGATTGATTTTGATATTCTTCCCTCCGATGTTTTTGCAGATATGTCAGCTTACAAGGCAGAATTTAATGACTGCCTGCAGGTCAATGGTGAAAGCTATGACTGCTTTATTGTCCCATATTCAGAATTTATCACAAAGGAAGTGGCTGTATTTGCCGGTACTGCATCAAAAAAGGGCTTCCCGGTATTCTTTGTTCAAGGGCTTCCGGAGGGAATATGTAATATAGATAAGCAGGAAGAGGAGAAGCTGCTGCTTGACGGACTGTGCCAATGTATTATAGTTCCTCTGGAGGCTTTGTCAAAAACACTGAAGGATAACAAATTATTTGAAATTAGCAGTGACAATAAATTTGATGCGCTGCGTTATTACCATTACCGTAAGGAGCAGACAGAGCTATATATGTTCTCCAATGAAAGTATCGGTAAGGAATACAATGGCTGGATAACCGTGAAATCAAAAGGAAAGGTCAGCTTATATGATGCTATGGACAACAGGATAATTCCGGCAGAATACAGAAATAGCGAGGACGGAACAAGCATACATATCAGATTAACACCCTATCAGAGTGTGGTTGCTCTATTTGAGGATTTGAAGGAGGTGGAAGAACAAGGCGATTTCAAGACTAAGTTGGAATATAGACTGGACGCAGCATGGCGCATCTCCAGTGCAGAAGTCAGTCAATATCCGGAGTTTCATCCTGTTGAAGTTACGAAGGAGTTAAGAAGCATGGGACGGGTATTACCTGCTTTTTCCGGTTATTTACGGTATGAAAGTGAGTTTGTTTATGATATAATGCCAACCGGCAGGGAGTTATTGAATATTACAGATGTCTATGAAGGTGCTGAAGTCTGGCTGAATGGCCGCTGTCTTGGAATGAAAATCTGTCCGCCATATCAGTTTCCTTTGGGAGAAGCATTAAGAGCCGGAGAGAACCATATAAGGATTGAGGTTGCCACAACCCTGGATCGGAAGGTGAAATCCCTTCCCCAGGATATGCGTTCCCTGATGTTCTATTCAAAGATAACAGAGCCGACGGGTATTGTAGGAAGTGT
>CAZSLI010000038.1:0-6550 GCA_964607705.1 uncultured Eubacteriales bacterium
CCTGCTCCTGCTATGATTGCGAGCGCCATTCAACCGGTTGAAAGGCCTTGAATGAAAGGCATCATCCTGGCCGGCGGAGCGGGGACGCGACTGCATCCCGTGACGCTCGCGACCTCCAAGCAACTGCTCCCCATCTACGACAAGCCGATGGTCTACTATCCGCTGTCGATCCTCATGCTCGCGGGCATCCGCGACATACTGGTCATCACGACGCCGGTGGAGCAGGCAGCGTTCCAGCGGCTCCTCGGCGACGGGTCGCAGTGGGGCGTGACGCTGTCGTACGCAGTGCAGCCCGCTCCTGAGGGTCTCGCCCAAGCATTCCTGATCGCCGAGGACTTCCTCGAAGGCGGTCCCGCGTGTCTGGTCCTCGGCGACAACATCTTCTACGGGACCGGACTCGTGAGTATGCTGCAGGGCGCCCGCGAGGAAGCGATGCGCGGCAAGGCGGTCGTCTTCGGCTACAAGGTGCGCGATCCGCAGCGCTACGGAGTCGTGGAGTTCGACTCGGCGGGACGCGCGCTCTCGATCGAGGAGAAGCCGGCTGAGCCGCGTTCGCAGTTCGCGGTCACGGGCCTGTACTTCTACGACGAGCGCGTCTGCGAGTTGGCGAGGCAGGTCACGCCTAGCGCACGTGGCGAGCTCGAGATCACCGCGCTCAACAACCTGTATCTCGACGCCGGCAGCCTGAGCGTGCGCATCATGGGGCGCGGCATGGCGTGGCTCGACACCGGCACCCCCGACTCGCTCATGGAGGCGTCGGCCTTCGTGCAGACTATCGAGAAGCGTCAGGGGCAGAAGATCGCATGCCTCGAAGAGGTCGCGTGGCGGATGGGCTATATCGATAAGGCAGCGATGCGCGCGTGCGCCGAGGGTACGTCGTCGGAGTACTACCGCTACATCATGGAGCTGTAGGGAGTCCTCATGATCGAAGGCGTCAAGGTCAAAGACCTCACCGTGCATGCCGATGAGCGCGGGCTGCTCATGGAGATGTGGCGCAGCGACGACCCGGACTTTCAGCGCTTCGGCCAGGTCTACGTGACCATGGTCTACCCCGGCGTCGTGAAGGCCTGGCACTACCACAAGAAGCAGACCGACCACTTCATCTGCGTTGCCGGTATGGCCAAGGTCGTTCTGCACGACACGCGCGAGGGTTCGCCCACCAAGGGTGAGACCAATGAGTTCGTCATCGGCTGGCAGCGCCAGCGGCTCATCGTCATCCCGCCGGACGTCTACCACGGCTTCATGGCCGTTGGCACCGAGCCGGCCTACATCATCAACGTCCCCACCGAGACCTATAACGCCGAGGACCCCGACGAGTACCGTCTCCCCTTCGACGACGCCTCCATCGGCTACGACTGGAGCGTGAAGAACGGATGAGAGTCCTCGTCTGCGGCGGCGCGGGCTTCATAGGCTCGGCGTTCGTGAGGCGGATGCTCGGCAAGCACCCGGACTGGGAGATCGTCGTCTACGACAAGCTCACCTACGCCGGTAACCTCGAGAACCTCGCGCCCATCGCCGAGGACCCGCGCTACTCCTTCGTGCAGGGCTGCATCTGCGACACGGCGGCCGTCGGCAAGGCGCTCGATGCCGCCGGTGACGTGGACACGATCGTCAACTTCGCGGCCGAGACGCACGTCGACCGCTCGATCGACGACCCCGAATCGTTCCTGCGCACGGATATCTTCGGCGCGCATACACTGCTCGAGGCGGTGCGCGAGCGCGGCATCGGCAAGCTCGTGCAGGTCTCGACCGACGAGGTGTACGGCTCGATCGCGAGCGGCAGCTTCTGCGAGGGCGACTGCCTGAGCCCGTCGAGCCCGTACTCGGCGAGCAAGGCCGGCGGCGACCTGCAGGTGCTCGCGTATCACACGACGTTCGGCACGCCGGCGCTCATCACGCGCGGCTCGAACACCTACGGACCCTATCAGTATCCCGAGAAGCTCATCCCGCTGTTCGTCACCAACGCGCTTGAGGGCGAGAAGCTGCCGCTCTACGGCGACGGCCTCAACGTGCGCGACTGGCTGCACGTCGACGACCATGCCGACGGCATCGAGGCCGCCCTGCTGCACGGCAAGCCGGGTGAGGTCTACAACATCGGCGGCGGCAACGAGCGCACGAACCGGGAGATCACCGAGATCATCCTCGGCGAGCTGGGGCTTGAGTGGGACGACGCGGTGCAGCGGGTCACCGACCGCCCCGGCCACGACCGCCGCTACTCGATCACGTGCGACAAGGCTCGCGGGGAGCTGGGTTGGAAGCCGGAGGTCGAGTTCGAGGCCGGTCTGCGTGAGACGATCGCGTGGTACCGCGACAACGAGGCGTGGTGGAGCAAGATCAAGCACCATACGGGCGAGTTCGCCGACTGGCGCAAGCGCTGGTACGAGGGGCGCGGGTAGCGCGTGCCGGCCGCCTACCTCATCGCCGGCGCGGGGGGCATGCTCGGCACGGCGCTGCAACGCGCTATCGCCGAGCGAGGCGAGCGCTGCTTCGCGCCGGCTGAGGACGAATTCGACATCACCGATATCGGCGCGGTCACGCGCACGATCTTCGCCTTCACGAGCACGTTGGCGCCGGAAGAGGCGCCGGTCCTCATCAACGCAGCCGCCTACACGAACGTCGAGCGTGCCGAGGACGAGCCCGAGCGCGCGTATGCCGTTAACGAGCACGGCGCGCGCATCCTCGCCACCATCGCCAAGGTCACCGACCTGCGCCTAGTGCACGTCTCCACCGACTTCGTCTTCGACGGCCGCAAGGACGGCGCCTACGCCGAAGACGACCCGGTCGACCCGCTCTCCGTCTACGGCGCCTCGAAGCTTGCGGGCGAGCGCGCGGTGACCTGGGAGAACGAGGACGCCCTCACGGTGCGGACGGCCTGGGTCTTCGGCGCGAACGGCGCCAACTTCCCGGTCAAGATCCTCGCCGCCGCGCGCGAGCGGGGCGCCCTGTCGGTCGTGACCGACGAGACAGGCTCGCCTACCTACACCGTCGACCTCGCGCGCGGCATCCTCGGCTTGCTGGATGCGAACGCGCGCGGCCTCTACCACCTCGCCGGCGCCGGTTCCTGCTCTCGCTACGAGCTTGCCGAGGAGGTGCTGCGGCTCGCCGGCCTCGGTTCGGTGCCGCTGACCGCCGTGACCTCTGACGCATTCCCCGCCAAAGCCGCGCGTCCCGCGAACTCGGTGCTGGACTGCTCGAAGGCCGCCGAGCTCGGCGTTGTGATGCCCGAGTGGCGCAATGCGCTTGCCCGCTTCATGAGCGAGATCGGCGAGCTGGCCTCGTGAGCGAGCGCCCCGACGCGGACGTCGTGATCGTCGCGCACAACGCGGGCGAGCTGCTGTTCGACGCCGTGCGCTCCGCGGCCGAGCAGGCGGGCGAGGAGCGCGTCTGGGTCATGGACGCCGAGAGCACGGACGGCAGCGTCGCGCCTGTTGGCGTCGCGTTCCCGTCGGCGCATGTGGTCGAGGTCGCAAACCGCGGGTTCTCGGCAAGCAACAACCGCGGCATCGAGGCGACCAGCGGCGAGTGGGTGCTGCTGCTCAACCCCGACGCCGTGCTCGAGCCGGGCGCACTGCAGACGCTCGTGTCGGCGGCGGAGGCGGACGAGCGGATAGGCGTCGTGGCGCCGTTGGTGATGACGCCGGATGGCCGCGTGCAGGACGAGTCGTTCGGCCGCTTTCCCAGCTTTGCGACGCGAGCGGGCAAGGGGCTGGTGCGGATCGGCCAGCGACTCCGAGGCCGTGGCACCCCCGAGCCCGCCGTGCCTGCGCGCGCGACCGACGTCGACTGGGTCACCGGCGCGTGCATGTTGGTCCGACGTTCGGCGATCGACACCGTCGGCCCGATGGATGAGGGCTTCTTCCTGTACTACGAGGACATCGAGTGGTGCCACCGCATGCACGATCGAGGGTTCCGGGTCATCCTCGAGCCTGCTGCCCACTGCGTACACCACCTGGGCCAGTCCGACGCGCCCAGCGACTTCGTGGCGCGAGCCTACCGCGAGTCGTTCTATCGGTACTGCGACCTCTATGGCCTCTGGGGGCTGAAGGCCAGCGCTCGTTTCGCGCTCGGGCTGCGCAGACTGGCCGGGGGGCGGGTCTAGATGCGTATCCTTGCCGACGCGCGCATGGCCAGCTGGACGGGCGTGGGCCGCTACACGACCGGCTTCGTGAAGGCGCTCGCCGCCCGCGACGACGTCGAGCTGGTGCTCGCGCATGCCGCCGAGGAGCGGCCACCGGTGGCGGGCCCCCGCGTCACGCCCGTGCCGGTCGCCGGCAACCCCTTCACGCCCGGCGGCATGCTGGCCTTCGGGCGCGCGGTCGCCGCAAACCTCGCCGACATCGTCCACTGCCTGCACTTCCCGACGCCGCTCCCCGCCCGAGGCCCGATGGTCGCGACTCTGCACGACGTCACGCCGCTGGTCATCCCGGCCGTGATGCCGAGCGCGTTCCGGCGCGCGGTCTACCGGCGGCTGAACGCGCGGGCGGTCCGCGTGTCCTCGGCGATCATCTGTCCGTCGCGCAACACCGTCGCCGATGTCGAGCGGCTGTTCCCTAGCGCACAGGGCAAGGTGCGGCTGATCTACGAGGCGGCCGATGACTTCGCGTCCGGACCGCTGGAGTCGCTGCCCGCCGAGCTGGCCGAGCGCGCATCGGGATGCTACCTCTTCTCGATGGGTTCCACTCGCGCGCACAAGGACCTGCCCACGCTACTGCACGCGTTCGCGACTGTCGCGCCCGAGCACCCGGACCTGCGCCTACTGCTCGCCGGGGCGGGGGAGGCCGGGTTCATCGGCGACGTGCTCGCTGACGCGCCGGCCGACGTCCGCGATCGCGTCTCGTTCACCGGCCGCATCTCCGACGGCCAGTTGCGGACGCTCTACACGCAGGCGGCGGTGTTCGCGTTCCCGTCACGCTATGAGGGTTTCGGCCTGCCGCCGCTCGAGGCGATGGCCTTGGGCGCCCCGGTGGTCGTCGCCGACGCGGCGTCGCTGCCCGAGGTAGTGGGCGACGCGGCTCTCGTGGTCCCGCCCGGCGACATCGCGGGATTTGCCGCAGCGATCTCGAGCGCACTCGACGATCCCGCCACGCGCGAGCGACTCATCGCTGCAGGTCGCGCCCGCGCCGCCGAGTTTTCCTGGACCCGGGTCGCCGAGGAGACGGTCGCTCTCTACCGCGACGTGCTGAGCGGCGCCTCTATCGACGGCGGGCATCACGGATGAGGCGCTGGGAGGACTCGACCTTCGTCTTCATCTCGACGAATGCCGCGCACCAGGCCGATGGCGTCGAGGAGCGCTGGCTCGAGGTCATGCGAGAGCTCGTGCGCTTGGGGGCCCGCGTACGGTTCATGTGCCTCATGGGCTGCGCGCTGGGGGAGGCCGCTCGCGAGTCGGGGATCGAGGTCGACCCTTACATTCTCGACCGCTGGAACGTCATCCGATCGCGCTCGCGCCTCCGCAAGTACCTGAAGCGCTACCTCCCCGTCTGCGCCCACTCCACCGGTCTCGAGGCCGACGTACTGCTCCGATGGGCCGCACGCAAGGTGCCCACTGTCAACGTCGCCCACACCCTCGCCGACGGGTACCAGGCCACTCGGCGGCGGCGCCCCATCGAGGCGCTCATGCGCCGGTTCGACGAGCTGGGCATGCGGGGCGCTGAGGCGGTCTTCGTGCCCACCGAGGCGCTCGCAGAGCACGTTCGCAGTGGGGGCGTCGCAGCGGAGCGAGTGATCGTCGATCCGCTTTCCCCGGAGCAACATGAACGCTCGGTGCGTCGGCACCTCGACGTCTACCGCGGTCTGATGGCCGAACGAGGTTCCGGCTCGTAGGCCCTTGGGGCCTGCGAGGTCCCGCCGCCAAGTGTGGATTCCGCGTGGAATGCGCGTGTCCGCTCTGGTGCGGTCGCTTATACTCGGCACGTCGTCACCCGCGGGAGAGGTCGCATGGCTGCTTCGAATCGGTTCGTGCCCGTCACGTTCATCCTGCTCACCTTGCTGCTCGCGGCGTTGGTCGTCGGCGCGACGGGTTGCGCGGGCACGGGCGGCAACGGCGCAGGAGAGACGTCGCGCAGTGCCGAGATGACCGCGGGACAGTTCCCCGCGAAGACGCCGCCACCCGCCGAGCAGCCACCCCCACCGATGCTGCGCGATCCCAAGACGTCGGTGTACTCCTACCTCCTCTGGATCAGCTACGCGTACCGCATCCTCAACTCGGATGTGGCGACGATGGCGTTCTCGGAGAACGAGGAAGTCGGCGTGAACTCCTATGTCGAGCTGAACCGCCAGGAGGGTCGCGCCATCGACCAGCGCCTCATTGATTTCCAGATCAAGAGCGTGTCGTCGAAAGGCTCGACGGCAACCGTGGCGGCCCGCGAGCGGTGGAAGTACCGCTACATCTCGACGGCCGACTCGCAGTACAACAGCCCGCCCTACGAGGTCACCTACGACTCGACCTACACGGTCGTGGAGCGCCCCGGCAAAGGGTGGCTTGTCGACGAGGTCAAGGCGGCCGCAGTGGGAGAAGAGCCCAAGTAGCCGGTCCCCAGCGCATTCGGCG
>CAZSLI010000039.1:0-6201 GCA_964607705.1 uncultured Eubacteriales bacterium
TGTTCAACTCATTCGGCAATATTTTCAGATTAAGCAGCTTCGGCGAATCTCATGGTAAAGGAATTGGCGGAGTTATTGACGGCTTTCCGTCAGGAATTAAAATTGATCTGGACTTTGTTCAAAAAGAACTAGACAGACGTAGACCCGGACAATCAAAGATTACAACCGACCGTGATGAATCAGATAAAGTTGAGTTTTTATCGGGTATCTTTCAGGGAAAGTCCACGGGGAGTCCTATCGGCTTTATTGTTTGGAATAAAAACCAGCAATCAAAAGATTACGAAAACATAAAAAATATATTTCGTCCATCGCATGCTGACTATACTTATCAGCTAAAATATGGAATTCGCGACTATCGTGGCGGTGGCCGTTCTTCTGCCCGTGAAACAATATCCCGTGTGGTGGCAGGCGCATTAGCCAAGATGGCTTTACATCAGATTGGAATAAGTATCACTGCCTACACATCACAAGTAGGATATATTCGCCTGGATGAAGATTATAGCAAGTATGATTTTTCAAAAATAGAAGATACACCAGCTCGTTGCCCCGATCCGGAAAAGGCAAAAGAAATGGTAGACTATATCTCTCAGATAAAAGAAGAGGGAGATACCATAGGCGGAGTAGTAACTTGCGTAATAAAAGGATGTCCTATTGGTCTTGGACAACCGGTTTTTGGAAAATTACACGCAGCGCTTGGGAATGCAATGATGAGCATTAATGCTGCAAAAGCATTTGAATATGGTGACGGTTTTAAAGGATTGAAGCAAAAAGGTTCTGAACAAAACGACGTATTCTATAACCACGATGGCGTAATTGAAACCAGAACAAATCATTCCGGTGGTATTCAGGGAGGAATAAGCAATGGTGAAGATATCTATTTCCGGGTTGCTTTCAAACCGGTTGCTACTATTCTGATGGAACAGCATACAGTAAACATTGATGGAGTTGATACAACAATGAAAGCAAAAGGAAGACATGATCCATGTGTTCTGCCACGTGCTGTACCTATTGTGGAAGCAATGGCGGCAATGACAATTCTTGATTATTATCTGGTTGACAAAACAACTCAACTTTAGTATATATAAGGCATAATTTAATAATGAAACATATACAATCTTACATCGCTTTGCACGAGCAAAGAATGATGAATGAACTTTTCAGTTTAATACGAATTCCTTCCATAAGCGCTTTACCGGAACATAAAGATGATATGCTGGCATGTGCACAAAGATGGAAAGAACTATTACTGGAAGCAGGAGCAGACAGAGCACAAGTTATGGCATCTTCGGGAAACCCCATTGTTTACGGAGAAAAGATTGTGAATCCTGATGCAAAAACGGTACTAGTATATGCTCATTACGACGTTATGCCTGCAGAACCACTGGAAAAGTGGACTAGTTCCCCATTTGAACCTGAGATACGCGATGGAAAAATATGGGCAAGAGGTGCGGATGACGATAAAGGACAAGCGTTTATTCAGGTAAAAGCTTTCGAATATTTAGTTAGTCATCAGTTACTGAAAAATAATGTGAAGTTTATTCTCGAGGGTGAAGAAGAAATTGGTTCTCCTAGCCTGGAACAGTTTTGCAAAGATCACAAAGATTTGTTGAAAGCCGACGTAATACTTGTGTCGGACACAAGTATGCTGGGTGCTGATCTTCCATCGCTCACAACCGGTTTGAGAGGATTGGCTTACTGGGAAATAGAAGTAACTGGTCCTAACCGCGACCTTCACTCGGGCCATTTTGGCGGTGCTGTAGCTAATCCAATCAATATTCTTTGTGGGATGCTAAGTAAGGTTATCGACGAAAATGGACGGATTACCATTCCTCACTTTTATGATGATGTAGAAGCTGTGCCCGATGCCGAAAGAGCCATGATTGCACAAATACCTTTCGACGAAGAAAAATACAAGAAGTCCATCGATGTAAAAGAGTTGGCAGGGGAAACTGGTTATTCTACATTGGAACGTAACAGTTGTCGCCCATCATTCGATGTATGTGGCATCTGGGGCGGATATACCGGTGAAGGATCGAAAACAGTTTTGCCATCAAAAGCTTATGCAAAAGTATCTTGCAGACTGGTTCCTCATCAAGATCATCATACTATAAGTGAGTTATTTAAGGACTATATAGAGCAAACTGCTCCGGAAACAGTAAAAGTTAAAGTTACTCCTATGCATGGTGGTCAGGGCTATGTATGTCCTATCTCCCACCCTGCATATCGTGCAGCCGAGAAGGGTTTTGAAATAGCATTCGGAAAGAAACCACTTGCTGTTCGTCGCGGAGGAAGCATCCCTATCATCTCTACTTTTGAAGAAGTTCTGGGTATCAAAACCATATTAATGGGCTTTGGAGTTGAAGACAATGCTATACATTCTCCAAATGAGAGTTTCTCATTGGATATATTCCGAAAAGGAATTGAAGCTGTTGCCGAATTCCATTTAGCATATTCAAAAATAATCTAATCACTTAAAATAGTGATAAAAAAGACTATTTACCAACAACTCTTTATATTTTATACCTAACAATAATGAAAATAATCATTTAAACATAAAAGTATACAAAAGACACTTTTTTTTTATTTTAATTTGCAAAACGGTACAAATATCAATCAATTTAAAGCATAGTTCTGCATAAATGAAGCAAAAGAAGGAGTCATTTCTGGAAAATCTCAACAAGCGTCATATTAGTGCATATAAGCATTTATATGAGAATTATTATAAAGCGCTTGTTGTCTATGCTATGGACTTAGTTTCCCAGAAGGAGATTGCTGAAGATATTGTACAGGATTTATTTGTCTCTATCTGGGAAAAAGAAATGGTATTTATTTCTTTGGCTGCATTTAAATCTTTTCTTTATAGATCAGTAAGAAATGCATCATTAAATCATATAAAGCATATAGATGTTGAAGAAAAGTATGTACTATCGCTTCAGCAAAACAACGAGCCAGAATTTGATCCGGAAGTTGAAGAAGAAGAAATTTACCGACTGTTATTTTCTACCATAGAAAAATTACCTCCACGATGCCACGAGATATTTGAAATGCATTTAAAAGGAAAGAAAAATGATGAGATAGCAGAGACTCTGAATATATCTCTGGAGACTGTAAAAACTCAAAAGAAAAGAGCTATCAAATTTATCAGAGAGAATATATCTCCATTTTATTTTCTACTACTTTTGCCTGACATATTGTAAGCAAATCCACCTATTTCTAATTTTTATTGTTTTTTTTCATCTTCCTTGTACCTCTTTTTGAGCACCATGTTGTTTTATAATAAACAAATGGTGATAATATGGATTCAAATCAAAATAAAATAGAAAAATTAATTGTTCTTCATCTCTTGAAAACAATTAATCCGGAAGAGCAGGAAGAACTTAACGACTGGATAAATGCATCTTCACAAAATAAAGCTTTCTTTGAAAGAATATGTTCCGAAAATACCTTTGAGAAAAAGTACAAACTATACAAGGATGTAGATTCAAACAAAGCATTTCAAAAATTTATTGAACGAACCGGAAATAAAGAAGAAAAAAAATTTCCAGTTTTAAAGCTGCTTAAATATGCAGCTATCTTATTATTGCCAATAACAATTGCAACTTATCTCTTTTTTACTAACTCAGATTTAGAAGATTATAAAAATGAGAGAATCGAGATATTCCCTGGTAAACCGCAAGCCACTCTTATTCTTGGAAACGGAAAGTTCATCATGCTAAATGCTCATGACAGAAAACAAATAAGAGAAGGTTTATCACTACTTGCAATAAATGCTCCTTCAGGAATATCTTATGAAAAAACAAAAGACTCTACTTTATATAACCAGGAAAACATTTTAAAAACTTCAAGAGGAGGAGAATACACTGTAAAATTGTCCGATGGTACTGTAGTACATTTAAACTCTGCCAGCCAACTTAAATATCCTGTAGCTTTTGGAGAAAAATCGAGAACAGTCTACTTAACCGGAGAAGCTTATTTTGATATTGCCAAAGATAAAAAGCGACCATTCTACGTAGTAACTAATGATATCCTGATTAAACAATACGGTACATCATTCAATGTAGACTCATATTCACCAGACTTTGTAAAGGTGGTTTTAGTACAAGGAAGCATTGGAGTTATTACTCAAAACCCAGAGGCTGAATATCGCCTGAAAGAATCGCAGATGGCTGAATATTGTAAGAAAGATCATACAGTTACAATTACTAATGTTGATACATACCCTTATGTAGCATGGAATGAGGGAAGACTAGTTTTTGAAAATAAAAATCTTGGAGATATTATGCAGACTTTATCTTTATGGTATGATATGAATGTGCATTTTGAAAACAAGAATCTTAAAAATATCCATTTTACAGGTAATCTAAAAAGAGATGCATCAATAGAAGATTTAATAAATGCGATAAAATATACAACAGATGTTGATATACAAATAAATGGGAAAGACGTATTAATAAGTAAAAAACCATAAAACTAGAATAATATATATATGGAAAGAACCGGGCATAGATTTATTACAATAGTAATATTACTCTTCACTGCTATTTTGTTAGTACCAAATCAAACATTAGCAAACAATTTATCTGATAAGGATAAACTTACTTTAGATCTCAAAGACGTAACAATTAAAGAATTCCTTGAAGAAATTCAAAGGCAGACAAATCTGAATTATGTTTATAATGCAGATCAGACTAAAATGCTTAAACATATCTCTATCCAAGCTAAAGATGAGAGTATTAAAAGCATATTGAATAAAGTTTTGGTAGGAGCTGGATTTACCTACAAAATTCAAGGGAATATTATAATGATTAAATACCAGGGAAATAAAAGCACTTTTAAAAGTGGGCAACAGGTATTTAATATGCAGATAAAAGTTGTAGACGATAATGGGAAAGATCCATTGGATATGGCTGTTTGTTCTATCAAATCACTTGGAGTTTTCGGTGTAACAGATAAAAATGGATATGCAGAATTAAAAGGTATTCCAGATAATGAGGATGTTTATCTGGAGATTTCCTATCTGGGATTTGAAACGTATAAGCAAACTTTAAGTATAAGTAAGAATACACAATTAAATGTCCGCATGAAACAGACTTCTTTGCAGCTTAAAGAGGTTTCTGTTGTTGCAAAAAACAGTGCGGCGGGTGCTTCTACGAGTTCAAGCATTGGACGACAAGCCATTGATCACCTACAAGCTGTGAGTTTGGCAGATATAATTCAGCTGGTTCCAGGAAATCTGATGACTAATACTGATCTGACTTCAAAATCGAACTTGCAGATAAGAACACTCACCAACAACACAACAAACGCATTTGGTTCTTCTGTAATAGTTGACGGAGTACCTATTTCCAGTAATGCCAATCTAGGTACTCAAGGTAGTTACAGTGAAACATCATTTACGGGAACAGATTTAAGACAAATCAGTGCTGACAATATTGAATCAGTTGAAGTAATACGAGGAATCCCTTCTGCAGAATATGGAGACTTAACTTCAGGAGCAGTGATCGTTAAAACAAAAACCGGACATACTCCATGGCAAATTAAGGGTAAGGTTAATCCTTCTACAAATAATTTTTCATTAGGAAAAGGTTTTAAATTAAATAATAATCTAGGTACACTAAATACAAATCTAGATTATGCTCAGGCATGGGGAGACCCCAGAACAAAAACAAAATCTTTTGATAGATATAGTGCAAGTGTAAATTACGCAAAGAACTTTTTTAAAATATGGAGAACAAGTACCAGCATAAATTATTCTGGTCTTGTGGATTGGAGTGGAAATGATCCAGATCAGGTTGATGATGGAACATTTACAAAAGAAAGAAACGCTACAATATCAATAAACCACAATGGTAAGATTGGTATTAATAAACTTTTTTCACGTACATTAAGCTATACTTTTGGATTTTCATATAACCAAAATGAATACAGACGAACTACAATTGTACCGAACTCTTCTGGTTTCTTACCAATACTTACTGCTACTGAAACCGGATACAATCAGGTTCCTGTAGAAATATCTTCGTATAAAGCTTCAGGTGGAAGTAAAAGTACTCCTAAAAATATGTATTTCAAGCTATCAAACTCTTTTTATTATAATATAAAAGGGTTATATCAAAGATTCAACATGGGAGTTGAATACAAAAAAGAATCAAATAGTGGAATCGGATATTACAATGATAATGACAGATATCCATTACAACC
>CAZSLI010000040.1:0-5548 GCA_964607705.1 uncultured Eubacteriales bacterium
GCGTTCTTCTCGGCGCTCACCTACGCGACGCTCTTGCTGCGCAGCAAGAAGATCCTGCGCGGCGTCTCGAGCTCAGCGCTCATGCTTGTCGAGTACGGGGTCGCCTCGCTCGTGCTGTCGCCGTTCGTCATCGCGGCGTACCGCGCGGGCAACGGACCGAGCGAGCCCGGCTCGTACGCGGCGCTCGTGACGCTCGGCATCGTGCACACCGCACTTGCGGGCTTCATCTTCCTGGGCGGCATCCGACGCGTCCGCACCGACCATGCGGCGATCATGACCTACATCGAGCCGGTGAGCGCCGTGGTGTTCGCGTCGCTGTTCCTCGGCGAGGCGCTCACGTTTCCCACGATCCTCGGCGGGGCGATGGTCGTCATCGGCGGCATCCTGGTGACCCGGATCGAGGCACGCGAGTCGGTGCCCATCGAGGCGCTCGCTGCCGAGGAGGAGCCCGACGACAGCGACGGCGAGGGCAAGCGACCCACCTCGCCCGGCGGGGCATATACCGAGTGACCCCGATCATCACCGGAGGGAGCGGCATGTCCGCCCGAGACCGACTCATCGAAGCAGACGCCGTCAGGCGCCTCCAGGCGCATGACACCACCCTCTACACCGACGAGCCCGCCGTCGCCGCGGCCGTGGGCAACCGCCTCGGCTGGACGCACCTATCGCAGGTCCCACCCGAGACGCTCTCGGGCATCGAGCGCATCGCAGCCATGGCCGCCGAAGAGGGTGTGACCGACGTCGCGCTCCTCGGCATGGGCGGAAGCTCGCTCGCCGCACTCGTGATCGGCGCCGTGCTGGGCGGGAATGGAGCGCGACTGAGGGTGCTCGACACGGTCTCGCCCGTCACCGTGCGCAAGGCGCTCGACGAGCTCGACCCCGGCCGCACGCTGTATCTGGTCGCGAGCAAGTCTGGCGGGACGATCGAGCCCAACACGCTGTACGCGATCTTCCGCGCTGCCGCCGAGGAGACGCTCGGTGCCGCGGCCGGACAGCGCTTCATCGCCATCACCGATCCCGGCACCTCGCTCGAGGCGCTCGCCGCCCGCGACGGCTTCCGCGAGACCATCTTCGCGCCTGCGCTCGTGGGAGGCCGCTTCTCGGCCCTCACGGTGTTCGGACTGCTGCCCGCCGCCCTCGTGGGCGCCGACGTGCGTCGCATGGTCGAGCGCGCCGCGACCGCTGAAGACAAGTGCGCCGCCTCTCCCGAGGAGAACCCCGCGGTCGAACTCGCGTCCTTCATGGCCGACGCGCACGCCGACGGTTCCGACAAGCTGACGATGGTCACCTCCCCCGAGCTGAGGACCTTCGGGCTGTGGGTGGAGCAGCTGGTGGCCGAATCGCTCGGCAAGCACGGTACCGGCATCGTCCCCGTGGTCGAGCTCGCCGACGACCCACGCGGCTACGGCCCTGACCGCGCCGTCGTGGTCGTGCGCATGACCGGTGACGCGAAGCTGGCCGAGTGGGCGCAGTCACAGCGCGGCCGGCACCCCGTCTACGAGATCGTCTTCGACGACCCCTACGACATCGCCGAGGAGTTCGTACGCTGGGAGTACGCCACGGCGCTCACCGGCTACCTGCTCGGCGTCAACCCGTTCGACGAGCCCAACGTCGCAGAGGCCAAGTCCGCGACGATGAAGGTGCTCGAGGGCGCTGGTCAGGCACCCACACCTCAGCTCGCAGTCGACGGCGTGGAGCTCACGTTCGCAGGTGGGCTCGTGGAGCCCGACCATCCCGAGCGCACGGTCGCGACCGCGGTGGGCCACGCTTTGGGATCGCTGGCTGCTCGCGAGTACATCGCTGTGCTCGCCTACCTGCCGGACGACGACGCGCTGCTCGCGCCCCTCACCAAGGCGGTGCCGCAGCTCTCCGCCACGATGATGGCGGCGGTCTGCCTGGAACGCGGGCCCCGCTACCTGCACTCCACCGGCCAGCTCCACAAGGGCGGCCCGGATACCGGCTCTTTCCTGCTCGTCACCACCCGTGACGATGCCGACGTCGACGTGCCCGGCAAGGACTGGACGCTACGGGACCTGCACCTCGCCCAAGCGGAAGGCGATCTCGTCACGCTGGCGGCGCACGGCCGTCCCGTGTTGCGGCTCGACCTGCCCGATGCGTCGGCTGAATCTGTGCGGATGCTCGCCACCGCGCTCCTCGATGCCGGCGGCGTCGTGCATGAGGGCGATCGCGTGGCGGCGACAGGAGCCCCTGCCGAGAACCAGCGCGGCCCGGTCGACGCCCCGGCTCAGCCGGAGCCCGAGGACACGAGCACCGCGCCCCACGAGGAGCCCTTGCTCGAGCAGCGGTTCACGCCCGGCGACTAGAGCTAGAGAGCGCGGCTGTCATCCTGCGGGACTCCGTGGCCATGCCGTCTGATGTCCGTCCCTGACCCACGCGGTTGACGCGTGTCACGTGACGCGTTACGTTATTGGGTATGATCAAGTCGTTCGCCGACAAACAGACCGAGCAGTTCTGGCTCACCGGCAGACTCCGCCGGCTGCCGCCCGACATCAGAGAGTGCGCCCTGCGCAAGCTGTCAGCTGTCGACGCGGCAACGGTGGTCGAAGACCTGCGAGTCCCACCGGGGAACCGACTGCACGTTCTGGATGCGGACCGGATCGGACAGCACGCCATTCGGATCAATGATCAGTGGCGGGTCTGCTTTCGATTCCACGACGGCGACGCGTACGACGTCGAGGTCTGTGACTACCACTAGGACTGGTGAAAGATATGAGCATCCCAAACACCAAGCGACTCCAGCGGCGGCCGGTGCATCCCGGCGAGATACTCCGCGAGGACTTCATGCCTGACTACGACCTGAGCGTCAGTTCACTCGCTGCCGCGCTGGGGGTGTCTCGGCAGTCGGTCAACGAGCTTCTGCGTGAGCGCCGCGCCGTGAGCCCCGAGATGGCGCTTAGGCTCTCACGACTCTTTGGCAACACGCCTGAGTTCTGGCTGAATCTGCAGCGAGCGATCGACCTGTTCGATGCCAGCTCTGCCATCCAGGAGGATGTCAAACGCATCAAGCCGATGCGGGTCGCCTGACGAGCCCGCTGCCTCGCGGTGCTAGCGCTTCGTCGGCTGCTGTTCGCCGAAGCGGTCGAGCGGCACGATCTCGACGTAGCTCACCGCGCCACCGGTGACGTCGAGGTACGCGACGCTTCTGCCGACAGGCGACCGGCGCGCCTGGGACGCCGAGCCGGGGTTCACCCACAGCACGCCCTCGCGCTCCTCCACGAGCGGCATGTGCGAATGGCCGAAGACGACGACGTCGGTGTCCTCGGCGGATACGTGCCCCGCATCGTGCCGGTCGTGCACGAGCAGGAACCGAACGCCCCCTAGCTCGAAGCGCGCGATCGACGGCAGGTCGATGCCCAGAGCGCCCGGATCGTCGCAGTTACCCAAGACGGCCTGCACTGGCTTGCCGAGGAGGTCGAGCTCCCACAGCACCTCGGGCGCACAGATGTCGCCGGCGTGCAGGATGCGATCGACGACGGCGAATGCGATGGGCACCCGGGAGTCAAGCCGGCCGTGGGTGTCGGAGATCAGGCCGAGTCGCATGAGCGGGTCCTCGCGACCGAAGCGGCGCGGCCCGCGGGCCGCATGAGCCGCTAGAGCCCGAGCGCCTTCTTGAGCGCAGGGACGCGGCGGCGAGAGACCGGTATCTGGGTCGCGTTCTCGTCGGTGAGGGTGAGCAGGAGCGTGCCGCCGTACATGGGCACGACCTCCTTCACGCGCGACAGGTTCACCAGGTAGCGGCGGTGGATGCGGAAGAAGCCGGCGGCGTCGAGCTTGGACTCGAGCGCGGCGAGCGACATCGTCGAGAGGTAGCGGTCCGCAGCCGTGTGCAGGTAGCTGTAGTCGTCCTTGGCCATGATGTAGAGGATGTCCTCCACGCTCACGAGCAGCTTCTTGCCGGCCTTCTCGACCGGGATGCGCTCCACGCGGGCAGGCGCCTGCTCCGCGACGGGCGTGAGGCGGCCGACGGCCTGCTTGAGGCGCTCGAGCTCGACGGGCTTCACGAGGTAGTCGGTCGCCTTGACCTCGAACGCCTTCACGGCGTGCTCGGAGTGCGCGGTCACGAAGATGATCGCGGGTGGCCGAGGATGAGCGGCGAGCGCCTCGGCGAGCTGGACGCCGGACAGGCCGGGCATCTGGATGTCGAGGAAGATGACGTCGTACGGGATGGCCTTGATGAGCTGCATGGCCTCGAGGGCGTTGTTGGCTTCGCCCACGACTTCGACACCGCCGGTCTCGCCCAGCAGGTAGCGAAGCTCTGACCGAGCCGGAGCCTCATCGTCGACGACCAGCGCCTTCAGCATTCACGCCTCCCTTGGCGTGCCCTTACCCCGCACGGCGAGCGCCGTACGCGCACAAGTGTAGCGGAAGTACAGGAAGGAGGGCCGAAGATCCGTACAAAGGCGGGGTGGGTATGCCGAGGATCGTGTTGGCAGAGCCGAGGCATTCGCTGCGTACTTGGTCGCCGTCAATCAACACTTGGAATGCCGGCCATGTAGACATCCTTCGGCGATCCTATTCGAATTCCGATACGTCCCAATAGAATCGCCAGGCTTGCGTGCCATGCCTGCGAAGCACTCCGATCACCGCGATTTCGGTTTCCTTGGTGGAACGCGCGCCCGCCGGGACCGCCATCACTCGGTAATCCCTCTCCTCCAAGGCCTCAGGGGTACTCGCTGGGTCCACCAGGGGAATCCGCGCAACTCGTGCGAACCGAAGCTGCCCGGAGGGCGAAGCCGTACGATTGTAGTCCCCAACGATGTCGACTCCATACGCGCGCGCGGCCGCGCCCGCACTGGAGTATCGCTCGGGCGGTGTAGCGCCGCACGCTGCTAAGAGCAGACAACAGGCACCCAACAAGATACTTGCAGTCACGCGTGCGCGCTGGGTCAGCGGACTCACTTGATCACCGTCCCCCTCGAGAGCGACAACGCCTCATTCGTGGCTCAGTTGAAACTGCGGTATTTGGCGCCATGCAGAACCGTCCATGCCGCCCTGATCTTGGCCCGGCGGAGGAAAGACTTCCCGGTCGCCTCATCCATCAAGTTGAATGGCAGCATGCGCGCATCTCCCTTGCTGATATGTTCTAGATAAGGGAATGACTCCGTCTCGCGGATGGGGAGTCTTGCCGTCTTCACTCGCGAACGCCTGTACCTGAGTCTGCTCGAAAGCGCATTCCGTGATCGCTGCCAGACCGCATACCTGACAGTGACAACGGTGTACACCCTATAGTCAGAATTCGCCCAATAGGGGACCTTCAGGAAGAGGAGGGTCTCGCTGGTTGGCGCCCAACCGTTCGCTCGCAGCGACAACACCTCATTGTGATCCCACCTCCAGCGACCCCAGCCATTGGCCACCTGCTCTGACCATGCGGGACGGCTGACTGCACAAGATGGTCCATGGTCCCTTTCGCCAGGAAGCGACCTTGACGTCACTCCGAGGCCGTAGTCAGCCCACTCCCCGCTCGGATCCACATTCCCCACCGGGTCCCCGCCGCAGTACTGATACGCACTCTCCTCGCCGTCGGCTT
>CAZSLI010000041.1:0-5459 GCA_964607705.1 uncultured Eubacteriales bacterium
TTAGTTGTGCTTGTCACAGTTACAGTTTTTATTGTATAACTCTGTGGATTATTAATCCAATGAGCATCTTTACCATCGGCATAAATTGTTGCATGGAATTTCTGCCCTTTTGGTAGAAAGCTTAAATCAATAACAGCTTCACGGGCATTCTCATCGGTTATTCCACCAATATACCATTCGTTCTTACCTTTAGCTTTACGTGCAATCGTAATATAATCGCCAGGTTCTGCCTCAAGAATATAGGAGTTGTCCCAATCAACCGCAACATCTCTTATAAACTGAAATGCATCGGAATAACGTTTGTAATTCTCAGGTAAATCGGCAGCCATCTGCAAGGGACTATACATTGTTACGTATAAAGCAAGTTGTTTAACCAGTGTGGTACTCAGCTTCGCTTTATTCTTTCCATAAACTGACAAATCACCCTGAAATATTCCTGGTGTATAATCCATTGGTCCACCCATCAATCGGGTAAAAGGAAGAATTGTTGTATGATCAGGTTTATTGCCGTTAAATGATTCAAACTCTGTGCCACGTGCTGATTCCTGCGCAAGCCAGTTAGGATAAGTACGGCAAAGTCCGGTTGGGCGAACAGCTTCATGAGAATCGACCATTATTTTATACTTTGCTGCAGTTTCGGCAACAAAAAGATAATGATTCACCATCCATTGTCCATCATGGTATTCACTTCGTGGAATAATTGGCCCTACATATCCTGTCTTCACTGAATTATATCCATTATCAACCATAAAACGAAAAGCATCATTTAACTGACGTTCATAATTTATAGCCGATGATGTAGTTTCATGGTGCATAATTATTTTAATCCCTTTACTTGCTGCATACTGATGCAACTCTTTCACATCAAAGTCGGGATATGCTTTAGTAAAGCTATAAATATGTTCTTTTGCATAAGCCCAGTTGTCTTCCCAACCTTCATTCCAGCCTTCAACAAGAACAGCATCGAATCCATTCTGCGCAGCAAAATCAATATATTCTTTTACATGAGCTGTATTTGCTCCATGATGACCATTACATTTCAATTTGGAATAATCTGTTTGCCCAATTATGATATCCGGATTGTCTGTATAGGCCCATGTAGAGCCACCGCCGGTGAAATATTCCCACCAAACACCGATATACTTTACTGGTTTAATCCAGGAAGTGTCTTCTAACTTACAAGGTTCATTCAAGTTCAGAATTAGTTTAGAGGCTAATATTGCACGAGCATCATCGCTTACAACAACAGTACGCCACGGAGTTACGGTTCCGGTTTGAATATAGCCTTTATTTCCATTCTTATCTGGTGTAAGATGTGCACTCAAACAAAAAGATTTATCATCAAGATTTAGAGCCATTGCAGGATAATTGACCAAAGCTGCTTCGTGAATATTGATATATAATCCATCATCTGATTTTAGCATCAAAGGTGTTTGTACAGACAGGCCCGGAGCAGGAGCTTTTGCTGCAAGGGGCTCTTGACGAACTTTACCTATTAAATCGGCAATTTCAGATAGTTTCGATGTCGTTATCGGAAACTCATTCGTATCATAGTCGGCCGGTATCCAGAATGCTTTATGATTGCCGTAAAGTTTAAATTCGGTTGCTTCTTCCTTTATTGTAAAATGTCGGAGATTCTCTTGAACAGGGAATTCATACCTAAAGCCTAAACCATCATTAAACAAACGAAAACGTATATTGAGCTTTCTGTTGGTAGAAGTCTGATTTAGCGAAACAAGCATTTCGTTGTGATTATCTCTGATATCTTTTTGCTCCCCCCATACCGGTTGCCACACTTTATCAGAAGTACTGAATTTAGTATCTGTTATAACAAACTTTTCTGTAAATGAAGCCAAAGAATTGAAAGTAAAACCCATCTTACTTTCATCTATAACAGTTTTACCCTTAAACAAAAGTTTATAAGAAGGAGTACCATTATCATTCAACCGGAAAGTAAGAGTTAAATTTCCATCGGGTGAATTCAAATTTTGTGCTACTGATGTATTAACGATCAATAGACAAAGAAGAATAAAAATAATTTTTCTCATAATATTTTTTTAATAATCTACATATACTAATAACTATGCTACACAATACAAAAAAAAGAAAACACATTAATGGACAATTACTTCGTCCAGAAAAAACCATGCAGGATTTCCTACACCATAATGCCATGACGGGCACAAGCCTATTGTCTCTATCTTTACTTTTACATAACGGGCATTAATCACTTTATCAGATTTAACAGGTATGTTTACATACTTCACTGGTCTGTCTCGATCTTCCGGAATATTAGTAGTTCCCATTAACGTAAAATTCTTATTATCGATAGATGTATAACAGGTCATGCTTTTAGGTAACAAAATCCAGGCACCCAAATTATGCAAGAAATCAGCTTCTACACTGCTAAAATTCTGCGGAGTCTTTAAATCGATAACAAATTCTGCATCTTTTCCCATCCATCCTACCCAACTTTCATTGTACGATGCTGCTCCATAAAGACCATCAGTAAGGGCCTTAGATGCTATTTTATCGTATGGAGCATTTGCCGGAATAACATAATTTACTTCGGCACCTTGAGCCAGGTTGGTATTTTTATGAAGAAGATTTCTTTGTGAGTAAAGCTCACAATATTCTTCAACTGTATTATTCCGCTCATTAAGGTATTTCACTCCCAGTTCATTAGCTCTTCGTTTGAATAAATCTAGTTTATCTTTCAGATCAGCAATATTTTCTATTGGCTCTGTTCGTGCAATTTCAAGTTCGGCATACTGAATAGGTAGTCGGGACTCTCTTACACGATTAAGAAATACAGGATTATCAGCAACAGCTCGTTCAGCATTATCAAATAACTCTTTGTATTTTTGCATGAAAGTTTTATTCAGCATGCCATTTTTATGTGTGATTGGAGTATCATATATCCATAGAGGAATCTTGCTTTTCAGAAGTGCATCTTTCTGCATATTCAGATAATCATACAGATAAGGAGCGGCCTTACCATAATAACCTTCCAGGAAAGAATGCATTATAGAATCTACATTTACCGAAGTATTCCATAACAATTTAGATACAAGATAAGAACGAAGTTCAGAGAAATCTCCCCCTTTAATACTTGCAATCTGTGAAAAATGCATTTTTACGTTATTCTTCTTAAACAAGTTCATATTTGGTTGCAGAATATGAAAGTTTGGAAAAGGAGAAATGTAATTATCAAAATTAATGCCATAATCCCACAGAAAAATATTATTCGATATTTTAGACCATCCTTCCAGGTTTTTCATAAATCGTTGCCCTGTAGCATTATCTGTCAATGGTACTTCTCTATAACAATCTATATCACAGAGCATAATATTCACATTAGGCAACGGTTTTATATGCTTGGGTGGCGGTACAGAATATAAATATGCAAGCGTGGAAAACTCTTTATCAGGGAAACGGGCTGCAAGTTTGTTCAGAAAATAAATAATTGTCCCTGAAGGACTACCTTCGTATTCATCAATAGCTTTACAACTATCACAGAAACAATGAGTCTGGCTATCATTCTGACTAACTGATATTATATTTTTCCCAGGATTCGCTTTAAAGATAGAGTCCAGCCGTTGAGATACAATTTCAAAAATTTCAGGGTTTGTTAAACACCACTGACTGGCAACTCCAGGTCTGCGTTGTCCATTAATAAACGAATAGTATTGAGGATGCTTTTCTCCGTAAACAGCTGCAGGAAGTAATGAATTAAAAGTATGCACCCACAAATCTGCTGCAAATACTTCTTTGGGTTCTTCTAACCGATGCCAAAGAGTATAAATTGGGTCTTTGCAACTGTATGATTGTGTTTGACGGTAGCGAAATGTAGGATTATCAATCTTCCTTATTCCTGAAGGTACAATCATATCCTTACTTTTATTAATGCTATATGTTTCTGCTGCATAATAGTGTATTCCAAAATAATTTTCCAATATAGTAACAACACCATATATTGAACCTTTGCCTACACCTTTTACTATACGTAAATATCCATCTGTTGAAGAAATATAGAAACCATCTTCAGTAATATCAGATGCATTAAAGGCCTTAAGAGGAAGTTGAAAATTTCCAATCAGGACATCTCCTTTTCGTTTTTTCTTAGTCGATATAATTTCTAATTTTGCTCCTGTTATTCTTTCAGCAAAATCCTGAAACAACAGTGCAGCCTTCATATCTATACTATCATTATTATCGACAACTATTCGTGCCTTTGGTTTGCCTCCTCTGACAATTATAATCTGAGAAAATATATTCTGAGAAATAAGGAATAACAGTAATAGAATAATTCCTGTTTTATGTATTATTTTCATGGTAATTCATTTTATTATAGCGCAAATAAACAAATATAGTAGATTACAATGCTTAATCCAGCTATATATATTTATGTCTAAAATATTGATTTATGGTAATCTAAGATCAGAATCAATCGTTTCTTCTAAGTTTCTCTCGTAACTGTTTTAATGCATTGTAGATATGATTTTGAACAGTACTTAACGAAAGGTCTAATTGTTTGCTGATATCTTTGCTTGGCATATCCTCAATGTAGCTGAGTATAAAAATTTCCTTGCATCGGGGAGATAAACTATCGATTGCAGAATCAATTATATTTTTAGTATCATTGTCATAAAGACTTTGAATCACTTCATTGGCATCCGGATCGTAATATTGATATCTAAGATATTCTATAGATTGTTGGTAATCGGACATTTTTTGGTCAGACTGTTTCTTTTTCAAAACATTCAACGCTGAATTGTATACAGAACGAAAAAGATATGCTTTTAACGAAAGACTTTCATCAATATTTTCTTTATGTAGCCATACGTTCAAAAAAACATCTTGTATTATATCTTCTGTTTCAGCTGCACTAAGAAAAGATCTTCCATAATTTTGCAAAGCAGAATAATGCAATAAATAAAGCTCATTAAATGCTGCTCTATCACCTTTTTTTATCCGTTCTGTTAATGAAATAACTTTTTCCATCAATGCCCAAGCCTGTTTTTAAAAGAATTATATTTTCGCCTTCAACTGTTATTTATTACAACATTTAAAGTATTTGAAGCCATCAAATCTCCAAAAACAAAGGAAGTTTAATATTCACCTTCTTTGAAATACACATTTACTAATTTTCCAAACAAAGAATAGAACTATATTTTACTTCAAATATATATAATTCAGTACAATAAATATAATCTATATTCTCATCTTACTTTATATAAGTTTACTTAAAAACATATTGTTTCAAACAAACAGATGCAGAGCAAGATATTTAGAGCCGTTTCTATAATTACTTCTGAAATAACTTATTATCAGCATAAAGTTATACAGCTTCATTTTTATCATGAAGGCCCGTAATTGTAACCGTAAAAGTAATATTAATCTTTTCATTTCCAACAACATTCTAAGAAGATATTTTCTAATTAAAGATACTAATTACG
>CAZSLI010000042.1:0-5359 GCA_964607705.1 uncultured Eubacteriales bacterium
CGAACAACAACGCCGGTCTGCAGGCGTTTACGAAGACCCTGACCTTCGGCACGGGCGACATCGTGCTCTCCGAGGTGCTTAATGCAAACGTGTCCACGCTCAAGCAGCCGGACGGCGAATGCTACGATTGGATTGAAATCCATAATAAAACGGGTTCGCCCATCTCGCTGGCAGGATATGCGTTGAGCAACAACGCCAAGAACCCTGCCAAATGGGTGTTTCCCGATATCACGCTCGATGCGGGCGAATATTTAACGGTTCTCGCGTCGGGTAAGAACGTTGCCGACGCGCAAAAAAAAAATAATCTAGAAACGAACTTCGGGCTATCCTCCGCGGGCGCCGTTGTGTTTCTGTTTTCGCCGGACGGCAAAATTCTCGATAAGCTGCAGGTGCCAAAGGGGCACTCGGACGTGAGCTATGGCCGCTCGGACACCAGTTTGCAGTTTTATGAAAAGCCGACGCCCAACGCGGCGAATGGTGCGGGGTTTGCCGGATATGCGGAAAAGCCGAAGATTCTGACGCCGGGCGGCACGTTTGACAGCCCCCAGCAGGTAACGATTGAGGTGCCGGAAAACTGCACCGTGACCTACACGACGGATGGTTCCATTCCGACCGAAAGCTCCAATCGCTACAATGGCTCGATTTCGATATCCCAGACCACGCCGCTGCGCGTCCGCGCATTTATGAGTGGCTATATGGCCAGCGATGTCGCCAGCCAGACCTATGTGGTCTACACGGGCGAGAGCACGGTTCAGAATCACCGTTTCTCGCTGCCGGTGATCAGCATCGTAACCGACCCGGCGAACTTCTGGGATCCGGACACGGGCATCTACGTCGTTGGCAGCGACTATGCCGCAACCTCCGGGCAACTGCCGACCGATACTCGCATGACCGCGGGCATGAACGACCCGAACTGGAACCTTGCAAACTTCAACGCGCAGCCGAAGTCCCATCCCGATCCGTTGGGCCGCGAATGGGAGCGCGACGTGCATTTTGACTACATCGACGCCAGCGGCGTTTCCGTGTTCAGCGGGGACGGCGTCGTCCAGATTCAGGGCCAGTTCTCGCGCAACAACGAGCAAAAGGGCATGGCGATCATTGCCAAGGGCGCCTATGGCGACTCCGTGTTCAGCTACCCGTTCTTTGAAAATCGAACGAGCACGACCTATAAGTCGCTGATTCTTCGCGCGAGCGCGCAGGACGCGACCTACAGCCGCATTCGTGACAACCTGGTGACCACGCTGTTTGAGGAAGGCAACAACGGCCTGCCGGAGGATCGCGCGGTCGTGGTGCAGGCGCACAAACAGGTGGTCGTGCTGATCGACGGAAAATACTGGGGTGTCTACGACTTCATGGAGCGCATCAAAGAGGACTTTATCGCCTCGCGGTTCCATCTGTCGAACCCCGACTCGGTTGACCTGCTCTACGGCAACGGAAACCAGTTCTGCGTGCTGGCGGGTAACGGTTGGGAAGACTACACCGAGATGGTGGATTGGGCCGGAAGCCATGATTTGAGCGATCCGTCGAACTATGAGCACATCAACACGCTCATGGACACGGAGAACTACGCAACCTACGTCGCGGCGGAGATCGTGATTGGTAACACCGACTCCGGTAACGTGAAATACTGGCGCAGCCCGGAGAAGGACAACAAGTGGCGCTGGATTCTCTATGACTTCTGCTGGGCAATGAATCGCAACGACGACAGCTCCGATACGGCGACCAGCGGTTACCGCAGGGACTTCTACTCCCGTTATTTCAACCCCGAGGGGCACGGTTCCAGCAAAGCCACCTCGACGGTGCTGATTCGCGCGCTGCTGCAAAATCCGACCTTCAAGCAGATGTTCCTCGAAAAAGTGGCGATTATGCTCAATGAGGTGTATACTCCGGAGAAGATCAACGCAATGGTGGATCGCCTGCAGGGCAACATTGCCGAGGAAATGAAGTTTGACGTCGATCTCTGGGACAGCATCAACTACAAATCCTGGCAGCAGCATTGCGACAACATTCGCGACTACGCAAACCACTACCAGGAATACAGCCTCAAGTACGTGCAGAACTACTTTAGCCTCAGCGACTCGGAGATGATGAGCATCTTCGGCCGCGTATCAACACTGGAAGACACGGCGGCAAATGGCGAATAAACAAGAGCTTGCCGGCAAGCAATACCGGCACGAACTGAAATACATCATCTCCGAAGGAGAGCACAAGCTGCTGGCCACGCGGATCAAAGCGTGCCTCAAGCAGGACTACTACGCTTCCCTCAGCGGCGGCGAGTACCTGATTCGGAGCCTGTATTTCGACGACCCGTTCGACTCCGCTCTTTGGGAAAAGGCAAGTGGGGTAAGCTCGCGTGACAAATTCCGCATCCGTATCTACAACTACTCGGACAGCGCGATCAAGCTCGAACGCAAGCACAAGGAAGGGCAATACATCAAGAAGGACAGCGTGTCCATCAGCCGGGAAGACTGCGATGAGATCCTGCGCGGCAAGTTCGAGTGCCTCAAGCGCAACCCTGATCCGTTTGCAATGCAGTTTTACGGAATCTTTGTTTCGAACCATCTGCGCCCCAAGGTGCTCGTGGACTACACGCGCGAACCCTATGTGTTTCCGGCGGAAGACGTCCGTATTACGTTCGATAAGAACGTTCGCACCGCCCTTCGCTGCACGGACCTGTTTAATCCGAACGTCGTGACCTATCCCGTATGGGATTTGCGTAATTGCATGATTCTCGAGGTCAAGTTCAACGAGAGCCTGCCGCTGTATGTGCAGGAGCTGCTGACGTTGGGTTCGTCCCAGCGCACTGCCGCGAGTAAATACGTGTTCTGTCGGCAGTACGAGTTTTAATCGATCGTTCCAGCGCCGGCGCGCTGATGAAGTTTGCATCAAGACGATGTATAGGAGGTAACGTATGAGTCCCATTCTGCGCGCGGCGTCCGACCCGCTTGCTACCGCGTTCAACATCAAGGATCTGTTTTCCAGCACGCTCAATCCCCTGCAGGTGATCCTGACGCTGGTGATGGCGCTGGCCATCGGCGCATTTCTGTATTTCATCTACAAAAAGACGTTCGCGGGGGTTGTGTACTCGCGCTCGTTCAACCTGAGCCTGATTCTTTTAACGATGGTCTCCGCGCTGGTGATCATGCTCATCAGCTCGAACCTCACGCTGTCCCTCGGCATGGTCGGCGCGCTGTCCATCGTCCGTTTCCGCACGGCCATCAAGGACCCGATCGACACGGTCTATATGTTCTGGGCGGTCGGCGAAGGCCTTGCGCTCGGCGCGGGGTTCATGGACGTCGGCCTGATCGGCGCGCTGGTCATCGGCGTGATCATGGTCATCATCACCTCGGCAAAGGGCAACAGCTCGATGCCGTACCTGCTGATTCTGCACTTTGACGACCGCGCGAGCCAGCAGATCAAGGGATTGATTCGCCAGCTCCCCAAGGCGCACATCAAGAGCAAGACCGTTCAGCACGACGGAATTGAGCTCACGATCGAGCTGCGCATTCGCGAGAGCGACACGGACTTCGTGGATAAATTCCTGCGCGTACCGGGCGTGTTCGACGCGACCTTGGTTGCGCACCAGGGCGATTTGCTCTCGTAAATTTTAAACTCTTTCTACTGCCAAACAAAAGCCGAACGGGCGGATTTGCCGCCGGTTCGGCTTTTTTGCGCGCGAAAAACTAGCCTCTGCTCCGCGCGGCGGCGCGGCGGCGAAAATTGCTTATAAATCTTCCGAAAAACGGAATAAAAACGATGAAATCACGCAAAAATGGAAACTCTTTTCTATAATATATATGCAGAACCTACCGTTTATGGTATACTATACAAGAATAAATTAGGGGAAGTTTGAGCAGCGTTCCATGCAAGTAACCGGCCTGCGGCTCGTCAATTTCAGGAATTATCCGTCGCTCTCCCTGCGTCCCGACGCGGGCTTGTGCGTGCTGACGGGTGAGAACGCCGCGGGTAAGACCAACGTGCTGGAGTCGCTATTTTTATGCTCGCTGGGCCGGAGCCACCGCACCCTGCGGGATGGCGAAATGGTTCGTTCGGGGGAAGCGTTTGCCAGCGTCGCCGTCGACGTAGATACCCGCGGCGGCCCGCGCCGCATTGAAACCAAGCTGTTTCCGGGAGACCGAAAGAAGACCCTGATTGACGGCGCTCCGATCAGCCGCTCCGGCGAACTGCTGGGCTGCCTGAACGTCGTGATGTTCGCGCCGGAGGATCTCTCGCTCGTCAAGGATGGCCCCGGCGAACGGCGGCGCTTTCTCGACATGGCGATTTCCCAATTGCGGCCTTCCTACTACTATACTCTCCAGCAGTACAACAACGCGCTCAAGCAGCGAAACGCGCTGCTCAAGGACGGCGAAGGGCTGGACTACGACTCCCTCGCCTGCTGGGACGAGCAGCTCTCCGTGCTTGGAGCTGCCATCATCCTCGCGCGGGCGGAGCTGGTTGAGCGGCTGGGTATGATTGCGTCCGAACAGCACGAAACGCTCTCCGACGGGGCGGAAACCCTCGTTGCGCAATACGAGCCGAACGTTGAGCCGGAGACGGCAAACGAGCTGACAAAAACCTTGCGCCTCGCGCTGGCGGACTCCGCCGAGCGGGACATCTACCGCGGCAGCACCTCTGTCGGCCCGCATCGGGACGACCTCAAGTTGCTGATCAACCGAACGGACGTCCGCGTCTATGGCTCGCAGGGGCAGCAGCGCACAACGGTGCTGAGCCTCAAGCTCGCGCAACTGGAGATTCTCCGCGCGGAGAAGGACGATTCGCCCGTGCTGCTTCTGGACGACGTGTTCTCCGAACTGGATCGAAACCGGCAAAAAATGCTGCTGATCGCCGCGCAGGACTGCCAGACGTTTTTAACCTGCACGCACCTCGAGGAGGTCGCCGCGGCAGGCGTTGAGCAAATGCAGGTCTATCAGGTGGCGGATCGCCACGTGATCGAGGTCTGACGAATGAACCATCGAAAAACACGAAAGGGGATTTGACAAATGCTGCTGCACATTGGCGCGGACGTCAGCATCCCGCTGGACAAAATTCTCTTCATCATCAACGAGTCGTGCATCACTCCGCCGACCAAGGCGTACATTGACCGCGCAAAGAAGGAGCGCCGCCTGACCCCGTGCGCGGGCAAGACGAAGTCCTACGTCGTTCTGCGCGAGCGCGGCAAGGAAAAGGTCTTTGCGTCGCACATCGCCTCCAGCACGCTGGAAAAACGCTGGAAAAGCGAGATCAACCGCGAGTATCTCAACGAAGTCGCGGTGCTGACCATCTCCGAAGCGGAGCAATAATAATAACGAGATCATACGCTTGCGGAACACTCCGCGGGCTGAAGCGGAACCACCGACAG
>CAZSLI010000043.1:0-4781 GCA_964607705.1 uncultured Eubacteriales bacterium
AAGCCGACGGCGAGGAGAGTGCGTATCAGTACTGCGGCGGGGACCCGGTGGGGAAGGTGGATCCGAGCGGGGAGTGGGCGGCGTCGTGGGTCGAGGGCGGCCTACGGTTCCGGGATGTCTGGGCGATACCTGACTACTGGGCGAGGATGAAAGTTCATTGGAAGGCCCATGTTAGCTGGACCCGCAATAGCTACAGCGCCACGATTAAGCTGCTGTGGCCGCCGCGGGGAAAGATGTGGCGAGGCTGCAATATGACGTTCTGGCTAGATCGCCTGACCGGTCCTTCGCAGATGAGTGCCCAATGGGACCGCTACCTGCACGTGCGACCGATCCAAGCACCATCCAGAGGTGGAACATGGAGCACGCTCTATCAGTCAGGTGCAGTCAGGTCGGGCCATCGAGTTCAAGCGGTGAGAATCTGGGCCGAAATGAGCGGGGCCAGAGTTGATCAAGGAGATGGTGATCTTGCTTCATACGGCTTCGTGTACCGGCGGCGGATATCAAGCCTGCTCTTCGTGAATCCGCGTGGCCAGAGCGCCGCGCGCTGCCAATCTCCACGTAGTCGCCCTGTCCCTCAGATACCGTCGCCCTCTCAATATCGTTCGTACTAGGAGATTCCGTTGCTGAAACGACGCGCACTCGCTGGCGCACTGCTCTTGGGCAGCCTCCTATTGACCGCGTGCAGCTCCACTGACAGCAGCACCACTGAAGGTCACGAGAAGGTCAATGTGCGGAGTTCGTTTGCGTCCACTGTCCAATTCAGCCCGGGCGTCGGCGAATCCAAGGCGGACTTGGAAGGTTGGCTGTCGCCCGTCCGTATCGATGTAAGGGATCGACCTTGGCATTGGTACGAGTATCAGTTGCTGATTCCTGCCGCGTCGAAGGTCCGAGTTGCGCCATCGAGAACGATTCTCGTGAGCGGACCAGCCGATTCACCGCAGGCATCAATGCTGGCAAGTGCTGTGGCTGGACGAAATGCGAACGTGGAGGCGGTGCGTTCGCCAGGTTCTGGCTTGCTTCGCGCGGTCCAGATCACCATCGTTGACATAGTTTCGCAGGAAGGCACACCCACTTCCACGGCTACTCAAGGTGCGGGCGGGCGCGATCTGAGCTTCAGGGGCGTGCTCGCAGATTCGGATCTTGCTCCTTCCTCACTCACTGCCAAAGCACTCGTGATTGGAATACCGACACCTCAGCGTTCGCCCGAGTTAGGACCCGCAGAGTTCCAGGCCGTTCAGGTTGACGCTACGACTGTCTTCGACTACAAGGGCGAACGTTTGGTTGACAAGGCGGCGACCCTGACGAGGATGATGGGCTCGAGCAATACATGGGTTCAAGTCACTGCGCGCGTGAATCACGATGCCGTCTTGGCTACGCGGATCTCAATCACGCGCTGGGGGCACGCTCGTCCTTGATTCACCAGGAGACTCATCCGCAGGCACGTCTATGGAACCGACAGCATCTTCTGCGGCTTCGCCCTACCGAACCACGACGAGGGCGCCGGGTCAACGCGGACGAACTTACACCTGCTCTCGCAGGATAGAGGCCCGGAGCCATCAACTCGAAGGCGCCACCTGAGGTTGGCTCTTGGTGCCCCAAAGGGTGCAAGCTCAACTCTCGCGTCCAACCAGTACTCAACAGCCATTCGTCCAGAAGGTGGGCAACGGGCTTTGTCTAGGATTAGCTTCCCTAACCGCGTTCTGGAGTCTTTGATTGGCTCGCCGCGTTAGGTCTGCGACGTATGCCGGTGTTGGAGATGAGCCGTCTGCAGCGACACTCGTTGACAGCGTGTGGAGTTGAGTCGCCAGCGACGGACCGCTATGCATCTGCTAGGTGGCTACCAGCAGCGCATACGGCTCCTCGACCTCACGCAATCCGAGGGACCGGTAGAGCGCGCGCGAGGCTGCGTTGTCCGCTTGCGTGCAGAGCGAGAACACCGTGCCGTCATGCTCGGTCGCCCAGCGCGCGACGTCGTGGACCAGCGCCGCACCCACTCCCCTGCGCCGTGCAGCAGGCGCCGTGCAGAGGCGTCCCAGCGTGCAGGTGCCGAGCCGCACTGCCGCGGAGGCGTACCCGAGCAGACGTCCATCCTCCTCGACAACGGTCAGCCGCTCATCGGCGAGCGCCGACTCGAGCTCCGGACGGCCGTAGTGCCAGAAGGTGTCGAAGCACTGCGCGTCTAGATCGACCAGCCCCGTAAGGTCGCGGTGGTGTGCTCGACGAGGAGTGACGGGGGTAGAGTTGCCAGCCACCGCCACGCGCGCGGAGAGGGCTTGGAGCGCGACGATCTCCTCGAGCAGACACATGTCCGCCGCCTCGTACGCCGCCCACTGCGACGCGGGTACAAGCGGCGAGACCACCGAGGCGAAGCCCTGCGCACGCGCCACCGCCCGCGCTTCGTCCACGAGCAGCGGGAGCCGGTGGGGCACCGTCCAGGCCGCTCGGATGGCGAGCGCATCGAGGTGCTCACGCCAGCGGACGAGCACCATGGCGTCGCCCGCCGAGGAGACCCGAACGCGCCATGGCGCCGCAGCGTAGAGTTCCTGCAGCTCCTCGAGCGAGCGCGCTACGTGTGAGGTGCGAGCGGCCGGCCACAGGCGCGGCAACTCCTCGGCACGGGCGATACGCCAGACGGCCGACCTCACCGTACGAGCCCCCAGATCTCGGAAGTGGCGAGCCACAGGCCGGTCAGCACGAGAAGGGTCGCGAAGGCGATCCGGATCGGACGGTCGGCGGTGCCGAGAGTGATGTGCGCGCCCAGATAGGCGCCCGGGATGACGCCCACGATGAGAGCCGCGGTAAGCGTCCAGTCGATGTGGCCGAGAAGCGCATGCGTAACGGTACCCGGGATTGCGAGCAGCGCCACGGCGACGAGCGAAGTCCCTATCGCACGCTTGACCGGGAAGCGCAGCCAGCGCGTGAGCAGCGGAACGAGCACGAACCCGCCTCCGAGCCCGAAGAAGCCCGAGTACAGGCCGGTGATAGCGCCGATGACAGCGAGCCGCACGAGCGGTGCCTCAGCCGCTGATGAGAGCGGCCGTTCCGCTGCGGAGTTGTCCCCCGAGGCTTCGCCGGGCGGCAGAGCTGCCTCGGCCTCCTCGGCGGTGTCCGGGTGCGGGGCCACGGGGCGCACGATCTGCAGGATGGTGTCGACCGCGGCGTACAGGATGAGGGCAGCCGTTCCCAGCAGCACGACGGTGCCACCGGCCCGGCCCGCCAGCAGCGCGCCCGCAACGGCGGTGAGCGCCCCCGCAGCGCCAAGCCAGAGCCCCGCGCGCACGTCGGCTGATCCTCGGCGGACGTACTGGATGGCGCCGGTCACCGCGCTTGGGATGATGACCGGCAGCGGCGTGCCCACCGCGATGAGCGCGGGCGCGCCGAGGATCAGCCGAAGAGCCGGCGTGGTGATGATGCCGCCGCCGATGCCGAACGCCCCGGACAGCACTCCCGACACGAACCCGATCAGTCCTGCCGTCAGGGCGGAGGGCATCCTACTGAGGCGGCACCACCGGGAAGCGCCCGGTGATAGCTGTGCGATCCATCCGGCGCTCGCCCGTGAACAGGGTCTTGAGCGCGACGTCGTCCCAGATCCGCTCCATCAGCATCGGCCAGCGGCGCTGGAACTCGAAGTAGTTCTGGCAGTTCTCGCGCGCATAGTCGCCCGCGTCGCCGACCGCGTGGAGCGCGGCCTGGAAGTAGCGGCTCTTCTCGGGACGGGCGATCGCGCGGAGCAGCGCCGTGAAGAAGGCGCGCCAGCCCACCGAGGAGTCGATGAAGTCACCCGGGTAGGGCGCCATCGACTTCGGCGTCACCTGGCGAAGGTCCACCTGCGACTTGGCGAACTCGATCTTGCGGTGCTCGTAGACGAAGCGGTAGACGTCCTGGCGGAATCTGAGCGCCTCGCTCACGGGCTCCGGCGCAAGGTGCAGCGCCTTCCATTCGTCATCGATGAAGACGTCGCCGCCGTGCATACGCACGTTGATGACGTAGTCCATATCCTCGCCGCGCGTGACCCACGGGTCGAAGCTCACCGAGCAGTACATGTCGCAGTGGAGCGCCATGATGCCGCCGAACGCGATCTTCGAGCGCTGGATCCTCGGCGGCTTGAGCACGACGTTGAGCGCGAGGTTGAATGCGTCGCGCTGGCGCCAGAACATGTCGGACCAGTGGGCGGCGTCGTTGCGCTGCCAGCGGCCCTGCTCGTCCACGTAGAAGCCGGTCTTGGCCAGCAGTGGCGTGCCGTCATCGAGACGCGCGTTGAGGCCGTATACGGCGGTCTGCAAGAAGTCCTCGTCGAGCACGATCTCGTCGTCGTCGAGGAAGACGACCGCATCGTGGCCGAGCACGGCGGCTGCGATGAGGCCGGCGTTGCGCACCGCGCCGTAGCCCACGAGGGTGATGCCCTCGATCATGTCGGCGAACTCGAGCTGCTCGAGGCGCCGGTGAAGTGAGCCCATCTCGGCGGGTCCGAAGACGATCGCGTCGATGTCGGGGAAGTCGTCGACGATCTCACGCACGCGGTCCTCGGCTTGATGCGCGATGGCCTCGTCGGTGACGGCGACGATGACGATGACCCGCCCCAGCCCGCGCACGCCGCGCAGGGAGTTCAGGCACGGTCCGAGGGAAGGCTCGATCTCGTCGATCGGGGTGGGGTGGTCGTAGATGGCGGCCATCTCGTCGATTGCGCTTGCGGTCCGCCCGCGGCCGCTACGGCGGCGCGTCCAAAACGTCGGTATGACGACGACAGGGTCCAAGTGAGTGCTCCGGTGTCGGTTGCAGGT
>CAZSLI010000044.1:0-4123 GCA_964607705.1 uncultured Eubacteriales bacterium
CGCAACCGCCGCGCCGTACAAGAAGAGATTGTTGACAGCGCACCCAAAATCTCCCACGGTGTTCAGACAGAGCGCTTTCCGCCGGGGGGAGAGGAATCGCACTATGAGGGGACTTCGCCAAGGCGTGCTCGCGCGCATTCTGGGCATCGCGGTCTCCGCGTTCATGCTCGGCACGTCCGTGCAAGTGGCACCTGCCTACGCCGGAGCGCTGCAGCCAGCGCAGCTATCTGCTGCTGCCCAACCCGTCACTTCGACAGAGCTGGTTGCGCAACGGTCAGCCACCTCCCGAGCGATCTTGCTTCCCAACGGCCACACCCAGGTCGAGTACTTCAGTGAGCCGATCCACTACCGCGACGACAAGAGCGGTAACTGGCTCCCGATCGATTCCCGTCTCGAAACCCGGACGATCGAAGGCCGCCCCGTCGCGGTAAACCGGGCCAATGCGTTCACGCTCGAGCTTCCCACCGTTCTTGGCGACGAGGCAATCCGTGTGAAGTCCGGTCGCAGAACGATCGAGATGCGGCCCGCACGCGCCGCGAACGGAACGCCTGCGGCTCCCGCACAACCGGGGTCTCATCGACGTTCAGTGTCTGCGACCGAGGTCGTCTACCAGGAGGCCTTCGCTGTGGCCGACCTGGAATATGAATCCCGGCCCGACAGCCTGAAGGAAACCATCGTGCTGTCGCGCCCCACTTCGGTCACCGCATTCGGGTTCGAGTTGGACCTCGGGGGGCTCACGCCACGCAAAGAGAGCGACGGATCGATTTCGCTGCTGAACTCGGCCGGTGAGACCGAAACGGCTGTAGCCAAGCCATGCATGTGGGACTCAGCCGACGAGATCGACTTCGACAACTACACCGACGCGGTGTCGTATGAGATCACATCGACGGGCAGCGGCAAGCACCTGCTTACCGTCAAGCCCGACATGCGATGGTTGAACGATCCATCTCGCACCTATCCGGTTCGCATCGACCCGACGATCTATCCTGGCCCTTTCACCGATCCCGGCACAGCTGACACATACGTCTCGTCAGGAGCCGCGACGACGAACTACTTCACCGCGGGCAGTCTGTATGTGAACAACCATGACCCCGCAGCCGACTACACTGAGTACGCCCTGCTTCAGCCTGGCGGACAACTCACAAACGACCTCGTCGCTAACCAGGCACTGGGACAATTTGTCGTGCGCGCCTATCTCAAGGCGATGACAGGGGCGTCGAGCACCGACAACGCAAACATCACATGCTCTCGCGTCACCGAATCGGTGAGACTATCGACTGTCACTTGGAACACGAAACCGAATACCACTAGCACCTTCGCCGTCACGATTCCAGTCGTAGGTGCCAACGATCAGGTCGCCTTTGATATCACGAGCATCGTTGACTACTGGCAGCGCACGGTAGCGACCGATGGGACCGCGTGCGTTCGGCTCTCGACGCCAACGGCTGCCCGGCGTGTCTATTTCAAGTCCGAGGAGAACGCAGGCACGAGGCCGAGTTGGACTGTCGAGTACGCACGTAGGCCCGTGGCCACGCTCCTTGAGCCTCAGGGGGGCGAGGTCTTCGAAGTCCCAAGAGCGAGCTGGGTCACGACCGAATACAGCGGCAACGCGCAGAGCGCCTACGAGATAGAAGTGGCGACCGCGACCGTGGGCGTACCCGTCGCCACAAGGTCAGACTCTGGCGCCGCCACGAGTTGCGCCCTTCCCCTGCCGCCGGGAGGCTTCGTTCCCGCTGCACGCTACTACGTGCGGGTGCGAGTAGCGACGGCGCCCACTCCTCAGACAACCTTGTGGAGCGACTGGAGCGAGTGGGGCGACTTCAGACTGCCTCTAGAACCGATCATCTCTGTGACCGCGGAGACGACGGCGAGTAGCGAATGGTTCGCCGAATCCGACCTAGACGCTGACGGCATGAACGATGCGAGAAACGACTCCAACGAGAGCGGACGCGGTTCGATCGGATTGTCGTGGGGGCCCATTGCCGGCGCGACCAGCTACCAGGTCCTCATGCACGATGGCAACGAGTTCCGCCAGGTCGCCACGTCGACCGCCAATTTCTGGTCGAGCGCCGGCAAGAACCTTTACCCCACCGACAGCGCCATCAGCGGGCTTGCGACGGGCACGACAACAAACCCGTTTGCGACGGGCGCCCGCGACTTGCGCGACGACCCTCGCCCGCTCTACGCCAAGACCGCGGGCACGTCACTTGACGAGCGCAGTGACTACCTGTTCAAGGTCATCCCCTGTGACTCGTTCGCCTGCCCCCTGCCGCCAAGCGAGTGCGCGACCGTCGCCGTCACGCTCGACAACCGCACGATCCACCTCAACGACGACCCCCGCCACACCGAACACGGCTTGGGGCAGCTCGTGGGGCACGACGTGACGGCGCGCCTCGACACGGGCGCCTTGCGCCTATCGGCGACCGACCTTGCCATCGAGTCCTTCGGCCCGGATACGTCCGTGAGCCGCATCTACGATTCCCGGGCTGAGAGCGGCACCTTGGCGCCGGGCTGGCGCTTCTCCTTCGAGCGCTCGCTGGTCCCAAGCGGCGGCACGCTCGTGCTCACCGACGAGGACCGCGAGCGCCACGTCTTCACAAGGGAGGGGAGCACGTGGCGTGCGCCGCGCGGGTTCTTCTCCACAGTGACCGAGGAGTCGGACTCCTGGGTCGTCGAGAACGAGGCGCACGAGACAGTGCGCTTCGACAAGGCCAGCGGGCGCATCGAGTCAGTTACCGACCGGCCGGGCAACGTGGTCGACTACACATGGGACTCGCGCGAGCTCACCATCACCGCGGCTAACGGACACGCGATCGTGGTCGCGCTTGACGCCGGGGTCCCGATCTCGGCCCGCTATACCGCAGCAGGCGTCACTCGCCGCGTGACCTACACTCCGCAGGGCACCACGCTCACCGTGACACGCTTTCCCGGCACCGACGTGGAATCGAGCGTGTCCTACGGCTACACCGGCGGACGCATCGAAAGCATCGAGCAAACCTCGACCGGCGAAGCTTACGCGTTCGACTACGACGCCTCCGGTCGCTTCCTCAAGGTCGGGTGCACGGCCGCAGGCGCGCCCTCGCTTGAGCGAAACGTCGCCTACGGCTCTACAGAGGCGACCGTCACCGACGCTTTGTCGCATTCCACCCGCTATGCGTGGAACCCCACAGGTACCACACGACAGAGCAGCACCGAGGGCATCCCCACGCAACTCGCGCAATCACTGTGGTCGCCCGACAACCTGCCGGTAGCCGATATATCGCCGACCGGCAGGCGCACAGCGCGTTCGTACGGAGCAGCAGGGCGCGTGGTTCGCGAGATCGACGCCGCCGGACGGGCGACCGATTTCGCCTACAACGACGAGGGCGACTGCGTTTCCGAATCGCTGCCCTCCGGCGCTGTGATAAGCCGCGACTTCACCCCGGAAGGCCGGCTCGAATCCGAAGCCAAGACGCTTGACGCGACAGGACGCGCCGCCCGCACCGCCTACGTCTACAGCGATATCACCACGGCGGGTGTGACCATCAAGTCGGGGCTTATCCACAAGGAGGCCGCGCTTTCCGAAGACACGAGCGCGACCACCGACTACACGGATTTCGACCCGGTCAGCGGCGAGGCGCAGGCCACCATCGAGCGCGCGGTCGTGCTCGCGGACGGCTCCGCCCTCCAGGACATCACCGCCCATTCGTACAAAGATGCGTTCGGCGCTACCGAGCGCGAGGTCGATGCAATGGGGCATACCATCGCTGAGAACCACCCCGACATCGCCGGACGGGTGACCGAGAGCACGGATGCCACCGGCGTGATCACCCACACGCGATACGATGCGGCCGGGCGCGTGACCGCAACATGGGCAAGCCACGCGAACACCGACACCTGGACGCAATGGCGGGTCACCGTCTACAACGGGGCGGGGCTTGCGGCTGCCGAGTATTTGAAGGCAGCCGACGGTTCGGTGATCACGACCATCACGCACGACTACGACGCGATGGGGCGCGAGGTGGCCACCGACGACGCGCTTGTGCCCGGGGCGAGCAGAAGAGTCTATGACGCGGCTGGAAACGAGCAGCGAAGCTGGGTCGAAGGGGCGGCGACCTCAGATGATGAGGCGTCCACCCGTACC
>CAZSLI010000045.1:0-4001 GCA_964607705.1 uncultured Eubacteriales bacterium
CCCCGACCTTGACGGTGTAAACGTCCTGCGCTCCCGCTGCGCCAATCGCCCGTATGGTGCCCCCAAGAGAATTCGAATCTCTGTTTCCGACCTGAGGGGCCGGCGTCCTTGGCCGCTAGACGATGGGGGCAGGTGACACCTTACCCTCTGCGGCACGAGTCTTCCACCCCGAAGCGTGAACGATGGATGTGATCTCTGACACGCCGCGGGCGAACCGACCCGATATATAGTGGTTCCCGCCCGCACAAGGTCTCAGGGAGTCGATGACTGCAAGCAGCTCATACACGAGTGGACCCGAACCATCGCTTGAGGGCGAGGACCGGGAACCGGCCAGTGTGCGAAGCGCCGGTGATCTGCAAAGTGCCATCGCGGTGACCATGCTCGCCTTGCTGGCGTACTTGGTGTTTCCCGCAGCGCGCGGTTGGATCTCCAGTATCGTGCTCACGGTGCCCGTTCGAGCCGTACTTGCCGGACTGATCGCCGGAGTCGCACTGCGTTCGTCCCGTTGGCAGATGGCAGTGGCGTCTGCCGTGCTGGCTTCCATCCTCGGCGCCGCGTCGCTTCTGGCCATACCCGGGGTCGTCGGCGCCAGGAACGCCATACTTCTCACCGCCGGTGTCGTGATCGCGGCGGTTAGTGCGGCCGGCGTTCGCTTGGCAGCAAATCGGCTCCGTCCACGAACGACGGCCGCACTATCCCTGTGCGCGATAGTCGTCTTCTTCGGCGTCGCTACTGGCGTGGTACCAAGCCCGGCGGCCGACCGTCTGCACCAGATGAGAGCCTCGCTCGGTCAATCGCACGCAAGCGACGTGGACTATGACGGCGACCTCTATCTGCTGACGTACGAGTACATGAAGAGCGGGACGTCTTTCTATCCTGCATTCGCCGAGGGCTTGGAGCGCCGAGGATTCGGCAGTGCACCTTCGTCCCCGTTCAGCATCCGGGAACCCTGGATGTGGCGCGCTGTCGCTGCGCTGCCGGGAGCGAGCGGGCTGGCGTTCCTCGGGTGGTTCATGGTGTTCGCAGGGGGCGTCTCGATGAGCGCGTGGTTCTTCGCTTCGACGTTCTTGGACCCCGGCGCCTCTCTGCTCGCGCCGATTCTGGTTCTCTCGTACTACTCGGCGTTCACGTTCGGCTCCACCGAGTTCGCCTTCCCCGACCTCTGGTCAGCCGGTCTGGTGCTCGTTGCCCTCACATTGCTCGTGCGCGAGCGGTGGCTGGCGAGCGTGCTCATGCTCATTGCGGCCATCGCCTTCCGCGAGCTCGCGGTGGTGTTCATCCCCGCCTGGATCATCGCGTGGACGTACGCATCCGGCGCGAGGCGGGACCGACTGCCGACGCTTGTCGTTCTCGGCGTCGGCCCTATCGCGGTGACCGGGCTTCACGTAGTGTCCGCCAGGCCCCACCTGGCGAGCGATCCGCAGACCGGGGCGGCAGTCTGGTTCGTCCTCGGCGGGCTGCCTCGGCTGATCGACGTGCTGACCTACGGCACAGGGATGATGATGGTGCCGTCGTGGCTGTGGCCCGCCTCACTCGCCTGCGCGTTGGCCGGCAGCCTGATGATTCGAAGCAGGTGGCAGCGCTATTCGCTGGTGGCGACCTTCGTGGCGGCTTCGGGCTTCCTTGTCTTGTTCGGCGACTCTGCCTATTGGGGGCCGCTGCTGCAGCTGCCGATGCTGGCGGGTGTGTCGCTCGTGTTCCTACCGCTGCTGCCCCGCGCCGATGGCGCGGTCCGGGCTTCTGCGGTGCGTGAGCCACGAGCGGCGTGATGGACGGCGCAGCGCGGACAGGTCGCGCGGAAGGCGCTAGCTCGAGGAGCGATAGCCGGCTTGCGAGGCCGGCCGGGGGTCAGGACCCGGCTGAGAAGGGGGCCGAGAAACGCACAGGCGGGGACCGGAGTCCCCGCCACGAGATGCCGGTGCCCCCAAAGGGCATTCGAATCTCTGTTTCCGACCTGAAGAGCCGGCGTCCTTGGCCGCTGGACGATGGGGGCAGGTGACACCGTACCCTCTGCGGCGCGCCGCATACACCCCGCACTTCGCCGCGAGGGCTGGTCATGGGTGGAAGCGAGATTGTGCACTAAACCCATCGCTCTAATGCGCATCTATACGCGGCAACCGTGTTACCTTCGGGCCATCTCGGTGTGTGACGCTTGAGAAGCTTGCGGAAGGACAGCGGAAACCTTGACGCCGCGAACCCCATTCCCATGTACTACATCTAGTCGGGTTCGGGTGGTTCGCGACCGGGCCACTCGCCCTCCGCTTGAGAGTCACCGGGAAGCACGGGGGTCGCTCGGCGTGTCGGTTCATCCTGCACCACTCACCACCAAAGGCGATGTCATCGACGCGCACGTCCACGTCGTCACCGTCGGACTGCTCGAGGAGTACGCGCGGTCCCTGGCCATCGTGCCCCCCGGGTTCAAGGAGGCGCTCGCACGGCGCCAGTACGGGCGAAAGGCCGGCGTGCTGCCAACGACCTCCCCTGCCGAGACCGCAGCGTGGTTCGTCGAGCGGCTCGAAGAGGTCGGCATCGCTCGCGCTGTGGTGATGTCCATGGCGCCCGACAACCAGTGGATGCGCGACTTCCTCATCGCAGCCGCCGGTCGCGTGGTCGGCTCCGCGCGCATCGACCCTCGCTCGTCGGATGCGGTCGCCACGCTCGAGCGTGAGGCGGCGGCGGGCTTCCGGGGCGTGAAGCTCCTGCCGGTCAACATGGCCTACAGCCTCGCCGACCCGGCCTGCCGTCCGTTCTTCGAGAAGCTAGAGGAGCTTGGGCTTCCTGCCACGATCCACTACGGCGTCAGCGTGGATGCGGGCAGCGATCTGCGCTTCGCCGACCCCGTCGACCTCTCCCCAGTCGCCCGGGACTACCCTGGCATCCCCTTCGTGATCGCACACTTCGGCGCCGGGTGGTTCCACTCGGTCCTGAGGCTCGCCTATCAGTGCCCGAACGTCCACGTCGACACCTCGGGCACCAATAACTGGCTCGACTTCCACGTGCCGAGGATGACGCTTGCCGAGGTCTTCGATGTGGCAGTTACGGCGCTCGGCCCGCAGCGTGTCATTTTTGGCACTGATTCGGGGACTACAGCGCCCTACCGTGAGTGGATCGCGTTCTCGCAGCGCCGGATTCTTGAGGAGCTCGGGCTGTCCGAACACGACCGCGATCTGGTGCTCCGCGGTAACGCCGCGCGGCTCTTCGGCCTGTAGCCCAAAGGCCGCCCGCATTCTGGACGTGAAAGAACCCCGGTTCTTGGGCAGTCACCGGGGCTCTTCACGTGACCGAGTGCAGCCGGTTGCAAGCCGGCGGGTCGCCATGATCAGACGTCGGCTGAAGCCTCACCCTTCAAACGGAATGCGAACGGGTAGAGCCAGCAAGCGAGACAGAAGCCGAGGCCGGCTTCGAGCGCCGCGGCAACGATGAGCATCACTGTGACCACTACTGCGGCAACATGGAAGCCGGCGATGTGCAGCACCGTTGCCAGGATGGTGAGCGCGGACCCAATCTGGGCGGCGAAGCGCTTCGGGGGTGCGTACACCGGCTTGGGCTCCCACCCGAGCAGCCCGGTTATGGACTTGGCGACGAGCCGCAACGGGCTGTACTTGCGGTCGATCCACGCGCGGATGCTGAAGTCGACGGCGAGCAGCGCGATCAGGAACCACGCCGGCGGCCAGAGCGAGAGCGCGGCGAGCACGACGACGATGCCGGCCACGATGCGGGCCGCATGCTCGTCGACGGTATTAGCGGGACATTGCGTGTTAGTCACCTCGGCTCCATTCACTCGGCAGCGAGTGAGAGGAGCATACCTACGACGGTTGGGTGGTTCACGCACCTATCCGATGCCCAATGTTGGGATTTCGCCTGATTCTTTCGAGCGATTGACCGCATTTTCCGGGCTTCGTGAAAAGCGGGGCCGCATGCACCATGCGGCCCCGCTTGCGTTCTTTGGTGCCCCCAAGGGAATTCGAATCCCTGTTGCCGCCTTGAAAGGGCGGAGTCCT
>CAZSLI010000046.1:0-3819 GCA_964607705.1 uncultured Eubacteriales bacterium
CAAGGTAGACTGACCTGGAGCGGCACAGGCCGCCGCTCAAACGCAACACGTTAGCGAGACGTGTGCGAGAAGCGGGTCGTGACTCTCGGCCAGGCGAATGAAGGCGCAGCGGTCTGTTCTTGGGCGGGGAAGCGCGATCGACCTGGCAGGTGTGCCCCAGACGTGTGACGGCCGCCTCGCGCGAGAAGTCCTCACCATCGGTCGCGCCGGGAGCGTGTGGGCGCGCGGTCGCCCTGTGGCGCCCGGGCGCGTGACCGTCTCCCGCGCTACGCGAGTCGGTTTGCACGCCTGGGGGTCGGTGGGCGCTCGTTGCCGCGTTCCGTTGACGCTGCCGGGTTGAGCGCACCACCATGGGCTTCGCGGCCGCTTCGCTAACTAGCGTTTCGAGCCGACGGCGCAAGCGCCGTATGATGCGAAGGGCGCATCATGTACCGCAGCCGCACAGCGCATCATCGAAGGCGTTGCGCCGCGGCTCAAACGCGACACGTTAGATGCACCCATGGTCATGCGGCGCGAGTGCTCGGACCATGATCAGATCCTCGTCCTTCTCAGCGACCGTCTTGAAGCCCAGCCGAGCGTATAGTCGCGACGCGGGGTTGTCCTTGTCGACGCTGAGAGACGTCTTGGCGTAGCCGGCGATCGTGAGTCGATTGATCAGGTCCAGGAGAAGTCGCGCACCGATTCCTTGGTTGCGGTAGTTCGGCAGGACCGAGATCGCGAGTTCGGGTGTGAGATCGTCGATGTACCCGTAACCGCGAGGCTCACCGTTGAGCACTCGTGCCCAAGCGGCGCCCACGACGTGTCCCTCGGCCTGCGCAATGACTCCGAAGTCGTCGCGGCGCTCGCCGAAGCCGTCGATATAGTTGCGCACTCCGGGTTCGTCGACCACGCTGCGAGGGATCGGGTCCGACGGATCGCGCTGGTGGACCGCGAGGTAGAGGAACTCCTCCAGCCGCGGGTAGTCGTTCGGCGCGATCTCTCGGATCGTCACTGCGGGCATATGCGTGGCCGTTTCCTTGGGGCGTGCGTACGCCTACATATTCAACCGTCGGCGGGGCATCTAACAAGCGCATCGAGCGGACAGCGCAAGGTAGACTGACATGAGGGGCGCTGGGCTGCCGCTCATGCGCAACACGTTAGGTAGAAGGGGGAGCGTGGGAGACTCGACTGCCATCCCGGAAGGCCGCGCGGAAGCCAGTGCCAATCCGGCCCGGTTCCGGGTAGTCGCTTGGATTGCGGGCGCACTCTGCTTTGCGTTCGCCGCAGCGCACCTATACTTCGCACTCACGGCGATCCCGGTGTTCGAGGCCATGTACCGCGACATGGGCGGGCCCATCCCTCCCGCCACGCAAGCCCTCTTTACGCTCAACCGTTGGGGCCTGCTCTTCTTGATTCTGGTGTGCGTAGATGCTCTGGTCTTCGCCGGCATGTACTGGCTGGCCAAGAGGTACTGGATCGGGCTGCTCTTCGCGCCCATTCCGGTATACATCGCAATCAACTACCTGCTCATTCCGGTTCTCTACGCGCCCTTGTGGCAGGTTGTCGAGTTTGCGAAGTGAACTCGCCGGTCTCTACCTAACTAGCGTTTCGAGCGGACGGCGTTAGGTAGACTGACCTGGAGCGGCACAGGCCGCCGCTCAAACGCAACACGTTAGACCGTCGATGGGGGAGGCCGGTTTGCTCTGGGATGAGTGGGGCCGGATCACCAGGTTCTTCGAAAGCAGCCGCATTGCGCTTGCCCGGGAGGCGACTCTCTGGAAGTCGTTGCAGCTCGCTGATCCGGCGGATGCGTTCGTTCGGGTCACCACGGGTTCGTCGACGTATCAGGTCTCTCTCGAGGACCACGCTGCCGCAGTCGCAGACACGTGGTTCCTGTATGCCTCAGCACTGATGTCCTACTACGCTCTGGCTGAGTCGGCTGCGGCGGATCGTCTCGGCCTGGATGACCTCGTTGGGTGCGACGGAATCGCTGACTGGGGCGAGCGACTGCTGGAGTCTGCCGGAGCGAAGTGGCGAAAGCCTTCAGAACGCTCTCGCATCGTCGAGGTGGGAGTCGTGCGAAACCTGATTGCGCATGGCGACCGTGTCTACTCGAAGCGCGCGGTCGCGAAGCTTCAGACTGCTGGACTGTCGCCATGCCCGGCAGTAGGCGATCCGGTCGTGCTCGACGACGACACGTTCCGTGAGTACCGCACAAGGCTCAAGGGGCTGCTCAACCGCGGCGGACTGACAGAGTCGCCCCAAGCCGCGCGGTCTAACTAGCGTTTCGAGCGGACGGCGCACGGTAGACTGACCTGGAGCGGCACAGGCCGCCGCTCAAACGCGACACGTTCGACCGACAGGGGAGGCCGGAGTGGCAGCGAGTCCAGACCGCCAGCATCATGCTGATGAGTTCGGCCAGAGCCCGTCGGCGCCCGTCGGGTGCGGCGCTCCGACCATCGGATCGCCGGCGGTGATCACGCTTGCCGGAATCGTCGAGCAGGAGTCCGGGCGAACGCCCGGTCCACCGGTCATCTCGATGCGGGCCGTGGTCATTGCGCTCGTGCTGATGCTGATTCTCGGAGCGGCCGGCCTCATCTGGTTCGATGGACACGGCGGTCACGGCCGCGGGAGCGCCCAGCAGTTCCTCGACACCTACGAACAGAGCGGCCAGTAGGTTGCCGTCGGGCTTCGACCACGCGACCCCTCCCGAGGCGTCCTGATGTCGAGCGCCACGATCGTCGCTGGTGTAGCGGTAGTCACCATACCGGCGATTGCCTGGTTCGCTGTGCCTGCGCTCAACCGTGCACTTGGCCGCCCGCTGCAACCGGATGACCCTCGACAGACGGACTGGCCCGACGGCTGGTTCAGCTGGCAGTCCCGCGTTCGAACGGTGATGGCGATACCAGTTGCACTTCTCGCGCTATGGCTGCTCGCCTGTTACATCCTGATTCGCGCGTTCTTGCAGAAGTGAGACCCAAGCGCTGGCGGTCGAACTAGCGTTTCGAGCGGGCGGCGCAAGGTAGACTGACCTGGAGCGGCACAGGCCGCCGCTCAAACGCAACACGTTAGGTACAACACAGCAAAGGGGTTCCTATTGGGACGGTTCGGCGACGATCCACGTGACTTCTTCGGCCAGGTCTACTCGGATGTTGCCCCGTGGGAGGTCGGCGGGGCGCAACCGGACATGGCTCGCCTTCTCGAGGACTTCCCGCCAGCGGATCCCGTTCTCGACCTCGGCTCGGCCACGGGCGATCTGGCCATCAGTCTCGCGCTGCAGGGACATGACGTTCTCGGACTCGAGTTCGTGGAGACGGCCGTCGATCAGGCGCGAGTGAAGGCCGCCGGTCTTGAACCGGACGTTCGCTCCCACCTGCGTTTCGAGGTGGGGGACGCCACTCGCCCCTCCGCGCTCGGCGTGCGGTTCGGCGCCGTGCTCGATTCGGGGTTCATGCACCTCCTCGACCCGGATGAGACGGACCGGTTCGTCTCGGACCTCGGCAGGGCGATCGCACCAGGCGGTCGCTACTACCTCCACGAGTTCGCGATCGAGTTCCCGATCGAGAACGTGCCCCGGGCAATCACGGAGGACGAACTCCGCGCTCGATTCAGCCTGGAGTCAGGATGGCGGGTCCTGGAGGTGCGGCAGGCCGTGTTCCACAATCGGGTGGCGCAGCCGACGCCCGCGATCGTCGCATGCATCGAGAGGCTCGCCGGCTGACGGGTGTACCTAACTAGCGTTTCGAGCGGACGGCGCAAGCGCTAGGCTGCAGAGAGGCGGGTGACCGCCGCTCAAACGCAACACGTTCGACGGAGCGAAGAGCGCACAGGGGGAGGGAA
>CAZSLI010000047.1:0-3469 GCA_964607705.1 uncultured Eubacteriales bacterium
TCTACGTATTCGCGGGATTGCTGGTGCTGGTCGCCGCCGGAATCGTGGTGATTGGAGTAAAAACGAGGAAGAAACAGCATGGTAAGCCGAATCGGAAAGGTTAAACACGGTATGCGGAGATTCGTCAGAAGCCTTGCGCTGATTCTCGCGGGGGTACTCTGCGTTAGTTTGTTCAGCACACATTCCCTCGCCGCAGGTGAATTTCGTGCGCGGGATGGTAACGGCTGGAGCTTGACGGCTGACGGAGTTCTTACTATCGAAAACAATGCAGGATGGCAGGATTACCTAAAGGATGGTGCAAGTGAGGTAATCAATAAACTGGTCATTGGGAAAGAACTGACGGATTTCAGTTTATTTAACAGCGAGGCGAATGATTACGTTGATAATGGCATGGTATGCCCAAGGTTTCAACCAAAAGAGATTGAGGTGGAAGACGGAAACCCGACTTTTGTCATGGAGGAGGGGTTATTAATCGACACAATTAAAAGAATAGTCACCTCTTCCGAACTGTCTGTGCAAAACGTGGTCATTCCAGAGGGAATTCGAGAAATCGGCGCTTTTGCTTTTTATAATCGAGGAGAGATAGATACCATTCAATTTCCATCGACATTGAAGAAAATTGGAGCGTTTGCATTCAGCGATTGCACGAATCTTGAAGCTCTGGATTTTCCAAACACGCTAGATTGGATTGGTGATTATGCGTTTTACGAATGCTCAGGCGTTAAGGAAGTACGGTTATCGAATGAGTTACAGTATATCGGTGAGTACGCATTTTATCTTTGTTCGACTCGTGAGCTGATTCTCCCGGATAGCATTCAAGAGATCGGTTCCGGATGTTTCGAAGGTTGTCAGCGACTAGAGACGGTTCGATGGCCAGCGAATCTGAAAACAATAGGCTATCAGATATTCAAAGATTGCACCAACCTGCAAGCTGTTGACCTGCCGGAAGGGCTTGAAACCATTGGCGCGGAGGCATTTCAGGGGTGCAAGAACCTGATACAGATTGCGCTGCCTAGTACAGTGACTGTGATTTATGATGATGCATTTCATGGCTGCGAAAAACTAACGGATGTTACGCTACCGGAATCGTTGCAAGAGATTGGTTCAGGGGCATTTTTCAGTACAGATTTCCCCCTGATTGAGTTTTCGAAGACGGTTAAAGTTGGGTCCTATGCTTTTGGCTATGTACATATAGCAGTGTTTAACGGCAGCGAGAATGAGCTCGGTGAGCGCTTTATTCGCAGACCTGGTGAGTTCATCTTTCTTGGCACCCCGCCAAGGAGTTTTCCGGAATATATACAAGACGATATCCATCAAGTTGTTCCGCAGGTTTTCTACACAGAAGAATATGCCACCGCATGGAAGTCAATTGGGGTGAACGGTTTGAACGGTTGGCCGTCATCCTGCATCTCCTTTGAGGAGGCGCAGACTCGAATTGCACAGGCAGCGGTTCCGACGCCGGAACCAACAGAAGACGAAGGCCCGTGGGCAACGGACGCAATACTGAGTATGCACATCAGCACTCCGGAGCCGTATACCCAGCCCAACCAACCGGTTGAGAAAACAAAAACAGACCCGCTCGTTTATACGTTCGTGGGATTGCTGGTGCTGGTTGCCGCCGGAATCGTGGCGATTGGAGTAAGAACGAGGAAGAAACAGAATGGTAAGCCGATTCGAAAAGGGTAAACACGGTATGCGGAGATTCGTCAGAAGCCTTGCGCTCATTCTCACATGGATACTCTGCGTTAGCTTATTCAGCACACCTTCCCTTGCTGAAAATGACGAATTTCGCGCGCGAGATGGTAACGGCTGGAGCTTGACGGCAGACGGTGTTCTTACAATCGAGAACAATTCAGGATGGCAGGATTACCTAAAGAATGGCGCGTGCGAAGTAATCAATGAGTTGATCATTGGAAAGGAACTAACGGAATTTTCTCTATTTGATGATAGCACTAATGGATTCGTTGGCAGTGACATTGAGTGCCCCCGGTTTCAACCAAAGCAGATCAAAGTTGAAGACGGAAACCCAATTTTTATTATGAAAAATGGATTGTTAATCGAAACAACCAAAAACGCGGTTATTTCATCCGAGCTATCCGTTCGAGATGTGATTATTCCGGACGGGATACAAAAAATCGGCGCTTTTGCTTTTTATAAAAGAGAGATTGATACGATTCAATTTACATCGTCTCTCAAAAGAATTGAAGCGTTTGCATTCAGCGACTGTAAAAATCTCAAGTCTTTGGTTTTCCCAGATACGTTAAGCTGGATAGGAGATCTAGCGTTTTACAAGTGTTCAAGTGTTCAAGAAATATGGTTCTCAAACAATTTAGAGTATATTGGGGAGGGTGCCTTTGACAGTTGCTCGGTACGAGCATTGATTCTCCCGGATAGCGTTCAAGATATTGGCGTCGGTTGCTTCGAGGGGTGTCAACAGCTTGAAACGGTTCAATGGTCAGCGAATTTAAAATTAATGCGCAGTCAATTATTCAAAGACTGCACAAACCTGCAAGCTGTTGACCTGCCAGAAGGGCTTGAAATCATTGGTGAGGAGGCGTTTCACGACTGCGAAAATCTGGCACAAATTACGCTGCCAAGCACATTGACTACGATTGGTAATGAAGCCTTTGATGGGTGCGAAAAATTGATAGATATTACACTGCCTGAATCACTACAAGAGATTGGCAATGGTGCATTTGGTAGTAGTATAGATTTTCCGCTACTCGAGCTTTCCAAGACGATTAAAATTGGAGCCTACGCTTTTTACCATGTGCATATCGCGGTGTTTGACGGTAGCGAAAACGAGCTCGGGACTTGCTTTATTTACAGACCCGATGAGTTCATCTTTCTTGGCACCCCGCCAGAAAATTTTCCGGAGTATATAGAAGACGAGTTTTACAAAGTGGCGCCAAAGGTCTACTACACGGAACCCTACGCCGAAGCATGGAAGCCAATTCTGGTAAATGGCCTGAACGGTTGGCCGACATCGTGCATCTCTCTTGAAGAGGCGCAGACCCGGATCGCACAGGCAGCTGTTCCGGCGCCGGAACCAACAGAAGACGAAGGCCCGTGGGCAACGGACGCAATACTGAGTATGCACATCAGCACTCCAGAGCCGTATACCCCGCCCGACCAACCCACCGAGGTCGTAAAAACAGACCCGCTCGTCTACGTATTCGCGGGGTTGCTGGTGCTGGTTGCCGCCGGAATCGTGGTGATTGGAGTAAGAACGAGGAAGAAACACAGAGCCAATCCGCACCATACCGTTAAGCCGGAGTGAGATAGACAATGAATACAGAGCGCGCTCCCCACAGGGGGCGCGCTTTTTTGTTTGCTCGATTGATCTTGACAACGTATTGTACAAGATATATTATGACCAAAAGAGAAGTAATAGTCAAAAAGACAAGGTGTTGAGAAATGCCCAAATCATTTTCGGAACAGGAAAAAGCGTATATTCAGGAACGGCTGC
>CAZSLI010000048.1:0-3196 GCA_964607705.1 uncultured Eubacteriales bacterium
CGAGCGCGATGTTGACGCAGCGGAAGATGTTCTCGAGCAGCTTGGTCATCTCGGCAGCGCGCGTCGAGGAGACCGCAACAACGGAGTCGAGGAAGCGCTCGTAGAACGCGACGGCCAGCTCGGTGCACTGCTCGGTGACACCGCCGACGACCTTCGGCGTGTTCTTGGTCTGATAGACCGGGTTGCCGGGATCGACGCGCTCGGGCGAGAACGCCAGGTGAAGCGTCTCCCCCACCTTGAGGCCGTGCGCCTCCAGGATCGGCTGGACGATCTCCTCGGTGGTACCGGGATACGTGGTCGACTCGAGGGTGACCAGCGTATCGGGCCTCAGGTACGGCGCCAGCTGCTTGGCCGCAGAGACCATGTAGGAGACATCGGGCTCCTTCATCTTGTTGAGCGGCGTCGGCACGCAGATGGCGATGCAGTCGCACTCGGCGACCCGCGCGAAGTCCGTCGTAGCTTCTATGAGCCCCTTGTCGACGAGAGGAGCGAGCACCTCGCTCGGCACGTCGGGGATGTAGCTTCGGCCGCCGTTCACCTCGTCGGTCTTGCCCTGGGAAACCTCGAAGCCGATGACGCGGTTGTTCTCGCTGGCCATCTCGACTGCCAGTGGCAGCCCTACGTAGCCGAGACCGACCACGCCGAATACTGCCGAGCCGTCGGCAAGGCGCTCCTGCAGACCCATGGGACTCCTAACCGGACCGTGACGATGCCCCTGACGGACACCGCCATCCGAAACGACGACTAACCGTACTATTTTATCGCGAACATGAGTTCACCAGAACAAGCAAGCTCGCCATCGACCGTGGCAGACGCAGCGCCGAACCCTATCGGCCCACGCATCTTGGTGATTTCACACTCGAGTCGCAACGTGTCGCCGGGCACGACCTGTCGCTTGAACCGCGCCTTGTCGATACCCGCAAAGAAGGCTAGCTTCCCACGATTCGCCTCAAGAGCCAGCAGCGCGACCGCACCGGCCTGCGCGAGCGCCTCGACGATCAGCACCCCCGGCATGACAGCGTACTCAGGGAAGTGGCCGGGCACCCAGAACATGTCCTCGGTCACGTCCAGGTAGCCAACAGCCGACACGCCCGGCTCGAACGACTCGATGCGGTCGACGAGAAGGAACGGGTCGCGGTGCGGGATGATCGCCTTCACGGCCTCACGGTCGAGCATGCTCTCTCCTCCACTCAGGATTGGAAACTTCAGCAGTCGCCAGGCTCGTCGAGCGTGTCGGTGACCCGAGCCACGTCGGCGCCGAGCGCCACGAGCTTGTCCACGAACCGCTCGTAACCCCTGTCGATGTGATAGATGTCGCCCACCTCGGTGCGACCCTCAGCAATGAGGCCGGCGATGACGAGCGCCGCTCCACCCCGAAGGTCGGTGCTACGCACCGGCGCGCCGGAGAGCCGGTCCACGCCCTTCACGAGGGCGTGGTGGCCCTCGATGCGTATGTCTGCGCCCATGCGCGCGAGTTCGTCGGCAAACATGAAGCGGTTCTCGAACACGTTCTCGGTGACGATCGAGTCGCCATCGGCGAGCGCCATGAGCGCCATGAACTGCGCCTGCATGTCCGTCGGAAAGCCGGGGAACGGCAGGGTCTGGATGTCGACCGCACGCACGCGGCCCGTGCGCTCGATGGTCGCACCGTCGGCATCGCACTCGATCGAGCAGCCTGCTTCACGAAGCTTCGAGATGACGAGTTCGAGGTGCGCCGGGTCGAAGCCCGTGACGCGCACCGGGCCGCCGGCCAGAGCGCCCGCCACGAGGAACGTGCCGGCCTCGATGCGGTCGCCGACCACCCGATGCTCGGCGGGATGAAGCTCGGGGACACCGCGGACCTTGATGGTGGGTGACCCCGCGCCCTCGATGCATGCGCCCATGGCGTTGAGCATCTCAGCGAGATCGACGATCTCCGGTTCGCGGGCCGCGTTCTCGATGATCGTCGTGCCCTCGGCGATGACCGAGGCGGTGAGCAAGTTCTCGGTCGCGCCCACGCTCGGGAACTCCAGGGTGACGGCGGCGCCCTTCAGCCCACCGTCAGGCGCCGTGGCAGTGATGTAGCCGTGGCCGAACCCGATCTCGACGCCGAGGTGCCGAAGACCCGCGATGTGCATGTCGATCTTGCGCGAACCGATGTTGCAGCCGCCCGGCATCGCGACCCTGGCCTGTCCGAGACGGGCCACCAGAGGGCCAAGTACGGCGATGGACGCGCGCATCTGCGCAACGAGCTCGTAGGGAGCGTCGTGGCTGGTGAGCGCCGTCGCGTCTATCTCGAGAGCGTGGTCGGTGCGCCGCACCTCGGCGCCCAGGTGCCTGAGTACCTCGGACATGATGTCGACGTCCGCGATGTCGGGGACGTTGGTGATCCGTGAGGTGCCCGGCGCAAGCAGCGCCGCGGCCATGAGTTTGAGTGCGGAATTCTTGGCCCCCTCGACCCGGACTTCTCCGGACAGTGGCCGACCCCCGCAGACGATGATCGATTCCATGGGTTGGAGCATACCGCAGCACCCCTAGGTCTACGCGGCGGGCGTCACACTACCGTGACCTGGAAGCGAAAAGGGGCGGACCCGAGGGCCCGCCCCTTCGCTACTTAGATGATGCTACTACGCGCCGTGCTTGGCAGCGGTGCGCAGTTGCGCCTCCTGCCAGTACAGGTCGCGCTCGAGCTGCGAACGCTCCTCGCACTCGGCCGGAAGCTCGCCGAGGCGCTCCTTGATGCGGTCGACCGACTCGATCGCCCGCGTCTTGTCGATCTGCGAAACCGCCACAGCGGCGTCCGCCAGCACGATGACCTTGTCCTCGTGCACCTGCAGATAACCACCGGAGACCGAGAAGAACTCCCAGTCGGCCGCGCCATCGCCGTACTGCAGCCTGACCTCACCGGGGGCGAGGCAGGTCACCAGCGGAGCGTGGAGCGGCAGGATGCCGATCTCGCCGTCAGGCGTAGTCGCGATCACGATGCGGACCTCGTTGGTGTAGAGGATCCGCTCCGGGGTCACGATCTCGGCCAGAAGGGTGCGTGCCATACGGTGCGCTCCTTAGACCGTTGCCTTGAGCTGCTCGGCGGCCTCGAGGACTTCCTCGATGTCGCCCTTATAGCGGAACGCCTGCTCGGGCACGTCGTCGAGCTCGCCCTTCGCGATCATGTCGAAGCCCTTGATCGTGTCGGCCAGCTTGACGTACTTGCCCTTCA
>CAZSLI010000049.1:0-3080 GCA_964607705.1 uncultured Eubacteriales bacterium
GCGGTTATTTTCTTTGAGGGCAGGAGCTTAATGATGCTCTTCCCCAGAATCAATGCATCCTCCGGGTGTACCCATACATCGTCAAATTCATTCACGGCACCGGTATGATCGAAATGTCCGTGGCTTAGTACCAGCTGAACGGGCACACCAGCCAGCTGCTGCGCATACTCTCTCAATCCGGAGGTTCCAAGTCCCGCATCCACCAGCACCGCCTTTTCCCTGCCCCTAATCAGGTATGTATTAATGGTTACTGTACGCATCTCCCATTCCTTGCAGGATATCAAGAAGATTCCATCCCGCAGCTCTTCATGGAAAAAATGTCCCTTTTTCATAAACCTCTCTCCTTAATTACTATAATTATAATTCAGCAGCTCATAGCCCTAACTGCTGCGCTTTACATTTCTATAGCAGACTTTCAATATGAGTAACAGGATCAATATCGGAAGCAGATAAAAAACGCCCCCCTGCAAAAGCGTAAACCAGACGTAGGAATGTGGGTAGTCAAACAGCTTCTGTGCTCCCAGATTAAGCAGAATCAACCCAGCTATTACAATAAGATCATACCTTCTGAATTTTCGATATATGGATTTTCCTTTTATATTAGGATTAAAGATATTGACTTTGATGTATCGTTCAACCAGGAGATAATCCACCAGTATCCTGATGGGATCCATCAGGCATACCGACAGGTCCGCCTTCGTGGTAAAGGATGGTGCTCCCTTCATCGTGAGCAGGATGATGCAGGATACAATCAAAAAACCCTTAACTAGCTCTCTTAATCGGAGTGCAAATAGTTCCAAAGGAGTGGGTAGTTTTATTTCCCGCTGCTCTAGAAACCTTTTACAAAAGCCTTTGGGGTCATTACCCCAAATGTATTCCGGTGATATTTTCTTCTCCTGGGCTTCTTTCAATAGCTGCAGAAGCTCAAGCATTATTTGATCAATTTGATAATTCCTTTGTTGTTGACTTTTCTTCCTTCGTTCACGCCGGCTGCAGAGGCTTCTATCCTCCTCTACACTGGCCTTAGACAGACCGAGTATCTCCATCAGGTAGATCTCAGCGTGAATAAAGGAATCCCAATATTCATCCATAAGGCTTTCAGAAGCATTTTCATAGGTAATCTGGCATTTAGGTTTGAAACGGCGCTTTTTACGAATCTTTGAAGCTACAGGCTTGCTGTCACGAATACATTTTTCCCTCTGCATTGATTGAATCAGCTCCTTATGATAGTCTGCTGTCATTCCTAATATTATCACGGACTCCGCGTGCATATACTCTTCTCCAGCCCGCATTCTTATATATCTCTCCCTGCTCTTCAAAGATCTCCCTCGCCGTATTGTCATCCATCAGCCTGTACCGGAACCAGGCTGTCAATATGCCCTTATATTTACCGCCTTCCTCCTGAATCTCCGTATGGGAACAGTAGCGGGCCTCCAGAAACCAACCCTCAACACCGCTTTCTAATCTATTAATAGCAGCAAGGCAACTCCTGAAGGGAGAGATAATAAAATCAAGGGTACCGGTTAACACCAAAAAAGGAACATTAATTCTTTCTGGTACATATACATCCTCAGGATCACACCATCGCAGAGCAGGAAGTGCAATAGAAACAACGGTTTTTATATAACTTCCTTCCGTAAAATTCGTATGCAGATTAATCACACCCGTAGAACCCTGGGAATGTCCCGCACAGCCTATACGCTGCGTATCAACATGCATGTAGAAAATACTGTCAGGCTTCGCATTCTCCTCAAGCAGATAGCAAAGAGCTTCCTTTAGAGGCTTCCCAGTTCCAGTCTCACTGTTATAGGTATTCATAACAATAAACCCCCAGGAAGCAAGATGCCGATGCAGCTCATCATAATTCTTCGGCAGAGCGGCTGTTCCATTGCCCCAGATAATTACCGGAAGTGTTCCCTCCAAGTGGACAGGAGCATATAGAATAAAACTTTCCTTATTCTCCCCATAGCCTATGATATGAGTCTTTATTATATGTTCTCCTTCTCCGCTGAAGAAGTATTCCCGACTTTCTTTGGTAATCGGACTTTTTATCCGTCTGCCAAGGAACAGCGGCAGGAATACGATACTGCACAACAGCAGCATTACAACGAAAATAATCGCCAGTATTAATAATAAAATCCACATGGAATTCATCCTATGCCTTTCATTTATTTCAACAGCTTGTGAATCATCTTCCTTACGATATTTAATCGCTCAATAACGTCAATTTCCCCTTTATCGATGATTTCCTTACGGTGAGCCAGCTTCTGCAGATAAGCAAAAATCACGCTTACATAGGTTAAGGCTTCGGCATATTGCTCCTTAACCCTCTCCCCGCTCATATTAGCATCAATAATGGACTGTATCACCTTGTTATATTCCTGTGACAGATTATCGTTGGGATACTGATCCGAGTAAAGAAAGTCGAACATACTGATATAACGGTAGGCCTTTATATGATAAATAAATCTGTCCACCATGGTCAGAAGAATTTCCTTTATGGCTTCGCCGCCATTTCGGTTAGTTATATCAATGAGTTTCAGATCGCTGAATATTTCCTGCATCATTTCATATTCCACCTCAAAGGCGATGGGATGTATGCTGTCATAATAACGGTACATTGTTGCTTTACTTAATCCGGATTCATTCATAATGTCATTCATAGTTACATTATTCAGTCCTTTTTCCAGAAAAAGCTTTTTTGCCGTATCTATTACCTCTTTTTTTCTTTCCTCCATAAGCAGCTTTCTCTGCTCCAGGTATTTTTCTCTTTTTGTTTCTGCCATTCTATTTCATGGATACCTCTAATCAAAGTACCCATATCCTCCTATCCTTCATAATCCTATACCTTATTAGCCATACTGCCAGCAAACTCTGATTCATATGTCCTTAATATAAGAATCGCGCCAATACAGCCTAAGAGATATGCTAATTCCTTCTCTGTATGAGCAGACACTGTTAATAGGCTATTCTAATAAAGCATTCATGATACTATATGTATCATGATACTATGAGTATCACCATATGTCAATGTATATTCTAAAGGCCACCTAAATAATTTTTCCATGATCAGCATCATC
>CAZSLI010000050.1:0-2645 GCA_964607705.1 uncultured Eubacteriales bacterium
AAATACCTCAGGAACTCCTTTTTCAACTCCAGTTAAAACATATACTGCTTCCATAGCTGTACGTCCTGAATATTCAATAGTAAATACAGTATCACGTCCTGGATCATCCAAAGTTTCAGCAAATTGTCCTAAGAAAGCAAAGTTTACTGCATTCTTTGGTACAACATAAGGACGATCTCCAAATGCACGTGGCATAAACATAGATGTAATAAATGGCATCATAACAGGAATTGCAGTGCAGCTTTCTGCTAATTCTTCTATTTCATCTGTAGGAACACCTATATGATATAACCATTCTTTTGTGATTTCCTTACCAGTACAATCTCTCATAGATTTTTTAATATAGTCTCCAGGAACATCAGAAAATAAACCATATACCCAAACCACAACATCTTTTTCAGGTTGTCCATAATACTGTTCTTGACGGTTTATGGTCCAGCTCATAAGCCATGAAGAATCAACAGCTGTAACTATGCCGCCTGTTACAGTGCGTCCACCATAAGGTGAACGTTTTGTGATCTTTTCAATGTACTTAGGAACACGTTCATCATGGCAAGTTACTGTACAAGACTCCCAATTAGATTTTTCTGTATCTGTACAGAACTTATCTGGATTTCCAAATTCATCAGATTGGGCAGCTATGTTTCTCCACAACTTCCAACATCCACCTAGTTCCTTGTTAAATGGAGCAGGAGTTTTGTCATCACCGTATCCAGAAGCTTCAGTCATGGAACCATTAGTGATAAATACTAAGTCGTTTTCTGTTAAGTCAATAGAAATATCCTTTCCATTTTTATCTGTTGCAACTATTTTCTTTGCAACCTTTTTATCCTCTGAAATTGAGAACTCAACATTATTCACATTGACTCCATATTGAAATTTAGCACCATTATCTTCCAAATATTTAACCATAGGTTTTACAAAGGAAGTGAATTGATCATGTCTTGAAAATTGTAAAGCTGAAAGATTTGGCAATCCTCCCACATGGTGGATGAAACGGTTCATGTATAATTTCATCTCTAGGGCACTATGCCAGTTCTCAAAAGCGAACATCGTTCTCCATAATGTCCAAAAATCAGAATTTAAAAGTTCATCAGAAAAAATATCTTCTATAGCTTTATCTTGAAGCTCTTCATCTGTCATGCTGGTAAAAGCAGCTAATTCCTTTGCCAAGTCTTGACCCAAATTAAATTTTCCATTGTCATAGCGTTCCCCTTGGTTTTTAGTAATACGACAATTGCTAAAGTTTGGATCATCATAGTTTGTATAATAAAAATGGTCTAACACAGTCATACTAGGATCTTCTGTGGATGGTAATGAACTAAACAAGCTCCATAAAACCTCAAAATGATGTCCCATTTCACGTCCACCACGTGCTACATAACCCATATTTTCACGAATAGCACCATCCAAGGAGCCACCAGGGACTTCTAATTGTTCTAGGAAAGTTATCTTACTGCCATCCATATGGGCATCACGAATCAAAAAGCAGCCAGCAGCCAAAGCACCAATTCCTGTACCTATTAAGTAAGCTTTTTTATCATCGATTCCCTTAGGCTTTCTTGCATTTACTAAAGCATGATAACTTCCATTGGTAAGTGTAAGCCTATCATCATGTGTCTTTATTTTCATTTTTTCTCCCTCTTTCCCAATTATTAATAGTTTTCTAAATCCTACTATTGTGTTTAGATATCTTTTTATTAACCTTGTTACTATCCTAGGTAGTACAAAATATAATAAATCCACTTTTAACTTTGTGAATGCTTGTTGTATGAAGGATTTATTTATATTTATAATATAGTTTTTTTATGTGTTTTACATTAGATAAATAAACTGCGGTGTTGGAATTTCCAACACCGCAGTTTATTTGCCTAAATTTCAGGCATTTATATTAGAATGTCTGATAAAGAAGAAATCTCTTATTACTTTTTTACTAGATATCATTGAAACCAGCACTTCGCTTAAGGGATAGTGCAATGTTTCCATCAAAGAGCTTTCCGATTCGTTTAATAATAGTATCGGGATCTTCATTCATTCCTGAGGCAATCCAGCGCAGCACCATTTGAGTAAGAGCACACTGATAAAAGGAAGCAATGAGTTTTTTATCCTCCGAAGATGCTGAGATACCTTCGCTTACTTTCTCCACATAACGGATCATGACATTTCCTGATATATTGTATATATAGTTCTCCAATTCTTCTCTTCTCATGGAATTATATACATGATAAATAGCTTTTCTGTTTTCTAAAGCAAACTTAGCAGCCACAATAAAGCTCTCCTCCCAGGACAGTGTATCATTATATTCATCAATGACTCTCTGAAGTTCAGTTTGGAAGATCTCCGACAAAATTGCATATACATCTGAATAGTAATAATAAAAAGTATTTCTATTGATCTCACATTCTGCAACAATAGCCTTAACTGTTATTGTGTTAAGTGGATGCTCATTCAGCATCTTTATGAATACCTCGCGAATCATTTTTTTTGTATATTGCTGTACCAAGACACCACTTCCTTAATGCTTAATCTATATTCAAAATTATAGCATATGATAAGCTATTTTCATCATTTTCTCCAAAAAGTTGAACATTCTGCCTTATCCAAAATATTAAACTGGATGATTTTTTCAAGTAATGATAAATCAA
>CAZSLI010000051.1:0-2611 GCA_964607705.1 uncultured Eubacteriales bacterium
AAACATCTTAACAATGAATTTGGACTTCAGGGAGGAAATGATTTTATTAAATTCACTGCAGAATTCTTAAAGGGATTTTCTACAGAGGATTGTATGCTTTTTCGCATAAGCGGGAATGAATTTGCTTTTATAATGATGGATGTAGAAGAAAAGTATGTTAAAAATATCCTTGATAAAATTCAGAAAGAGTTAAATATCATAAAAGAAAATGAAAAGTTAACTTCTATGGACATGTCCTTAGGGTATGGATATACCTTAAGTTCTTTAGGAAGAATGGACTTTGCTTTAAGTCAAGCTACGGATATGGTGCATAAAAATAAGGAAAGTGTAGAGGAAGTAAAGATATAGGGAAATTTTTTGACTGCTAATAATATAGTTAGCAGTTTTTGTTTTTTTTAATTGCCAACATTGCATGTGAAGGAATATACTAATATAGTAGTGTTTTTGAATAAAAATATTGATGAAAGGGGATGATATATGGAAAAACCTTGTGGGAGTTACAATATAAAAGCGCCAGGACTAAAGTTTCTCAAAATCTGAGATTTGGAAAAACTTTAGTTGACGAGGATGGGGAGTATCGAGTCTTCGGCGGGTGCCCCACGGTAGCGCACTACCGTTAACGATTGATAAAGCCGGGAAGTGATTTCTGGAAACAACATCAATCAGGTGTTAAAACCTTTCAAATGGGGTTTTTGAGTCCTAGGGACAAGTGAACCCTTTTTTAAGAAATGAGACTAAAAATTAGTATACAGGAAGGAAGAATAATATGTGCGGAATAGTTGGATATTTTGGATTAAGAGAGGCTGCGCCTATTTTAGTGGAAGGATTAGAAAAGCTTGAGTATAGAGGTTATGACTCAGCAGGAGTGGCAATCTTAAGTGAAGAAGGAATTGAAGTTTCAAAATGCAAGGGAAGGCTTGCAAATTTAGAAAATAGATTAATGGAAAATCCTCTAGAAGGAAATATTGGAATTGGCCATACCAGATGGGCTACCCATGGAGAACCTTCAGATGTGAACTCTCATCCACATAGCAATGCTAAGGTTTCTGTCAGCGTGGTGCATAATGGTATCATCGAAAATTATTTAAGGCTTAGAGATTGGTTAACTTCAAAAGGTTATGAGTTTTTATCTGAAACTGATACTGAAGTTATACCTAATTTAATAGACTATTATTATAAGGGAAACCTAATAGAAGCGGTAATGAAGGCTGTTTCAAAGATGGAAGGCAGCTATGCCATTGGAGTGGTTTGTTCTAAGGAACCAGATAAGCTGGTGGCAGTAAGAAAGGATAGTCCTTTGATAGTTGGGTTAGGAAAGGATGAATACTTTATAGCATCTGACATTCCAGCGGTGCTAAATCATACTAGGGATATATACCTTTTAGAGGATAAAGAGTTTGTGGTATTAACTAAGGATGGTGTTACCATATTAAATGAAATGGGAGAAACCATAAATAAGGAAGTATATCATGTAACTTGGAATGCAGATGCAGCAGAAAAAGGCGGCTATGAAGACTTTATGCTTAAAGAAATCCATGAGCAACCAAAGGCTATAAAGGATACCTTAACTTCAAGGATATCTTTAGACCATGATATAGTTTTAGATAAGATAACTATTACAGAAGAAACACTAAAGAATATTGATAGAATTTATATGGTAGCCTGCGGTACTGCATATCATGCAGCAGTGGTGGGAAAATACGTTATAGAAAAGCTAGCAAAGATTCCTGTAGAGGTGGATATAGCATCAGAGTTTAGATATAGAGATCCACTTATAACAGAAAAATCTTTGATAATGGTGGTAAGCCAATCTGGAGAAACCGCAGATACCTTAGCAGTGCTGAGAGACGGCAAGAAAAAGGGCGCCAGGGTAATAGCCATAACTAATGTAGTAGGCTCATCAGCTTCCAGGGAAGCAGACGATGTACTGTACACCTGGGCAGGACCAGAAATAGCAGTAGCCTCCACTAAAGCCTATGTAACACAGCTTATTGCCATGTATATAATAGCACTTCATTTTGCTAGCTTAAAGAAAACTTTAAGCCAGGATGAAATTTATAATATTAAAAAAGCTATGCTAGAACTTCCAGCTTTAGCTGAAGAAACCTTAAAGCATAAGGACGTACTGCAGAAATTTGCATCTCAAACCTATATGGAAAGAGATATGTTCTTCCTAGGCAGAGGCCTTGATTATGCAGTGTCCATGGAAGGTTCCTTAAAGCTTAAGGAAATCTCCTATATCCACTCAGAAGCCTACGCCGGTGGAGAGTTAAAGCATGGACCAATAGCTCTTATAGAAAAGGGTACAGTGGTAATAGCCACCTTAACTCAAAAGGACTTAATAGACAAAATGGTAAGTAACATTAAAGAAGTGGTAACCAGAGGAGCCAAAGTAATGGCCATTACCATAGAAGGAAACAAGGATATAGAAAAGACTGTGGATTCAGTAATATATATACCTGAAACCCTGGATATATTATCTCCAGTGCTTTCAGTGATTTCACTGCAGCTCATATCCTATTACATGGCAAAGCAAAAAGCCTGCGATGTGGATAAACCAAGAAATCTAGCCAAGTCCGTTACCGTTGAGTAGGGGGTATATTATGGAGAA
>CAZSLI010000052.1:0-2525 GCA_964607705.1 uncultured Eubacteriales bacterium
GGCTTTTTCAGAGGAAAGAGACTGGATGGTAATTGGGATGCTTCTTTTAATCCTTATGAAATAGGTAGAAATTATACAGAAGCCAATGCGTGGCAATATCGTTTCTTTGTACCTCATGATATTAATGGTTTAGTCAGCCTTTTGGGTGGGAAAGATCATTTTATTAATGCTTTGGATTCTTTGTTTACCACCAAATCGCCACTGGTGGGTGATTTAGTTGATGTCTCTGGATTAATAGGACAATATGCGCATGGAAACGAACCTAGTCATCACATGGCGTATTTGTACAACTATGTGGGACGTCCATGGAAAACACAGGAAATGGTACGGAGATTATTAAAGGAAATGTATCATCCTACTCCTGATGGTATTTGTGGAAATGAAGATTGCGGGCAAATGTCTGCATGGTATATCTTCAGTAGTCTAGGTCTTTATCCTGTTTGTCCTGGCTCCAATGAATTTAATCTCACTTCTCCTTTGTTCGGAAAAGCGGTCATTACATTAGCTAACGGAAAGAAACTGACCATTATAGCCAATAATCCAGATAAGAATATTTATATTGAGAAGGTAGAGCTTAATGGAAAATGCATAGATAATAACTATATAACTTATCAGCAACTAATGGAAGGTGGAGTTTTAAACTTTACTTTATCGGCAGCTCCGAATTATAAAAGGGGTGTTTCAGATCATTCTTCTCCCTATTCGTATACAGAAAAATCGTTTGTTTCTGTTCCTTACATAGAAACTGATCTTGATTTATTTATAGGTCAGGTAGATGTGAGGATGGGTTCTGCAACACCGTATACTGAAATAAGATATACGCTTGATGGAAGTGAACCCGACGATGACTCTCCTGTTTATTGCGGCCCGATTAAGATTAGTGAATCGGCAGAGATCAGAGCGAAAGCTTATAAAGAAGATATGGAGCCTAGTCCAACTATGATTGTACATGCAAGAAAAGCTGTTTTTGATGAGACTTTGAATGTGTCGCCTTCAGTTCACGGAACATCTTATAACTACTATGAAGGCAATTTTACTAAAGTTTATGATATCCTTTTATCTCAGGTCAAAGAAAGTGGAGTTTTGAAAGAACCTTCAATATTAAAAGCTTTGCAACCCGATCATTTTGCATATACGTTTGAAGGTCTTGTATATGTACCCGAGGATGGTATTTATGAGTTCCTTACAAAATCCGACGATGGAAGCAAACTTTATATTAATGACAAGGAAGTTGTGAATAATGATGGTTCACATGCTGCAATTTCGGCTACTGGAAAAATTGCTTTGAAAAAAGGCTTTCACATATATAAGCTGTTGTATTTTGAAGATTACGAGGGTGAGAGTCTTGAATGGGCATGGAAAGTTCCTTATTCAAAAGAATTCACTTCAATACCTGCCGAAAATCTGTTTGTGAAATAAGAATTTATCATGATATAGATATGAAAAAGTATTTTTTAATTTTATTGTTGCCACTACTTGTTTCATGGACACTTCCCGAAAAGACTTCAAAGGATAGTGGTATAAATGTAATGACATTCAATGTGAGATACGACAATCCCGAAGACAGTCTTAATAACTGGAAGTACCGTAAAGAGAATGCAGCAAATGCTATACGTTTTTATGATATTGATATATTGGGAACTCAGGAAGTTCTTCATAATCAGTTATTAGATATCAAAAGCCTTCTTCCCGGATATGATGTTATCGGAGTTGGACGTAAGGATGGAAAAGAGCAAGGTGAATATAGCCCCATTTGGTTTAAAAAGTCTCGCTTTAGTTTGGTAAAGTCTGGCTATTTCTGGTTAAGTCAAACACCCGATGTTCCTGGTTCATTGGGGTGGGATGGAGCCTGCGAAAGAATTGCAACCTGGGCTATTCTGAAAGATAAAACAACCAACAAGAGTCTTTTTGTACTTAATACTCATTTGGATCATGTGGGGAAAGTGGCGCGCAGAGAAAGTGTGAAACTTCTATTGAACAACATAAGTAAAATAGGGCAAAAGCTTCCGGTTATTGTTACAGGCGATTTTAATTCAGCCCCTTCATCAAGTGTTATCAAATCACTTACTGATTCCAATAATGCATTGCACTTAACAGATTCAAGAACGGTGTCTTCTGTAGTCTATGGGCCTGCATGGAGCTATCACGATTTTGGAAAGCTTCCTTTGAATGAACGTGAACTGATAGATTATATTTTCGTTCGTGGTGGATTAAAGGTTTTGAAATATGGTGTACTTGCTGAAACGAATAACACAACTTATTTGTCAGACCATGCTCCGGTAATGATTCGTGTAGAAATGAAATAGTAAGATATAAAGTATTAAGAATATGAAAAAGATTTTTATAAATGTAGCACTGGCTGTTGTACTGTTAATGTCACAGTCTGCAACTTTGCAAGCACAAAACCGTAAAGATAAGGAACAAACAGTAACGATTGATAATACATATAATGTAGTTAAATTACATGCTCCGAAAGGTAAAAAGATAAAGAATGTAATCTTTATGGTGGGCGATGGTATGAGTCT